>NZ_BMGM01000008.1 GCF_014640195.1 Psychroflexus planctonicus
ACAGAGAAGTTAAGCTCATTTGCGCCGATGGTACTGCATTCCGTGGGAGAGTAGGTCGCCGCCTTCCTTATACTAAAAGTCCTTTTAGCAATCACGCTGAAAGGACTTTTTTTTTGTTACTTTTTTCTCTTCCTTAAGATACTGATTCATGTTTGAGCGTCTAGTTAAAAAATATTCGCCATCTTTTAAATACTATCAAAGATTACAAAATAGCTTTTAAATACTCACAAACAACAAAAGCCCTACTTTTTCAAGTAGAGCCATTTTAGCCTATACAATACCCGCTAGCATTAAAACGTGAGTATATTTATTTGTGTTTTTTGATATATTTTTCTAAAGCCATTGTCATAGATGGTGTCTCTGGAGTAGGAGCTTTTATATTTACATTTAATCCATGGTCTTTTGCTGCTTTGATTGTAGTGTTACCAAACACAGCTATTTTCGTATCTTTTTGTTCAAAATCTGGAAAATTTTCAAACAAAGATTTAATTCCACTTGGACTAAAGAATACTAATATATCATAAGTAACATCTTTAAGATGAGATAAATCACTTACCACTGTTCTGTATAAAATAGCTCTAGACCAATTGATGCCCAACTTATCAAGCTGTTTAGGAACAGTTGGTTTTAAAACATCTGAAGAAGGCAAAAGAAAAGACTCTGATTTATGCTTTTTAAGAATATCTATTAAATCTTGGAATGTTCTCTTAGCTACGTAGATCTTTCTTTTTCTGTAAACTACATATTTTTGTAAATAAAACGCAACAGCTTCACTTTGACAAAAATATTTTAATGTATCTGGCACTTCATAGCGCATCTCTTCAGCAATTCTGAAAAAATTATCAACAGCATTTCTACTAGTTAAGATTATTGCAGAAAATTTCTTCAGATCGATTTTTTGTTGACGCACTTCTTTAGTATCAACGCCTTCAACATGAATAAAAGGAATAAAGTCGATTTTTACTTTAAGTTTGTCTTCTAGTTCAGCATAAGGTGAATTTTCAACTTTGGGTTCAGGTTGTGAAATTAAAATAGTTTTCACTTTCATAGACTAGGATTTAGTACTTTTTAAAGACCTATTTCATATACCATATTAGCAGAAATATAGGTAATATTTCAAAGCTGCAAATGTACAAAATAAAATAGAACAAATGATTTGATATTAAACTTCTTGATTTTAAATAAAATAATATAATACGTATGACGTAAAAGCTAGTCAGTATAACAATAAAAATATTAATATAAAGTTCTGATAAATCTGAATAAACTAGAAGTATGAGAGGAATGTAGCTTAATATACTTGCGTAATATAGCAAGCTAAATTTAAAACATAAATATTGGGTAATTATCTTATCAATTTGAAATATGAAGCCTATAAACTTTTGAGTTAAAAATCTAAAAATAAGATATGATGATATTAAAATCAACACTTTTAGTAATAATTCGAAATTAATTTCGTTTACATTTCCTAAGTAATTTGTATAATAGGTGATAAAAAAGAGGGCAACACAAAAGCTAGATAAAACAACTAGTAATCCAGAAAAGTAAAAATCACTTTTCGGCGAGCTAAGCACATGTTTAATGTATTGGTTAGACCAGCCTAATTTGAAAAGATTGGTAAATCTATATGAATTAATTTGCTTTAAAGCAACAATTGCAACAAATACGCCAATTAAAATGTATGTTAGCCAAATGTCTGAATTTGAAAATCTTTCAAGCATTAATCTTCTATATAGCTGCAAATGTAAACTATTCAAAAGATTAGTGTAAGACTTTTGTTCCAAAAAGTTACCTTTGCAAAAATTTAAAATATTGAACTTAGTTGTTATTCCAACGTATAATGAATACGAAAATATCTCGAAAATAATAAACGGGGTACTTTCAAGATATGAAGACTTTCATATCCTTGTAGTGGATGATAACAGTCCAGATGGAACTGGTGAGCTTGTAGAAAAACTAATTGCTGAAAAAGCTAATTTTGAAAGATTACACTTATTAAAAAGAGCTAAAAAAGAAGGTCTTGGTGTAGCATATATTTCTGGATTTAGATGGGCGCTTCAACGCAACTATGAATATATTTTTGAAATGGATGCAGATTTTTCACATCATCCAAAAGACCTAAAGCAATTGCTTTCAGCTTGTAGAGATGAAGGGTATGATATGTCTATCGGGTCAAGATATGTTAAAGGAGTAAACGTTGTGAATTGGCCCATGAAACGCATCTTGATTTCGTGGTTTGCTTCAAAATACGTTAAATTTTTAATGCGTATACCTATTAACGATAGTACCGCAGGCTATGTTTGCTACCGTAAAGAAGTTCTTGAAAAAATTAATCTAGATAAAATTCAATTTATAGGTTATGCCTTTCAAATAGAAATGAAATTTAAAGCTTTGGCCTTAGGTTTTCAATTAAAGGAAGTTCCTGTTATATTTACCGAACGAAAACATGGCAAATCAAAAATGGATGGAAGAATTATTTATGAAGCTGTTTTTGGTGTTATAAAATTGAAATTGAAAAGTATATTTGGAAAAATACAATGAAAACATTAATTAAAAATGCTAAAATAGTCAACGAAAATAAAATTTTTGAAGGTGACGTCTATATTGAAAATGAAATGATAAAAGAAGTTTCAGAATCAATAAGCTTGAAATCTAATACAGTAAAAGTAATTGATGCTGAAGGAAAATACCTTTTACCAGGTTTAATCGATGATCAAGTTCATTTTAGAGAACCCGGATTAACGCACAAAGAAACTATAAAAACTGGATCTATTGCTGCCGCTGCTGGCGGAATTACTTCTTTTATAGAAATGCCCAATACACAACCACCAGCAACCACCTTAAATTTGCTAGAAGAAAAATTTGACATTGCTCAAATAGATTCCTTGGTAAATTTTTCATTTATGTTTGGTGGCACAAATGCAAATTTATCTGAAATTAAAAAGATAAATCCAAAAGAAATTGCTGGTTTAAAGTTGTTTTTAGGTTCTTCAACAGGAAATATGCTGGTTGATGATGAAAAAGCTTTAGAAGAAATTTTTAAAAATTCACCTGTAATTATTTCTACTCATTGTGAAGATGAAGATACCATTAGAAAAAACACACAAGCTTATATCGAAAAATATGGTGAAGACAATATTCCAATTGAAGCTCATCCAGAAATTAGAAGCGAAGAAGCCTGTTATTTATCATCGTCTAAAGCCATAAAATTAGCCAAGAAAACAGGAGCGAGATTGCATGTTTTTCACCTTTCTACAGCAAAAGAATTAGCGCAGTTTTCAAATAAAAAACCTTTAAAAAATAAAAAAATAACAGCAGAAGTCTGTATACATCATTTATGGTTTAATGATAGTGATTACGCAGAAAAGGGAACGAAGATTAAATGGAATCCAGCAGTTAAAACTAAAAAAGACCAAGATGCTTTGCTGAAAGCTTTAAACGAAGATTTTATTGATGTCCTTGCTACTGACCACGCTCCACACACTATAGACGAAAAAAATAACCCCTACTTAAAAGCACCAAGTGGTGGCCCACTTGTACAACATGCGTTGGTTGCTTTATTAGAAATGTATCATCAACGGAAAATTACGCTAACCAAAATTGTAGAAAAAGCTTGCCACAATCCTGCAATTTTGTTTGAAATAAATAAACGCGGATATATAAGAGAAGGATATTTCGCAGATTTGGTTCTAGTAGATTTAAATGCACCTTGGACCGTTCAAAAAGAAAATATTTATAGCAAGTGTGGCTGGTCTCCTTTTGAAGGAAACACATTTCGATCTCGTGTAACACATACTTTTGTCAATGGAAATTTAGTGTATGAAAACTTTAATTTTCCTAAATTAGATAAAAACTATAAGGCAAAACGGCTTACATTCAATAGATAATAATGTTTAGAAATATACTCATCATTTTCATCCTGTTAGTTTTTGGATCTTGCCAAGATGTACAACTTGCTCAAAAACCAAACAACTTACTTAGTCCAGAAGAAATGGAGAATGTCTTAACAGATATGGTTCTTTTAGATGCTATGATTAGTGTAAATAATTTTAGAATAGATAAACATAAAATTGATGTTCGTAATTTTGTCTTTGATAAATATGAAATCGATAGTTTAACGCTATCAAAAAATATTGAATACTACAACGAGCAATATGAAGTTAATACTGAAATATATAAAAATGTAAAGACCAAAATTGAAGAGTTAAAACTACGAGTTGAAAATGATAAAAAGCTTCAAGATAGTATAGAACGAGTTAAAAAAGAAGCCAAAAGATCTACCGATACTTTGTTGAAAAGGAACAGATAAAATCTACTTTTTATAGTCTTTACAACATTCTTTTATTACTTTTTTTATGGGTGTAAATGCTAAACTTAATTCGGTTTTTATTTTTTCATTGCTGTAGGCTCTATCTTCCAATAAAGTTGGAATAACATCAAAGCTTAGCTTCCTTTTTTTTCGAGTTAACAAACCAATAACTACATCAAAAAACCAATACAAATAGAGCATCCATTTTTTTAGTGTAATTTTTGGTTGCTGTACACCAAGATTTTTGGCTATTTCTATTTGTACTTCACTCATTTTTAAATTTTCACTAACAAGAATAAAACGTTGATTTTTAACTTTGCTTTCCATCCCAACCAACATTGCATCAACTACATCTTGTACTCCTATAAATCCAGTTTGTTTATTTATTTTAAAAGGAAAACCATTTGCAGCTTGTTTAAATAGTTCACCTGAGCCATCTTCATAGAAGCCTTGGCCTAAAATTACACCAGGGTTTATAACAAGTACATCTAAGCCTTCCTGGGAACCACGCCAAGCTTCCATCTCACCACCATACTTTGCTATACTATAATAACTAGAATTATTTAAATTTTCTCGATAAGAATCTTCATTTACAATGCCATTGTCTTTGCTTTTTCCTAAGGTAGCAATAGAACTTACATGGCAAAATTTATTTACATTGTACTCTATAGCTAGGTTAACAACATTGGCTGTGCCTTCAATATTTACTTTTCTTAAAATACTTCGCATAGAAGGGCTATTGCTTATTAAACCAGCGCAATGGTAAACAAATTCAATATTTTTAAATGCTTTTTCTAGCTCAGGAATTTCCAGAATATCTGCTTTTTGCCATTCAATATCTAGTGCTAAATCGGCAATTTTTTTACCATAAACCCGATCAATTATAGCTATGCTAAAATCTTTTTTTTCTGAAGACCTAAAAATTCCCCGAATTTGACTAGGTTTCGTTTTTTCTAGCAATTTTGCTAACAAATGAGTGCCTACTAAACCAGTAGTTCCTGTAATTAAAATCATTCTGTAAATATAATTAATTCACCACCCTGAAAGAACAAGCTTTATAATATCTTTGCACGAAAATTTGAAATCGATGAAAAAAGATTTTTTTGAAGAAGTAAACTGGCGTGGAATGGTTCACGATGTAATGCCCGGATTACAAGAACATTTAAATGAAAATATGCGAACTGCCTATGTTGGTATTGACCCAACAGCAGACTCTTTACATATAGGTCACTTAGTTGGGGTTATGCTTTTGAAGCATTTTCAACTTTCGGGACACAAACCCATAGCTTTAATAGGCGGTGCAACAGGAATGATTGGCGATCCATCTGGGAAATCTAAAGAACGTAATTTGTTAGATGAAGAAATCTTACAGCACAACCAAAATCAAATTAAAAATCAATTACAGAAGTTTTTAGATTTCAATGCTGAAAATAATGCTGCCTTAGTAGTTAATAATTACGACTGGATGAAAGATTTCAGTTTTATTGATTTTATTCGTGATATTGGTAAGCACATTACAGTAAATTATATGATGGCTAAAGATTCAGTTAAGAAAAGACTTTCTTCAGAATCTACCGAAGGTATGAGCTTCACAGAATTCACCTACCAATTAGTGCAAGGCTATGATTTTGTTCATTTAAACCAAACCCAAAAATGTACTTTACAAATGGGTGGAAGCGATCAGTGGGGAAATATTACAACTGGAACAGAAATGCTTCGGAAAATACACAACCAAAAAGCATTCGCTTTAACTTGCCCGTTAATAACCAAGGCAGACGGAACAAAATTTGGTAAAACCGAAGGTGGTAATATTTGGCTTGACCCTAATCGAACTTCACCCTATAAATTTTACCAATATTGGTTGAATGTTTCAGATGAAGATGCTGCCAAATTCATTAAAATATTTACGCTTTTAGATAAAAAACAAGTTTCAGATTTAATAAGCGAACACAATGAAGAGCCGCATTTAAGGAAGTTGCAGAATGTTTTAGCAGAAGAAGTAACTTTAATGGTTCACTCTAAGGAAGCTTTAGATAATGCTAAAGATGCATCTAAGGTGTTGTTTGGAAAAAGTACATCTAAGGATATTGAAGCTTTAGATGAAAATACATTTTTAGAAATTTTTGAAGGAATACCGCAAGCTAAAATTTCCAAATCTGAATTTGCTCAAGGAATTGACATGGTAGGTGCACTAGCTGCAAAAACTTCTTTTTTGCCATCCAATTCAGAAGCAATTCGAGCGCTAAAAGCCAATTCTATTTCAGTAAACAAGAATAAAGTTACACAAGATTATAACTTATCAGATACCGACTTGCTAAACCAGAAGTATGTTTTAATAAATAAAGGAAAGAAAAATACGTACTTAATTATAGTAGAATAAAGCAAGGGATTCTTATAAAAACAAAAGCCCAAACTATAAAGTTTGGGCTTTTGCATTAACTAACCAATCTATATGAAAAATTCATATGCTGCAAATATAGTTTTAATGTTGTTCTGTTTGTAATAAGTGGGGTTAAAATACCTATAATGTTATATAAAAGTACCTAAAAAAAGAAAGCTCTGAACGAGCGTTCAGAGCTTTCTAACCAATCTATTATGAAAAACTTCATCCACTACAAATATAAAACTGATTTTGAATTTACCAACATGATGACTGTTAAACAAAAGTTAAAAATAAATTCCATTTAAAAAAATAAGCTTCAAATATTAGTTTGAAGCTTATAAATCATATTGTTATATAAATTTATTCTTTTGTAAAAATCTGATATTTGTTTCAACTAATCCCGAGTTGAATACCTAGCTAAATATTATAAAACAAGTATGCTATTTTCTGTTGCATATTCATTAAATACTTTTGCATCTGCTTCATCATCGTTAGCCCAGTGCCCATCAATTATGTATTTAAATTCGTATTCTTTGTCCTTTTCAAGATTAATAGATCCTTTAAAGACACCATTTTTTAACTTTCTTAATTCAAAGCTGTTTTCATTCCAATTGTTAAAATCTCCAGCAACTACTACTTTCTCAGCTTCTCGTTGAGTAACATGAAAAGTTACTTTACAAATTGGTTTTGTCTTTAAATATTGTTTTTTAATTGCCATAATTTTTGGTGTTTAATTACGACACAAAAATAAATCTATAAATCACTAAAACAAACAAAATAAATAACTTAGCTTAATTTTTATGAAATTAAAAACAATATGCATTTAGGATTGAATTAAAGGAAATACGAAAACGTTATACCAATTGTACTTAGTAATCAATTAGCAAAATAATTATTTTCAAAAATCTATTTTTCTAAATTTATTGGTCTAAACAGTTTAGTAAATTTGCTAAATCTGCCTGGTTATTAAAATATTGAAACCCAACTCGAATACCATCACCACGTTTTGCACATATTATTTTTTGTTGCAGTAATCTTTCTAAAATTAGTTCATCTCCATTTATATTGAATATACAGGAATGTATTTTCCTATTTTGCACATCACTGCTCAATAAGTTTCGACTTGAAAATTGTTTTTTTGCCAAAGCAGAAATACTTTTTATTTGTTTTTCAATTCTATGAATTCCAATATCACTATAATGGAAATCTAGTGCAACTTCCAAACTTTTTAATGAATGCATATCAAAATGTCCAGGTTCTAAAAATCCAATTTTTCGTTCAGGTCCATCTGGTTTAGAAATTAAAGAATTACTTCCTAAAGATTTTGGCTTTAACCCTTCTATGAAATCTGGCTTGAGCATAAAAAAAGCGTTGCCAGTCCCTGCATTAAACCATTTGTATCCACTGCTTCCTATTACCGAAAATGCAGATTCATCAAAGTTGAAATCTTCCGTCCCAAGATATTGTGTTGCATCTCCTATAATGTGAATATTTGGGTATTTAGTTTTTAGTTCTTTCAAAAAATTAAAATCAATCAAAATTCCACTGATAAACTGAACAAGACTTAAAGCGATGAAATCCGGTTTAAAAGCTTCTACTTTTTGTAGGATGTTTTGCTCTAGATGTTCATTGATTTCTGCATAGCACAATTCAAATTTTCGATGTGTAAACGGATAGTTTACCGATGGATAATCACCTTCTAATAAAAGTATCTTCGAATTTTCAGGAAGCGCTTCTACTATTAAATTCATTCCTGTCGAAAAGTTGGCTAGTAAGGCAACTTCAGCTGTTTTAGCATAAAAATAAAGTTGTATTTTATCTCGTAAAACATTAATTTTTTCATCTTCCAGATAATCAATTTTAGTGTAATCATGATGTATACCTTCATTATATTCTCTCCTAAATTCTAGTACTTTTTTAGAAATTAATCCTGAAGATGGTGTATTAAAGTAAGAGCAGGTTTGCAGAATAGGGAAGGAGTTGCTCAATAATTTTTGAAAATCGATAGACATAAAAACATTTTTACCAAATGTACAAAAAGCCTTTATCCGTTTGAGCTTTTCTTGTTTTTTTAGCGAATAATTTAGCTGTTTTCTTACAGTAAAATCTGTACTTTTGATTTTTTAAACTAAGTTATGAGTCAGAAAATAAGTATGATTGCGGCAGCTTCAGAAAACAATGGATTAGGTAAAAACAACGAATTAGTGTGGCATTTACCAGACGATTTTAAACGTTTTAAGCAAATTACATCAGGACACTACATTATCATGGGGCGCAAAACCTTTGAGTCTTTTCCCAAACCTTTGCCCAACCGAACGCATATTATTATTACTCGTGATAAAAAGTATACCGCAGAAAACTGCTTGATTGCTCACTCACTTGATGAAGCTTTCGTTTTGGCAAAAGCAGATAAAAATCCGTTTGTTATTGGTGGTGGCGAAATTTATCATTTGGCTTTACCTTATGCCGATGAAATTGAGCTTACCCGAGTACACACAAAAGTAGAAGCTGATGCTTTCTTTCCTGAAATTCCAGAAAATGAATGGGAATTAGTTGCTGAAGAATTTCATCCAGAAGATGAAAGACACAAACATAGTTTTACATACCAAACTTTCAAACGAATTTAAACCAGTTAAATGCAACTTTTATTTGAAATTGCTGAACAAGAACATTTTCAACTAAAAGGCTACCGAAGATTAACAGGTGGCGATATTAATGCTGTTTTTTTGTTAGAAACTCCAACTGAAAACTGGGTTATTAAACTCAACGATAAATCTGCTTTTCCAGGCATGTTTCAAAAAGAAGCTTTTGCACTTGAAGAATTAACAAAAACGAATAGTTTTAGGATCCCAAAAGTAGTTTGTTCAAGTGAACTAAATAATCATGCTTGTTTAATTCTAGAATACATTGAAACTGGTACAGAAAATGCTAAATTCTGGAAAGATTTTGGTGTTTGTTTGGCAAACTTACACAAAAGTACAAAGCTTCATTTTGGTTGGAAAAGCAAAAATTACATCGGTAGTTTAACACAATACAATTCCTATTGCGAAAGTTCTGCTGAGTTTTATATTTCTCAACGCTTACTGCCGCAATTTAAATTAGCCAGCCAAAATGGATTTCGTTTTCTAAACTTAGATTCTTTTTTTAAAAATGTAAGTGAGCTTATTCCCAAAGCTGAAAAGCCAGCGCTTATTCATGGCGATTTATGGTCTGGTAATTATATGGTAGATGCTCACCAAACTCCCGTTTTAATAGATCCTGCCATTTGTTTTGCATCCCGCGAAATGGATTTGGCTATGATGCAACTTTTTGGTGGTTTTCCAACAGAAGTCTTTGATGTTTATCAAACGCATTTTACATTAGAACCCAATTGGAAATCTCGCATTAAACTATACCAACTCTATTATTTGTTAGTGCACCTAAATTTGTTCGGGAAATCCTATCTAAATAGTGTTCAGCAAATTATCAGGAATTATACCTAACTAATCTACTTTTTCAAGTAATCCAGCACGTTTCAATAAAGCATCTGGATCAGGTTCTTTTCCACGGAAAGCTTTGTACAATTCCATCGGGTCTTTAGTGCCACCTTGGGTTAAGATATTGTTTTTGAATTTTTGCGCTACTTCTTCATTAAAAATTCCTTTTTCTTTAAAGAAAGCAAAAGCATCTGCATCTAAGACTTCTGCCCATTTATAAGAATAATATCCAGAAGAATAGCCTCCTTGAAAAATATGGCTGAAAGCTGTGCTCATACAATTTTCAGCTACACTAGGACACAACTGTGTTCCTTCAAAAGCTTCATCTTCAAATTGTTTGACACCTTCAATATGTTTTGGGTCATTACTGTGCCAAGCCATATCTAATTTTCCAAAACTCAATTGGCGTAGAGTTTGCATTCCTTCTTGAAAATTAGCACTCGCTTTTATCTTTTCAATAAATGCTTTTGGAATTTTTTCGCCAGACTCAAAATGCGTTGCAAACAAAGCTAAAGCTTCATCTTCATAACACCAGTTTTCTAATAATTGACTAGGGAGTTCTACAAAATCCCAATACACATTGGCTCCAGATAAACTTGCATAAGTAGTGTTGGCTAACATTCCGTGTAATGCATGACCAAATTCGTGAAACAAGGTAGTTACTTCGTTAAAAGTAAGCAAGGAAGGTTTGCTAGAAGTTGGTCTAGTGAAATTGCAAACTATAGAAATATGCGGCCGTTCATTATTACCGTTTTTAATTTTCTGATTTTTATAAATAGTCATCCAAGCGCCATCTCGTTTTCCAGGTCTCGGATGAAAATCTGCATAAAAAATAGCAACTAAATTTCCTTTTTGGTCGGTTACTTTATAGGTTTCAACTTCTTTGTGATATACATCAATATCCGTTACTTTTTCAAAATTGAGTTGATATAGTTTTTGGGCAATAGTAAACACACCGTCAACTACTTTGGTCAATTCAAAATAAGGTTTGAGTTGCTCTTCATCTAAATCAAATTTTTTCTGCTTCAATTTTTCTGAATAGTAAGCAACATCCCATTTTTGTAATTGGTCTATTCTGTCTAATTCTTTAGCAAATTGGCTAAGTTCTTCAAATTCTTTTTCAGCCGCAGGTTTTGCTTTTTCCAACAATTCATTTAAAAAAGAATGTACTTTTTCTGGGTTTTTTGCCATGCGTTGTTCCAAAACAAAATCGGCATGTGTTGTGTAACCTAATAAATTTGCTCTTTCGTGTCTTAGTTTTACAATTTCCAACACAATGCTTTCGTTGTTGTTTTTGTTCTCTTGAAATCCTTTTGCTCCAAAAGCTAAAGCCATTTTTTTACGCAACTCCCTGTTTTTGGCATATTTCATAAAAGGTAAATAGCTAGGATAATGCAAACTAAATAAGTAGCCTTTTTTATTCTCATTTTGTGCTAATTGCGCTGCTGCTTCTTTGCTGCTTTCAGGCAAGCCTTCTACATCTTCTTCTTTAGTAATATGCAATTGAAATGCGTTGGTTTCAGCTAAAACATGTTCGCCAAATTGAAGCGAAAGCTTAGCCATCTCTTGATCTATTTCACGTAAACGAGTTTGTTTGTCTTCTGGAAGATTGGCTCCATTTCGAGTAAAATTTTGATAAGTTTCATTTAATAAACGCTCATCTTCTTCGGTTAAGCTGAAGTTTTCTTTGCTTTTGAAAACTGATTTAATTCGATTAAATAAAGCTTTATTCAACATTAAATCGTTGCTGAATTCACTCAGTTTTGGTGAAATGATTTGCGTTATTTGTTGAATTTCTTCATTGGTTTCAGCAGAATTCAAATTGAATAAAATGCTTGAAATTCGGTTGAGTTGCTCGGCAGATTCATCTAAGGCAGCAAGCGTATTTTTGAAACTGGGCTTTTCTTCATTTTGTGTAATAGCATCAATTTCTGCTCTAGCTTCAGCTAAAGCATTTTCAAATGCTGGTTCAAAATGTTCATTTTTTATTTCTGAAAAAGGTGCAGTATCAAATTTTTGCAATAATGGATTTGCCATAGAAGTTAACTTTTTTCGCAAAAATAAGTAACTTCTTATGAGAAAGCTTTAAAGTTTTGTTGAATTATCTTTTTTCTGAAAAACTACTTTTTTACAATCTTTTTAGTGCTGATTAAATTGCCATTTTCGTTGAAAGCCACCACAAAATAAAGTCCAGCAGTTAAGTTGTTTACGTTAATTTCTAAGTGTTCACTATCAACTTCTATTTGTTTTAGTTTTTTTCCTGTAATATCAAAAAGTTGTATGTTTTTAACTTGTAAGACAACAAAATCAATTTGAATTTCTTTTTCTACTGGATTTGGAAAAATTCGCATTTGGTTATTGTCTTCAAATGCATCTAAACTTAAGGTGTTAATTTCAACTTCTTCACAAAATTCTGTTGTTCCACAAGAGTTAGTTACACTAAGGCAAACTTCAAAAGTTCCAGTTTCGGTGTAAAAAATGTCAGGATTTTCTTCATTTGAAGTGCTTTCGTTTCCAAAATCCCATGTGTAAATAATATCATCTTCGCTATAGTCAGTCAAGTTTTCAAAACTTACTAAATTGTCTACTTGGGTAAATTCGAAATTTGCTTCTGGAGCTTCTTCAGTAGTAATTTCAAAACTCATGTTTTTTACACAGCCATTACTGTCTATAATGTTCACGTTGTAATTTCCTTCTTCTAAATCGGTCAATGTAGTTTCTGTAGATTCATCATCCCATAAAATACTTGCTTCATCTGCTATAATTTGGTCTGCAAAATCTAACGAAATGCTACCTAAAGTTCCATCGCAAGCAATTGGGTTTACATTACCAACTACATCTATATCGCAATCTGAACCAATGTTAACACAATAGTCTTCCACTTCCCCGTACGTGAAATTTTCACAAGCTTCTGCAGGTGGAGAAGGGAAAAAGCCTTCGCTAAAATATTTCATGGCAACACGCATTCGTGTAGTTCCGTTTAGAGCATTTTCTGGGATTTCTATTTGACCATTAAATGTTGATGTTATTGGGTTTCCAGGGTCTACTAATAATTCTTCTTCTGTAAATTCTCCATCTTGGTTAAAATCTATCCAGATTCTTGGATATTCATCATATTCATCGTTTGAGTAGCCAGGAGTAATACTAATATCAAATTCATCTCCCTTGGTTAAAAACAATACTGGATTTCCAGTAAAGTCCCCGTAGCCACCATTGTTTCCAGAATTATTTGTAAAATCGCCCACGGAGAAACTTTCAATCCATTCTTCAGAAGAGTTGCTTGCACTTGCATCGCAGTAGTTTAAGCTTGTACACACATCACAACCAGCTGATGTAAAGTTGAAGCTTTCTGAAAATTCTGGAAGTTCGTTTGCTGCACAAATAGTTTGAATTTGAACTTCGTAAGTTTCACAAGAACCTAAATTTTCTAAAGAAAAATCAAGTTCGCTTAAGTTTTCTTCTAAGATCCAGTTTTCATCGCCTTCTAACCTGTATCTTAAATTATAAGCTTCAGCTGCCAAGATGCTACTCCAGCCAATTTCAACGCTACTATCTCCAAAATTAAAAGCTTCAATTTCTTCCTTTTCAGGAGAAACACAACATCCATCAGTTGTAAATAATTCTATTTCATTATCCTGATTTTCTGTGTCTGCACAAATGGCTCTTACAAAATATTCATAGCTGGTGCAAGCTGAAAGGTTTTCAAAATTGAAATTGTTTTCATCTATATTTTCAATTGTCCAATCGGTTTCTCCTTCAACCCGGTAATGAACTTCCCAAGCATCTTCTAGCCCAAAATCTATCCAGCTTAGGTCAGCTTCAGTATCGGTTATATTAGTTAATTGCACATCTGTTGGAGCTAAACAATCTTCATCACTACAAAAGTTTTCTAATAAATAGTCTATTGCTGCTTCTGCATTTAGTCTCCCACCTGTAATAAAAAAATCTTGTAATTGTGGTTTTTGGTCAACGGAGTTTAGTAATGCGTCGCGAACTAAATCTGCCCCGAGTTGCGGATTGTTATTTACAATAGATATAAAACTTGGACACGGAACAGAGTACATTAAGCCAATTACTCCGGCTGTTAATGGGCTTGAAAAAGAAGTTCCAGTTGTTGTAGTATAACCATTATTGCTTGCTGTAGTTCTCACATTTATTCCTGGAGAAACCAAATCTATAGTATTTAAGCCATACCCGCCAGCAAAGTTGTCGTTGTGATCTGAGCGGCCAACACCAATCATATACGGACTTTCGCAAGCTGTTGGTAAATCGCCTTGGGTGTCTACATTTACATTTGAATTGCTTGTTGCACCGCAATTTAAAATTCCAGCTTCTCCCAAAGTGTTATAAAAATCACACCAAATAGGAGCATCTTCAGGGTTTCCACCGTCTAAACCCCAAGATGCGTTAGTTGCTACCACAAAAGCACCACTATTTCCATTAGTGTCATTATACAATTGACGCATGGTTAACGGATAAGAATAGGCTTCTATAACAGCGGCTTCTTGTAAGCTGTAACCTGCCACAACCATTATTTTAACGTCCCAGTTTGCTCCCGCAACACCTTGGTTATTATTTCCTTTTGCGCCTATCATACCGGCAACACTTGTGCCGTGACCACTAGGAGCCATGCCAATATTATCGTTGTTTTGTTGAATATTCCAACCTTCATAATCGTCTACATAACCGTTGTTGTCATCATCAATTCCATTAGGTGTTTGGCTTTCTGAAGTGTTAACCCATTTGTTATCTACTAAATCAGGGTGGTCTAAATCTGCGCTTTCAATTACACAAACTACAACTTCATCTCCAAAAGCAGTAAGACCGCCGGTGGTAACTTCCCAAGCATTTTCAATTGAAGTGTCTGCTCCAGTGGTTCCGTTGGTTTGTCCAGTGTTTTTATGATGCCACTGTTGTGTGTATTGTGGATCGTCTGGAGAAACTTCATCTCGCATATAAACTTTATGATTGTTTTGAGCGTATTTTATTCCATTTAGTTTGTTTAAGGATCTCAAAACTTCTTCGTGCGTAAAATGATCTGAATTGAATTTTGCTAACCAAATGTTCACAGGTTTAGATAATTCTTTTTCTAAGTTTAATCCGTAGTTTGTTGAAAGTTGATTTAAAACAGTTTCAGGTGAAGCATTTTTTTCGAATTGAATAATTACATCACCTTGTATAAAAGGACTCTCTTCGGTTACTCGATTATTTTGTGCGGTTAGAGAAAATGTGATGAAAATTGAAAAAAGGAATATTATTTTATGCATTTTTTAAATTTTCGTTCGAAAATATAGAAAATCATGAAATAAATTGAATTCTTACTGAAAAATTTCACTTGAAAATGCAATTACATCTTATTGTACAGGTATAACTTTGGTAGGAATTTCATAAGATGCAATAAAATTATCAAGGTCGTCTTGGCTTGTTTCGTCTAAAAACATGGCTTCTATTCTAATTTCTTTATTGTTAAAAACAAAGCTAACATCGCCAGCAAATTTCTTTACGTATTTTGCTTTGGTTAAATCTGTTTGTGAAGCAAACCAGCGATTTTTTTTAAACATGCCATTCTTGATTGTGGCAAACACATGAGATTCTATATTGAGCGCTATTACATGTGAAATTCCAAATATGATGCTATACCAACCCAATTCATTTAGCGTGTTTTCAGTAATAATCTGAATGACAACCATAATCAACCAAAATAATCCCATGTATTTAAAATACTTATGGGTGCCATTAACAGCTTCAGGCTTATATTTTAATTTTACATTCTGCATACACAAATGTACTCTAAATTTGAAAAATTGAAAATTTTCTGTTTGTCTTTTGAAATGAAGCTAGAATAGATGCCATATAACTTTATGCTTTATTCTATCCTAGTTTTCCCTATTTTAAGGCAAGAAAATATGCTGATTTTAGCATTATTTCAATGAAAGTATTTACAAATTAGATATAAAAAATCACCCCCAAACAAAAATTTTGTTTGGGGGTGAAAAGCTAATGCAATTTAAAAATACTTAGTTTTTCAACCAGGCTTGTCTTAGTTGGTAGCGTTCATCAGTTTCTTCTAAATCCATTGCTTGTAGACTTGTTTTAACCGTGGTTGGCTGAGTTGTAGTTCCTGTGAATTCTATTTTTTCACTATCACGTTCAATTACTAAACTCAAATCTTCACCTTCTGTCCAAGCCATAGAAGCTGAAATTAAACTATAAATATTATCTAAATTATATTCAGTTCCATTTACTTTTTTAATAACATCGCCTGGCTGGATTCCCATTTCTGCAAATGTAGAATTTACAGGCATTCCTTTTCTAAAAAAGACTTCTTTTGTAGAAGGATTAGCATCAATAAATGGAGTTTGGCCATCAATAAAATAACCTGTTTTGGTTTCTTTTTCTTGCATTTCGATGCCTACTTGCTTAAAATATTCTTCGTAAGGTATTGGTGAGCTTCCAGCTACATAAGTTTCAAAAAAGTCATTTATTTCTGGATAGGTTTTTTCAACAATTACATCAAATAATTCATCGTCTTCAAATGGTTTGTCTACTCCGTATTCTTCAATTAAGGCTTTCATTAAATCTAAAACGCCCATTTTACCTTCGCTTAATTTTCGTAGTTCAATATCTAATGCCATACCGATTAATGCACCTTTTAGGTATACATTGTAATAGCTTGGCGAATATTTTTCATCTAAAATATTTTCACTCATTACGGTAAACGGCATGGTATCATCGAAAGCTTTAGCCGTTTCAATTTTTTCATTGATGCGTTGGTAAAATTCGTCTTCGCTAATTAAACCTTGGTGAATTTGAAATAAATTGGCAAAATATTCAGTCACTCCTTCATACATCCATAAATGTTTAGACATTTTAGGTTCGTTATAATCAAAGTAATGTACTTCTTCAGAATGAACATTTAGCGGAGTAATTATATGGAAAAACTCATGCGAAACTACATCGGTCATCGTGCTTTCTAAATCTGCAATTGGCATACTTTCGGGTAAAACCACAACGGTAGAAGTGTGATGTTCTAAAGCTCCAAATCCACGTGCGTCGGTTTCTTCCATGTCCGATAAATACAGTAAAATAGCGTAAACATTGGTATTATCAATTTCTCCTAAGAAGTTTTTCTGTGCGTTTACCATTTTTTCAATAGCAGGTTTTAAATCTGCTGTACTATGAACATTGTTCGGCGAATACACACTTAAAACTACTTGCATTCCTGAGATGTCGAAATTGATCATGTCTGGTTCTGCATACATAATAGGATGATCAATTACTCCAAAATAGCGATTGGTGTAAAATTGATCTACAACATAGCTTTCTTCTTCGGTTTGCTTGGTGATAGGTAAAGATGTACTTGCCACAAGTTGTGTAGGGCGTTTGATTTCAATTTGGTAGGCTTCTTCTTTTTTGCCTTCAAAATAACCTACAAATCCGTGTAAATTCAATACAAAATTTTCTCCTTTTTCAATATTTGTTCCAGCTGGCGAAAATACTTCGCCTTCTCCTTCAATATCAAAAGTGTCATTGCTGTAATAGCTCAGTTTATCAAAATTTGTAGCATCATAAATTTCCCAAGTATTTTCGTCAATTCGTGATGCATTCATGGTATTTCCCTTGTAATCGTATGCTACTAAGTCTTCAGAAAATTGACCGTATGAGTTTAAAGCATAAGTTCCAGGAACGGTTTTAGGAATGTAAAATCGTAAAGTGTCTTTTGATATTTTACCTGGATCAACTTCAACTTTAATCCGGTCGTTTTCTACATTTACTAAATCTAAATGAGCAAGCACATAATCTTGTTCTGCTTGCTGAGTGGGTTTACAGCCAAATAATAAGGTAATTATACTAAGGCTTATCCAAATTTTTTTCATAAAATTTAATTTTTTGATAAGTCTGCAATTTCTAAAAATTGTTACAAAATGAAGTCTTACTTTTCCTAATTGCTAATAGATTAGTTTAAAAAAGCTATAAAATAATGTGAGCTCAGGAAAAAAGTCTTATATTTGAAGACAAATGTCTAGAGTTATGGAAGTAGAAAAATATGAAGAATATACCACAAATTTAAAAGGTGTAAATGAAGCAATGCTGAGTTACGTTCTGCAAATTGATAACTCTTCTAAAAAACACATCAACGTAGAAGAATTTAATTATTCAAATTTTTTTGAAGACAAAATGCTTATTATACAAGCTATCAAGAAAGGAATTACCTATTCGTTGTTTAATAAAATAAAAAGAATTACTCCTTTTACTGAAGATGATTGGGCGAGTTACTTAAACGTTTCAAAAAAAACATTACAAAGGCACAGCAATGATGATGATTATATTTTTAAACCAATTCACACCGAAAAAATTATCGAGTTAGCCGAAGTAAATCATTTCGGAAATGAAGTTTTTGATACCAAAGATCAATTTTATCTATGGCTCAGTTCTCCTTCCTTCGCTTTAGGGAATTTAAAACCTGCTGAACTTTTAACTAATTCTTACGGTAAAGAATTAGTCATGGCCGAGTTAAACCGTATAGACCACGGAATTTTTGTATAATGAAGGTTTTTAGATTGTCTAGAAAAAAATATGTGAAAGAGTTTAATGGTCGTGGCGCTTCAAAGTTTGGAAATCGGTGGAATTCTAAAGGAATTGAAGTTATTTATACTGCAGAAAGTAGAGCTTTAGCAATGGCAGAAGTTGCTGTACATCTCAACCTAGCCACATTACCATCTGATTTTATGATGTTAGAAATCTATATTCCTGATGAAATTGAAATAGAAAAATTAAGCTTGAAAAGATTAAGCAAAGGTTGGAATATGCATCCGCATTATTTGGAAACCCAAAAACTTGGTGACGAATTTATCAATTCATTAGAAACTTGTATTTTAAAAGTTCCTTCTGCGGTTGTAAAAGGAGATTTTAATTATTTACTCAACCCACATCATCCAGATTTTAAAAAGATTGATATTGCAAGTGTATCCTATTTTCCTTTTGATAAAAGATTGTTTAAGTAAAATACCTTTTTGGCTTAAAACTTGAATGCAACTGAAATAATAAATAGAATAATAATGGGTTATTAAAACGCAAATGAATAATCAAATAAGTAAACTATTGAAGCCTAAAAAACAGAGAAAAAAGATATCAAAATCAACTAAAATTTGGGTCTACGCTTTTCCTATTTTTTTAGTATTTGTACAAGTTTTATCGAAGTTTCCTGTTGCAGTTGAAGCTTTTTACAGCCAAACTTTATTTGTAGGAATCCGAAATATACTACATTTTTTATTGAGCTGGATTCCATTTTCTGTAGGTGATGTTTTTTACATTTCGTTAGTCTTGTATGTTGTGTTTTTTCTTTCGAAGCTAATTCGAAATAAATTTAGCAATTGGAAAAAAAGTCTAGTTTGTAGCATTGCGTTTGTTTCCAAGATCTATATTCTTTTTCATTTGCTTTGGGGCTTAAACTATTATCGTGTTCCAATGCATGAGCAACTTCAAATTGAAGATGATTATAGCACTTTTGAGTTGATTGACTTTACTGAAAAAGTAATTGTAAAAACCAATCAGTTGCATTTGAATTTAAAAGAAAACGATTCACTTCCTGTAAATTTCAAGTATAATGACCAAGAAATTTCAGATTTGATTTTTGATGGAATTGAAGATGTCAACGAACCCAAATTAAATCTTGATTACGGTAGGAGAAATTTAAAAAAATCTCTTTTTTCAGTTCCACTTACTTATGGTGGTTTTGGCGGTTACCTCAATCTGTTTAGTTTGGAAGCACAATACAATAACAATATCCCGCTATTTAAATGGCCAACCACCTTAACCCACGAAGTAGCACATCAAATGGGCTTTGCTAAAGAAAATGAAGCCAACTTTATAGCTTGTTTGGTAGGAATGAATCATAAAGATGAAACATTTAGATATGCCACTCATGGTTTTGTATTGAAGCAATGTTTAAATGAAATTTTTAGAAGAGAACCAGCCTATTTTGAAGAGTTGAAACAGTGTGTAAATTATGGAGTTATTGAAAATTATAGAGAGCTTCAAGAGTTTTGGAAAGACTACCACAATCCCATTGAACCAATTTTAAAAGTGGTTTACGGTTCGTATCTAAATGTAAACAACCAACCCGAAGGAATGGCCAGTTATTCCTATGTGGTTGCTTTATTAGTGAATTACGATTTTAAATTATAAATCAATTAATTTTCACAATTAAAATTAATGACAAAATAAGTCATAGGTCTTACTTTTAAACCATTTTCATTTACTTTAGTCGAAAATAGAAATCAATACATCATTTTATGCGTAAAATTATTTTATTAATTACGCTGTGTTTTGCATCTACAACTTGGGCCCAGGATTATTTCCCTACCAATTCAGGTGTTAAAGCTACAGCTTCTGGACCCGTTGCTTTTACCGAAGCAACAATACATGTTCATGCCAATCAAGTGCTTGAAAACGCGACTTTACTTGTAAAAGACGGGAAAGTTGTGGAAGTTGGGACAAATGTGAAAATTCCAAAAAATGCAGTGGAATTCAACTTAAACGGGAAACACATTTATCCTTCGTTTATCGATTTGTATTCCGATTTTGGTATGAAAGAAGTAGAAAAAGCTTCGTCTGGTCCGCAATACGAACCCAACCGAAAAGGTTATTATTGGAACGACCACATCCGGCCTGAACAACAAGCGGTAAATCACTTCACATTTGATGAGAAAAAGGCAAAAGCCATGCGTGAAGCAGGATTCGGGATGGTCAACTCGCATGTACAAGATGGTGTAATCCGCGGAACTTCGGCTTTAATTGCCTTGGCTGAAGACGAAAACAACCCCAACAAAACCATTGTTAATGGAACAACAGCACAGTATTTAGGTTTTTCAAAAAGCAAGCAAACACGGCAATCTTATCCGAGTTCCATTATGGGAATGACCGCTCTTTTGCGCCAAACTTATAACGATGCCAATTGGTATGCTAAAGGCAATATGAAGCAGAAAGACTTGGCTTTAGAAGCGCTGAATGCACAACAAAATTTACCACAAATCATTCATGCGGGAGATTATTTGAATGTGTTGCGCGCGGATGATGTGGGAGATCAATTCAACATACAATATACCATTGTAGGTGGTGGCGATGAATACAAACGTATTGATGAAATAAAAGCAACTCAAGCCAGATTTATTCTTCCGGTTAATTTTCCAGATGCTTACGATGTTGAAGATCCATTTATGGCGAACTACGTGAGTTTAGAAGAAATGAAACACTGGCAACATGCACCACGAAATTTACAATACTTAGCTGAAGCAGGTGTAGAATTCGCCCTAACTACAGACGAATTAAAGTCGCCTAAAGAACTGCATAAGAAACTGCAATTAGCGATTGAAAAAGGCTTAGACCCAAAAATAGCTTTACGCGCATTAACGGAAATTCCAGCGCAGATATTGGGTATGGAAAACCAAATTGGAAGTTTGAAAAAAGGAAGTTTAGCCAATTTCATCATCACTTCAGGCGATGTGTTTGATAAGGAGTCCAACATTTACGAAAACTGGATTCAAGGACAAAGAAACATCATCAAAGATGAAGATTTACCAAAAATTGAAGGCGCTTATGAGTTGCGTTTTTCAGATTTAGCAATTGAAATCAAAATCAAAGAAAAGTCAGGAAAATACAGCTTAGAAGCCAAAAAGGATAGTTTGAAACTTGGAACTAAAATCACTTTTGAGAAAAACTGGTTGAGTTTTATGTTGACGGAAACCGATTCAGCTTCCACTAAAATGAATCGTTTTAGTGCCTACGTTCCAGATGCTTCAGATGAAATAAAAGGGAAAGTGATTTTGTTTAATGGAAATGAAACCCAATTCACCGCTACCAAAATAAAAGCTGAAAAGAAAGATAGTGAAGATGAAGCTTCAGAAGAAGAAGAAGATTCAGAAAAAGAAGAAGATTCCGAAGAAGACCATAATAAAGAAGAATATTTAAGTGAAATTTCTTTTCCCAACATGGCATTTGGAAGAAGTACTGCAAATCCTGAGCCAGAGCAAATGCTTATTAAAAATGCAACGGTTATTACTGGTGAAGATGAAGGAACTTTAGAAAATACGGATGTGCTCCTACGTGATGGGAAAATCTACAAAATAGGTAAATCCTTAAGCGACAAAAATGCGAAAGTAATTGATGGAACTGGAAAATATTTAACCGCAGGAATTATCGATGAACATTCGCATATTGCAGCTAGTTCGGTAAACGAAGGCGGACACAATTCGTCTGCTGAGGTAACCATGGAAGATGTGGTTAATCCAGACGATATTTCCATTTATCGTGCTTTGGCGGGTGGCGTTACTACCACACAATTGTTACATGGTTCAGCTAATCCAATTGGTGGTAAATCGGCTATTTTGAAAATGAAATGGGGCGCTTCACCCAAAGACATGATTTACGAAGACAGTCCGAAATTTATCAAATTTGCTTTGGGTGAAAACGTAAAGCAATCCAATTGGGGCAATCGTTCTCGTTTTCCACAAACTAGAATGGGAGTGGAGCAAGTGTTTATGGATTACTTTTCCAGAGCAAAAGCCTATGGTGAGAAAAAAGCTTCAGGGAAAGCTTATCGTTATGATGAGGAAATGGAAACCTTGTTGGAAATCATCAATGGCGAACGCTTCATTTCGTGTCACTCATATGTGCAAAGCGAAATCAATATGTTGATGAAAGTCGCTGAACATTTCGGTTTTACGGTGAATACCTTTACTCACATTTTAGAAGGTTACAAAGTTGCCGATAAAATGAAGGAACATGGCGCTGGCGGTTCAACCTTTTCAGATTGGTGGGCGTATAAATACGAAGTGAATGATGCCATACCTTACAATGCTGTTTTAATGCACAATGAAGGAGTAGTTACTGCCATCAATTCAGATGATGGTGAAATGATTAGAAGACTGAACCAAGAAGCAGCAAAAAGCATGAAATACGGCGGAATGAGCGCTGAGGATGCTTGGAAAATGGTGACTTTAAATCCTGCTAAATTGTTGCACATCGACCACCGAGTAGGTTCAATAAAAGAAGGAAAAGAAGCTGATTTGGTGTTGTGGAGTCATCACCCGCTTTCCATTTATACCAAAGCAGAGCAAACCTTGATTGGCGGAGTAGTTTATTTTGACTTAGAAGAAGACAAAAAACAACGCCAAACTTTAAAAGAAGACCGAGCCAGATTAATTGCAGAACTTTTGAAAGCCAAAAACAAAGGAATGAAAACGCAAGCTGTTGTCAAGAAAAAAGGGCGCGATTTGCATTGCGATAGCCTAGATTCGTTTTTAGAAGGCAATTTTACCGAAACCCAACACCATCACTAAAATGAGAAAAATGACAAAATTATATATCACGCTTTGTACGCTGTTTTTTAGCTTACTAAGTGTTGCGCAGCAAACCCCTGCGCCAGCTCAGGAACAAGAAATTATTATTGTAGGTGCCACAGCACACATCGGCAATGGAGAAGTAATTGAAAATGCGGTAATCGCCTTCAAAGATGGAAAAATTACGGAAGTAGCATCCGCTTCTGAAAAGAACTTAGATGCATCTAATGCAAAAGTGATTTACGCCGAAGGAAAGCATGTTTATCCTGGTTTTATTGCACCCAATTCTACTTTAGGTTTGGTGGAAGTTGACGCTGTGCGTGCCAGTGACGACGAAGATGAAATAGGAAGTTTTTTACCTCATATCCGAAGCATTATTGCTTACAATACTGAAAGTAAAATAGTAGAAAGTATGCGACCCAACGGAGTTTTACTGGCGCAAGTTACGCCACGCGGTGGTCGTATTTCAGGAACATCTTCTGTGGTTCAATTAGATGCTTGGAATTGGGAAGATGCTATTGTAAAAGAAGACGATGGAATCCATTTGAACTGGCCAAATCGTTTTGTGAAAAAAGGAGCTTGGTACGACCCAAAAGTAGGCTACAAAGCCGATGAAAAATACGATGAAAAAGTGCAAGAAATCTTGAGTTTTTTTAAACAAGCAAAAGCCTTTTCAAAAGAAGGAAGTTCCGCATTAAACATTCCATTGGAAGCGATGAAAGGGGTTTTTAGCGGAGAAAAAACTGTTTTCATTCATGTAGATGCTGAAAAAGATATTTTAGATGTACTGCATTTTAAAACGGAAATGCAACTTGGAAATGTAGTGATAGTAGGTGGAAAATATGCACACCAAGTAGCAGACGAATTAGTAAAACACGAAGTCCCAGTTTTGGTAGGAAGAGTACACGCTACACCAGAAGCAGACGATGACGATTATGATTTACCATACAAATTACCTAGGTTACTTCATGAAGCCGGTGTTTTGGTAGGTTTGGAAAACAGCGGACAAATGGAACGCATGAACGCTAGAAATCTTCCTTTTTACGCAGGAACAGTCGCTGCACACGGTTTGAATAAAGAAACCGCTTTGCAATTGATTACCTTGAATGCGGCTAAAATTTTAGGGGTAGACCAAAATTTAGGTAGTTTAGAAGTTGGTAAAGATGCTACTTTGTTTATTAGTGAAGGTGATGCTTTAGATATGATGGGCAATGTGTTAACCCACGCATTTATCAATGGAAGAGAAGTTAGCTTAGAAACGCATCAAACTCGACTTTATGAGCGGTATAAGGAAAAGTATGCGGAGCAGGAGTAGTTTTAGTTTGAGATGAATAAGCAAACCAGCAAGGTTTTTGAAACCTTGCTGGTTTTTTGGTAAAATTTAATACAAAATCCGAACAAATTGCGTAGAAATATATCTTTTTTGCTCTTTTTATATTGTTTTTTTTTAAAACAATATTGCATCTAAAATGTTTTTTATCAAAACAATCAAGCCCTGGGATGATATTTCAATACGGTTTCTTTTAAGTGCGAAGTATCCAAATGCATGTAAATTTCGGTAGTGGTAATGCTTTCGTGTCCCAACATTTGTTGGATGGCACGTAAGTCGGCTCCATTTTCTAATAAATGTGTAGCAAAAGAATGTCGGAAGGTGTGTGGACTGATTTTCTTGTTGATATTGGCTTCCTTGGCTAAGTTTTTCACAATGGTAAAAATCATAGCACGGGTGAGTGGTTTTCCGCGTCGGTTCAAAAACAATACATCTGAAGCCGATTTGGCAATGTCTTGGTGTACCCGAATTTCGTTTCGGTAGATGTTGATGTATTTTACCGTGTGGTCGCTAATGGGTACCAAACGTTGTTTGTTTCCTTTTCCAGTGACGCTGATAAAGCCTTCATCAAAATACAAATCTGAAAGTTTCATCGTTATGAGTTCGCTAACTCGCAAACCGCAAGCGTAAAGCGTTTCGATAATGGCGCGGTTGCGTTCTCCTTGTGGATGGCTTAAATCAATGGCTGCTACCAATTGGTCGATTTCTTGGGTAGATAAGGTGTCGGGTAATTTTCTGCCAATCTTAGGCGTTTCGATTAACTCCGCCGGATTATCTGTTCTAAAATCTTCGATGAGTAAATATTCAAAAAAACTTTTTATTCCGGAGATAATTCGGGCTTGACTACGGGCATTTACTGCTTTCGACAGTTCATGAACAAATTCGTAAAGTTGTTTAGAGTTGATGCTTAACGGACTAGCTTCAATTTGGTAATCTTTTAAAAAGTGAATGAGCTTCAATAAATCTAAGCCGTAATTATTAACCGTGTTTTCAGCTAAACCACGTTCGATGCGCAAGTAATTCTGAAATTCTTTTTGAGCCTGATTCCAATTCATTCTTTATAATATATCAACAAAGAAACAGATTCATATTAAATTATTTTCTATTTTTATGAAATATAAAGCAGCTTCACATGAAAATTCATATAATTAATGGACCTAACTTAAACATGTTGGGAATTAGAGAACCTGAAATTTACGGAAAGACTTCGTTTAAAGACTTTTTTTCAGAATTGCAGTTTCAGTTTAAAGATATTGAATTGTCTTATTTTCAATCTAATATAGAAGGAGAATTGATTTCTGAAATTCATGAAGCCAATGATAACGTAGATGGAATTGTTTTGAATGCTGCTGCTTACACGCATACTTCCATAGCTTTAGCCGATGCGATTAAAATTTTAGATATTCCTGTTGTTGAAGTGCATATTTCTAATGTGTACGCTAGAGAAAATTTCAGAAAACACTCCTATATCGCACCACATGCTTTAGGAGTAATTTCAGGTTTTGGCTTACAAAGTTATGCGTTGGCCATTCAAAGTTTTATTTAATTGTAGATGTAAATCTACAGTTTTGAATTTTTAAAATTTTAAATATTGTCTATCATTGTTGCTATCAATCCACAACAATATAAACATGAAATATGCTAAAATTGCTATTATTCTTATTCTATTAATCACTTCATGTACGGCCAAAAAAATAACTGAATTTGAAAATGGAATAATAAGCTTTAGAAATTGTCCTGATGGAGGAATGTGCAATGTAGAACAAATTAGAGATTCACAAATTAGCTTACAAGAAGATACAACAGGCCAGATGTATCCAAAAATAGATAAATCAAACACCTATCATTTATACAAACTAACGTTTACTAAAGAAGTTAAAGAAGATGTTATGGATGCTGAATACCAAGAAGTAATTTATTTTCAAATTGAAAAAAGTAAAACATTTAGAAAATTAAATAACAAGGCATTAGATCGTGCAAAAGTAATTTACGGAAGACAGTGTCATTGCCCTGGAGAAACAGGCTTTGAAGCTATTTTGTCTGGTAGTTTACTTTTTGAAACTTTTAGGCAAGTTACCGAAATACATCTTGAAATTAAACCTGATACTTTACCTGTTGAGATGAATAAAGCACTAACTAAAGTTACTTTTCACGACTAATTAGTTCAGATTAATCTTACTAACTTTATTTAGTTTACTCGGCTTGATGTATTTTTGCAGCGAAATTCTGTATCATGAGTCAACAACCTAAAGAGCGTTACGCCCAACGAGGCGTTTCTGCACAAAAGCAAGATGTACATCAGGCTATAAAAAATATAGACAAAGGTTTATTTCCTAAAGCTTTTTGTAAGATAATTCCCGATTATTTAACGCAAAGCGATGCGCATTGTGTTGTAATGCATGCAGATGGTGCAGGAACTAAATCTTCTTTAGCTTACATGTATTGGAAAGAAACCGGAGATGTTTCAGTTTGGAAAGGCATTGCACAAGATGCACTGATTATGAATATTGACGATTTGCTTTGTGTGGGTGCAACCAATTCTATTTTACTTTCTTCTACCATTGGTAGAAATAAAAATTTGATTCCAGGTGAAGTTATTTCAGCTATTATTAACGGCACAGAAGAGTTATTAGCCGATTTAAAAAAATACGGAGTAGAAATTTTTTCTACTGGTGGCGAAACAGCCGATGTTGGCGATTTGGTAAGAACTATTATTGTAGATTCTACCGTAACTGCCCGAATGAAGCGCGAAGATGTAATTGATAATGCTAATATTCAAGAAGGCGATGTTATTGTAGGTTTAGCATCTTTTGGACAAGCTACTTACGAAAAGCAGTACAATGGCGGAATGGGAAGCAACGGATTGACATCTGCAAGACATGATGTGCTTCATAAAAGTTTAAAAGAAAAATATCCTGAGAGCTTTGATCATGCTATACCAGAAGATTTAACTTATTCTGGAAGTAAAAATTTAACCGATTCAATTGAAAACGTGGACCTAAACGTTGGGAAGCTTATTTTATCTCCAACTCGAACTTACGCACCAATCATAGCCGAAATTTTTAAGCAATTGGAGCGAAAGAATATTCATGGAATGGTGCATTGTTCTGGTGGTGCACAAACTAAAATTTTACATTTCATAGATTCGCTTCATATTATTAAAGACAATTTGTTTCCAACACCACCACTTTTTGAATTGATACAAAAGGAAAGTCAAACCGATTGGAAAGAAATGTACCAAGTTTTTAATATGGGACACCGAATGGAATTGTATGTGAAAGAAGATGTAGCTAAAAGCATCATTGCAATATCTGAATCATTTGGAGTTGAAGCTCAAATTGTTGGACGTGTTGAAGCTTCAAAAGAAAAAAAGTTGACAATAAATTCTAATCATGGAAGTTTTAGCTATCAGTAGCGGTAGTCTATGAAAAAGTTGTTATTTTTTATTTTATTTATTCTGGGGGTACAAGAAAGTATTTCCCAGCGTAATCCGCTTTTTTTTAAAGAAAGGCCACTTCGCGTTTTTTTACGTAAAAGTCAACCCATTAAAATGGTAAAGGACTACACGGATCGAGATTATACAATTAATCACGTAACAGAATTATTGCCCATAGAAGCACCAGTTACTTTTTGGAAAAAAATAAACCGCTATTCAGTAGATTTTACTCAAGTTTCTTTTACCAATTGGAATGCTGGTGGACAAAGCTCTATATCAGGCTTAACCGATTTTCTTTTCAGAAGAACTTATGATAAGGGCTTTGTACGTTGGAATAACGAAATGTTGATACGTTACGGAATTACTAAACAAGAAGGTCAGCGACTGCGAAAAACAGATGACGATTTTGAATTGGTTTCAACTTTTGGTTATAAATTCAGTAAAAACTCCAAATGGTATTATACCGTAAGGTCTAGTTTTAAAACACAGCTAACACCTGGTTATAATTACCCTAACCGTGATGAAAGCATTTCACAATTTATGGCACCAGGTTATTTCTTTCTAGGAGCTGGTGCTGAATTTTCTGAACCTAAAAAAGAATTGATTTTTTATGCATCACCATTAACCCAAAAAACGACATTGGTATTAAACCAACGGCTTGCTAATCAGGGTTCTTTTGGTGTTAGGGCAGCAGAACTTGATGCAGATGGCAATATAATTAGAAAAGGAAGTCAGGTAAGAAATGAAGTAGGTATTTTCTTAAAAAATGAATTTAGAAAAGAAGTTTTAGACGATGTAATTTTATTTAGTAGAATTAGTCTTTTTACAGATTACATCAATAATTTTGGGAATATTGATGTAGATTGGGAAGTAGTTCTAGATTTTAAAATAAATGAATTTATAAAAGTTAGACTTGGTTCACATCTAAGGTATGATGATGATATTAAAGTTAATATTACAAATGAAGAAGGCGAAGAAGTAGATGGAGGTCCAAGCATTCAATGGAAACAACAATTGGGCGTAGGAATCTTAATTGAATTGTAACTCCACTTGCAGCAATGTCTGTTTATTTACGTAAATTTGCCAGATAAATTAATTTCATGTTAGACAAACTTAATATTGTAAAACAACGTTTCGACGAGGTAAACGACTTGATTATTCAACCCGAAATAATTAGCGATCAAAAGCGCTATGTAGATCTTTCTAAAGAATACAAAGACTTGAAAGATTTGATGGTCAAACGAGATGAATATCTTACGCTTACTAACAATATTGAAGAAGCAGAAGAAATTATTAAAGATGGCAGCGATCCAGAAATGACTGATATGGCAAAACTTCAGATGGAAGAAGCCAAAGAAAGATTGCCAATTCTGGAAGAAGAAGTAAGAATGATGCTTATTCCTAAAGATCCAGAAGATAGTAAAAATGCAGTAGTTGAAGTTAGAGCCGGAACAGGCGGAGACGAAGCCAGTATTTTTGCGGGTGATATTTTTAGAATGCTAACCAAATATTGCGAAGGCAAAGGCTGGAGTGTAAGTACAGTAGATTATAGCGAAGGCACAAATGGTGGCTACAAAGAAATTCAATTTGAAGTTTCTGGCCAAGATGTGTATGGAACACTAAAATACGAAGCTGGAGTGCATCGTGTACAACGTGTCCCACAAACCGAAACTCAAGGAAGAGTGCACACCAGTGCGGCAACCGTTATGGTTTTTCCAGAAGCAGAAGAATTTGACGTAGAAGTAGATCCAAAAGATGTAAGAATAGATTATTTCTGTTCATCTGGTCCAGGTGGCCAATCGGTAAATACCACTTATTCTGCAGTGCGCTTAACACACGAACCAACTGGAATTGTAGCCCAATGTCAAGATCAAAAATCGCAACATAAAAATAAAGAAAAAGCATTTAAAGTATTGCGTTCCCGTTTATATGAAATGGAATTGGCTAAAAAGCAAGCTGAAGATGCTGAAAAACGTGGAAATATGGTTACTTCAGGAGACCGAAGTGCGAAAATTAGAACTTACAATTATCCCCAAGGTAGAGTAACCGATCACCGCATCAACCTGACTTTATACGATTTAGATAATATTATTAATGGTGGTGAAATACAAAAGATTATCGATGAGTTAAAACTAGTTGATAATACAGAGAAAATGAAGCAACTATCTGATTCTTTGTAAAAATGCAAATCCAAGATTTAGTAAAACACATCAAAGAAAAAAAATCGTTTTTATGCGTTGGCTTAGATCCAGATTTAGACAAGATGCCAAGCCATTTAACGGATTCACCCAATGCTATTTTTGAATTTAATAAACAAATTATAGATGCTACTCATACATTTTGCGTAGCATACAAACCCAATATGGCTTTTTATGAAGCACATGGAATTGAAGGACATGTTGCTTTACAAAAAACCATTTCTTATTTAAACGAAACCTATCCTAAACATTTTACAATTGCAGATGCTAAACGTGGCGATATTGGAAATACTTCCAGAATGTATGCAAAAGCTTTTTTAGAAGATTTAGATTTTGATTCTATTACCGTTGCACCTTATATGGGAATTGATTCTGTTGAACCTTTTTTGAAAGTGGATAATAAGTTTACTATTTTGTTAGCATTAACATCTAACGAAGGCGCTAAGGACTTTCAGTTGAAGCAAATGCAATCTAGAAACAAGAATTCGATTGACTTTGAAGAAATAAGCTTGTTTGAACAAGTTATAAAAACATCTCAGACTTGGAGTAACGCTCATCGATTAATGTATGTAGTTGGGGCTACTCAAACTGAGCATATTCAATCGGTTAGAAATTTAGCGCCGGATGCTTTTTTATTGGTTCCAGGAGTTGGAGCGCAAGGAGGAAGCCTAAGCCAAGTTTGTAAATATGGTTTAAATGAAAATATCGGTTTGCTGGTAAATTCTTCCCGTGGTATTTTGTATGCTTCTAAAGGCAAAGATTTTGCTGATGCAGCTGCGGCTCAAGCGCAAAAACTTCAACTAGAAATGGCAGATTTTTTATAATTAAGCCGTTTCAGATTCTTCGTTTTCATTAATAAAGTCTTGCTTTTCTTTCCATAATAGATATGATTCTATATCATTGCCAACCATTTTTAAGGTTAAAGCAAGAACACTAGCATCGTCTAAATAGCCAACAAAAGGAATAAAATCAGGAACAAGGTCTAATGGGTTTAATACGTAAAGCAAGGCAAAGCCAATGGCTGCAATGCTTAACCAAGGTGTTTCGGTGTATTTTTTACTTCTGTAATCTTTCAGCATTTGAAAAAGTGTAAAAACACGATCTTTTAACTTAACAAGATGCTTCAACTTTTGCTTGATGGCCGTTTCATTATCAAAAACGCGATCAATATCTTCGTCTTTAATATTTTTTACATTTTCGTCTATGTAATCTTCGTCTATTTCTTTAGATGACTTTTTCATGTTCTGCAATGCTAGATTTTTCTCCGTATTCTTCTTTATAAATTTTTACCACTAACAAAAATAAGGATATTAATAGAGGACCAAAAATCAATCCTATAAAACCAAATAGCGGAACACCTATTATAACACCAATTAATGTGATTAAAGGATGTTCATTAGACATTTTTTTTAGTATATATAATCTAATTAAATTGTCACTTGCACCAACCACAACAGCTCCGTATATTAAAATTCCAATTCCTGATGCAGTTGCGCCATCTGCAAAAAGGATAATACTTACTGGAATAATTCCTAATGCTGTACCAACAAAAGGTAAAATAGAACCTACAGCGGTAATAACAAACCAAAACCAAGGATTAGAAACGCCAAATATCCAAAATCCAATTAAGGCTATAATACCTTGAAATAAAGCTACCATAGGTATACCAATGGCATTTGCTCTAACTTTTTGATATGCTTCCCGGCCTATTCTTTTAAAATTTTTAATTCCAATAGGAACATAAGCTTCTAGAGTTGTTTCTAGCTTTTTATGGTTAATAAGCATGTAGTATAACAAAAAGTACATAATGGTTAAAGCTATAAAAACATCAAAGGTTCCAACGGCTAGGTTTTGAAGACTTTTAGAAACCCAATCTGTTATAGAACTAGCATCTATCTGAGAAGACAAGTTGTATCCTAAGTAATCTTCTACTATACTGAGTTGGTTTTTAAGTGCATTGACCAATTGTTCAGAATTTTTTACAGCTTGACCAATTTTACTCGTTAATAAATAAACAATCAAAAAAATGGGTAATACAATGAGTAAAGTCGAGATTAAAAGTATGATAGAACTAGCTAAATTAGAATTCCAATTTCGTTCTTTCATCTTCACCATACTTTTTTTAAAAATAACAAACAAAGTAATGGCACCTAAGACTCCAGAAAAATAGGGTAGTGTTTTGCTTAAAATTAATCCACCTAAAACAAAAATGAGCAGCAATATAAAAACTTGCCGTATTAAAGAAGTACTTATTTTTTGTCCTTTCATTTTGCAAAAATTTGTCGTTCATCTTTAAAAGCTTTAAATTCTAAAGCATTTCCTGATGGATCGTAAAAAAACATAGTTGCTTGTTCGCCTACTTGTCCTTCAAAGCGAATATAAGGTTCTACTTGAAATTTTATATTTTTAATGCGAAGCATTTCTGCAAAATTATGAAACTCTTTCCAATCTAGTACTATTCCATAATGCGGTATGGGAACGGTTTTGCCATCAACAATATTGCCAACTTTTGAGTTGTGGTGCGAGTTTTGGTCTTCATGTACAACTAACTGATGACCAAAAAAATCGAAATCTACCCATAGTTGATCACTTCTGCCTTCGGGGAGTTCTAAAATTTCACGATAAAAATAACGGGCTTCATCTAAACGATGAACAGGTATTGCCAAATGAAAAGGGCGAAGATTTCGCATACTTGTAGTTTTGATTTACAAATTACAACAAAGTTTTAGTTTTTTCTGGCTAAAATAGATTTTAGGCGTTCAACTTCTTTTGGGTTCAATTCTCTGTATTCGCCTTGAGGAATATCCAATAGCAAATGCATGATTCTAATTCGCTTTAGTGCAACAACTTTATAATTTAAGGCTTCACACATTCTTCTAATTTGTCTATTTAATCCTTGTGTAAGCACAATTTTAAACCTGTAATTATCTACTTTCTCTACTTTACAAGGTTGAGTAACGGTATCTAAAATAGGTACTCCACTTCCCATTTTGGATAGGAATTCGTCTGTTAAAATTTGATCTACTTTTACTAGATATTCTTTTTCATTTTTATGTTTTGCGCGTAAAATCTGGTTTACAATATCGCCATCGTTGGTTAACATGATTAAACCTTCACTCATTTTATCTAGCCTACCTATTGGGAAAATCCGTTTGGGATAATTAATAAAATCAATAATATTATCTTTTTCTACTCGAGTATCTGTAGTACATACAATTCCCTTGGGTTTATTGAGAATAATGTAAACGTGTTCGTTTTCTTTTTGTTGAATAGGCATGTTATCTACCAGAATTTCTTGACCGGGTATAATTTTAGTTCCTAATTCAGGTACTTTGCCTTCAATTTTTATTCTTCCTTGGTTAAGTAAGTCGTCTGCTTTTCTTCTAGAACAATATCCTATCTGGCTTAAGTATTTATTTATTCTTACGGGTTTATTTTCTTCCATTGTGTAATTTTTATCTAGCCAAAAAATCAATGATATGTTGATGGATGTAATCTCTGTTTAGTGAATGTCCAGCGCCTTCAGTTTCAATAAAATTTGAGTTGGGAAGTTGTTGGTGTAAAGCTTTTCCAGCTTCAAAAGGAACTACCTTATCGTATTTATCATGAATAATTAAGCATTCTTGATGAACTGATTTTACAAAATTTTGGGTGGCAAAATCAACAAACTTATATTCAAATTTGTCTGTGAAATATTCTTCTACATCCTTCATTAGTTTCGGCTTCAAGCCTAATATTTTTTGTAAATCGTCTATAATTTTTTTCATTTCAGCAGGAGCACCTAAACTTACAATTTTTTCAACAGAATTCGATTTTTGTTGGTGTTCATTAAAAAATATACTCATGCCGCCCATGGAATGACCTACTAAAAATTTTGGTTTATACATTTTTATCATCTTAGCAACGCACTTGGAATAAAGCGGAACATTTAAAAGTTTTCCGCCAGAATATCCTTGCGCAGGAGCATCAAAAGCAATGATATTAAAATTTTGTTTATTCAATAATTCAATCAAATCTTTCCATCTGCTAGTGTTGCTATCCCAACCGTGAATTAATAAAAGCGTTGGTCCGTCATTTTTCCAGTGGTATGTTTGTAGTTGTATGCTTCCGTGATTAATTTTAGTTGCTTTTGCGTTTCTAAGGAAGAGTTCTTGATTTGGCTTTACTTTACCGCCACGTGGAGTACAGAAAATTCGGTACACTTTTATAACCGCCTTTTTCTTGTTGATACGGTAGAGAGAATTCAACTGAATTCCAATGATTTTGGGTAAATATTTATTGATTAATTTTTTCATATGCTTATAAAGCCTTATTTATCTTCCACTCCAAATAATCTTCATCATACCAAATCAATTTAGATTTTAAAGTTCCATCAGGAATTTCAAATTTATGTTGAAGCTTATTTTTTAATTCTCTATGGTTTAGTACAAAATCTTCAAAATTGGTTATATTGGAGTTTACATCTGCATAAACATGCCAGTCTATGGTATGTTTTTCTGTTTTTAACCTAGCCAAAGCAATGGGTGTTGTGCTTACTATGCTACCTGTTTTGCTGGTTTCTCCAAGTACAATAGCTTGGTGTAAAGCTTTTTTTCCAGCTATGTAACCTGTGTTCGCAATGCTGTTTAATGAGTACTTTTTTTCGGTTTTAATAAATTGCTGACTCACTGAATCAAATGCAATAAAAGTTTTGTTTTGGGATGGAGTACTTACTAAAATCTGAATATTTCCATTCATATCTTTGGTTGAAATATCAGGAATATGAATCCTTTTTTTTTGGCATGAAATAAAACCTATTACCAAAACAGAAATTGAAATAATCAGGTATTTATTTTTCTTCATCTAGCGTAAAATTCATCCAAAAATGTTGGATTTTAGCATCATCAGGAATTTGGCTTGCTCTAATTTCAATTTCAGAACCTGTTCTTAATTGTTCAGGAAGTTGTTTCTTATTAATACTAACAAAAGCATCGATACCTTCAATGCTAATTAAAACAGACATAAATGTATTTTGAATCTTTCCAATTTCATAATTTTCATATATGTCTTTAAAAGTAGAGTCAGGGCCTAAACCTTTTTCAGTTTTAAAATTAGCATGTACTACTTGTACTTGCTTAAAATTAGCTGTAGAATCTTTTTCTTTTCTAGGTTCTAAAACCATTAATTTTTCTCCTTCAGTATTGTAAATTTCTAAATCTTGTACCTGTGTTCTAAATCTGTCCTCTAAATTCATTCTTACAACAGAATCACTTTCAAACAAAGCATCTATTTCATGTACTTGGGTGTTTGCGTTTACCAGTCCAACTTGATTTTTAGCAAGTAAAAACTTATCTTTTTTAGCATCTGAACAAGATGTCAAGCCAATAAATGCAACTAGAATTAAAAATGTATATTTCATAAAGTATATTTTTTCGTTTTGCAAAAATAAGAATTGCATACGGGTAACTCGGTTTCTTTTTGCTAAATCTTATCGCTTTTGTATACAGATATGAAGTAGTATCTTTGCAAGCTATGAATAAAGAAAAAATTGAAGCGCTTGTTCAGGAAGGTAAAATGCTACCTTTAATGGAAGCATTCTACACCATACAAGGCGAAGGTCATCATACTGGCACTTCTGCTTATTTTGTTAGAATTGGAGGTTGCGACGTAGGCTGCCATTGGTGTGATGTAAAAGAAAGTTGGGATGCAGAAAAACATCCGCCAACGGTAACAGAAAAAATAGTAGACGAAGTAATAAAGTATAGCGACACAGTTGTGGTTACTGGTGGCGAGCCTTTAACTTGGGACATGACTTACTTAACCCAGATGCTAAAGCAAAAACAAGTAAAAATACATATTGAAACTTCTGGAGCTTATCCTTTCTCTGGAATTTGGGATTGGGTTTGCCTTTCTCCAAAAAAAAATAAACTACCTACAAAAGAAGCTTACCAAAAAGCGCAGGAATTAAAAGTAATAATTTTTAATAAACACGATTTTAAATTTGCTGAAGAACAAGCCAAACAAGTAAATGAAGATTGTTTGCTTTATTTACAACCGGAATGGAGTGTTAGAGAAAAAATGATTCCATTAATTGTAGACTATGTAATGAAAAATCCAAAGTGGAAAATTTCATTACAAACCCATAAATATCTAAGAATACCTTAAATGTTACTATAATTAGGCTTCAGTTGTTAAAAAACGTTAATTGTTCACATTATCGTTTTGTTAAAGTGAACCATCAACCTAATTTCTTACGTAACTATGTTGAACATAAAAACATAAAAACTATGAAATTATTAAAATTAAGTTTACTAATGGCAATTATCACCTTATTTGTGAATTGCTCTAGCGACGACGACAATACTCCTGTCGGTCCAATTGATCCAGATACCAAGATGTATACGCTGGCCGAAGTTGGAGATTCGGGCGTTTCTGGCTTAGTTCTATTAGAAGATCAACAAGACGGAAGTACAAAAATTACTTTAGAATTAGATGGAACACTTTCAGGTGAAACTCATCCATCACACATTCACATGAATTCTGCTGCTGAAGGTGGAGATATTTTAATTTCATTGGCTCCTGTAGATGGTTCCACTGGAGTTAGCTCTACCATAGTAAGCGAAACTAATGGAGGGAATGCCATTTCTTATGACGATTTGCTTTTTGTAGATGGTTACATTAATGTACATCTAAGCGATAGTCAACTTGATGTAGTTGTAGCGCAAGGCGATATAGGCCAAAATGAGTTAACGGGAGAATCTAAATCTTATACCTTAGAAGAACGTGCTGTTCTAGGAATCAGTGGTAGTGTGTTATTTGAAGAACGTCTTAACGGTGAAGCTTTAGCTACCATTCAATTAGATGGAACACCAAACGATGGTATGCACCCAGCACACATTCATATGAATACTGCTGCAGAAGGTGGTGATATTTTATTCACATTTAACCCAGTTAACGGTGCTACAGGAATGAGTAAAACCAACGTTGGAGAGCTTGATGGCGGTTCATCATTTTCTTATAGCGATGTGCTGAATGTTGACGGTTACGTAAATGTGCACTTAAGTGCAGACGATTTAGGAACCATTGTAGCTCAAAACGATATCGGTCAAAATGAATTGACTGGCGAAATGAAAACCTACAACTTAGACGAACGAGCTGTACCAGGAATTAGCGGAGAAGTTACTTTTGAAGAGCGAGTAAACGGAGAAGCGCTTGCTACTATTAGTTTGATGGGAACTCCAGCAGATGGTGAGCACCCAGCACACATTCACATGAATACCGCTGCAGAAGGTGGTGGAATTTTATTCACTTTTAATCCAGTTAATGGAGAAACAGGAATGAGCATGACCAATGTAAGTATGTTAGATGATGATTCTAATTTTGGTTATGAAGATGTATTAGCTGTAGACGGTTATGTAAATGTACACTTAAGTGCAGATGAATTAGGAACAATTGTAGCACAAGGCGATATTGGTCAAAATGAGTTGACTGGCGAAATGAAATCGTATAACTTAGACGAAAGAGCAGTGCCTGGCATTAGTGGTGATGTTACTTTTGAAGAGCGAGTAAACGGAGAAGCACTTGCAACTATAAGTTTGATGGGGACTCCAGCAGATGGTGAACACCCAGCGCACATTCACATGAATACCGCTGCAGAAAGTGGTGGAATTTTATTCACTTTTAATCCAGTAAATGGAGAAACAGGAATGAGTATGACCAATGTTAGCATGTTAAATGATGATTCTAGTTTTGGTTATGAAGATGTATTAGCTGTAGATGGTTACGTAAATGTACATTTAAGTGCAGATGAACTAGGAACAATTGTAGCACAAGGCGATATTGGTCAAAATGAATTGACAGGTGAAAGTACGACGTATCCTTTAGGAGAATTAGATGTGCCTGGCATTAGTGGCGACGTTACTTTTGAAGAAAGAGTAAACGGTGAAGCACTTGCTACTATAAGTTTAATGGGAACTCCAGCAGATGGTGAACACCCAGCGCATATTCACATGAATACCGCTGCTGAAGGTGGAGATATTTTATTCACTTTTACTCCTGTAAATGGAGAAACAGGAATGAGTATGACCAATGTTAGCATGCTAGATGACGATACCAGTTTTGGTTATGAAGATGTGTTGTCTGTAAATGGTTATGTAAATGTACACTTAAGTGTGGAAGACCTAGCAACCATTGTAGCACAAGGAGATATTGGAATGAATTTCTAAGGAAATACAATCAATAGCTTATTAAATTTTAAAGCTGCTTCAATTTTGAAGCAGCTTTTTTTATGGATTTAAAAATTTGCCTTCCCAATTGTCATTTGCAGAAAATAGCGCGCGAATATGATGAGGTCTTTTTAATTGTAAATATTCAATTTCAGTGGGAACTAATTTTAAAAGACAAAAGTGATGTTTATCATCTAAAAATTCCACATCATCTGGATTTTTAAGTTGGGTGCCAGGTGCTTTTTCCGTAATAAAATCTTTTCTAGATTTGCCTTGAATTTTACTCCAATACTCTTCATATACTTTTCCAGATGTCACTATTTTCATTTTGCCCATGACTTTAATTTGCAAAAGTTTTTTGGGGTGATAAAACAAAACACTCGCATTTGGGTTGTGTATAAAATCTTCAATTTTATTACTTCGTTCATCGGTGTAAAAAATCAACTCAAAATCGGTTGTGGTATCTCTTAATACAACTGTTCGTTGATTCGGAAAATCTTTTGTAAGGCTTGCTAAAGAAGGATAACGGAACGGATGTTTTTTCTTGAGGTAGCCAAATTTAATTTCTTGTTTGGCTTCTTGTAAAATGTCGTTTAGCATTTTTATTTCAAATGTCTAAAAATAGGTGATTAAAATGCTTAATTTTAGCGTAAATTTTTACTTTTGCGCATGCAAAAAAACCTTCTCATTCTCGATTTTGGATCTCAGTATACGCAGTTGATTGCTAGACGTGTTAGAGAACTCAATATTTATTGTGAAATTCACCCCTTTCACAAAATACCCAAAAATTTAAACGAATTTAAAGCGGTAATTTTATCAGGAAGTCCATTTTCAGTTCGTGCTGAAGATGCTCCAGAACCCGATTTAAGTTCAATAAAAGGCAAACTTCCCGTTTTGGCAGTATGCTTTGGAGCGCAATACATCGCTCATCATTTTGGTGGCGAAGTGGCTCCGTCTAACACACGCGAATTTGGTAGAGCCAAATTGAGTGTGATTAAAGATGCGGAAACATTGTTTAAAAACGTAAAGGAAGGTTCTCAGGTTTGGATGTCGCACAGCGATAGCATCAAAGAATTACCTTCAAAAGCAGTTCGTTTAGCTAGTACAGAAGACGTTTTAAACGCAGCTTACCGTATTGAAGGCGAAGATACCTTTGGACTGCAATTTCATCCTGAAGTATATCACACCAAAGATGGTGCTCAAATTTTAAAAAACTTTTTAGTAGAAATTGCCGGTGTGCCACAAACCTGGACGCCAGCCCGATTTGTAGATTTAACCGTTGCCGAACTCAAAGAAAAAATTGGAAATCAAAAAGTAGTCCTTGGTTTAAGTGGTGGTGTAGATTCTAGCGTTGCCGCCGTATTGCTTCATCAAGCCATCGGTGAAAACCTGTATTGCATTTTTGTAAACAATGGTTTGTTACGTAAAGACGAATTTAGTTCTGTTTTAGAACAATACAAAGGCATGGGATTAAACGTGAAAGGAGTAGATGCTTCTTCACGATTTTTAGATGCTTTAGCAGGAATTAGCGACCCAGAAACCAAACGTAAAAAAATAGGAAACACATTTATAGATGTTTTTGACGATGAAGCTCATCAAATTCAAGAGGTAAGTTTTTTAGCACAAGGCACAATTTATCCAGATGTAATTGAATCGGTTTCGGTAAACGGACCATCGGTTACCATCAAGTCGCATCACAACGTAGGTGGCTTACCTGATTTTATGAAACTAAAAGTGGTAGAGCCTTTACGTATGTTATTTAAAGACGAAGTACGCAGAGTAGGAGCAGAATTGGGCATTTCTAATAAATTATTAGGTAGACATCCATTTCCTGGACCGGGTTTAGCAATCCGAATTTTGGGTGATATTACTCCAGAAAAAGTCCGCATTTTACAAGAAGTAGATGCCATTTTTATCAACGGACTCAGAAAATGGGATTTATATGATCAAGTTTGGCAAGCTGGAGCCATGTTGTTGCCTGTTTCTTCTGTTGGAGTAATGGGAGACGAAAGAACTTACGAAAAAGTTGTAGCTTTACGAGCAGTGGAGTCTACAGATGGAATGACCGCAGATTGGGTAGATTTACCCTATGCATTTTTGCAGGAAACTTCCAATAAAATTATAAATCAGGTTAAAGGAGTAAATCGCGTTGTGTACGATATTAGCTCAAAACCACCAGCAACAATAGAATGGGAATAAAGATGATGAACTTTTTGATAGGAATATTTTTTTTAAGCCTTACGCAATTTTCTCTTGCTCAAGAATATGTTGCTCACCCAGTACAAGAAGGAGAAACCATTTCTAGTATTGCCAAAAAATACAATATTCAAGAAAGTGCAATTCTGAACCTAAATCCCGATGTAAAAAAGGGAAAAGAAATCAATGTACCTAAACTAATTATTCCGGTAAAGAAAGTTCCTGAAGGAGCTAAAAAAGTAGATTTTACTTTATATGATGTGAGCCCTAAAGAAACTTTATACAGCATTTCTCGATCCTTTGGTATTTCTATAGATGAAGTAAAAAAGTACAATCCATATCTATATGAAAGAGAATTAGATATGAATGATGAACTTCGGATTCCGGTGACTAAACTATCTGAAAATGAAGAAGAACACATCACTAAAAATTTCAACCAAAGTGTGACCAATTCATCATTTTCTAAGTTGAAGCATTTGGTTTTACCAAAAGAAACCAAGTTTAGTATAGCTAAAAAATATGGTATTACTATAGCGGAATTAGATAGCCTAAATCCTGATATAGAAACCTTACAAGCTGGACAATTTGTGAATATAGATCGTTCTAAAAACAAAAAAGAAAAAGGCGAAATAGAGAAGGCCGATATTAGAAAAGAAGAAATTAAATATTACGTAGTTCCAAGACGTGAATCCCTGGCTTCAATTTTAAAGAAAAATGAATTTAGCAGAGAACGCCTAGAAGCTTTAAATCCAGCTTTGCGCTATGGCGGTCTTTCTGAAGGAATGGTGTTGAAGCTGCCTACTAAAAGAAAATCTTTATTGCTACCAGGTGAAAAATCCATCAATTTAGAAAACTTTATCGATAAAGATATTACCGAAGAAATCAACTTGAGTTTGTTGCTTCCATTCAATTTAAAAGCTTTTGAAAACGATTCTATTGATAAGGAATTGTTGTTGAGAAGAAGCCAACTTACCAGAATAGCAATCGATTTTTACACTGGTGTAGAAATGGCAGTAGATTCGGCTAAAGCTAAAAACATCCCAGTTAATTTACAGGTTCATGATATTGAACAACGCAATGCAGGCAAAATAGAATCTGTATTTAACGGCAATTCATTTTCATCAACCCATGCGTTTATTGGGCCTTTATTAGAAAGTCAAATTCAAATGGTTTTAAATGAAATTGATAATCAGGAAACCTTGCTTTTTTCACCTTTAGTTAATCCTGATTTTTTTCATAAAAACTTGGTTAAAACCGTTCCGAGTAACGATTTAAAGCAAGAAGTAATCATTACCTATATAGATAGTATTATTTCAGATGAAATCAATTTAGTTGCTTTAACCGATTCAACAGGTCTAGAAATGCGCGACAAATTGAAATATACTTTTCAAGATGTAAAATTTGTTGAATTAACAGAAGATTATTTACAAAAGGATGATATAAAGCCAAAGCTCAATAAAAATAAAATGAATTGGTTTTTATTAGAAACTACCAATTATGGTAAAATTGAAACAGCAATTGCTAATTTAATTTCGCTACAAAAAGAAGATTATAACATACGTTTATTTACTTCCAATCGAAGCAGTTTTTTTGAAGATGAAATTTCTAATGCCTATTTGAGTTCACTTAATTTTACATTTGTTAGTGCTTCAAAAGAATTAATTCAACCAGCTCCAGAAAGTTTCTCTGAAGCCTACAAAGAAAAACATGGTTATTATCCAAATCGTTTTGTAGTTCGCGGATTCGACTTGGCTTACGATTTAATTTTGCGTTTGGCTTACTCCGAAAATAATTTTCAAAAAACCCTAGACTTAGAAGCCCAAACCGAATATTTTGAGAGTAAATTCAATTACCATGCTTTCGATTTGTCGGAAGGCTATTACAACGATTCTCTTTTCCTGATACAGTATCTTGATAATTTAGAAACAGAAGTAATCGATTGATTTTGTTCGTCTAGCTCAGCCAAGCTTTTTCCTATTGCTCAGCAAAGTCTGAGACTTCGCTATACAAAGCAGTTGTACTATTTTTGAAGCAGACTTATATCAGTTGCAGCCAAGTTTTAAACTTTGCTATGCTTAGTTATTATTGGGAATAGAAAAAAAACACCCCTGCAAGCGTTTTAAACGCTTGCAGGGGTTTAATTTAAGAATAGAAACTTATAAAAACGAAACTAAAAAGTTTTGGGTCCCATAAAATTAGCGGTAGTTGTTTCCAGGAGTTCTCCTCTGCTGTAAATGCCTATTTTCACTTTGTTTTTATGTCCGTCTAATTCCATTGGATGGATGTTGATAAACAAACTTCCTTTGTCCAAATCTTGAGCGGGAACTATTGTAAAATAATTTTTCACCAGTTTGATTTCTCCTTTATGCGAAAGCAATTTAAAATATACGGAGTCTTTTTCTATATTGGTTTTGTTTACCAGTTTGTAGGTGTATACATTTCTAAGTTCGCCACTTTCGGTGGTTTCGTACAAGTTTCCAGGTAATCTTAAAATACGTGCTTCTACATCACTTCTAATAAATAATAAACCGATTAAAATTCCTATTAAAATAGTTAATACTCCAGTGTAAGCTTTCATTCTTGCCGTGAACTTAAACTTGGCTTTCTTTTCAATATTTTCTTCGGAAGCATAACGAATTAAGCCTTTTGGAAGATTTACTTTTTCCATGATATCATCACACTCGTCTATACAAGCAGTACAGTTTACGCATTCCAATTGGGTTCCGTTTCGGATATCAATTCCGGTAGGGCAAACGTGTACACATTGTTTACAGTCAATACAGTCTCCGTAACCAAGTGCATCTCGATCTTCGTTTTTTCTGAATTTTTTTCTTCCGTTTTCGGCTTCACCACGTTTATGGTCATAGGCAACTACAACTGATTTTTTATCAAGTAAAACGCCTTGTAATCTTCCATATGGGCAAGCGATAATACAAACTTGTTCTCTAAACCACGCAAATACAAAATAGAAAACAAGGGTAAATATCAGTAAAGGAATAAAAGTGCCTAAGTTGGCTGTTGGTCCTTCGGTAATATAAAGTAAAAGCCGGTCGCTTCCTATTAAATACGCCAAGAACACATTGGCTATTAAAAATGAAATGAAGGCAAAAACCGCCCATTTACTTCCTTTTTTAATAATTTTTTCTTTGTTCCATGGCATCCGATCGAGTTTCATTTGTTTGTTTCGGTCGCCTTCAATAGCATATTCAATTCTTCTAAAAACCATTTCCATAAAAATAGTTTGAGGGCAAATCCAACCACAAAAAACACGTCCAAAAGCTACAGTAAACAATGCCAATAAGACGATTAACGTAATCATAGAAATAACAAACAAGTAAAAGTCTTGTGGCCAAAACGAAAACCCAAAAATGTTGAATTTACGCTCTAGTACATTGAACATCAAGAATTGATTTCCATTGATTTTGATAAACGGCGAAGCAAATAAAAACAACAATAAGAAGTAGCTTACCCACTTTCTGTATTTGTAAAAAACACCAGATGGTTTTTTAGGATAAACCCAAGCTCGCTTGCCTTGGTCATCCATAGTGCCAATACTATCTCTAAAGTTTTCTTGATCGCTCATTTTTATACTTTTCTATATGGTTAAGCAAAAGCTAGTTTTATTTTTTTTGATAGATGAACATGGAATGCTCGACGCTAACTAAAACCTAAATACACAATGAAACTTCTACTCTTCTTGTTCGCCTTCCCAAATTTCTCCTTCCGGCGCTTTTCCATCTGCAGGATTGTTTTCCTGTAAGGTTAATACATAAGAAGCGGCTTGTTGCATTTCTTTAGCTGTTAAATCGGACTTCCAAGAAACCATTCCTTTTCCAGGTCTACCGCCTTCGCTAATGGTTTTAAACACATTTTTAATTCCACCGCCTAAAATCCAATGTTCATCGGTTAGGTTCGGACCAATTCCACCGCCACCATCGGCTCTATGGCAAGCCACACAATTGGTAGCATAAATTTTTTCTCCAGCTTTTAAATCGCTTGGTTCTTCTAAAGCTACAACTGTTTCGTAATCGATTATATTTTCTGCTGTGGCTAAATATTCTTCAATCTCTTTATCGGCTTGAGCTACTTCTTGCTGATATTCTTCTGCTTGGGTATAGTCTCCAATAACATGGAAACGTACTAAATATACCACTGCAAAAACAATGGTAGCGTAGAAACCGTATAGCCACCATGGCGGAAGTTTGTTGTCTAATTCCTTGATTCCATCATAATTATGGTCTAATATTATTTCATGTTCTTCTTCCACTTCTTTAGACTTGGTCATATCTTGTAAGAAGCCTTCAATTTTTTCTCCTATTTTGCTTGCTCTTGCTGCTTCAGCTTCATCAAACTTTTTCTGAGCTTCTTCCGAAAGGCTCATGTATAAAATATTTTTTAACGAGCTGATGGAAGCTTCAATAGCCAATGCAAATAAAAACACGATGCCAATGAAAATTCCTGCAAAAGGATATTCTAAAATAGCCCATTGACCCGGTTCAGTTTCGGTTAAGTATTCTGTGCCTAGCCAGGCTAAACCAACCAATACAATAATTCTGATGTAGGATTGTGTCTTCATAATTTACTTGTGTTTTCAGTTTCTTCATCGGTTAATGGAATGTCACTCATCTTTTGGATGTAATCTTTTTTGGCGGTAAAGACCCACCAAAAAAGAATTACAAAAAAGCTAAAGAATATCAAAAGCGAAATAATTGGATAAAGCTCAATTCCTTCTATGGTTTCTAAATATTGTTTTGCGAATTTCATGATTTCAAAAGTTTAGTTAGAAGATGCTGATGCTTCTTCGGGTTGAACAATTTTAATATCGGTTCCTAGGCGTTGTAGGTAAGCAATTACTGCAGTAATTTCTCTATTTCTCATTTCAACAAAATCCATGTTGTTTTCTTCCGCATACTTTTTAGCCGCTTCGTAAGATTTTACAAAATCTGGATCGTTGTACAAGTTTTGTTCGATTTCTATTCCTTGTTCCAACATGCTTTGTTGTGCATTAGCGATTTCTTCGTCAGAGTATGGAACGCCAAGCTTAGCCATTGTCTCGAGTTTAGCTTCTGTTGAAGATTTGTCTAATTCATTTTCAATAAGCCATTGGTATGCTGGCATAATAGAACCTGAACTCGTGCTTTGTGGATCGTACATGTGGTTAAAGTGCCAGTTATCTGAATATTTTCCACCTATACGCAATAAGTCTGGTCCGGTACGTTTACTTCCCCAAAGGAAAGGACGGTCGTACACATATTCTCCACCTTTTGCATATTCTCCATAGCGTTCTACTTCCGAACGGAAAGGACGCACCATTTGTGAGTGACAACCTACACAACCTTCACGGATGTAGATGTCTCTACCTTCTAATTCTAAAGGAGTGTAAGGCGTAACGCTACTTATGGTTGGTACATTTGATTTCACCAATAAAGTAGGAACAATTTGAACCACACCACCAATTAAAATGGCAATGGTAGCCAAAATGGTTAATTGAATCGGCTTACGCTCTAACCAAGAGTGGAACGCTTCACCAGCAACTCTACCACTTTTAACACGTTGTAGTGGAGCAGCTTCAGCTAATTCATCAGTAACTGGTGAACCTGCACGAATGGTCATAACTACGTTATAGAGTAAAAGGAACATTCCTGAAATGTACATTGTTCCACCAATGGCTCGCATCCAGTACATGGGCATAATTTCAGAAACGGTTTCTAAAAAGTTACCATATACCAAAGTTCCGTCTGGGTTAAAGTCTTTCCACATTAGTGCTTGTACAAAACCAGCCACATATAAAGGTAAAGAATATAAAACTATACCTAAAGTTCCTACCCAAAAGTGAGCGTTGGCTAGACCAACCGAATGCAATTTGGTTTTAAATAGTCTTGGTACTAAAAAGTAAATCATACCAAAAGTTAAGAAGCCGTTCCAAGCTAAGGCACCTACATGAACGTGTGCAATAATCCAGTCGGTAAAGTGAGCAATAGCATTAACATTCTTAAGCGAAAGCATTGGTCCTTCAAAAGTAGCCATACCGTATCCGGTAATTGCAACTACCATAAATTTAAGCACAGGATTGGTTCTTACTTTATCCCAAGCACCTCGAAGCGTTAGTAAACCGTTAATCATTCCACCCCAAGATGGCATAATGAGCATTACCGAAAAAGTAACTCCTAAATTTTGAGCCCAATCTGGTAAAGCGGAATACAATAAGTGGTGAGGTCCAGCCCAGATGTAAATGAATATGAGCGACCAAAAGTGAATAATGGATAGTTTATATGAATATACAGGTCGATTGGCTGCCTTAGGAACAAAGTAATACATTAAACCTAAAAACGGAGTAGTTAAGAAAAAGGCAACTGCATTGTGTCCGTACCACCATTGTACCAAAGCATCTTGAACACCGGCATAAGCCGAATATGATTTTAATGCTGAAACTGGTAGCGCTAAGGAATTAAAAATGTGTAATACGGCAACTGTTACAAACGTAGCTAAGTAAAACCAAATGGCAACATACAGGTGGCGCTGTCTACGTTTTAAGATAGTACCGATTAAGTTCCACCCAAAAGCTACCCAAATTATAGCAATAGCAATGTCTATCGGCCATTCTAATTCAGCATATTCTTTAGAACTAGTGAAACCAAGTGGAAGTGTAATTGCAGCCGCAACAATAATGAGCTGCCAACCCCAAAAGTTAATGTTACTTAAGGCATCGCTGAACATTCTGGCTTTTAATAGTCGTTGCGAAGAATAATATACTCCAGCAAAAATGGCATTACCAACAAATGCAAAAATTACGGCATTGGTGTGCAATGGTCTTAAACGGCCAAAGCTCAACCAAGAAATTCCGTCGGTGAGTTGAGGAAAAATAAACATAAAAGCGAGCAAAAGCCCAACGGTCATTCCGATTATGCCCCAAAAGATGGTGGCATATAAGAATTTTTTTACGATTTTATTATCGTAATGAAACTGCTGTACATCCATAATTAATCTTGTTTTTGTTCTTGGGTAGATGATTTTTTAGAGTCGTCTTTTACTAACTCATCATCAAATAGCATGCGTACCGAAGGCGTATAACTATCGTCATATTGTCCGCTTTTCACCGAAAAAATAAAAACGATAAGGAATACAAGTGCTACTAAAATGCTAATGGTAAGAAGTCCGTAAATTACACTCATGATTCAAAATTTCCCACAAATGTAAATGCGAAGTTAAAATTGAAAAATGACGATAATCAGGTTTGATAGACTAAAATAGAATTCGGTAAAATTAAGTTGATTTTATGGGAGATAATTTTTTTTTCAACAAAATAAATGACTAAATTTGTCATGAAATAATTTGTCAATAATGAAATTAGTTAGTGCCAAACGAAAAGAATTAAATCTGAAAATCTGTGATTTAGCACAGCAAGTAGGTATTGACTCAAGTTTAATGAGCAGAATTATTTCAGGTAAACGTCATCCTACTTTACCACAGTTGAAAAAAATTAGCGAAGCAGTAGGCTTAGATTATTATGAGCTTCTCAAAGAATTTTTAAGTAATCAGGTAGTCGATTTGTTAAGTTCATACCCTACTGTAGCCGAAGATGTTATTGCAGCTGCTGAAGAACGCATTGCTTACCTTACTGGTAAAGAAAAGTTTAAAGTCATTGAACTTGATCAACAAGTAACTAAATTATTGAATGAAGCAGATCAACTTCATAAAAAGTGGCAAAGCAAAAAACCTTTAGATGGTTTACAAGTTCAGAAAATGCAAGAATTCTTCCATACTGCATACACTTATGAAAGTAACCGTATTGAAGGAAACACCTTAACTTTAAGTGAAACACACCTTGTTATTAACGATGGAATTACCATCGGCGGAAAAAGTATGCGCGAGCATTTAGAGCTTATCAATCATAAAGAAGCAATTGATTTAGTTCAGGATTTTGTGAAAAATAAAATTCATTTTAATGCTTTTTATTTGAAGCAAATTCATCAATTGGTTTTAAAGGGCGTCGATAAAAAAAATGCAGGTGTTTATCGTTCAGTTCCTGTACGGATTTCAGGTAGTGCACATTTCCCACCTGAGCCGTATAAGATTGATAAATTAATGGAAGATTATTTTCTGTTTTATGAAATGCAAAAGAAAGTTTTGCACCCCATAGTTCTCGCTGCCGAAATGCATGAGCGATTAGTTTCTATTCATCCATTTATAGATGGTAATGGAAGAACATCGCGCTTGGTAATGAATTTAATTTTGCTTCAACACGGCTACACGCTGGTTAATTTAAAAGGCGATCCTGATCAAAAAGAAAATTACTTTAAAGCGCTTGAAGCTGTTCAGGTAAATCATGAAAATAAACATTTTCACAAATTAATTGCCGAATGTGCCATTTCATCGCTTCAAGAGCACGTTCATTTAGCTGGATAAATAAAGTTGCTTCATTTTTTGGAGCAACTTTTTAGTTTTGCTGCTTTAGTTAAATGGGAAGTAAATATGAGAATTGACTCGTGTTCTAAAAACTAATTATCTTGATGCTAAACTGAAAAACTCAGTAGAGTAAGCTCTCAATTCAAATAATTCTGTGCAAGCGGGGATGCCTTTTCATTATTTTTTTACGGGAATTATGCTATGTGTTTTTAAACAATACTAAATTTTTAACACTTTAATAATGAGTAACTAATTGATTATTATTTTATGTTTACATCAAAAAAATTGTGTAAAAATTATTCAATTTTCAAATATTGAAAACTGTTATAGTCTATTTTAAATCAACAATATGAAAAAAGTAATTGTCCTTTTTGTACTAATTTGTGTGTGTACCATAAATGCACAAACTTCTACACCTGTTTTGTTCCATCAAAATGTAGCAGATTATGAAGTTTACCCACGTTCTATAGCTTACTATAATGGTGAAATTTATATCCCAGATTTTTCTAATAATCGTATCCTAAAAACTTCAGCTACATCATCTAATGCAGCAGTTATAGAGGTTTTAACCAACATTCAATTTCCTTCAAGCTTGACTATTATAGGAGATGAATTATTTTTCTTGCAATCTATCACCACTGCAAACCCAACCAACAACTCAGGAAAATTATCTAAAATTGACTTAACTCAAACCAACCCAAGTGTGGTTGATGTCTTAACAGGTCTTAATCTTCCATTAGTTTTAGCAGGAAACGCTAACGAATTATTTGTCACGGAAATAATAGGAAATTTCTCTTCAAATAACTTTGATGATTTCAATATACAAAGCACCAGCATTAGTAAAATCGATTTAACTGGAACGCCTTCCAAAACAGTTTTACTTCAAAATCGAGAGTTTATTTTGGATATGAAATGGGGTGATTCAAACTTGTATTGGTTAGAAGAATTTGATGACTCAGATGAGATTATTAAATATCAAACAAATGGTCCTTCTGTGCCACCAGAAACAATTTACGCTTTCAATTATAATGAAGATGATGAGTTTGCTGAACGGCTTTTTATTTACAATGACCAATTGTTGTATACCAGTGCAGAATTTGATGGTATTGTTGAATATGGAAGAGTTAAATCTATTGATTTAAACAACAGCCAGAACGTTTCTGAAGTTTCAACTCCATTTGTTTTTGCTTCTAATGAAGTGTATGCAACCGCCATGACTATTCATAATAATGAGTTATTTGTTTCTGCTACAAGTTATAATTTTAACACAGGTAATGAAAATGAATTGTTATACACAGTAGATATTTCTACACTTTCAACCCAAGAAATTAATGAACCCAATTTTGGTATAAGTTTCTATCCTAATCCTGCTGAATTTCAAATAGAATTCAACCGCGAATTAGAAGAATTATCCGTTTTTGATCTAGCAGGTAAACAAGTAGCTTTTTTTGAAGAAAGGTCAACTACATTTAATGTTTCTCAATTGTCTGAAGGTATTTACATGTTAAAGGGAAGAACTACGGCTAACAAATTCCTTCATCAGAAATTGATCAAGAAATAAGGAAATTTCATGTTAGTTAAAAAGTGAAAAACCTGCTAGTGTAAACAAAGTCATTTAGTTAAAAACAGTACACGTTAAATTTTATTGCTGATAGAAAAACAAACAACTATAAGGATATAGCTTAGGTTTGTTTATATTTATCAAAAAAATATCCATGCCCAAGTTTTTTGTTTTTTTACTATTTTATTCATTATCCTTTTTTTCAATTGAAGCACAAATCTTAAAAGATACTTCTTCATTTACAGAAAAAGATAGTTTGCGCGGAAGTCTACGCCCAGAACGATCCAACTTTAATGTCCTGCATTACGATTTAGAAGTGAAGGTTAATCCAAATGAGCGATTCATCAGTGGAAAAAACAGCATCCGTTTTGAAACCTTAGATAAGTTGCCTAAAATGCAATTGGATCTATATGAAAACATGCAAATTGACTCCATTATTTCTGGAAGTCGAAAATTGACTTATGAGCGCAAATTCAATGCTTTCTTTATCACTTTTGATGAAGCTTTAGGGGCTAAAGAAGAACATTTAATCAGTATTTATTTTAGTGGAAATCCCATTGTAGCAAAACAAGCGCCTTGGGATGGTGGTTTTGTTTTTAAAAAAGACCAGAACGGAAAACCCTGGATTGGCGTAGCTGTACAAGGCGATGGTGCTAGTTTGTGGTTTCCAAACAAAGACCATTTAAGTGATGAACCCGATGAAGGAGCAGATATAAAAGTAAGTGTTCCCAACGGATTGATGAACGTTTCCAATGGAAAATTAATTGCTGAAACCCCACAAGAAAATGGCTATACACAATGGCATTGGCGTACTGTAAATCCGATTAATAATTACAATATTACTTTGAATATTGGCGATTATGTTCATTTTGAAGATCAGTTTCAAGATTTAAGCCTGGATTATTATGTTTTACTTTATCATTTAGAAAAAGCCAAAAATCAATTTGAACAAGTAAAACCCATGATGCAATGTTTTTATGAAAAAATGGGCGAGTATCCTTTTACAGAAGATGGCTTTAAATTAGTAGAAACTCCATATTTGGGAATGGAGCACCAAAGTGCTGTTGCTTATGGCAATCAGTTTATGAATGGTTATCTAGGAACCGATTTATCAGGAACGGGATACGGATTAACTTGGGATTTTATCATCATTCACGAGTCGGCTCACGAGTGGTTTGGAAACAGTATTTCGGTAGCAGATATCGCCGATTTGTGGATTCATGAAGGCTTTACCACCTATGCAGAATCTATTTTTGTAGAATGTACTCAAGGTAAAGATGCAGCCTTGTCTTATTTATATGGAATTCGGAAAAACATTAAAAATAAGCGGCCTTTAATTGGAAATTATGGCGTAAATCATTCTGGTCCTAACGATATTTATTACAAAGGAGCAAACCTACTAGGCACACTTAGAAGCATTGTTAATGACGATGAACTATGGTGGCAAACCATCAAGTCTTTTGTTGAAGATTTTAAACACCGCGTTACCAACACAGAAGAAGTTGTTGCTTATTTTAATGAAAAATTAGAAGCTGATTATACTTCTTTTTTCAATCAGTATCTTAATTACGCTAAAATTCCTGTTCTTGAATTTAGGAAAAACAATAAAAGAGTAGATGCGCGTTGGAAAGCTGAAGCCAAGAACTTTGAAATGCCAATAGATGTTGGTTTTGTTGGCGACGACCAAGCTTATAGATTACATTTAACTAACAATTGGATAAAAACCAATTTACGAATGAAAGATTTAGAAAACTTAAAAATTGATATCTTTCATTTTTATATCGATTTTGAGTTCTTAGATGAAGAATAAGCGGTTTTTTTATCTTCTAGGTCAATACCAATTTAAAACGATGTATTAAAATTAAGCGTTAAACCAGAACTTTCAGGAACAAACCTACAAACTCCTCCAACACAAACTAAACCGCCACGTTGTCGACCATAATTTAATGCTATTCGGTAGGCTCCAATTCGATAAGCGCCACCTAAGTTGATGTAATGTACTTGTTCACTTTCTTTTTTACTACCATAGTTCCAAATATCCCATAGGTAAACAGATAAGTTTTCATTAAAGTTAAATTCAATTGTTCCGCCAACCCAGTCTTCACGGTCGCCAACTGCCCACATTTTTTCCAATTCAACACGTATAGATTGTTTAGAATTGAAGTTGTAGGTGGCTTCAGAAGTTATAATATCAGCTCTAACCAAATCGCCACCACCCAATAAGCGTTGGTCATAATATTGATTGATGTAGTTGAAGCCTAAGTGCCAAGAATCATCTACTTTCTTTTTAATTTCGATGCTATAATCCGAGAAATATTTATTTCCTCTTCCAAAGAAGTCAACATCATAATCAGGAGGATTATAGGTATACACGCCAGGTAAATTATACCAACTCGAAAAGTTGAGGTAAACATGTGTTCCATATTTTCCTCCTAAAAAGCTATCTTCTTTAAATTTATAAAAAAAATCAATTTGTCCTCCAGTTTCGCCAGCACGCATAACTTGAGCATCTTCAAAAAGTGTATTTTGCTGAGCTTGAAAAACATAGATATTAGCCAACAAAGAATGGTGTTGTTTAGTAAGTGCAGGAGTAAAGTTTACAAATGTGTCTAGGTAATCAAAACTAGTGGAGAGTTCTCCTTGAAAGTCAGTAAATACAGAAGGTTCACGTTGTGAATAAAAACCCATGTTTTCCATTCGGCGTAAGCTTACATCTACTCCTAAACCTGATTGAGAGTAACCAAAATTGAAAGTAACGGCATTTCCAGAACGAGCAGAATTATCAGACAATCTGTTCTGAATGTTTAAAATACCATCTTTAGATTTATAATTAACTTCGGCATTAGCATAAAAAGACCCAATTAAGTAATCAGCACGAAGTGAATAAGCGTTTGTTAGTTCGTCAAAACTTGGATTTTGAAGTTGCGGATATTCCTCAAAAGATTCATGTCTTCCTAAATAACTAAAACCTAAACTTAAATCTTGATTTTTTTCATATAAGTTTAAATATTCTGCTAAAAATATATTTGCATCAAATCCAAATAAATCTCCAGATGTTACACTAAAACCAGAACGTTGTCTTCCGTAAAAAGCGGTAAAATCTATATTATAGTTTGGGCTAAACTTCACTTTTGCTCCACGAACAGCAGAATTTATACCTAAAGCTCTATCTTCCCAAGCTCTAAAAATCATGCCGTTACCAAACTGTTCATAGAAATGTCCAATGGTAATATCCCATTTTTCATCTTTATAGTTAAGGTAGTATATGCCTAAATCTGTTCCTTTAAATTGTGGATTGTAATTAAGGAGTGCATTTGGTTCGTAGGCTTCAACTTGAATACCTGCAGTCCATCTTTTATAATTGTAATTAGCATAGAGATAATTGTTCGAACGAAACGGATTATCAGGTACAATGGCGCTTTCAAGACCATCATCTTCTACATAATACTGCATGTTAGATTCAAGGCCACCATAAAATCTACCGTAATCTTTTTTTTCTTCTGAAGTTTTTTGCGCATGCAAAAAAGTGAAGTTAACTAAGACAAATAAAATACTTGTCTTGGCGAAATTTATACTCATATTAAAGTGCTTTCAAGGATTGGTATAACTCATCTTCTGCACCTTGACTGTAGCCATTAAAAATCAGCTCAATTTTTTGATTTTTCACAACTACCATATACGGTATATTAACAATAGATAAAGCTCTTTTTAGTTTTTGATTGGTGTCCATTAAAACACGATATGGCCAATTTTTTCCATTTAAAAGCGGTCTAACTCTTCTTTGTGTTCTAGAATCGTCAGTTGAAACTGCAATTAATTCCATATTTAATTCTTCAGACCAATCTTGATAATGTTCGCTTATGGCTTCCAATTCACTTATACATGGAGCGCACCATGTAGCCCAAAATGAAAAAACATAAATTTTGTCAGTTTCGTTAAAATCATTAACAATATGTATAGGTTTATTCTTCAGATCTTTAATGCTAATATTAGGCATTTTTTCTTGCGAAAATGATTGAATACTGATAATGAGAAAAATGAAAAGGATAAATCGCATATAAGTTTTGTGTTTAATTACAAATTAAGTTAAATTTTATTTTTTCAAATTAACTAAAATTTAATAATAAAATCCTACTTTTGATGATAATTAAATCAAAAAATCATTAAACATGCTTAAAAAACTACTTACAAGTTGTGCAGTGTTCGCTTTTGCTTTTTCTGCTTTTAGTCAAACTATGGTTAGTACTACACCAGAAAACAAAAATGTAATTTTAGAAGAATTTACGGGTATTAACTGCCAATTTTGTCCTCAGGGACATGCCATTGCCCAAGGTATTCAGGAAAATAATCCAGGTGACGTATTTTTAATTAACATCCACGTTGGAGGTTTTGCTACACCAGGTCCTAGTCAACCTGATTTTCGAACTCCTTTTGGTACTGCTATAGATAGTCAAGCCGATGTTTCGGGTTATCCTGCAGGTACGATTAATCGCGCTTTATTTCCATCATTCTCCCAAAATCCTGGCGGCACATCTATGGGAAGACAGCACTGGGTTAATGCAAGTAATCAAGTTTTAGGTCAATCTTCTTACGTAAATGTAGCCACAGAAGCTGAAATAGATATAAACACCAATCAGATAACAGTTCATGTAGAAGCATATTATACAGGTAATAGTCCAGAAGATTCAAACAAGTTGAATGTGGCTTTGTTACAAAATAATACCTTAGGACCCCAATCTGGTGGAGGTATGGGAGACAACTATGTTCACATGCATAGATTAGTACACATGCTAACTGGACAATGGGGAGTTGATATTAACACAACCACACAAGGCAGTTTTATAGACCAAACTTTTACATATACAATTCCTGAAAATTACAATGGTATTTCAGCTGATGTATTTGAAGGTGAGTTTGAAGTTGTAGCTTTCATCACAGAAACACAAGAAAATATAATTAGTGGTAGTGGAGCAAGTGCTTCCTTAACAGGTTTTGCTAACAGTAATGATGCAGTTATAAAATCTGTTGACGAATTTGATAATCTATGTGTTGATAGCGTTGCTCCATCTTTTGAAATTTTAAACTTTGGTTCCAACCCTTTAACTTCTGTAGATGTTGAGTATGATATAAACGGTGGTACAACAGAAGTATATACTTGGACTGGAAATCTTGCTCCTGGTGAATTTGAAAAAATTGATCTACCAGAAATGGAATTCACTCTTTTAGAAACAAATGAATTCAATATTAATTTGTCTGATGATGACGATAATTCAAATAACTCGTATTCCTTTAATTTTGATGCTTCTGAAATTTTTGAAACAAATACTGTTGAGTTGAATATTCAATTAGATCAATACCCAGAAGAAACCACTTGGAATATTACCAATTCTGCTGGTGGTGTTGTTCATTCAGGCGGACCTTATAATGGTCAACAAAATCAAAGCGTACAGCAGACATTAAACTTAACAGAGAATGATTGTTATACCTTTACTATTATGGATGCCTATGGTGATGGTATTTGCTGCGATTGGGGGGATGGGTCGTATAGCTTAGAAACTTCAGATGGAACAGTTATTATTCAAGGTGGAAGTTTTGGATCTCAAGAATCTAAAACTTATAGCAACTACAATTCGCTTTCTGTTCCAAATTTTGATGTTTACAACTTTAGTATGTACCCAAACCCTACAAGCGGAAAAATAAATTTATCTGCCAACGAGAATTTTGGATATGAAGTGTTTACACTTCAAGGTAAAAAAATACTGACTGGCGAATCTAAAAACATGCTCTCAAATCAATTAGATTTGTCTAATTTTACAAGTGGAGTTTACCTGATTAAAGTGAATATCAACGGAGCTTCTAGAACACAAAAAATAATTTTAAAATAAAAAACAATATGAAAATTAAATCAAACCTTTTCTTTCTTACATTTCTAATTACCGCTGGTTTAATATTTACATCCTGTAGCAGTGACGATGACACTCAGGGAGAAACCGGAGAAGATTCTAGAGTGTTGAACGTAGAAAAAGCTGATGGAACTTTATACTCAGATGGTGAAGTAATTACCTTCAATAAAGCTGGAGGTAATGGCACTCGTCCTGAAGATGTTCAATTAAAATACTATTTAAAGAATGTTGGTAGTGAAGACATTAATGTTAAAATAGAAGTATTAGAATTTAGAGGAACAGATGGATCTGATTTCACTTTTTGTGTGCAACCACTTTGTATTTTTGAAGTAACCGAAGGGCAATCGTATCCTCCAAATGGTACGGTAATTTCACCGGGTGAATATAATAGTCAAGATGATTATTTCATTAATAATGATATTGGTGATGAAAACACAACATCTATTGAGTATGATATGCGTTTTTATGTAGAAGATGACAATGGTAATCAAACTAACGATTTGACTATTACTTATCAATACATGCCAAACTAGTTCATGCCTCATAAACCAATTTCACACTAATTGGTAGATATTCTTTTAAACAATGTAAATTGTAAAGAAAAATGAAAAGAGAAGAATCCTTGGATTTCCAATGTGATTCTTCCTTTTTTAAGTTATAATAACATGTAATTGTGTTTATAAAATTCATTAAAAATGAAAATTAAAAGTCCTAGTTGTATACTCATGATGCTCCTATTAATTTTTGTGAGTTGTAGTGAGAAATATGAGATAAATGTAGGAGAATCTGGAATTTTTGCAATCCACAATGCAAGCACTAGAGTAGTAGGTGAAGAAACACTTATCCGTGTGTTTACAGAAGAAGGAACAGAAGTTACCAGCGAATCTGTTATTTATGTAAATGGAGAAGAAATTCAGGATAACAGCTTTGTTGCAAACGAAACTGGTTTTTATGAAGTAGTTGCTAAGTATTTTAACTTAGAGTCTACTCAACTTTTTGTTGAATATCAAGATGGAAGCCAAACCAACTACAGAAAAAGAGTTCTTGTTGAAGATTATACAGGTACTTGGTGCGGTTGGTGTCCTAGAGTTGCTGAAGGCATGAAGTTAGTAGGTGATATTTCTGAAGATATTGTTTTTGTAGCCATACATAGAGCGCCTGTAGGAACTGCAGACCCTTATAATTATACCAACGCAGAATCGCTAGAGCAATTAATCAATACACCTGGTTATCCAAAAGGTTTTATCAATAGAATAAATCAGTGGGAATTCCCCGAACCTTTTAACATTGATCAAGTGTTAGCGTACACCCAAGGGAGTAATCCTAGATTAGGCTTAGCTTTAAATTCATCTGTAAGTAACAATAAAATAAACGTAGATGTAAAAGTTGGGTTTGCAAAAGATTTCCAAAATTTAAAATTAGTAGTTCAAGTGTTGGAAAACGGATTGGTTTGGCCACAAGTAAACTATACAGAGTATTACGACGGATTAAATCCAGTAGAAAATTATGTGCACGATTACACGCTTCGCACAACACTCACGGATATTTTAGGAGATGAAATTCCTAATGCCGAATCAAGACTAGATAATACCTGGGTTAAAAGTATTGCATATGATATTCCAGACTTTATTGAAGATGTGTCTCAAGTAGATATTGTAGCTTTTGTAGTTGATGAAAGCGGGGAAGTGGTAAATGTTAGAAAGTCAAGTTTAGGCGAAAATCAAGAATTTGAAATGCAATAAAAATACTTTAAGCATTCCATTTTAAAACAAAAAAATCCTGCTTTCAATTGAAGCAGGATTTTTCATTTTAAGCTTTCTTTGTGTTGTCAAGAGCTCATGTTTGTCGAAGTTTAGAACTTTGACGCATAACTTTTCAAGTTTAAAATATGTAATCAAATACTTGATTTTACATTCCGCCAAAACGTTCAAAAGCTGCTTTTTGCAAGCTTTCACGATGCTCTGGATGTGCAATAGAAATCAATGCTTTTGCTCTTTGCTTTAGGTTTTTCCCATATAAATCTACAATGCCAAATTCAGTAGCTACGTGGTGAACGTGAGCTCGTGTAGTAGTTACTCCAGCACCTTGATTTAAAAATGGAGTAATTTTCGAAATTCCTTTTTTAGTAATTGACGGCATGGCAATAATGGCTTTACCACCTTCAGAAAGTGAAGCACCACGAATAAAGTCCATTTGTCCACCAACACCAGAAAATTGCATCTTTCCTATAGTATCTGCACAAACTTGACCTGTTAAATCAATTTCTATTGCAGAATTTATAGCAGTTACTTTTGGGTTTCTTCTAATAATGGCAGTATCGTTAGTGTAAGCTGCTTCTTTAAAATGCACTATTGGATTGTCATCTATAAAGTTGTAAAGTTTTTGTGAACCAACTGCAAAACAAGTTACAATTTTTCCGTTTTTAACCGCTTTATGTTCACCCGTAATCACGCCTTTTTCAACCAAAGGAAGGATGCCATCAGAAAACATTTCGGTGTGTATTCCCAAACCTTTTCTATCGCCTAAATTATTTAAAACAGCATTGGGTATCGCGCCAATTCCCATTTGTAAAGTGGCTCCATCTTCAACTAAACCAGCTATATGTCTTCCAATTTGTTGCTCAGTTTCATTAGGGGTTAAGGCTGCGTGACTATAAATATCGGTTTCAATTTCAACACCAAAATCAATTTCGTTTATGTGTATATTGCCATCACCATGAGATCGTGGAACTTTTGGGTTTATTTGAGCCACAACTATTTTCGCTTTTTGTACAGCGGCTAAACTAACATCTATAGAAGTTCCTAAAGAGCAAAATCCGTGTTTATCTGGTGGCGAAACATTTATAAATGCTACATCTAAAGGCAAAATATCATTTTTAAATAACAAGTGAATTTCACTTAAAAAAATAGGAATATAATCGCCAATATTAGAATTTACGGCTTTGCGTACATTACCGCCAACAAAACAAGAATTGGTTTTAAAAGCGCTAGAGTAAGGTTCTTGCGTGTAAAGCGCTTCGCCTTCGGTGTGCATTTGCACAATCTCTACATCAGAAAGTTGCTCATAATTTTTACAAAGTCCATCAATTAAATATTTCGGAGTCATTGCGGCACCCTGAAAAAAAATACGGTCGCCTGATTTTACTTTGCTTACGGCTTCTTGAAGATCTACATAATTCATATATCAAATTTTGGGCAAAGGTATAAACTCTTTCAATTATTAACATTGATAATTGTCATCAAAAGGATATACAAAGCTTAAGCAAATTTTAAAACATGCCAGTCTTTATTATGCTTACATTTGAAATATAATACCAACTTAATTTTTAAAATTTACTTTCATGAAAAAAGGACTTAAAATATTCGGGATTGTAATACTCGTCTTATTAATTATATTAATCGCTGCTCCCTTTTTGTTTAAAGGAAGTATAGAGAAGTTTATTAAAAAAGAAATCAATACCAACTTAAATGCAAAGGTAACTTGGGAAGAAGTAGACCTGAGTTTAATTAGAAACTTCCCAAACGCATCGGTTGGTTTACAGCAATTGCTTGTTGAAAATAATGCTCCTTTTGAAGGAGACACCCTTTTTTATGCAGAACAATTAAATTTAAAAATGGGGCTGATGCAGCTTTTTAAAAATGAAGGCTACAGCTTAGATGAAATTGTTTTAGATGAATCTCTAATTTATCTAAAAACCAATGCTGAAGGGAAATCCAATTGGGACATTGCCAAAGCAACAGAAACAGAAGCTGAAACAGCAGATGAAACACCTTCGAGTTTTCAACTGGATTTGAAGCATTATGAAATTAATAATTCTGAAATTATTTTTATAGATGAACCAGGCCAAATGGCTTTCAGTTTAAAAGAACTCAACCATTCAGGAGATGGAGATTTTTCAACTAGTGTATTTAATTTACGAACGCATACCGACTCTAAAGTGAGTTTCGATTTAGAAGGAACCAACTATTTATCAGACAATTTTATTCAGTTAGATGCAGAATTGGGAATTGATTTAGATCAGATGAAATTCAGCTTTTTAGAAAACGAAGCCATTATCAATCAACTTGCTTTGCGCTTTGATGGATATTACCAAATGAATGAAAAAGATGCCGAAATGGACATCAAATTCAATACACCAACATCCGATTTTAAAAACTTTTTAGCCTTAATTCCAGAAGCTTACGCCAGTGATTTAGATGGTGTTGAAACTTCAGGAAATTTTGATGTAGACGGTCATGTTTATGGAAAACTAGATGATACATATATTCCGAAATTAGACATTAAAATGAAAAGTGCTGAAGCTTCCTTTAAATATCCAGATTTACCTAAAAAAGTAGAAGATATTTTTATGGACATCCATATTTTAAACACTAGCGGTTTAGTTGAAGACACAGAAGTAAAAATAAGCGATGCCCGTTTTAGAATAGATCAAGACCAATTTGCTGGAAAGTTAAATTTAAGCCGATTAACCACCAATATGTTAATTGATTTAGATGCAAATGGAACATTGAACTTAAGTAAGCTTAACCAAGTGTATCCCATTGAAGGAGATTTAGATTTAAACGGAAAACTTCTAGCAGATATCAATGCAAAATTCGATATGAATGCCATTGAAGAAGAACGCTACCAAGATGTGCAAACCAAGGGAAATTTAAAATTAACCGGATTTCATTACCAAGATGAAGATTTGCCAAACGCATACGACATTAGCGAAGCAGCTGTTCAATTTTCTACAAACAATATTCAACTGAAGAAGTTGAATATGAAAACAGGAAGCACAGACCTTTCTGCTCAAGGAAAATTAGACAACCTTATGGGTTTTATACTTAGTGATCAAGCCTTAAAAGGCAGGTTTACTGCAAGTAGTAAGAACTTTGCCATTTCTGACTTTATGATGAAATCTGAAAATGAAAATGAAGAATCTGATGCTAATGAAAATTCAAAAAACAATACACAAACTGAAGAAGCTATTAAAATCCCTGACTTTTTAGATATTGTTTTAGATTTCTCAGCAGATAAAGTTTTATATGACCAAATGCAACTCAGTCAGGCTACAGGAAGTATGATTATTAAAAACGAGACCGCAAGTTTACAAGATGTTTCAGCAAATTTATTTGGTGGAAGCATTACACTTAACGGGAATGTTTCAACACGAAATGCTCAGCCAGATTTTGATATGAAGTTAGGCCTTGCTCAAATAGACATCTCTCAAATTACGCAGCAAATGGAGTTAGCAAAAAGTTTAGCACCAATTGCTTCAGCCTTGATAGGAAAAGTTTCTACCAACATAGATTTATCAGGAAATTTAACCGCAGATTTTTCTCCAGTTTTAAGCAGTTTAGTAGGTGGTGCACTTGCGCAAATTAATAGAGCAACGGTAGATCCAAAACAAACGCCTTTACTGAATCAATTGAACCAAAATTTAGATATAATAGATTTCTCTAAAATTAAACTTGATGGCTTAAGCACACAAGCTAGTTTCAAAAATGGAAAAATAGATGTAAAACCATTCGACTTTGAAGTAGAAGGAGTAAATGTAAAAGTTAATGGGAGTCATAATTTTGATGCCAGTATGAATTATACCTTAGATTTTAAAATACCAGCAAAGAAGTTTGGAAGTAGCTTAGGTAGCCAATTAGCTAAGTTATCAGGTGAAGATGTAAACCAGATGTACGTTAACTTGCCAGTAACAGTTGGAGGAAGTTTTACCAATCCAAAACTACAAATGAATATGCAAAATGCAGTTCAAGAATTAACTGCGCAAATCATTGAAAAGCAAAAACAACAGGTAAAAGATAAAGTAGAAGATAGGATTAAAGATGAAGTTGGAGATTTGTTAGGCGGTAATAATAAAAATGAGTCCGATTCAACTAAAACAAAAGAAAAAGAAAAGGTCGAAGACCAAGTGAAAGACATTCTAGGTGGAATGTTTGGAGGTAAAAAGGGAGATAAAAAATAATAGAAAATCTTTTAACCTGAGTTCGATTATATTCACAAAGTTAAAATCAATACGAATAGTAGAACTTCGGTTTTAATTAACTTATTGGTTTTCAGTTTTAGAGAAATTAAAAAAGCTTTGAAAAATAATTTAATAAGCATGGGTTTCATAAATTAATTTATTTCTATATTTGCAATTCGAAAAAATAAACTGAACGTAAACAATTACATATGTTAATAATTAAAGTAAAAGATGGTGAAAAGATAGATCGCGCGCTTAAACGCTTAAAAAGAAAATTTCGCGATACTAAAGTTTTACAAACCTTGCGTGACAAGAAAGAATTTACAAAGCCTTCTGTGTTAAACAGACAACAGCTTAAAAAGGCGCAGTACATTCAATCCATTAGAGAAAAAGAGAACCTGTAAACATTTACAAGTTCAGTTTTTAGATATATAAACCAACACCTTTTTAGGTGTTGGTTTTTTTGTTGGATATTTTTAGCTTTTAATTTTATTACAGCAAATATGAATGCTGTATTTTTGAATTTCAAAAATGTATATGAAAAAAATATTAGCATTTTCAGGTTCTAATTCTAGCACTTCAATTAACGCAAAATTACTTCGTCATGTAGTAAAAAAAATTACTAGTCATGAAGTAACTTCAATAGAATTAAGCAACTACGACGTACCAATTTATTCGGCAGATATTGAAAAAACAGCGGGAATGCCATCACCAAGTGTACAGCTAAAAAACTTGATAGATGAGCACCAAGCTTTGATTATTTCGGTAAATGAACACAATTCAGCACCATCTGCTTTCTTCAAAAATCACATCGATTGGCTTTCTCGGGTAGATGCTAATTTTTTACAAGGCAAGAAAGTTTTATTAATGAGTACTTCGCCTGGAAAACGAGGTGCTAAGTCTTCTTTAGAATATGTGAGAGATGTTTTATTTCCACGCTTTGGTGCTCAAATAGTAGAAAGTTTTAGCTTGCCGTCTTTTGGAGAAAATTACGATGAAACCAGTAATGAGTTAACTAACGAATTATACGCCTTAGGTTTAACCGATGTGGTAACCAATTTTGAACAAAATTTACTGAATTAATTGAGAACGAGTAGAAAATATACTATTGAAAATCAAACTGATTTTAAACAGTCCTTACTTTCTTGGGCGCAGCAATTTTCTACTTTGGTTTGGTTAGATAGCAATCAATTTCCTAGTTTGTATGCAGAATACGACGCCATTTTAGCTGTTGAAGAATTTACAGCTATCAAAACCGATTACCACCAAGCATTCGAACAATTAAACGAATACCAGCAAACTACAAAAGATTGGATTTTTGGCTACTTGTCTTATGATTTAAAAAACGATACCGAAAACTTAACTTCAACTAATGTTGATGGCTTGCGTTTTCCAGATTTGTACTTCTTTCAACCCCAAAAATTATTTTTACTCAAAGGAAATCAATGTGAAGTTTTATATCTAAACCTTTGTGCAGATGAAATAGAAACGGATTGGGAAGAAATTGAGAATTATAAACTTCCAGAGACTATTGAAGCCAATTTACCTGATTTAAAATCTAGAATTTCTAAATCTACTTATCTCAAACAAGTAAATCAGATTTTAGCGCACATCCATCGAGGCGATATTTACGAAGTGAATTTTTGCCAAGAATTTTATGCCGAAAATGCCAAAATTAATCCATTAACCACTTTTGAAGCCTTAACCGAAATCTCACAAACTCCATTTGCTAGTTTTTGCAAATTTGATGAATTATATGCCTTAAGTGCAAGTCCAGAACGCTACTTAAAAAAAATAGGGAATAAAATAATTTCTCAACCCATTAAAGGCACAGCTCCTAGAAGTGAAGATGTAAATGAAGACAATAGTTTGCTGCAGGCATTATTACAAGACGAAAAAGAAAAGTCAGAAAATGTAATGATTGTTGATTTGGTAAGAAACGACTTGTCTAAAACAGCAGAAAAAGGAAGCGTTCAGGTTGAAAAACTTTGCGAACCTTACAGCTTTAAACAGGTACATCAACTTATTTCTACGGTTACTTCTACTTTACAAGAAGGTAAAACACCTGTAGATGTTATTCAAACTACCTTCCCGATGGGAAGCATGACGGGCGCGCCAAAAGTTTCTGCCATGCAAATTATTGAAGCTACCGAAAGCACAAAACGCGGTTTGTATAGTGGTGCAATAGGCTTTTTTTCACCCCAAGGCGATTTCGATTTTAACGTAGTAATTAGAAGTATTTTGTACAACCAAAATGCTTCATTTGTAAACTATATGGTAGGTAGCGCTATTACTGAAAAATCCATTCCTGAAAAGGAATTTCAAGAATGTTTGGTAAAAGCTAAAGCGCTGCAAAACGTTTTAGTACCTGAATTAGAAAGCAATTATTTTGGATAATTTATGTTAGCTAATTTCAAAAAACATATCGATGCTTCCTTTCTCAAACTTGCACAAAGTAAAGTTTTGGTTGCGGTGAGTGGTGGAGTAGATTCGGTAGTTTTAGCCCGATTATTACACATGGTTAATATTCAAATAGGGATTGCGCATTGTAATTTTCAATTGCGTGGAGAAGCTAGTAAGCAAGACCAATTTTTTGTGGAAAACTTAGCAAAGGAATTGGATTGCCCATTTTACACGATTGATTTTGAAACCGAAAAAGAAGCGAAATTTGCAGGCGAATCCATTCAGTTAACCGCAAGAAAATTGCGTTATGCATGGTTTTATGAAGTGGCAGAACAACATCAATATCATTGTATAGCTACTGCACATCATGTAAACGATAGTTTAGAAAATTATGTAATGCACAGCATTCGCGGTACTGGTTTAAAAGGTCTTCTAGGCGTGCCACAACAAACCCAAAAGGTAATTAGGCCATTGCTTCCGTTTAGCAAGAAAGACATTCAGCAGGAAGCTGAGCGTCAACATTGGAAATGGCGTGAAGATGCATCCAATGAAAAAGATACGTATTTCAGAAACCGAATTCGCCATCAAGTTGTTCCTTTACTGGAACAAGAAAACCCAAATTTGCTGGCTTCCTTTCAGCAAACGCTTCATAATTTGCAACAAAGCCATAATTTGTTAGAAGATTATTCAACTTTGTTGTTCAAAGAGCTTATTTCTGAAGAGAAAAATTACTATGTTTTAGATCTTCATAAGCTCAAAAAACTTCAACATCCTGATGCAGCTTTATATCAATTGCTAAACAGTTTTGGTTTTACCGACTGGCAAAGTGTTTACGATTTAAAAGATGCAGAAACAGGAAAACAAGTTTTGTCTGAAACACATACACTAGAAAAAAACAGAGACCAAATCCTGATTTTTATCAATCAAAAACAAGCCAATAATATTGAAATTGCTATATCTGAAACCGATAAAGTAGTTAAATTTGGCCATTCTGTTTTAGAATTGGAAGAAGTAGAAAAAATAGGCGAAGTGGCAAAGCAAATTGCTTATTTAGATCGCCAAAAACTTAAGTTTCCCTTAAGTATGCGCTTGGCTAATACAACCGATCGGTTTTATCCCTTAGGTTTGCAGAAGCAAAAAAAAGTGAGTCATTTTTTAAGGGATGAAAAAGTGCCGACTTCCATAAAAAAACAGACTTGGGTTTTATGCTCCAATCAAGAAATTGTTTGGGTGATAAATCACCGAATTAGCGAAAAATTTAAAGTAACCGAAAACACAAAGAAATGCCTAAAAATAAGTTGTCTAGAAGCTTAATATTTGTTTTTACAAGTTTAGTTTTATTATTCACCACTAGTTTACAAGCTCAATTTGGGCAACCAACTGAAACAACTCAAGAAGAAGAAAATTACCTTTCTTTTGAAATAGAGGCTGTGCCACAAGGCGAAAATGTGTTTGAACTTCAAATAAAAGCTAACATAGCAGAAAATTGGCATTTACCATCACAACGTCCTATTCCAGAAGGCGAAAATGGACCAATTCCTACAGAATTTACTTTTGTTTTTGAAAATGAAGCTTACGAATTAATCGGTGAAACAAGCGAACCAGGGGGAATCGAAAAATTTGATCAAATATTCAAAACCGACTTAAAGTATTTTATAGATGAAGCGGTTTTTACACAAAAAATTAAAGTAAACAACGCAGATGAAGCTTTGCTTTTAGATGTGTTGTTTATGATTTGCGACGACGAAAAATGCTTGCCTCCCGATGTAGAAGCTTTTGAGTTAAACTTCGATTTGGCTTCACAAAGTTTACAAGTTTCAGGTCAAAAAATAGAAGTAGATGAAGCTGACCAAAAGTTGACTAACTCCTTAAAAATTGACTTACAGGAAGATCGTTTCACTTTAGCTGAAAAAGAAAACGAAGAACCCGATACCAATTTTACCATCTTTCTTTTAGGTTTTTTTGGTGGTTTTATCGCTTTGCTCACACCCTGTGTTTTTCCTATGATTCCGTTAACGGTTTCCTTTTTTACCAAAGGCGCAAGAACCCGTAAAATTGGTTTGCTAAACGCTATTATGTATGCGGTTTTTATTGTGGCTATTTATTTAATATTAAGTATTCCGTTTCATTTGTTAGACTCAGTTAATCCTGAAATTTTAAATAATATTTCCACCAACACCTATTTAAATATTTTCTTCTTTTTAATATTCATCATTTTTGCCATTTCCTTTTTTGGCTATTTCGAAATTACATTACCGCAATCTTGGAGTAATCGATTAGACCAAAAAGCGACCAGTGTGGGTGGATTAATCGGTGTGTTTTTTATGGCGCTTACTTTGGCTTTAGTTTCCTTTTCGTGTACAGGACCAATTTTAGGTTCATTGCTTGGTGGTTCTTTATCTGGCGATGGCGGAGCTACCCAACTCTCTTTCGGGATGGGCGGTTTTGGTTTGGCCTTAGCCTTGCCATTTGGCTTGTTTGCTTTGTTTCCAAATTGGTTAAATTCTTTACCCAAATCAGGTGGTTGGATGACTACCTTAAAAGTAGTGCTAGGATTCTTAGAACTCGGTTTGGCCTTCAAATTTTTATCGAACGCTGATATGGTAGAACATTGGGGCATTTTAAAACGAGAGATTTTCATCGGAATTTGGATTGTAATCGCTTTAGCGATGACCTTGTATTTATTCGGAAAAATTAAATTTCCACACGATCCTGAAAAACCTATTTTGAAGCCAACACGCATTATTGTTGGTATTCTAACCTTGGTGTTTGCTATTTATCTAGTTCCAGGTTTAACCAATACGTCTCACGCTAATTTAAAGTTGCTCAGTGGTTTTCCACCACCTATGTTTTATAGTGTTTACGACAAAGAAACAGACGGACCTTTGGGCTTAAAAGCCTATAAAGATTTTGATGAAGGCGTTGCCGCTGCAAAAGCTGAAAACAAACCTATTTTATTAGATTTTACGGGTTGGGCTTGTGTAAATTGCCGTAAAATGGAAGAACAAGTTTGGAGTGATCCACGTGTTTTTGAAACCATTCAAGATGAATACATTTTGATTTCCTTGTACGTAGATGATCGTAAAGAATTGCCAACAGATCAGCAATTTAATTACGAGCGTCCAAAAGGCGGCGTAAAGCAAATCAAAACCATTGGCGATAAATGGGCTACTTTTCAAACCGTAAATTTTGAAAATAATTCGCAACCTTTTTATGTGCTCATGGATGCTAATTTTCAAATGCTGAATAAAACAGTTGCTTACATGCCAGACGTTGAAGCTTACTTGGCTTGGTTGCAGCAAGGTTTAAGTGAGTTTAAGGAGTAGTATTATGATTATTCTGTCAGTCCGCTTGAAGACACGGAGCCTTATCCTGATTAAACGGTAACAAGGATAAAGAAAGATTTTGTTAAATAAAATACTACTGATTCCAAATCGTGTGTGAGGAATGACGGCTAGTAAATTAATTCACTATAATACTTCCGTTTATTGCAGGATGATTGCTACAAAAGTAACTGGATAGCTGGTTGGCTAATTCTTGGGTTAAGGTAAAACTGAAAATAGTTCCTTCTACGCTAAAGTTTACTTCTTCGTCATTTTCAAAGTTACCTTCAATGGCTTCAGATTGGGCTAGCAGGGTTTCGTTTGTTCCATCTCTTAATTCCAATGGATGGCTTCCAGCATTAACTACGTTGATGTTGTAACGTGAACCAACGGACAATGTCCAAGTAGAATTGTTTTCACTTAAAGTAGAAACATCTTCATTTCCTTCAATTTCAGACACAAAATAAGCAAGATTTGCTTCGTTATCTAAGGTAAAATTTACATCTTCATCTTCATCCGGATCTTCTAAATCTGATTCGGGTAGAATTACATCTTCTATTACGTGAAGCACTCCGTTGGTAGTTTGTACATCTCGAGTGGCAAATTCAATTTCTCTTCCATTTATATCTACAATAACATTGTTTTCCGTATCGTAAGCCAAATCTCCGCCCAAAGTTTGAATATTTTCTTCGGTAAAATCGATTTCTCGCAAATTAGAATTGGTTAGCAAATGTAAATTCAATATTTCAGTTAGAGTAGCTGCATCAATTTGGTCTAAATCTTCTAATCCTAGCAAAGATAAAGCCGTTGTAAAGGCTTCATTAGAAGGAGCAAAAAGCGTGATAGGAGCAGGCTCGTTTTCTAAATTGGTATCTAAAGTTTCTAAGTAATCAGGTTGATCTTCACGCGAAAGTGCAGTAAACAAAAAAGCAAAATTAGGATCGTTATTTACAAAAGTACTGAGCTTTGGAGTTTCAATAACTTGGTCTACAATATGTATTGTGCCATTTGATGCTTCCAAATCGGGTTCGATTACTTGACTGCTTGCATTTAAAAATATGTTTTCGCCAAGAGTAACCAACAAACTTAAATTACTCTCTCTTTCATTAATTGTGACGCTAGCTTGAGTATCTAAATACCTATTGGATAAATCTCCAGAAGTGGCATTTCCTTGAACCACATGATTCAAAAGAAAATTAATCATTTCACTTTCTGAAAAATTATTAGTGTCTATGTTTTCAAAAGCTGCATCAATAGGCGCAAAAATGGTAAATGTACCTTCGTTTAGCACTTCGTCTAAGCCATATTCTGTTAGTAAGTTACTTAATATAACGTGTTCATCGCTATTTGCAATTATCTCTGAAGTTGTTGGTAAACCCAATATCGGTTGGGTATTGCTATCGTCTTGATCACAAGAAATGAATAAAGTGAAGATGAATAAAAAAGGGAGTTTAACCGAAAGTTGCTGTAAGGTCATTTGTTTTTGTTCAAAATTAGTTAACTGGATGAATTTAAAAAAAGTATTCGCTGTAAACTTATTACTGAATTGATTTTCGTTCATCAAAACCAGGACGTTTAAATTGATTTACTAACGGAAATTGGGTTAAGATATTTCGTTTTAGTCGTTCTAATTGAAGCAATAAGTTTAAAATGAAATCTTCGTTTTCTTCATTTAGCATTTCTAGTAAGCTTTGCCAAGCTTTCATCGAGTTTTCAATTCCTATTAAAGCTATTTTTGCAGCAGCATGATGCATGTTCTGAATTTCGTCTTCAAATTCAGCGTCGTGCGGAAAAAACCGAATAGAAGTAGACAGCTTAACCGAAATTTGAAATTGGTACCAATTGATGATGCTTAAAGCTTCATCTATAATTTGGATTGATTTTTTGTGCTTTTCTACATCTACACCAATTTCAATTAAATGAATCAACTCAGCTTTTTCTTTTTCAAAATAATCCTTCTCTTTCAGCCACTGACTAGCTTTATTCGAGTATTCTTCAGCAGAAAGAAACAAAGGATGTTGCGTGGCTTCTTCAAATTTAGTTTGTCTTTCTTTTTCTAGTTCTTCATCGGTTTCAATAGCATCTAAATCTATTCCTTTTTCTTCTGCAATTGTATAAAGAAGTTCAATGGTTTTACTTAGACTTTTAGCAACAATCTCTATAAAATCATCTTGGCTATTTACATTTTTTAGTTGTTCTTGTTCATCAGCATACAACTTACACCGGTGGGCTAATTGGCATTTTTCGCACCAGCGATCGCAATAATTATAAATTCCAGGAATGTATTTTTCACTTTTCATACCTTTTTTTTGAAGAGTAAATTGGTTTTATTTAGCTTGTAAGATTAGTTTTTGTTTGCAAAATTGAAGCTTTATTTAAAAATTTCTTATTTGTCATAATAGTGTCCCATTGCAGAAATGATATACACCGTCACCACATTTTCAACTACTTCGTAAATCAATCGGTCTTTTTTATTGATTCTTCTAGACCAAAGACCACTAAGCTCATGTTTTAATTGCTCAGGTTTACCGGTTCCAGAATAGGGATGAACTTTTAATTCTTCAATAATTTTAGAAATTTTGGCTGTGCTTTTTACATTGCCAGATTTTTTATGTTTTGCAAAATCTTTCTTTGCTGTTTTTTTAATGACTATTCGATAATTTCCCATATGTCTTTATCTGCTGGGAGTTCAATTCCTTTTTCTTCTCTTGCCTTTTGAATTTTAGCAACAAATGCTTTGTTGTAGCTGCTTTCTGGCTCTTCGACCACTTGTACATCCTTTTTATCTACATGAAAAGCTTTTAGAAAAGCAAGTAATGCTTTTCCTTTTTCAGAATGTTCATTTATTTTAATAGTTGTCATGATGTTGAAGTTTTATAACACAAAGATATGATTTTTAGATGAATATATGTTTTTGTTTCTACTTTCAGAAAACCTGAATCTTTTAAAATTAGATGTAATTTGCTCATATTAGATGAATATGTAACATTAAATAGATTGGCTTTTAAACCCTTATATCGGCATTTGTAACTTCAATACTTTTAGCGTTTTTTAGCAGCTAAATTTCCTATTTTTGCAGACTATAAAAGTAAAATGAAAAGAGTAGTTGTAGGACTTAGTGGCGGAGTAGATTCGAGTGTAACAGCCTATTTATGCAAGGAAATGGGCTACGAAGTTATTGGATTGTTTATGAAAAACTGGCATGACGATAGCGTAACCATTAGCGATGAATGTCCTTGGTTAGACGATAGCAATGATGCCATGCTGGTAGCTGAAAAATTAGGCATTCCTTTTCAAACAGTTGACTTAAGTGCAGAATACAAAGAGCGGATTGTAGATTACATGTTTAAGGAATACGAAGAAGGCAGGACGCCCAATCCAGACGTGTTGTGTAACCGCGAAATCAAATTTGACGTTTTTTTAAAAATAGCCGAATCGCTTGGTGCAGATTATGTGGCAACGGGACATTATTGCCGAAAAACAAGTTTTGAAAAAGAAGGAAAAGAAATTCACCAACTTTTAGCAGGAAAAGATCAAAACAAAGATCAGTCTTATTTTTTATGCCAGATTTCTCAAGAACAACTTTCTAAAATTATTTTTCCTATAGGTGAATTGCAAAAGTCTGAAGTTAGAAAAATTGCAACTGAACAAAATTTAGTGACAGCCGATAAAAAAGATTCACAAGGTTTGTGCTTTATCGGGAAAGTTCGATTACCTGAGTTTCTTCAACAGCAATTGAAACCCAAAAAAGGAGACATTATTGAAATTGATGCAGATTCGCCCATTTACAATAATCAAAAATCATTCGAAAATAGTTTACTTGAAGCGACTTCTAAATACGAATATTCTTCAGCAGACGGAAAAAAAGTAGGTACGCACGATGGAGCACATTTTTTTACCAAAGGACAACGCAAAGGCTTGGCAGTTGGTGGAACTAAAGAACCATTGTTTGTAATTGACACCGATGTAAAAGAAAACGTGATTTATACTGGCCAAGGCAAAAATCATCCAGGTTTACAGCGCAAAGGTTTGGTGGTAAAACCCCATGAAACACATTGGTTAAGAACAGATTTAACTTTAAAAATAGGCGAAAGCCTAGAAGTGATGGCTAGAATTAGGTACCGTCAGCCTTTAGAAAAAGCTACTTTATACCTAGAAAAAGAAGGCTTATTTGTTATTTTTGAAAATGAACAATACGCTATTGCCGAAGGACAATTTGTGGCTTGGTATGAAGGAGACGAATTGCTTGGGTCGGGTGTAATTTCTTAATTTAAAAAACATGCAACAAAACAACCGAATTACTTCGCTTTTTAATATACAATATCCTTTAATTCAAGCTGGTATGATTTGGGCTAGTGGCTGGAAATTAGCTTCAGGAGTGAGTAATGAAGGTGGCTTAGGAATTATTGGCGCAGGTTCTATGTATCCTGAAGTTTTAAGGGAACATATTCAAAAATGTAAAAAAGCAACACAAAAACCTTTTGCGGTAAATGTTCCTATGTTGTATCCCGATTTGGATAAAATCATGCAAATTATCATCGAAGAAAAAGTACCTATTGTTTTTACATCAGCAGGAAACCCCAAAACTTGGACACCAATTTTAAAAGAAAACGGAATACAAGTAGTGCATGTGGTGAGCAGTGTAAAATTTGCTTTAAAAGCACAAGAAGCTGGAGTAGATGCGGTGGTTGCCGAAGGTTTTGAAGCCGGTGGACACAACGGAAGAGAAGAAACGACTACATTTACTTTAATCCCGATGGTAGCTAAAGAAATTGAAATTCCGTTAATTGCTGCTGGTGGAATTGCTACTGGAAAAGCCATGTTGGCTGCTATGGTTCTTGGAGCTGATGCAGTGCAAATTGGAACTCGATTTGTGGCAAGTCATGAAGCTTCGTCTCATCTTAAATTTAAACAAGAAGTAGTAAAAGCCAAAGAAGGTGCAACGCAGTTAACCTTGAAAGAATTAGCTCCTGTGCGATTGATTAAAAACAAGTTTTTTGAAGATGTTCAGAAATTATATCAAAAAGGAACAACTCCAGAAGAACTTAAAGAATTGCTCGGTAGGGCAAGAGCTAAAAAAGGAATGTTTGAAGGCGATTTGGAAGAAGGTGAATTAGAAATTGGTCAAATTGCTGGATTGATAGATAAAATACAACCTGCAGCTGAAATTGTAAAAGAAATTATTACTGAATTTGAAGCCGCAAAACAAGAAGTTGCTGTTTTGTAGTAAAAATTCCAACATTTAAAGCTGATTATTCATTGTGTGTATAAAACAAATATGCCACTAATGCACGAATAACTTCGCTCAATGCTAGACATCGGCTAAGCGAAGTCTACAACTTTGCACCGCTAAACAAAGTGTATCTGCTTTATAAGGATTTTCAAGCCTGATAACTTTTTATCAATAAAATTTGCCCATATAACAAGCTAAAATCTATAAATCTATAAATCTGAAATCTATAAATCTGAAATCTATAAATCTAAAATCTGAAATATAAAATCTGAAATCATCAATTACTAATGCACGAATAACTTCGTTCAATGCTAGACATCAGCTAAGCGAAATTTGTAACTTCGCTCACCCTTACAAAGCCTTCATCAATACCATTTCCTAGTGAACAAACGGAATAGAGTTGGAATATCTAGTGTAACAATAAACCGAATACGTTCTGCGTAATCAGACTCTCCCATTTCCCAACCTAAACTTGAATACGCTGGTAAGTAGACTTCAAAATAATCTTCTACAAGATTTAATCGAATACCTGAATCGTACAAAAATTCTGGATTACTTCCTTCATTTTTCACAAAACCCATATCGCCATAAGCAAAAATCCAATTCCAAATGGTAGTACTTGCATTGGTTGTAGCAATCCATTGGTTGGCAAAAGCAGGTTGTAACATCGATTTAAAACCACCTTCTGCCATGATAAACTGTTGACTAAACAATCCGCTTTCTTCGCTACGTCCATAATAATTATAATCGAACATATAATCGGTTGGTCGGTCTAAAGCAAAACTAAAAAAATCGGTTGAGGTGTCATTGAACAAAAACAAACCACCATAAAAGCGAAAGTTGATTTGCCTATTGTTCACAAAAAGTTTTCTGAAGGTGGCAGTTGCAGAAATTTTACTGAAATTTTTAGATAATTGATAATCAGCTTGAGCAGTAAAAAAACGATCTAAATTTTTGTTTTGATATCGGTAATTTAAATTATAAATATCGTAGTTGGGTTCATTAAAAGTAGTGTTTTCGCTACGGTCTCTATTTACACTTGTACTTCTAACGGTTAAGGCTTGTCTCACGTTGTTTCGCAAGTCTTTTGGTCTGTAAAAAAAACTTGCATAGGTAGAATATGAATTGAAAAATAGATCTACATCATACGAAAAACGAGAGCCGCCTATTCCAGTCCGTATGGAAAAAATATCATCGTTTTTAAATAAAAAAGTATAATCTAAAGAACCCGAACCGATTAATGCATTGCTTACCAATCCATATTTAGGAGACAGGCTATAGCTAAATTGTTTGGGTAACAGAGAAGTATTGTAAAATTTGGGTCCTGTATAAAACCCATCATATAAATTATATCCAAATTCAGGAATTAAAAAAAGCTGCTCTTTAGTTGGATCTTCAATATCTTCTAAAATCCGTATTTGTATTGGTTTACTAAATAATTTTGTTACCCGTTGATAGTTGTTTCGCTTATTTAGCTCAGGAATAACTTCATTAAAGTTAACAGCCACACGTTCTGCACCTTCATTTTTAATTTTTACTACGGTATCTTTTCCAAAACCTTCAATCCAAACTCTAGAAATTTCCTTATCATCTTTTATTTGCGAAATGGCAACAGGTAAACTATTAGGATAGCGATTAATAAGTTTAACTTCTATAGAATCCTTGTTATTGTTTCGCTTTGCGCTTTTTATTTTGAAATCGATAAACTCATTTTCTTTGGCAAAATCATCAAACCACCAATCTATGTTTTTTTGAGTTTGATTGCTTAAACTTTTTCTGAAATCAGTTACATTGGTATGCGAAGACTTATTTTTTGCATAAAAGTCTTTAATTCCTTTATTTACTTCTTGATTGCTACTATAATCTTTTAAATAAGCCATAGCAATTCCAGCTTTATACGGATTGGCAATTTTTTGATTAAAACGCAACAAAGAATCCTGAGGAGTCATTAAAGTTTGATCGATGTTTTGGCGAATCATAGTTTGCAATAAAAAATCGTACTGGTCATTGAAATCTAAAGTTGAAGCATGCGTCCAATTAATTCCTTTTATATTACTTAAAGTGCCGAGCAATTTTGTATTCGGATAAAATAATTCTACGTATTCCATCATTAATGAAAATTGAATGGCATCTAAAATCCATTGATCTTTTCTGGAGTTAATAAACACCGAATGCTTTAGATATTGGGCTGTTAAGGTTTTGAATAATTTTATATCAAATTGAAAACCATCTGGAAACGGTCTAATAAAATCGGGTAATTGGTTCAAGCCATACACCGGTGAGATGTTGTAATCGTTTTCTGAAACTAAAATTCGTTGATTAGGAAACTTGTCCAACCTTACTTTTAAAAAATTTAAAATTCGATCGGTAATCAGCGCTTCAATATTTTCGTTGAGTTGGTTTTCTCTTATATTCGAAACTATTGTTCCAAAATCGGTAACGGTTGTGCTAAAGGTATTTAGTAATTCCAAATGCAAATCAATTTGGCTTTGATTTTCGCCAGAAAGCAAGAGGGTTTTTATTTCATTGGTTTCAGAAATTTCCTTTTTTTCTAAAGCAGTGGCTACTGCATATTTTTTAGGCAAAGACAATTCAATTTGATAATCAATTTTTTGTTGAGGCAAATCAAAAAGCTCTAAATCGCTGTATTTCCACCATTCATTTTGATATACCGCTGGTTGTATTAACCAATACTTCATTTTAAAATTCCCGTTATTGTACCCAAATCCTGTAAATTTATCTAAAGGAATTGAAATTGCATAAGCTAAATTCAATTGAATTTCTTCACCTGGTAAAAGCGCATTCTTCAATTTTACTTCAATTAAATCTACTTGTTTTTTAGGCCTTTTCCAAGCTAAATTTTCATTTTGATTAGAAATATAATCCAAGTTTGTACCGCCTCGATCTTCTGCAGATGCAAAATGAAATTTTCGAGTGTATTCTTGTGCATAACGCTTGCCCAGTGGACTTCTTTTATCAGAAAAAGCATTTACCCAATCATACAACCAAAGGCTGTACAAGGTATCTTTAGAAGTATTTTTAAAGTTGATTTCTTGTTGAATATCAAAACCGCGCAAAGCTTCATTCATGCTCACATCTGCACGGATAGATTGTTGGGCATGCAAACAACCGCAACTGAACAGAAACAAAACACAAATTATTTTTAGGAATAGCTTTAAGGGCAATTTTTTCATTTTATACAATCTTCGCTAAAGTAAGGTTTACCTTTTACATAATGTATAATTCAATATAAAGCTTTTTATTGTTTTACAAACTTATAAGTCTTTGGAAAACCTGAAATTTTAATAAAGTAGACCCCTTTTGAAAAATGACTTACATCAATTTTTTGAGTAGATAAATGGGTAGAAGCTGTAAATAATCTTTTCCCCAAATTATCAAAAATTGAAATTTCATTTTGATTTGTAAATTCAGGATTTAGGTTAATGTGAAGCTGGTTGCTAACTAAGTTCCCTTTAGGAAATTCTATTATTTCTGTTGAAGCATTCCAAGTTGAAGCAGATAAGCTTGCATCGGTATTTGTTACTTCCATAACCACCGGTAAATGGTCGCTCATTAAATACAATAAATTCCGAGTTGCTTGGCTAAAAGTTCCTGAGCAAGATGAGTCGCTGATGTTTTTGTTGTAGCAATTTCCATTGTTTCCGTAAGCTACATAAGAATCTTCTTTATACACAATAGAATTGTTTGAATCCATAATATTGTTAGAAACCATAATAAAATCAAAACGATCGTCCATACCGCCACCCGCACCAAAATCGTCAAAGTTGTTATTCGAAGTTCGTGTACTTTGGGTGTGCACATTGGCAAATGTAGCATTGTTGTTCCAATCTCCTACGGCGTTTATGGGATCGCTAAATAAAACGGAAGATTGCCCCATTACCAATTGTAAAAAAGCACTTTCGTTAGCCGTATAAAAATTGAAATCTCCTGCAAAAATTACATGAGAATCATCTGGTAAACCGGCTAAGTAAGTAGTGAAATCGTCTACCATATTCGATCGAATAACTTCATTTGTTGTTCCTTGTGCAGCTTTTAAGTGCGCCACAAAAATATCTAAGTAAAGCGCGTCTTCTGCTTCATTATTTAAGACTTCTAGTTGGTAGTAATTAATGTCGCGTAGTTGTGTTTCAATGATGTCTGTAAAATGCAAACTGAATTTACTTTCGTCGAAATAAATGTGCTGTTGAAGCTCTTGAAAGCTAGACGAAGTATTGGGTACAAAATCAGGCATGGCGTAAGTTACATCCTGATTATCATTTAAAACATCATTTAAAATAAGGTTTGCTGCTGTTTCATTTTGCAATTCACAAACCATGAAAATATCGGGTTGCACATCATCCACAATGTCATTGAGAATTGCTGTTCTATTGCTAGGCGGAGCTTCAGGAAAATTGAGTAAGTTGTAAAACATCAACCTATAATCTTCTTGAGCATAAGTAATGCTGCTAACTAGTAATAGTAAAAAAAAGGGTATTTTTTTAAACAAGTTTTTATGCATTAAAAGTTTGGACTCAAATCAAACTGATTGTAGAATTCGTCTAAAATAGCCAAAACTTCTTCTTCGGTATCTACCAAATGAATTAAATCTAAATCGCCAACACTAACAGTTTCATTTCGTTCTACCATGGTTTCTTTAATCCAATCTAATAAGCCAGACCAATATTCTGTACCTACTAAAATAATAGGGAATTTGTCTATTTTTTTGGTTTGTATCAACGTAATGGCTTCAAAAAGTTCGTCTAAAGTTCCAATGCCACCCGGCATGACTACAAAACCTTGTGCATATTTTACAAACATTACTTTACGTACAAAAAAGTAATCGAAGTTTAAATTTTTATCGCGATCTATGTACGGATTATCATGTTGTTCAAAAGGCAATTCAATATTTAAACCTACCGAAGTTCCTCCAGCTAAATGTGCACCTTTGTTTCCAGCTTCCATAATTCCAGGTCCACCGCCGGTAATTACGCCATAACCGTGGTCTACAATTTTTTGCGCAATGCTTATTGCCAATTTGTAGTATTTGTGTTCAGGTTTTAAACGAGCCGAACCAAAAATAGAAACACAAGGACCAATTTCGCTCATGCGTTCATAACCTTGAACAAATTCGCCCATTATTTTAAATAAAGCCCAACTATCGTTGGTTTTAATTTCGTTCCAGTTCTTGTATTTTTTAGTTACCATTTTTCTTATTTTATAGGTTAGCGTTCATTAAAAAACAGCCTACAAATCTAATTCTTTTTTTAGAAAAGCAGCGGTATAACTCTTTTTGTCTTTGCTAACTTTTTCGGGTGTTCCTTTGGCTACCAATTGTCCGCCATTTTTACCACCTTCGTAACCCACATCAAAAATATAATCTGCCATTTTAATTACATCCATATTGTGCTCGATAATCAATACTGTATTTCCTTTGTCTACTAATTTTTCCAACACATCCATCAAAATACGAATATCTTCAAAATGCAAACCTGTTGTGGGTTCGTCTAAAATGTAAAAGGTATTTCCTGTATCGCGTTTGCTCAATTCGGATGCGAGTTTAATACGTTGTGCTTCACCACCAGACAAAGTTGTACTTTGTTGTCCTAAGCTAATGTAACCCAAACCAACATCCTGAATGGTTTTTAATTTGCGGTAAATCTTAGGAATTTGGTCGAAAAAAGCAGTAGCTTCATCAATGGTCATTTCCAAAACATCACTAATCGATTTTCCTTTGTATCGAATCTCCAAAGTTTCTCTGTTGAAGCGTTTTCCTTGGCACGTTTCGCATTCTACATATACATCGGGTAGAAAATTCATTTCAATTACCTTTAAACCGCCACCGCTACAAGTTTCACAACGTCCACCTTTTACGTTGAAGCTGAAACGCCCCGGTTTATAACCGCGAATTTGCGCTTCGGGTGTTTTGGTAAACAGTTTTCTAATTTCATCAAAAACACCTGTGTAAGTAGCTGGATTAGAACGCGGTGTTCTTCCAATTGGCGTTTGGTTAATGTCTATTACTTTATCTAAGTTATCTAATCCCGTAATTTTTTTATACGGAAGTGGCTCTTTTACTCCATTAAAATAATGCGCATTCATAATGGGATAAAGCGTTTCGTTGATGAGCGTAGATTTTCCACTTCCAGAAACTCCGGTTACTACAATCATTTTACCAAGTGGAATTTTAATGGAAACCTCTTTTAAATTATTTCCTGTTGCTCCTTGTAAATGCAAATGTTTTCCGTTTCCTTTTCTACGTTTTTTAGGAATTTCAATCTTTTTGGCTCCACTTAAGTAATCTGCGGTTAAGGTTTTTTGCGCTAAAATTTCTTTGGGCGTTCCTTGGCTGATAATTTCGCCACCGTTTTTTCCAGCAAAAGGACCAATGTCAATAACATGGTCGGCACGCTCAATCATATCTTTATCATGTTCTACCACAATAATGGAGTTGCCTACGTCGCGCAAGGAAACCAAGGAATTGATTAATTTTTCGTTATCTCGCTGATGCAAACCAATACTCGGTTCATCTAAAATGTACAACACACCTACTAATTGCGAGCCAATTTGTGTGGCTAAACGAATTCGTTGCGCTTCACCACCCGAAAGGGTTTTTGAGCCACGATTTAAGCTGAGGTATGTCAAACCCACATCGACTAAAAATTGCAAACGCGTTTGAATTTCTTTCACGATTTCTTCTGCAATTTTCCATTCGTTTGTAGTGAAAGCCTTTTTTAAATTGATGAAGAAATGTTGCAATTCCAAAATGTCCATTTCCACCAATTCGGCGATGCTTTTTTGGTCTACTTTGTAGTTTAAGGATTCTTTTTTCAATCGGCTTCCTTCACAAGTTGGGCAAGGATTTTTATCCATGTACTTTTTAGCCCAACGTTTTAAAGAAGTAGAACTTTCTTTTTGGTTGTAGGTATTTTCAATAAAGGTAGCCACTCCTTCAAAATCGTAAGAGACGGTTCTGCTTACTTTGGCTTTTTCGCCATAAACTTCAAAGCTTGCTTTTCCGCCATTCAAAATCACTTCTAAGGCTTCATTTGGAATGTCTTTGATCGGATTTTTTAAATCGAATTGATAATGCAAAGCAATGTTTTCCAACTGCTTAAAAACCCAATTTTTCTTTGGTTTTCCATGTGGTTCAATTCCACCTTCTTTAATGGATATTTCCCGATTGGGAATCACTTTGTCTACATTTACTTCAAACACATCACCGATTCCGTTGCAATTTGGGCAAGCGCCTTTTGGCGAATTGAACGAGAAATTATTGGGTTCAGGAATAGGGTAGGAGATGCCGCTAGACGGACACATTAAATTTCGACTGAAATACCGCGCTTCTTTTGCGCCTTCTTCCAAAATCATGATGATGTCGTTGCCTTGTTTCATTCCACTTTTAATGCTTGTGGCTAAGCGTTGGTCTATTTTATCGTTCACTTTTAAGCGATCGACTACTACTTCAATATCGTGAATTTTGTAACGATCCAGTTTCATTCCTTTTTCAATATCGCGAACTTCACCATCTACCCGAACTTTTACAAAGCCTTGTTTGGCAATCTGTTCGAATAACTCGCGGTAATGTCCTTTTCTAGAACGAATAACAGGAGCGAGCACGTTGATTTTTTTATCTTGATAAACTTCTTTGATTTTGTCTAGAATTTGTTCATCAGAATAGCTTACCATTTTTTCGCCCGTCTTGAAACTATAAGCAGTTCCCACTCTAGCGTAGAGTAGGCGAAGAAAATCGTAAATTTCAGTAATGGTACCGACCGTACTCCGTGGACTTTTAGAAGTGGTTTTTTGTTCGATGGCGATTACGGGTGAAAGTCCTTCAATTTTATCTACATCAGGACGTTCTAAACCACCCAGAAATTGTCTTGCGTAAGCCGAAAAAGTTTCGATATAACGGCGCTGTCCTTCCGCATAAATGGTATCGAATGCTAAAGAAGATTTTCCAGAACCGGATAAACCTGTAATGACAACCAGTTTATTTCTAGGTATTTCTACATCAATATTTTTCAGGTTGTGCATTCGCGCACCAAAAACTTCAATTTTTTCTTCCATAGCATTTTTCGAGTTGCAAAATTACTCAATTTTTAGGTCAAAAGAATTGCATGTTGCTTTCAAATTGAAAGCCTTGAATAGAATTAAGAAATCTTTAGGTCTTGCTGAACAAATTACAAGTAGCTTAATACTGAATAGCTTGTTTTTGGTAAAATTCATTAGGCAGTTTTGCTGAAATTGTTTTACAATGTATGTATATTTGCGCTTTCAAATTAAATACCATGGCTTTAGAAAAAGAAGTAATGCAGAAGATGAAAGAAGCAATGAAAGCAAAAGATACTGTTGCTTTGTCTTCTTTACGTTCGGTTAAAAGTGAAATTTTAAAAGCGAAAACAGCTACAGGTGGTGGTGAAGAAATGACGGAAGCCGAAGAGCTGAAGTTGATTCAAAAATTGGTGAAACAACGCAAAGATAGCGCTGCCGTTTACCAAGAGCAAAACCGACCTGATTTAGCGGAACCTGAATTAGAAGAAGCCAAAATTATTGAGCAGTTTTTACCAGAACAATTAAGCGAAGAAGAAGTTGAAGCAGAAGTGAAAAAAGTAATTGCTTCAACCGGTGCAGAAAGCATGAAAGATATGGGAAAAGTAATGGGAATTGCTTCTAAAAATTTAGCAGGAAAAGCCGATGGAAAAACCATATCGAATTTAGTAAAAAAACATTTGAGTTAAGGAGTTTTTAGTCGGTAGCCTTTAGTTGGTAGTAGTTAGTTGATTATTTACCTTTAAAATTGATTTATAGGTTCTTTGTTTTTAATACCAAGTATAAAATACTATTTTAATTATATAGGCACAATTTAATAAACCGTTTATACGGAAAAGGCCGCGTAGTTCAACTGAATAGAATATCAGATTTCGGCTCTGAGGGTTGGGGGTTTGAATCCCTCCGCGGTCACAATTTATTCCCAAGGATAATTTCTTATGCTTGGGAATATTTTTTTATTCCCCATTTTTCAAAATCATACATCAAAAAAAAATTTGTTTAATCCCTCCGCGCCTGCCTGCCGTGCTTTTTAGGCAGGGTCACGAATAAATACTTCAAAAAGAAAAAACGCCAAGTTTATTGAGCGTTTTTTTGTTTGAAGTATTTTCAAAGCGGAACGCTTTGGGATGCGCTAAGCGAATCCTGTCTCAGTCACTATTTTTTTGTCATTCAATTTTTTACCAATGATTGTTCGATTTCTTCCAGCGTTTTTCCTTTGGTTTCTACTACGTATTTTAGAACAAACAGTAAGGATAATCCTGCCATTCCAGCATAAATGGCAAAGGTTAATGTTGGCCCTAGATTTGTAAGTTCCCATGGGAAAAATTGAGTGACGGTGTAACTCACTAACGAATTAAAAAAACCAACCACAGAAATTGCAATGCCCTTAATGTTGCCTGGAAAAATTTCAGATAATAAGGTCCACATTACAGGTCCTAATGAAATGGCAAAAGCTGCCACATACGATAAAATGGCAATAAGCACCAAAGTTGCATTAATGTTTATGAATTTTTTGACTTCATTTCTTTTAAAATCGACTAATTGTGATTTATTTAGGAGTGGGTTTAAGGTATTAAATAATGCTGTTTGAGAACTAAAGGACATGCCTTCCAGACTTGAAATAGCGTTTTTAATATCTGTATTTTCAATACTTTGTATGTTATTTTTATTCAAATTATAGGTTGCATTGTTGAAGGCAAATGTTGCCATTGTAAGTGCTACTGTCATTGTAGCCGTACCCATTATTAAAAGTGGTTTTCTACCCAATCTATCAATAAGTCGAATAGCAACTAAAGTAAATACCAAATTTGTTAAGCCTACCACTATTGCTTGTAAAAAGGATGAATCTGAGCTTCCACCTGCTTGTTCAAAAATAGTAGGAGCATAGTAAAAAATAGCATTAATACCAGTGATTTGTTGAAAAAAAGCTATCCCAAAAGCAATAATTATAATATTACGTAGGCGCCTAGAAAGCAATTGTTTAAAGGTTCCTTTTTTTACTTTTTTAGCTATATTACTTTTAATTTCATCGATGGTGTTACGTGCATATTCTTGACCACCAATTTTTATTAAAATACGTTCTGCGGCTTCAATTAAGTTATGTTGTTGAATTAACCATCTTGGACTCTTTGGGATGGCAAGTAAAGCAAAAAAATAAATAATCGCAGGAATCGTTTCCACCCCTAACATCCATCGCCAACTATCCACTTCTATATCTTTCAAAAAATAATTAGAAAAATAAGCTACAGAAATTCCTAATACAATGTTGAGTTGATTTAAAGACACCAAACTTCCCCTTATTTTAGGTGGAGCTATTTCTGCAATGTAGATTGGAGCAATAAGTATTGCACCACCAATACCAATACCTCCAATAATTCTCGCTAAAATAAATTCTACATAAGAAGTAGCCAGAGCAGACCAAAGTGCAGATACGGTAAATAGTATGGCAGTGAGTAGAAGTATTTTCTTTCTACCAAATCTATCGCTTAATGGGCCTGCTGAAATATTGCCCGCCATTGCTCCAAAAATCACACAACCCACAGAAAAACCAAGTTCCCAATCGGTCATGCTAAAATAATCACTTATACCACCTACTGCACCCGAAATTACGGCACTATCAAAACCCAATAAAAATCCACCTAAAGCAACTACAAAACTTATAAAAAAGGGGTATAATTTTTTCATATTTTAAATTTAACTGTACTAATATACTACTGTCTGCATAGCTCTAGGTTCAATTGTAAGTTCAACTTGATTGCTGCCAACTATAAGTTTATACTTAATTTTGGTATTGGTTTTATTCATAATTACTGTAACGATATCTCCATCATTATTTTGAAATGAAGTACTTTCAATAGTGCTTAGGCTTGTTGTGGTACTTATTCGTTTCGCTCCTGCATTTATAAACTTCGAAAAGTGACCAATGTAGTAGTAAGTAGGTGTATAAATCAAGTCCCCAGTTTTGGTGTCTGCATGAACGGGAGCAAAGCAGAAGTTTTTGACATGGTTTGGTCCTCCGCGTTCGTCTAAGAGAATATTCCAGTCTGTCCAGCCCACAACGCCACTGTTAAAGTCGTTTATCATAGAATTTCCATAGCGTTCTGCATTAGGCCAATAATGCATCTTTTCAGCTTCAAAACCCTCTTGACAGCCTTCTGTAAACAACATGTTTTTTGATGGAAAAGACTCATTAATATTTTTAAGGTTATCGTATTTAGGCAAACCGCCTGTCCAGGTTTCATACCAATGAAAGCCAATTCCCCAAGCATATTTGGATGCTTCAGGATCTTCAAAAATGGTATTGGCTCGGTCTGTAATCAAATCTCTGTTGTGATCCCATACCACAATATTTTTATCCCCAAAGCCTGCTTTTTCTAAGGTAGGTCCTAAGTAATCCTTTAAAAAATCGCGTTCTTCTTCTGCTGTATAGATGCAGGATTCCCAACGTTGCACTGCCATGGGTTCATTTTGAATGGTAAGCCCCCAAACCGGCACACCTTCAGCTTCATAAGCTTCAATAAACTTAACGTAATAATTGGCCCAGGATTGACGGAATTCAGGCAACAATTTCCCGCCTTGTAGCATGTTATTGTTGGTTTTCATAAAGGCAGGTGGACTCCACGGACTGGCGTAAAATACCAAATCATCACCAATTAAATCAATAGCTCTTTTAATAAAGGGCAGACGTTTTTCTTTGTCTTTTTCAATTGAAAATGTTTTTAAATCCGCATCTCCTTCTTCGATGTAGGTGTGACTGCCCAATCCAAAATCACTGCTATGAATACTTGTCCTGATGATGTTATAACCTATTCCGTCTTTACCATACAGGGATTGAAGAAGTTCACTTTGCTTGTCTTCATCTAAGGTAGAAAACACTTCCGAAGAGGCATCCGTAATGGCACCACCAATACCTAAATACGTTTGAAATGTTTTGTTAGGATTGACAAAAACAGCGATTTCATTTTCTAAAGGTTGCACTTTTTGGGCAAATGTATGTTCTGCAGTTTTGGTAAGCCTTAAATCAGTGTCTTTTGCTGTGGTGTAGACTTGTAATGTTTTACCGCTGTAACTTTCAGTTGATGGAGTTAAAGCAACTTTTGAACCTGCTGTCTTTTTATTCGGGGCTTCTTTGCATGAAAAAAGCATTAGCAAAACAATCATAAAATTGAATAGTCGTAGCTTCATAATACTATTGAAATTGAGGATTAATTTGATTCGGTTTTTGGTTTACTTTCTGTATTCATGTTTCACCCAATCTACTTCCATTACCCATTCTTTACTTTCCATGGGGGAATCGGTGATTTTAGCAAAATTCAATATGGCAAACATGGGCTCCGGGTATTTATCTCCTTGTCCTACATTTCGGTATATTTCTTCACCATCTACTCTATACAAAAGGTCACTATCTTCCCATTCTACAGAGTATTCGTGGTATTCATCTAAAATCACTTCAAAATCCTTGCGTAAAGACCACCAATCGCCTTTATCACATTCATCTAAACTTTTTATGGCACCGGTTGTAAATCGATTTTTGTGATGGTCTCCATGGTGTTCAAAAATGTCAATCTCGCCTGAGCCTGTCAATGGCCAGCAAATATTTTCATCTACTTCCTGCATAGGGGGTTCATTGTTTCTGGCACCTAAAAGCCACCAAGCTGGAAACATGCTTGGTTCTCCACTGCTACTCAGCTTTAGTTTTGCTGTCCATTTGCCTTTAATAAATTCCTTTTTGTTTTTAGAAGTAATTCTTCCGGCAACATATTCAGTATCGGGATGTTGCTCGCCATGTTTGTCGAAATTATCACAGCTTCTTTTATCATCGATTTGTACAACTTTCAATTTTAAGGTTCCATCACTTGCTTCTCTTGTACCAAACTTTCCGTTAGGGACGTAGCAATGGGTTTCGTTATTTACCCAAATACGTTGATCTTGCCAATTATCAGGATTGAAAGTATCAAATTCATCTAAAAAATCTACTTCCCAAATTTTGGCTTCAGTAGAAGAAGTTTTTTCTTTCTGTTCTTCATTTTTCGTTTTACAAGACATTACACTTATACCAATTAGGATAAAGCATAACAATTGACAATGGCTTAGTATTCTCATAGCATTAAGTTTAATTGAAATAATTTTTCAATAATTTAGTTTACTGCAAATTGAAAAACTTGCGAAGTGGAAGTATTGCCTACTTCATCTATCGTTACTATTTTCCAGTAGTACACATTACCAGATGAAACAGAAACTTCTGTATTGGTGTTGCTTGTTGTACTAAGTTCAGTTTCTGGAGGATTTACAGTATCAAGAAATAGGGCATATGAAGCAATGTCATTATCAATATCTGAAGCTTCCCATTCTAAAGTAACTGAACCCTGCTCAACACTCGATCCAGAATTAGGACTTATAACAGTTGCAGGAAACGGCGCATGGCTTTCAATAGGAAGACCCGAATTGTAAAAACTCCACACTGAGCTTTCTGCACTTTCACTTCCATCAGAACCTAGAGAAGTAACGGACCAAGAATAAGGCTTTCCTCTTAAAATACGAATTAAAAATTCGGTTGAAAGGGTGCTTATGTTTCTTGTTGTTCCGTTGTCTAAATCATTAATTTTTAATATATATGAACTTGTGTTTTCACTTTCTTCCCATTGGAATAACACATCGGATTCTGTTTCAGAAATAATTGTACCTTCATTACAAACTCTATTGTTTTCTGGAAAAATGAGTGTTGCTGAGGACGGTGGAACTATTGTGTTTATAGCAGCAGAATCATCATCTTCACTACATGATAGCGTTATAAACCCTAGCACAGTAAATATTGAAATTATTTTGATAAACTTTTTCATTGCTTTATAATTTTATAATTGTACGTTTTCTGAGCAGTAACTATTTTTAAAATAAAGAAACCACTTTCAAGATTAGATATGTTTAATCTCAATTGATTATCTTTTGTATTGAATAATTTACGAATTAGCAATTTGCCAGATAAATGATACACCTCGGCTGTAAGAGTATTTGTATCTATTGTATTTGCAGAGATAAACAGAATGTTTTCAACTGGATTTGGATAAATTGAAGGGGTTGTATCATAAACGTAGGTTTTCTTATAAATGCCTTGACAATCTAAGTTGGTTTTTACCATTAATTCGTTTTCTCCTTCTGCTAGTTGTAATTCAACTTCTGATTGATTTGTTGAAAAAGTCTCGTTGTTTAGCGTTACATAATATAAATCGGCACCACTTAATGAAACTTTAATTTTAGAAGAAGTTGTCGATTTTCTGCCAGAAGTTACAATTAGTTCATCAGGTTGAGTTACAACTACTGTAAAGCATTGCTCATAGTCAGGCTGTCCATTTATGGTAATGCATAAAGTATAAGTTCCTGCAGGTAAATTTTGAAAACTAACTTCTGAAGTGAAATTTTCTGTAATTGTACTATTTTCACCAGTTAAACTTACTGAGTATTCAAAGTTTTCTGTGGCGGATAGTGTTATACTCCCGTTGTCTTCCGATCGACAGGTTACACTTGAAACAGACAAGATATAATTGTCTGGAGTAACATTAAAAACCTCACAGCCGTTCACATCAACATAGGCATTTGCTGGAGTATCAGGGCAGTCATCTAAATGATCAGGAACACCATCTCCATCACTATCTGGAACATCAAATTCAAACCAATTGAAATTAAAACCACCTGCTAAAACTTTCATTCTCAACTTGTGTGGCCCTTCATCAATAGAAAGATTATCTGATACGGTTGCCCATGTTTGCCATCCATCTGTAATTACGGTATTAACAACAGTTAATTCCGTTTCGACATCATTTTCGTCGACGGTATATAGTCCAATCTGTCCTTCATTAAAACCAGCTACCCGAAATTTGATGCCATACAAGCCTCCTTCTGGAACAAAAATGGAATAATCTGCATAATCGCCTGGATCTGTAAATCCAAAATTTTGTCCACCGCCTTCATCTTCGGTGTCTTCTAAATTCATGCCTATCATAAAATCATAGTCTTCTACTTCAATTAAAGTAGGAATTACAAATCGGTTGGGACTTTCGTTGTTTATTACAAGATCTGTAAACGTGTTTAGAGTTTTATTCGATTCTGATTGTATGGTATTTCCTGAATAACTTGCCAGTATTTCATCTCCAGTAATCAGAAAACCTTCAACGCTAAGAATAATCGTTCTATCTTTTGTTGGATGTGGAGTAACCGATTCTATATTTCTTTCTTCTCCATTCACATTTAGTGAAAAATCTCCATCTATTCCATCTAATGAAGAAGCTAAAACCGATTCGCTTATGGCTATTTCTACAGAGGCTTCATCTTCGCCAGTTTTACCATTTAGTGCATTTAAAGAAAGATCTTCAACATTGCCTGTTAGTTCAAATTCGATACTGCTATAATTTGCAGGTGTGTCATTATTGATATGTAATTTTAAACTGTGTTCTCCTTGGGGTAGTATGATGTCGTCAATTTCGAAAGTGGTAAATTGTGTCCAACCACCTGTTGAACTTACCACTTGGGTAGTGCTTACTTCTTGGTCGTCAATGGAAAGGAAAAACTCACATCCAGTTTCTTCGGTTGCTAACCTAACTTTAGCTTTATATACTGCAGTTTGTTCAATGTCAACCGTGTATTTTATCCATTCCCCTTCGTTTACAAAACCAATATGGTGACCATTGCTGTTTATGTCATCTGAATTTCGTTCGATATCTACCCCATCATTTCGGTATGACCAGCCACTATTCCACGCAGTGAAATTTCCTGTTGATAGATTATAATCAGCCACAACCGTATCATAATAAGCATGGTTATTTTTACCTAAATCATAATCAGATAAGTAAATTAGTCCAGGGATAGGCGAAGGGCTACCGTGATATGGGATAGTTTCGTCTGTTTGAACCTGTCGGATTAAGGCGTCAGGTACATCTTTTCTAAATCTGCTGTTTTCTACTAATAGGTTGTCTGCCAATTCCATCATGGCATCAAAAGCTTCAGTTGCTGATGGTTCAGGGCCGTTACCTTGCCAATAGTCAAGAATGGCCTGATAACCTGGATTAATGTCTATAGCATAAGGACTATCGATGTCGCCAATTTTACGAAAGGCCCACCAAGCCCAGCCGATATTATTATTTTCAAATAGACTTACAGCATCTGTAAACCACGTATTAGAGTTTTCTCCAGATTCACCCATCCAAAGTGGGACGTTGTGCTCATCTCTTAAAGGTGTAATCCAATCTACATCATTCTCGTTGTTAAAGCTCCAATATTTGTGAAAGCTATACACTAAATTATCATCCCAAGGCGGAGTAAGCCCTGTGTGGTCGTTGGCATAGGAATTTCCTTCAATGTAAAGAATATGTTCGTCACCAACACCTCTTATTCCATCGGTAATGTCTTCATAGATTTCTCTTAAAAGCGCATTTTGTGGACCCAAATCCCAATGGGTTTCATTGATGAGGTCATACCCACCAATCCATTCGTTGTCTTTGTATCTTTCAGCTATTCTTGTCCATAAGGCGACAAGCTTATCTCTGTTTGCTTGGCTTTCCCATAAAGAAGGCTTATCGGGGTCGTAGTCATTTATTTCTGAACCTGCGCCTTGTCCTCCTGGTGTAGCGTGCATGTCTAAAATAACGTAGATATTATGAGGTGCAGACCATTCCAGCACATCATCAATCAATTCAAAACCGGTTTCAATCCAAGTGTTTTCTCCGGGGACAGGTTCATCTTCAATAGGAAGGGTAAACAAGTTGTAATGCATTGGAATACGAATGCTATTAAACCCCCATGCCGCTAAAGAATCTACATCGCGTTGTGTAAAATGATTTTCTCTCCATTTAGCAAAAAAGGTTTCAGTATTGTCTTCGCCCATTAATTCGACTAACTTTTCTTTGATTTCATGCTGAGCGCCTGCAAAACCTGAAGTTTGCATCATATATCCTTCCATGATTTGCCATCCACCGGGACCATAACCTCTTAACAAGATAGGATCTCCATCAGAATTGACGATTTCGGTACCTTCTGCAACCAATCCCTGACCCCAATTTATGGCAGTAATTAATAATAAACTAAATAGTAGAATATTTTTTTTCATGTTTATTTTATTAATGTGCAAGACTCCTACTTCTTATTTTTAGAAAATTAGCAGTTAAATTTCATTAGGTTTTACTGGCCTAACCAAGACCAGTAAAGCAACCTAAAGGCTAACACAAATTATTTTTATTTAAATCTTAAATTTCAATTTCTTAGTTTAGTTGTACTAAAGTCATATTGTCAATTACTACACCGTTGGGGCCATAAGTTTGACCTCCGCATCTGAACAACAACCAATAGGTTCCTTCGGTTGTAATTTCAAATTGTCCTTGATTATTTTCATCAGTTGGGCAACCTGAATTAATAGCTGATCCAGTATAAGAATCTCCACAGTCCCACCAATTAATTGCTTTGAGCACTTGAAAATCGCCATTATACTCAATTCCTTGTGTTGCAGTTCCTTCTACTGGCATATCTGAACCTAGATATACCTCTCCGTAAACCTGATTTATCCCAGCATAATCTACATCCATATCAAATTGGTAAGTCCCAGGAACTAATTCTACACTTTGAAAAATTGCTAAATGTGCCCAATCTGCATTATTAGTCCATTTAGCTACACCATCTTCAATAGTTACATTACCATTTGTATTATTAGTCTCCCATTGATTAATAATTGTCCAATTACTATCATCAGTAAAAGTTCCATTTGTAATTAAGTTATTTGATTCTCCTAATATGATATCTTTCAAAATTTCATCAGAACCATCATTATTTGTAGCGGAAAGAGCAACTGTATAAATACCTTCACTGGCATACGTATAAGTTGGATTTTCATCTGATGATGTACCAGCACCATCGCCGAAATCCCATGTATAGCCATCGGCATTACTGGATGTGTTAGTAAATTCTACGGTAAGATCGTCTGTTACACTATATGTAAAATCAGCATTTGGTAGAAATAAGGGTGGTGTATATTCAATCCCAGGTACCAGTGGTGTCATCGAAGCATTATCCAACGATAGGCCAGAACCATAATCAGCACCACCACCTCTTATTACTAAATAAACAGTACCTGAAGTATTGAATTCAACTAATCCGTTCCCTTCGCCCACGCAGCTAATTTCTGTAAGAGAACCTTCAAAAGCTTCATTGCCACATCCTGCCCAAGTGTTTAGTCCCATACGCATGCCTCCATCAGTATAATCTTGACCTGCTACTGGTGTTGCTGAACCAATATATACTTCATACCAAGAATCTGTGAGGCCATCTCCTGATACTTCCATATCAATTTGGTAAGGTACATTGGCTTCAACATGAACTGGTTGATAGATTCCAACATGTCCACCTCCGCCGCCATTCCAAACGGCTTTGTCACCAGGAAAATTTACTTCAACTCCATCTGTGATAGGTAAAACAGTCCATTCATCACTACCATTAAATTCACCATTTAGCAATACATTAGGTCCTTCAAAATCTTCATTAATTACTATGGTTTGTGTGCTTTCTGCTGAACCACCTCTTGTAAATACTTTAAACCTGACGTTGTAATCTCCTGCTCGAAGAAAGACTTTACTTGTTTCGTAGCCTTCTGCAGATGAATTATCTCCAAAATCCCAATGAGTGTACCAGTTGTTGTTGGATTCAGTTGCACTAAAACTCACAACATTTGGATTATTAGGGTCAATAGAAAATGTAAATGCTGCATCTTCTACAGTTGGGGCAGGAAAAGCCATGTCGTCATCCTTACAGCCAGATAAGAGCGTAACCATGCCAATTATTAGAGTGTGACTTATAATTTTTATCGTTTTCATTTTTAAATTTTTTTAGCTATTTTTTTTAAAGTCTCTTAGAAAAGCTTTTCAACATAGAATTAAAATTTTTGCTTTTAAATCTTCCCTTATGTTCTTTATAATCCTAGTAACCTGGATTTTCGATAAGCTTATTGTTATTGTTCCTTCTGTCTTGCCCAATTGGCATGTAATAATGTCTTTCCGAAAAGTTCATTTTGTCGGGTTCAGCATCAAAGGTTTCGTACGTAAAAGTCTCTTCGCCAGATGCATTGATTTTTCTTAAAGTTCTTACTCCTTGTACTTGTATGCTTAGTGCTTCTTCTGCAATTCGCCATCTTCTTACATCCCAATACCTATGGTCTTCAAAGGCCAACTCTAATTTTCTTTCATTGCGTATTCTGTCTCTCAATTCTTCACCAGAAAAGGGCTCTAATCTCAGGTTTTGAGTTAATCCTGCTCTTGTTCTAATAGGTTCGATAAAATCTCTAGCTAAACCTTCATTTCCCAATTCAATAGCAGCTTCGGCAGCATTGAGGTAGATTTCAGCTAATCTAAAAATGAGACAATCTTGACCAGAGTAATATTCAGGAATAAACAGTGGGTTAGACCCATCTTCTAGATATTTTCTTACGTAGAAACCAGTTTTTGTTGCATCTGGATGAACACCAATACCATCTTTACCAATACCAGTACCATTACTGGTATCGATGTTTCCATCTATTTCGGTGCCATACCATATTTCTACAGGCGAGCCTTGAAACATATCATTGTTAGTGATGATAGTTGCTTTAAGACGAGGGTCTCTATTTTCCCATGGGTTATTTTCGTCATAACCAGAACCTGGCTCATCGGGTAGAAGTCCTGTGCTTAAAACTTCGTAACTGTCTATAAATTGTTTTGTGGGAGACATGCTCGAACCCCAATCTAACCGATAGCTATAAGGCACATTTCGCAAATCGTAAGAATGTCCTTTTTCAAAAGGGATCCATATTTTCTTGAAAATGGTTTCGTTGTCAGTTTCGTCTAAGAATAGTCTTGTATAATTTTCTGTAGGATCTGGATACTGATTAAATAAAGTATGACCTGATTCTTGAATAATTGTTTGCGAAGCGTTTAATGTAATTTGGTAGTATGCTTCAGCTTCTGATGAAGGCAAGCCAACTAATCCGTCTAATTGTAAGCTTCCGTATTTGGCAATGCTTGCTGCATATAAAGCAGCTCTTGACTCTAGTGCTTTCGCTGCCCATTTAGTAGCTCTCCCTTCCTGTGAAGGCCAATTTTCTGGTAGTGTTTCAAAAGCGGCTTGTACGTCTGCCAAAATTTGGTCATACACTTCTTTTTCTGTATTTCTAACAGGAAAAAGTTCTTCATCTGGAGTGGTTTCTGGATTTTGTGCTTCTAAAATGATGGGAACTCCACCAAAGCGTTTTACCATTTCGAAGTAGCAAAATGCACGTAAATAATACATTTCTCCTAAGCGATTATTCCGTTCTTCTTCTGACAGTACATTATCTGAAGTCTCTTCTAAGTTTTCAATAGAATAGTTTATTTTCCACAAATTGTAATACCCCCACCAATCTAAAGGCCAAGAATTATTAGATGTTCCCCAATTACCTGGTCTAAAAGAATTGGAAGCCGGAGTCCATGAATAAGTACTTCTAGCTAAATCGCTTAAGGCATCTCGGTGTGCACCACCGCCTGCACCACCTCCAAAATCTTGAAGATAGTCCCATGGCATATTTTCATAAATCTGAAAAAAGTAGGTATCCATCAATGCTTTATCATTCCAAACATCAGTCTCGGTAATACGGTCTAAAGGTGGCTCATTTAAAAAATCGTCGTCTGTACATGCAGTGAACATGAAAGCCAAAAAGATAATTAATAAGTAATAAGATTTCATATAACTATTATTTAAAATGTTAAATTAACTCCAAATGTAAATGACTTGTTTTGTGGGTAATACCAGCCAACAGAAGATGTGTTTTGCGGATCAAAATCTTCATCGTATTTTTTGAAAACATGTAAGTTTGTTCCTGTACAGAATATGGATAATTCGTTAACGCCAATTTTTTCAGCAACGCTAGGGATGGTATAACTTAGGTTTACGTTTCTAATTCTTAAATGATTTCCATCGCGCATCCAAAAATCGGAATATCGGTTGTTGTTTGGGTTTGCTCCACCATTGGTTATTCTTGGATAAGCAGAATTGGTGTTTTGGGGTGTCCAATAATCCAATTGATAATCGTATCCGTTAAATCCATTTACCAAAGGATTTTGCGCTTCTCCATCGATATAAATATCATAGCCTGCTGCTCCAGTTAGCAATACTGAAAGTGCCCATCGTTTGTATTCTACACCTAGATTTAATGAATAATTTATGGCTGGCTTATCACCATCGCCAAAGACCTTCTGATCCTGAACATCAATAATTCCATCACCATTCAGGTCTCTATATCTTACATCTCCAGGTTGTAGGCTTGTGTTCCCATTTTCATCTTGTATTGCCCATTGGTCAATTTCTTCTTGTGATTGAAAAAGTCCCTGAGAAATATATCCTCTTCTTAGATTGGTAAATCCACCAGTGATAGTAAGATTTTGTCTCATAAATGGATCTTCTTGAAAATTCTCATCTATAAAAACTGCTTTTTCTCTTGATCTTGAAAAGTTTAAAAGACCGTTTAGCCTAAGATTATCGTTTACTTTTTTATTGTAATTGATTGAAAATTCAAAACCTTCATTTGAGAATTCATATAAATTTTCAGCGGCTAATGAAACTCCTAAAGTACTCGGATTACTGCTAGATGCAAACGCAAGAACATCTTCTCTTTTTCTAAAGAAATAATCAAATGAAAACTGAAGGTCACCTTCTAAAAAACGTGCATCTAAGCCTACATTGTAGGTGGTAATTGTTTCCCAAGTAATATCTCTATTGGCCAACGCCGTATTGTCTATGGTAGGTATTGTGCCATCTCCAATAACGTAAAAGAAGTTGTAATTAAACCCACTCAGCCATTGGTAAGCGGCGGTGTTATCATTTCCAGCAGTTCCTATAGAACCTCTAAGTTTTAGTTCCGAAAAACTGTCTTTGATGGGTTCGAAGAAGGATTCTTCAGATATTCTCCAACCTGCAGAAACAGAAGGGAAAAATCCCCATTCATTTCCGGGTGCAAATCGAGAAGAACCATCATATCTAAAAGAAGATTCTATAAAGTATTTTGCATTAAAATCATAACTGAATCTACCTACATATCCTAATCTGTTTTCTCTAAATTCGCCACCTTCAGCAACTTGATTTTGTAAGGAACCTGCATATAACTGGTCTATGGCACTTGATTGGAAATCTTGGCGTCTGCCTGAAAAATTTTCTCCTTGTATTTTTTGAATTTCTGCCAACAATAAACCAGAGACGCTATGATTGCCAAAACTACGGTCATAATTTATGGAAGGTCTAAGCACGTAATGATTGCTATAATTGGTTGAAAGTTCTAAAATAGTTTCACTAAATGCTCCTTCAGGAAGTGCAGTAAAAGAATCGTATTCGCCAGTTTCTCGGTTTAAAGTGAAAAGCTCGTAACCTTTTCCCCAATCTTTATTAAAAGATGTATCATACACCAAAGAACTATAGGCTTTTAAGCTTAAACCTTCAATTTGATTAACATCCCATTGTAAAGTAAGTTTTGCATCGATATTATTGTTTGTAGAACGATAGTATCCAGCATTAAAATCTCTTAATCCTTCTTGAATATGATTTGGGCTAAAACTTGGTCTTGCCGGTGTGCCATCTGGATAATAAGCTAAATCTACAGGCAATGCACGACTTAACTCTCTAAAAATATCATAAGCTGAATAAGCTGGAGCTTCTCGCGTCCCTCTTCTGGCAGCAAGGTTGAGTGTTAAATTTAAGTTGTCTGTTACATCAGCATTCAGGTTTCCTCTTAAATTGAATTGCTGAAAAGAAAGTACATCTGCACTATAATTAGAACCTTGTTCTAAAAAACCTCCTGAGACAAAATATTTTACACTTTCAGTGCCTCCAGCTAAGTTGAGATTATGCCGCTGTTGAAACCCCCAATCGTCTAGCACCAAGTCTTTCCAATCTGTATCAGGATAATTAATAGGGTCGGCACCTGTTCTAAATAAATCAATTTCAGCATCTGTGTAAAATGGATTTTGGTTAGCATTTCGCAAGCCTTCATTTAAAACTTCTGCATATTGTGCAGAAGTGAAAAAATCTGGATAAGACGTAAACGTTGAATAGGTAAATTGATTGCTGTAGGTAAGTTTTGGTTTTCCTACATTTCCTTTTCTGGTGGTGATTAACACTACCCCATTTCCACCTTGTACACCGTAAACCGAAGCGGCTGCTGCATCCTTTAAAATAGAAATATCTTCAATTTCATTAGGATCTAATTGGTTTAAATCTCCTGGTGCACCATCTACTATGACCAATGCATTCCCGAAATTTCGGATTTCAAAAGAAGATGCACTAAAGCCTGGTTCACCTGAAGTTTGCCTAACAAATAAACCAGAAGCTAAGCCTTCTAGCGCATTACTTACCTGAGGAACAGGTAGTTTCTTTAAGGTTTTATCATCTATGGTAGAAACAGATGCTATTAATTTAGCCTTAGACCTTTTCCCGTATCCTACTACTACAACTTCATCTAAAGAATCTATATCATCTATAAGTTTTATAGTTAACTCTTCTTCTCCAGTAACTTCTACTTCTTGGGTTTTTAACCCCAAATACTTAAAAACTAAGATACTTCCAATTTCAGCTTCTAAAGTAAAAAGACCATCATAGTCAGTTTCTGTGCCTTTTGTTGAATCCTTAATCAGAACATTTACACCTGGGATAGGTACGTTATCTTTATTGGTTACTTTGCCTGTAACATTTACTTGTGCAATTGCAGCACTTGTACTCAAAAAGAATAATAATAAAAAAAACAATACACCCTTATGTTGTTTTAAGTAGTTCGTAGAATATGTTGTCATTATATAATTGTTAAGTTAAGATTTATTGGTTGTAGACCACTTTAGAAGCTGCATTTGATGCTTTATTCTTTAATTAATTTTTTAGAAACTGAACCATTTTCTGTACTTAATTTAAGAATGTAAATCCCCGAATTTAAATTGGAAGAATCGATTTGTGTGTTAACTGATTGAGGTTGCAAAGAAAATACTTTCTTACCTGTGATATCATAAACTTCAAGCAACGTAATGCGTTCATTATTTGTTGAAACATTCCATAAGTGCGTAGTTGGATTAGGGTAAATTTTCAAATCAGTAATTTCAAAATTACTTGAACTAAGGGTAGTATATTCACCAAAAACAAAATCATCGATTTGGAAGGTATTCAATTCAGGGTCTGAAACTACATCAGAATTTACTTCAATGTCAAAAAATACAGCAATTTCTGTGTTAGAAACTGAACTAGCCCCTGTAAAATCAAAAATAAGTTCTTGCCAACTATTTGGAGTGGTATAATCTAGTGTAACTTCAGATGTTTCTCCACCGTTTTCAATTTTTACGGTTACAGGAAGCGCTCTTGGGCCATTTACCTTAAGGCTAATTCCCCGATCACCTGAAGACATATCTATTCCATTTTGGTTTTGGAAGTAGAATTTAGAATACCAATCATCGTTAATGCCTGATATTTCAGCTACTTCAAGCGAGGTGTTGATGCCATCGGTTTCGGTATTGGTAGCATCTTCGTTCCAAGAAAGATTGAATGCTTGAAGTTCTGTTGGTGTTTGAAAATCGAAATTAAAATCAGATGTCATACCTTCTGGAGCAACCGAAGTAACCAAATTAAAATCATCTAATGCCACTCCATTTGTTCCAAAATTTGATCCACCAGATCTAAATAACAGGTAATATGTACCGTCGCTTGGAATAAAAAACAAACCTGGATTTGCTGTATCACAACCGGAAGCTACAGCAGAACCAGTATAAGTTTGATCGCAATCCCAAGCGTTGTATGCTTTTAGCACCTGCATATCGCCAAAGTATTCTTGATTTTGAACAGGTTCATCTGCTCCAATATATACTTCTCCCCATATATCATTGATGCCATCAAAATCCATTTCCATGTCAAATTGATGCCAACCAGCAGATAAATCTACGCTAGTATAAAATCCCATGTGAATCCAGCCTTCATCAGTAGCATCTAATTTACCTACCGTAACGGTTCCGTCAATAAACTCAACCGATCCATTGGTACTATCTGTACCATATTGGTTAACTACAGTCCATCCTGTAGCATCATCAAAAGTTCCATTGGTAATAAGGTTCTGTCCATAACTTATAGTCACACACACGAAACAAAGCAATAATAGTGTCAATTTTTTCATACTTGTAATTTTTTATTGTTAATAAAATTTATTTGTTTAGTATAACCTACATCGTTGTAGGAAAAAAGTAAATACTTGATTTACATCTGCAAATCTATGTTGATTATCATTTGACTGTTAATAATAGACTACATCAAAAACTCATAAAAATGTTAAATAAAACTCATCAAAAACACTCATTTTTTTATTTAATACTTGTTATATAGTGTTTTATAAATTTTATCAATACATTGGTCTTAGTAAAACACCTTTCATGAAATCAAATTGGATTTTTATATTTTTTGTTGCAATATGCACAGAAGTTTATGCTCAATCTGACTCTTTACAACTCAGTGGAATTCCATTAAGAACCCATTTCAATTCAGAAGATTACCAAGGTGGAATAGAAAGTTGGGATTTTGTCCAGTCGGAAAAGGGCTTATTGTATGTAGCTAATAATAAAGGTCTTTTGGAATTTGATGGAAACAAATGGATAAAATACGCAATACCTGATGCCACCAAAATTAGAACAGTAACAATAGATAGTAAAGGTGTAATTTATGTAGGTGGGCAAAATCAATTAGGATATTTTATAGATACTGGAACTGGTCTTGAGTTCCAATCCTTACGTAAGGAATTAAAAAAGGCTAAAATTGAGATTTCAGAAATTTGGAAAATATTCGAATATGAAGACAAGATTTACTTTAATACAGAAGACAAACTCATAGCCTATTCCTCTTCCGGTCTTGAAACCATAGAATCCCCTGGTTTTTTGATCAATTCTTATATAGTTGATGGCCGCTTGATTTGTCATTTTTATAATATGGGCTTATACGAATTCAAAAAAGGAAAATACCATTCCCTTCCAAAGACAGAGCTTCTTCCAAAACTTGCTGCAATACACGCTAACAACAAAGGGTATTATTTCTTTACCGAATCAGGTGATGTTTATGAATATGATGAAACTGGATTTGAACTAAAAACAAACATATTAAATCCTTGCACCATAAACGATGTAAAAAAGTTAAAGAACGGGGACTATGCAGTAGGTACACAAAACAATGGATTATTAATTTTAAAGTCTGATTTCTCATTAAAACTACACCTAACCAATAACAAAGGCATTACTAGCCGAACGGTAAAGTCAATATATGAAGACAACTTCAACAACCTGTGGGTGGCCTTAAATAATGGAATAGACTACCTGAAGTTAAATTTACCATTCCGATTAATCAATGAAGAATTAGGTGTTGAAGGAACAGGTTATGATGCTTATTATTTTGATGGTAATATTCATTTAGGCACTAATAATGGTCTTTTTATAGAAAATAACACAGGAGATTTTTCCGAAGACAAACCTTTTCAATTTATACCTAGAAGCGAAGGTCAAGTATATACTTTTTCAGAAATTGACAACTCACTTATTTTGAATCATCACAAAGGTGCTTTTAAAATAGTAGGCAAGAAATTAAAAAAGTTTCATGATATAGGGAGTTGGACTTTTGTAGAAACGAGCAATCCCAACCTTATTTTAGGTGGAGATTATAGGGGAATAAAATATTTTGAAAAAGAAAATGATTCTTGGAAAAACACAACAGATATTCCTGGACTTACCGAATCTTCAAGAATATTGGTTTTTGAAAATGATTCTGTTCTTTGGATGTCTCACGGTTATAGAGGGGTTTACAGAATGGCTTTTGATGAAAACATGCAACTCAAAAACGAAATTAAACATTTTGATCAACGGCATGGTTTTCCATCCAATATATTAATCACTTCATACAACATAGACGGAAAAATGGTTTTTACATCAGAGCATGGAATGTATAATTTTAATCCAACTACCCAAGCCTTTTCAAGCAATGCATTTTTTGATGAAATGTTAGGAAAAGAACATGTAAGTGATTTGGTTTCTGACGGCGAAAACTCAATCTATTTTATACAAAATCAAAAATTTGGAGTAATTGAAGAAGAGAAGTTTGGTAATTTCAATACAAACACTACCGTATTTGAACACATTAATAGATACATTAGTGATGACTTACAACATATATCAGTTATTGATAAAAATAATATCCTAATTACTTCAAAGGAAGGATTTGTTCTTTATAACCCATCACAAAGGCACAGCATCAACAAAGACTTTTCAACAATAATTAGGTCAGTAAAAAAATCAAAAAGCGAGGACTCTACATATGTTACAACTCCTTTAAGGGCTGGAAATTTAGCCATCGACAAAAATCAGTCTATTAAAATTGAGTATGCAGCCCCATACTATGATGGTTTTGAAGATTTAAAGTATAGTTTTAGGCTACATCCGTTAGATGAAAAATGGTCTAAATGGTATTCTATGAATGAAAAAAGCTATGATCATTTGCCTTATGGCAATTATACATTTGAAGTAAAAGCAATCAATATTTATGGAATAGAAAGTCAGGTCTCTAGTATATCTTTCCAAGTATCCACTCCATGGTATGCTACTTGGATGGCAAGAACAGGCTATTTCATGATATTTTTGATGGCTTTAGTTTTAATTCCTATTATACAAAGAAGAAGGCATAAGGTAGAAACATCTTTTATTACCGAACAAAAGGAAAAAGAACTCCAAGTAAAAGATGAAGAAATAGATAAATTGTACAATGAAAAGCTACAAACCGAACTCGATCTTAAAAATGATCAACTTACATCAATAACCATGCAATTGATCAAAAACAAAGAGTTTATTCAAACTGTACAAAATAAAATAAGCTATACCATAGATAAAGGGGGTTCTTCCCAAGAGCTTAAACGAATAATCAATACTATAGACAAAGAACTCGCCGATGAAGATTATTGGGATAAATTTGCTTATCATTTTGATCAAGTACATGGCAACTACTTAGAAAAGCTATCTAATCAAAATATCAAACTTTCGCCAAGAGAAATTAAATTAGCTGCCTTTTTAAGAATGAACATGAGTTCTAAGGAAATAGCTAAAATATTAAATATCACAACCAGAGGAGTAGAATTAGCAAGGTATAGGTTAAGAAAAAAACTAAACCTTTCTAGAGAACAAAATTTAGTAGAATACTTAATAGAACTTGATAATAAAAAAAAGTAAAGCTAAGGTTGATAGAGGTTACAGATGTAAAAAGCAAATATGCAAAACGGAAATTTTAATTCCTTTTTTACCCGAAAAATCAATTAGTTACTACAAAAGAAAAAAGTTAAGTGAAGCACATAATAAAGAAGTTGGTTTTCTGTTGTCGGCAATGTAAAAGCAGAGCATAGGTTAAAATGTTTCTTTTAAAAAGGTATCACATTAGATAATATCAATTTTATGCATGCAGTAGCAAGATTCAATTTCAAAAGGATGATGAATAAATGGAAATCACCTTTTTAGCAATGTTTAAAAACAAGTTTGAATATTTTTCAACAATTTTTTTTTCAAAATACTAAACTAAACCCTGCTTTTTAGTGGTTGACTATTCAATATAAATCAGATTATTAGAATGAACATTTCAATTATACTTCACAAATCTTTTTTGAAACAAGCCAAGTGAATATTAAGAACTCGATCTGCTAGAGTAATTCCTTCAAAATGGCTTCAAAATGGCTTTCATCGCCTGGAGACATTTTTCCATTTTCGTCCATCATATAGGGAATTCCATTTTCAATGCTAGTTACTTTTCCTGTTTTGTCCAGAAAAATATTCATGGGATAACTTTTAATTCCTAGGTCATCACAAAATGCTTGCGCGTTGACTAAGTGTTCAAAATGAAACTCATTTTTGGTTAAGAATGTTTTCACTTCATCAACTTTATTAAAGGTAATGGAAACAAAATGCACTTTGCCCTTGTATTTTTCTTGAAGCTTATTCAATGCAGGCATTTCATCGATGCATGGCGCACAATTTTTGAACCAAAAGTTAATCATTGTGGGTTTGCCTTTGTACTTCTCAAAATTTACGTTTTCATTTTCTAAGTTGCTTAAACTGAATTTTGGAAATGGCTTTTGGAGTAAGTTTTCTTCCACTTCATTTTTTTGATTTGAAGCCAAACTTATACCTTCAGCATCTATAGCTAGTTTAAAAGAAACAATTGTCGAATCTTTATGGGTTAAAGTGTCTAAGTAGGTAACACTTACTTTTGCTTTTTCACTGATTTGCTTAGCGATTTGTTTGTAATTTTCTAGACGGTCATCCAATTGTTTTTGGGTAACAATTTTTCCATCTTCAGTTTTGTAAAACACGTTTTCTTTTTGTGCATTAGCCAATTGAAGTCCTAATAATAAGCCTAAATAAATTAAAAATTTAATCATAATAGTTGTGGTTTATTTTTTGGTAACACCGTTTTGTGTAAGTTGATAGGTTTCACCTTCAAGAATGCTAAAACTTAATTCTTCCCAAATGCTTCCTTCTAGTTTGGTAAGCTTCAACGTATTTCCATCTTCTGTAATCTTGAAATGTAAATTAGCTAATTTTTTAGGTGTTTTTCTGTTTTCTGAGAAAACACTTGACACGCCAGATGCATTTACATATTGTGGTGTTTTCCCTAAATTGAACTCAAGTTCTTTCCAAGCACAGCCTTGCTTGCATTGCATGCTGTAACCATCTTTTGTTTTTTGGACGTTGATTTCAAAATGTGACTTATAATATGCTTCATCTTTTAGTTCAATTAAAACAAAACGTTCATCGTCTTTTTTGGTAAAGGAGATTTGTTTCTTTAACTCATTAGGAAGCTTTTCGAAATTATCTAAAACAGAAATTGAAGCTATTTCATCTGGATTAAATTCTTCATATTCATTTTTTGAAATTACTTTTCTATTTACAAAAGTGACATTATCATCTTTGTTTATTGACGAAGTAAGGTCATCAAATGAAAAATTTTTACCGTAATTCATTTGCTTATTACTTAATGTGTTTTGTTCCTTTCCTTTTAAGGATATCAAAATAGCGCCATGAAAATCTTCTTCTTTTACAAATGGATTATTCTTTAAGTCATTACTTAGCTTTGCATAGGTTTTTATCACATCCATAGAAGCTATATTGTTCGGATCTAGGCTTCTAAAAGCCTTACTGTCTACAATTTCACCATTTACAACATAAATAGGATTTTTACTTTCTTCAAAATAATCTATATCAACAATGGCAGCTTCTTCAGCTTCTAACAAATACGAGTCTTCTACTTGTATTTTGGCATTTGTAAATCTTGAATGATGAATACTTGCCAATTCTATTTCATTCGTAGTTTTGAACCACAAAACGTGTTCATTATCCATTTTTTTGTTCGATTTGATGATTTGGGTAAGAACTCCTACAATTTCTTTATGGTTTTCATTATCCTTTAGTTCTGCATTTTCAAAAGCCAACTCATTATTATCAAATGAAGCATTTTTATAGGTAAGAATTTTATCGACTATGTCTTTTTTATTTACCATCTCGTTATTGACTATAACATAGTCTACTTTATTATAGATTCTTTCAATTTCTTTCTTGTTAGATGATAAAAGGTGTTTTTTTCTATTTAATTGAGTTCCTTCCTTCTCACTAATTTGCTTCTTTGTTTTATCTTCTAAATCGGGAATTGTTTCAATATAAAAAGAAGTAGATGTATTTTTTGTGCTGTCTTTTACTTTAGTTGCATTGCCAAACCCACTTTTGTATTTTGCTGCAAATGGGCTTTTCGGTTTATTAATTTCTAAACGCATTAAGCTGGAACCGTTTTTAGTTGAACCTTCAAAGTTCTTGAAAACGTAGACTTCGCGTTCAGTTTCATCATTTTCAAATAATTTGTAAATTTTCCCAAAGTCGGTTTCTTCAAGTACTTCTGCATTTATTTCCAATACTTCAGCTTCTACTTTTTCAATAGCAATATCGGTAATCGCTAAAGGAGAATTTTTTTTGTATTTCTTACCATTTACAAAAATCACTTTAGCATCGTTTAACAAATCGTATAGCTCTTTTTCAGGAGCTACATATTCGGTAATATCAGCGGTTTCATTTTTAAAATCTCTTATGATAACTTGATCCTTGATAGCTTGATTTCCTGAAATAAAATTTTCTTTTTTGAAGCCATTTTCTTTATCAGAAAGTTTTATTTTAATGTGGGTAATTTCTCCTTTTCGGTTTCGCTTAATTCTAGAGAATTTCAATTTTTGATCGTGTTCTGCGAAAAAATCTTCTAATTCTTCTAAGGATTTATTTGTTGAATTCTTGGTGATTTTCACTTCAATTTTATCTAAAGTGGAAATAGAAGTAGAGTCTTGCTGAATAACTTCAGAAGATTCTATTTTTGGTGTATCAGCAATTTCAACGGAAACTGGAGAAATTTCAGATTTAGGTTTTTCCACTTCAATATATACTTCTTTGGCTAGGGTTTCGGTTTGAAAAAACCAGATAAAACCAATAATTAAGGGCAATATGAAAGTGTATTTGTACAAATTCACAGCTTTTGATTTTTCTTTGTTTAGCATCATAATTCTGTTTTTTAAGGAAGATTGTTTAAAAAAGTAACTGGCATACTGCATGTTGGTTTCTAATGAAAAATAATTCAGCAGCGTGTATTGGTATTGCTTTACAGACTTGGTTTTCTCTGCCGTTTTTGCATCGGCTATGTATTCTAAATTTTCGTCTATTGAAGCTCGATAACTATACACAAATGGTAAAAACCATAGGAAAATACAGGCTAGATTTCCCAACAACATGTCTATGGAATGCCACTGTTTAATGTGAATTTTTTCGTGTGTTTTAATAATGTTTAGTTCCTTTTTATCATGTAAATTAGGATTGTACGCCATGATGTTGAAAAATGAAAAGGCTTCAATTTTCTGTTCAGCTTCAAAATAGCAAATTCCATTTTGTTTAATTTTTTTCGCTTTATGAAGTAATTTCAATAGGGAAGAGCTTTGATAAATCAATTTCCCCAGGAAGAAAAGAATGCCCAATACATACATAGAAAGCAAAATTTCATACCAAGTAATTTGTTCCCAAAAAGTAGGTTGTTGTACTGCTTCCACTTCAGGAGTAGTTGCTACTGGAATTTGTTGTTCGACATATGCTATTGTAGGTTCTACAATATTATTTTGGAGTGGAATTTCAACTTCGGTAATTTCAACATTGGTGAAAGTGATCAGCGGCAAACTAAAGCTGAGTAACAAACCCAAGACAAGATAAAGCCGGTTGACTTGTAAGAAACTTTCGCGGCTTAACAGCAATTTGTAAATGCAAAGGAAAACACTGATTAGTACGCTTGCTTTGCCAATATAAATGAGTGCATCCATTTTACTTGTTTTTTTCGATAATTTCGATAATTTCTTTTAAGTCTTCGGTGCTGATGTTTTCTTCTTTGGCAAAAAAGGAAACCAGATTTTTGTAGGAACCATCAAAAAACTTGCGTGTAGTCGAGTTCAAAACTTGCTTAGAATAATCTTCTTTTTCTACCAACGGAAAATACCGATGTGTCTTTCCAAAAGCTTCATGGCTCACAAATTGTTTGTCTTCTAAATTTCGCACCATAGTAGAAACCGTGTTGTAGTGAATGTCTTCGTCTAATTCTTCTACAATTTCTTTTACAAAGGCTTTTTCTAAAGTCCAAATCACGTGCATGATTTCTTCTTCTTTATGGGTGAGTTTTGGGAGTTGCATACAGTTTAATTTTAATTCCATCAGCAAATGTAAACTAATTTTTTAGTTATACAACTATAAAAGTAGTTTTGTAACTAAATGTTTCGTTTTTAATTTTACTTTCTTTTATATTTAGGTGTGAAATTGAATTGTGAATAATTGTTTTAAGTGATTGATGAAATTTTTCTGAATTCAATTTAGCTTACATATTATATTTTATCTTCGCTGAAATTTCAAGATTTAATGAGCATACTTTATTTATTCATCGGTTTTACGCTATTGGTTGTTGGAGGCGAGTTTTTAGTTCGGTCTTCTGTGGCGCTTTCATTCAAATTAAACATCTCACGTATGGTTATTGGTCTGACTGTGGTATCTTTTGCTACTTCTGCACCGGAACTTTTAGTAAGTGTTCAAGCAGCCTTAAATGAAAGTCCAGAAATTGCCATAGGCAATGTAATTGGTTCTAACATAGCAAATATTGGTTTGGTTATGGGAATAACTGCCATTATTGCACCTTTACTAATAGACCGTGATTTTTTTAGATTGAATTGGCCTGTAATGATGTTTTTTTCAGGTTTGCTATATTATTTTATGTTCACAGGAGCTGAAATTAATCGAGTAGAAGGCATTCTATTTTTAGTATTATTAGCTGCATACTTGTATTATCTAATTAAAAGAAGTCGTGGTACTAAAGGTAATGTTCCTGCTGAAGTAGACGAGAAATTACAAGAAGTCAGTAATTTTAAAGTAGGAATTTGGCTGATAATTGGTGGACTTGGATTGTATTTTGGTTCGGAATTGTTAGTGAAAGGTGCGGTAGATTTAGCTGAAAAAATGGGTGTAAGTAATCGTGTAATTGCTATTACTATGATTGCCGTAGGAACAAGTATTCCAGAATTGGCAGCATCAGTAATTTCTGCGTTTAAAGGAGAAAAGGCTTTGTCTTTAGGAAATTTAATCGGTTCTAATATTTTTAATATTGCTGCAGTTTTAGGCATAACAGCTACAATTTTACCAATTCCTATCAATTCAACAGAAATTTTAAGTCAAGATATGGTCTTGATGATTGGTATTGCTACTGTTTTGCTACCTCTTGGATTTATAGCTCCAAAAATGAGTTTAAGTAGATATAAAGGTTTTTTGCTTTTCGCGTTTTACATGTCTTTTATATATATAGTGGCTTTTTAATTATTTTCACGGGGGTTAAAAATATTTTTGTATTTAGGTAAATAATTTAACCCTATAAATTTAGGGGGTGTTTTGATTTTTTTTACTTTTGCCGTGAATCAAATTAAAAATTTATGGCTACACTTCGATTTAATGCATTAAAAGAAACACTTTCCCGAAAACCAATCCCGGTTGAAGAGAAGGTAAGACGTTCTGAAATTTTTGGTAAGAACGTTTTTGGTGAATTTGCTATGCGCCAACACCTTACTAAAGACTCTTACAAATCTGTAATGGATGCTATTCAAAATGGTAGTAAAATAGACCGTGACTTGGCAGACCATATTTCAACAGGAATGAAAGAATGGGCAATTGCTAAAGGAGCAACACACTACACACATTGGTTTCAACCTCTAACAGGTTCTACTGCAGAAAAGCATGATGCTTTTTTTGAAACCTTTGGAGATGGAACAGCAATCGAAAAATTTAATGGTGGTCAATTAGTTCAACAAGAACCAGATGCTTCTAGTTTTCCAAACGGTGGAATTAGAAACACTTTTGAAGCACGTGGTTACACCGCTTGGGATCCAACTTCGCCAGCTTTTGTTTGGGGTACAACTTTATGTATTCCAACTATTTTTGTTTCGTATACAGGAGAAGCCTTAGATTATAAAACACCTTTACTGCGTTCGTTGAGTGCTTTAGATAAAGCAGCAACAGACGTAGCAAAATATTTTGATAGAAAAGTAACTAAAGTAACCGCTACACTTGGCTGGGAACAAGAATACTTTTTAATTGATTCTGCACTTGCTTCATCAAGACACGATATCATGATGTCTGGAAGAACTTTATTAGGTCACGCGCCTGCTAAAGGGCAGCAGTTGGATGACCATTATTTTGGTTCTATTCCTGCCCGAGTTTTGAACTTTATGCGCGATTTAGAGACGGAATGCATGTATTTAGGTATTCCTGTAAAAACAAGACACAATGAAGTTGCACCCAATCAATTTGAGTTAGCGCCTATTTTTGAAGAAGCCAATTTAGCGGTAGATCACAATTCATTGATTATGGATGTGATGGATAAGGTTGCGGATAGACATAACTTTAAAGTACTTTTCCATGAAAAACCATTTGCAAATGTAAACGGTAGTGGTAAGCACAATAATTGGTCGTTGGCAACCGATACAGGTTCTAACTTGTTGAGTCCAGGCAAAACACCAATGAAAAATTTACAGTTCTTAACTTTCTTTGTCAATACCATTAAAGCAGTTTGCGATAACGAAGAAATTTTAAGAGCAACCATCGCTTCTGCATCTAACGATCATCGTTTAGGAGCAAATGAAGCTCCGCCTGCTATTATTTCAGTATTCATCGGTTCGCAATTAACTAAAGTCTTGGACGAATTAGAAAAAGTAACTGACGGTAAACTTTCACCAGAAGAAAAAACCGATTTAAAACTGAATGTGGTAGGTAAAATACCTGAGATTTTATTAGATAACACAGACCGAAATAGAACTTCTCCTTTTGCTTTCACAGGGAATAAATTCGAATTCCGTGCTGTTGGTTCAACGGCAAATTGTGCCGATCCAATGACAACTTTAAACGCTATGGTTGCAAAACAACTTATAGAATTTAAAGCTGAAGTAGATGCATTAGTAGCTAAAAAAATGAAAAAGGATGATGCTATTTTTAATGTGCTTAGAGAATACATTAAATCATCTAAGAAAATTCGTTTTGAAGGAGATGGATATGGTCAAGCATGGGAAGATGAAGCAGCAAAACGCGGATTAAGCAATAATAAATCTACACCAACTGCGCTTCAGCCTAAGGTTTCAAAAAAAGCTATTGAATTGTACACTAGTCTTCAAATCATGAATGAAGTAGAAATAACTGCTCGTTATGAAATTGAAATTGAAGATTACTCAAAGGAAATTCAAATTGAAGGTAGACTAATTGGTGACATTGCTAGAAATCACGTAATTCCTACGGCAATTGCTTATCAAAACGTGTTGATTAAAAACGTAAAAGGCTTGAAAGAAATCTATGGCGAATCTTTTAAAGAAATTGCCAAAGAACAAATGAGCATTATTGAAGCTATTTCTAATCATATAGAAAACATTAATAAAGCCACTGGCGAAATGATTGAAGCGCGTAAGAAAGCAAACGTAATTGAAGAAGCAACTAAACGTGCTCACGCATATTGCGATGAAGTAAAGCCTTACTTTGATGTAATACGTTATCATTGTGATAAACTAGAATTAATGGTAGATGATGAAATTTGGCCATTAACTAAATACAGAGAAATGCTATTTACTAAATAGTTTTCCAGATTAACATCAGTAAAAAACCCCTTCTAGATTTAATAATCTAGAAGGGGTTTTTTATTGAATAAATGTTTATTTGTTTTCTTGTCTTTCTTCTTTACGCTTTTCTTCTAGCTTTTCAGCTCTTTTTTGTCTTTGAATTTCTTGTTTGCGCATAGGCATGCTATCAATTAAGTCGAAAAGTTCATCAATTTCTATGGCTCTATTTCTTCGTAACTTAATACTTCCATCTAGCCCCATTAAAATAGCTTCAAAGTCAGTGTCATCTGAACGTAAATTTTGGTAGGTTTCAGCTAAACGTATACTGCTTGCAGGTGAATTAAAAATATGTTTTGCTCCATTTTTGGTTAGCTGTATAACGCCAATTTTCTCTCAATTGCTCCTTCACGGTTGGCTTCAATGGCACCTACTTGCTCTTCAAGTTGGGGATGTTCTTCTTCTTGACTAAGCAAAATTAACCAGCGTCTTTCATTATCATCAGTGGTTTGAGCCCACGACAAAGTGTAACCAAAAAACAAGCAAATAAAAAGGGATATTTTTTTCATATCAAAAAGATTAAAAGGCTTCGCCTATGGTGATGTAAAAACCGTTTTCATCGGGTGTGATGGCATAATCTAAACGCGCAAAAATGTCTTTTTTCTGAAAGAGTAAAAACCGAATTCCGCCACCAACAGCCCATTTTAAGTCGTATTGGTCAATGTTTTTAAATTCATCAAAAACAGTTCCAAGACTTGAAAAAACAGTAGCTCCCCAACGGTCTGTAAAACCCAGTTTAAGCGGTAGCATTCTGTATTCTACCTGTGTTGCTAATAATTTATTATCTCTGTATCTTCCTTGAAAGTAACCTCGCATCATGTTTTTTCCACCCATTAAAGCCAACTGATTGAATGGAATATTGCCACCAAAATTGAATTCACCAAGAAATTGAGCTGCTAAAACATTTCGTTTATTATTGAAAGATTTAAAGAAACGGGTGTCGGTAATAATGTTGTGGTATTTTACATCGCTTTCCCAAAAAGGATTGAAATTGACATAACCCAATTCTGAAAAAAATCCATCTCTTACATTGAGTACATTGTGCCTTTCATCGTATACTAAACCCACTCCTAAACCTAGATTGGTAGTTCCTTCTGCGCCAAAAGGCAAGTTGGCACTCAATTCATCTCCAGTTTCACCAGGTTCAAATTCTACTTTGCTTAAACTTCTAAAATCGGCTTCAAAACCAATAAAGAAATTTTTACGGACTCTACGCAGTACTCTCTCTTTAATTTGAAATTGGCGTGCATCAACAATGGCTGTGCTTTTTAGTGGAACTTCTTCTTGCTCGCTTCGTACGCCATAATACGGTAACGGAAATCGTTGAAATTCAAGTTCCCCTAAAAAAAACCATTCGTCTTTATCTGAATAAATAGCATGTTCAAAACGAGCTCCAAATTGATTTTTCAAAGTATAAAAAGCGAAACCACTAATCTCGCTTAAACGGTTATGAATATCTTCATTAGCAAAATACACATATAATGGGCTAAATCCAATTTCTACACTGGTTTCAGGTTCATATCCTATGGTAGGATACATCATAAATTGTGATTTTTCTTCGGCTACGGTATCTCTGATTAACCTATTTACATAGCTAAAAAGTTTATTCTTCTTTTCTTTTTGTGCATTAACATTAAAAGTCGTGAAAATACACAGTAGAAGAAAAGTCAGGATTTTTAATTTTTTCATAAAAATTGATGAACAATAAACAATAAAAATAACTAACTTTTTTGATACCTAATAATCTATAAAGTTACTATTTCACTAAATTTTAAACTAATTCTACTTCTTTTATATTCTGATTTTGAATGTATTCACTTAAATAGCTTGCATCTTTTTTAATTCCGCCCAGTGTGGCCGAACCACGAGTATGAAGCCATGGTAAACCAATAAAATATAAACCTTTATTGTTGCTTACTCCACGTTGATGAACCGGATATCCATCTTTGTCTAGTTCTAATCCTTCTATCCAAGAGAAATTTGGGCGATATCCCGTTGCCCAAACAATGTTTTCTACATCGTTTAATTCTTTTTTTTCAGTAATGATGGTTTCGCCTTCTGCATCTAGACACTTACCAACCGGAATTACATTTTCTCGTTGAAGTATACCTTTTACATCCGTACCGATGATGGGCTGTTTACCTTGACTAATGAATTTTCCTATCCATGAATTTTTGCTAAAACTTAAATACCCAAATTTGGTAAACCACCACCATAGTGTTTTTCCTAAAATTTCTTGGGGAAGTGTACTTACATCGGTATCTCCTGCAAAATACACATCGTGTTCTGAATGTTGAGAAATTTCATCTAAAATTTGATATCCAGAATCTCCAGCGCCTACCACCATGCTTGGGCCATCTTTTAATTTATCTGGATTTTTATAAAAGTTACTATGACTTTGATAAACTTCAGTATCAATTTTTTCTGCAAAACGAGGTGTATATGGAATATGAAAAGGACCTGTTGCAATGATTATTTGCTTTGCAAAAAATTCGCCTTGGTCAGTTTCAATTTTAAAGATTCCATTTTTTTTATCGATGTGCTCTACAAAAGTGTTGAGTTGAACGGGGATGTCAAATTCTTTTACGTATTTTTTGAAGTATTCTGCAACTTCGTATTTGTTGGGGTAGTGGCCTTTTTCAGCAGGAAATTCAAGCCCTTTTAGGTTGTTGAATTCAGTTGGAGTAAACAAAGTTAACGAATCCCATCTGCGCAACCAAGAAGCTCCAATTTCGTCTTCTTTGTCCAACACAAGAAAGTTTTTATTCAATTGTTTTAACTCGTAAGCCATAGATAACCCGGCTTGTGCTGCACCAATTATTATAAAATCGTAAATTCCATTCATACTACAAATGTAAGCAATATCAACGAGACTGTTTAAGGTGGTTGAACATGTTGTAAATCAATAGGATAAGCACTCCAAAGCTTACGGCTACAACAATTAAGATGGTATTTAAAATTCCATCGGCCGAAAAGGAAAGTTTAATTAATACCGTTGAAATTATAAAACCTGAATTTCGGATTACCCTGCTAAATTGATTGGTTTGTAAAAATGAAAACAACAATAATAACACATCGGTAAGGATTAGTACCGTGAAAAAATCGTCGAAAAAGATGCTGTTTAGTGATTTTAGTGAACTGCCCACATCTTCTGGATTTAGTCCTGTTTCATAAATCCAACTTCCTAACGAAAACAAAGCCAAAACAATAATGATAGGTACTAACAAGCTGGCAAAAAGGCGTTTTATTTTAATGTATTTTTTTGTTTTGATGCTAATGGCTGAACTCTCAGTCCTGTTTTTTTGATCTATTTTGTAGAAGAAAAAGATGAGTGTGAAAAGCAACAAGGTGGCAACAATATCAACAGTAAACTGCAAGTCACCTTGAATTGAAAACCAATTTTCAGAAAATTCTAAGTTGGATAAATCATAGAAGATTTTTCGAATTAAAATCAGTGTGATTATTTCGTATTGCTTACCGATGTAGTTGGTGATGGATTTCGGCAAGTAAAAAACCAATAAATACACTTCGTAAATTAATATAATTGAAAACGGAGTGTATAAGGCAGAAATGGGATTAATGGTTAATTCTTCATAAGCACCTAAATTCAAAAAATCTAAATCTACAACGGCGATGATGCTTAAATGAATTAAAAAAGAAACAATAGCTATGTAAACAATTACTTGTTCCGCTTTTTCGCTGATTTTCTCAGATAAAAGCTGTTCTTGAATCTGTGTTAATTTTGTTGAAAATGAATTCATTTCCTAAAATTAGTCAATAGAAATTCAATATCTTCTAGAAGCTTTGTTTTTCGGTAAAATTTAAGATTTAATCGCTTTTATTATTTGTTCAGCATGAATAATGGAGTTTTCAATGAACCATTTATGCGTTTCCAGACCACCGCAAATTACACCTGCTAGGTAAATTCCTTTTTGGTTGGTTTCCATGGTTTCTTCATTGTAAGCTGGAATATTTTTTTCTTCATCTGCAATAGCAACACCTAATTTTTCTAAAAATTTAAAATTAGGTCGATAGCCTGTAAGCGCTAAAACAAAGTCGTTTTCTAAACTTTGAATTTCTCCATTTTCATCTTTAAACTCAACTGTGTTTTCGTGCACTTGAGTCAATTCAGCATTGAAATACGCTTTTATGCTTCCTTCTTTAATTCGGTTGATAATATCTGGTCGAACCCAATATTTAACGCGTTCGCCAATTTGTTCACCGCGAACAATCATAGTAACTTCTGCTCCTTTTCGATAGGTTTCTAATGCGGCATCAACCGAAGAATTGCTGGCACCCACAACAATTAATTTTTGCATACTATAAAAATGGGGGTCTTTGTAGTAATGACTTACTTTGGGTAAATCTTCACCAGGAATGTTTAGCGGATTTGGAATGTCGTAAAATCCAGTTGAAACAATAATGTTTTTAGCTTGATAGGCTGTTTTATTGGTGCTTATTTGATAGGATTGGTCTTCATTTTGTTGTACATCAATTACTTCTTCAAACAAATTGATGTTGAGTTTCTTGCTTGTTGCTACTCTTCGGTAATATTCTAAGGCTTCTTGTTTAGAAGGTTTTGGATTTTTGCTGATAAATGGAATTTCATCGATTTCTAATTTTTCTGAAGTAGAAAAAAAAGTCATATTGGAAGGGTAATGGTATAATGAATTCACCAAGGTGCCTTTTTCAACCGCAACATAACTTAAGTTATTCTTTTTAGCTTCTAAAGCACAGGCAATTCCAATCGGTCCCGCACCAATAATCAATACATCTAACATATTTAGCTATTATTCATCATTTGTTTTAAATCGGCTATGGTTTGGGTTGGGTTTTCTGCACCAAATACATAACTGCCAGCTACCAATACATCGGCGCCAGCTTCAATGAGTTGTTGTGCATTTTGATTGGTTACGCCGCCATCAATTTCAATTAAGGTGTTGGCGTTTTGTTCGTTAATCATCTGTTTGAGTTCGCGTACTTTTTGATAGGTGTTTTCAATAAAATGCTGTCCGCCAAAACCTGGGTTTACACTCATTAAACACACCATATCTATATTTTTAATGGTATCTTTTAGCAATTGCACATTGGTATGCGGATTTAGTGCTACTCCGGCTTGCATTCCTTCTGCTTTAATCGATTGTAAACTGCGGTGTAAATGTGTACAAGCTTCGTAATGTACTGTTAGCATATTAGCACCTAATTCAGCAAAGGTTTTGAAATATTGGTCTGGATTGACAATCATTAAATGCACATCGATAAATTTGGTAGCATGTTTTTCAATTGCTTTTAAAACAGGCATTCCAAATGAAATATTGGGAACAAAAACACCATCCATAATGTCGATATGAAACCAATCTGCTTCACTGTTGTTTACCATTTCAACGTCGCGTTGTAAGTTAGCAAAATCTGCTGCTAGTATAGAAGGTGCTAGTATTTTTTTCATTTCTGTAAAATTATAATTTTTCGTGTTTTTTTATTCAAAGACTTTATTGTCAATGTTTATAGGTGTATACCTAAACTCAATTAGTTGGGCAAGGTTGAGCAGGTTCGCCAGTCATTTCTAAAACTTCATTGTTAGAAGATATTTCGTAGTTTCCTAAATTTAAGATATTTAAGGTTATGTTTTGTTCTCCATCACTTCTCTCCAAGGTTATATTATTTAAAACTACTTGCACGCTAAAAGTTCTGCTTATTTGATTGGTTCTAAACAGGTCAATTTCTAGTGTTTCTGCAACATCAGGATTCAGGTAATGTGGTATGCCTTCTTCATTAGTCGCTGTTCTTGGATTTAAAATAGGGTTTCCATTATCGTCCAATTCATCAAAAGCATTTAGATCTTCATATCGAGTAATTACACCGTCATTATCATCATCTTCATCTAAATAATTAGGTATTCCATCTTCATCAAAATCAGGATAAACATTAGGATTATCATTGTTTACAATTTCAACAGAAGTTGGTACATTATCGTTATCATCATCCGTATCTAAAAAATCAGGAATACCATCGCCATCTGTATCATCATTAAATAAGTTTCCATCGCCATTTATATCTTCTTCAAAAGCAGGAACATCATCATTATCATCTTGGTCTGTAATCAAGAAAATAAGTTGAGCTTCTCCACCGCTAAGACTGGTAAATTCTTCAATAACAGTAGGGTTTGCAGGTGGAATTTGTTGGCAAAAATAATCTGCTCCAGCCACATCATTACTTAGCCTTCTATAGGTTATTTTGTTGTTTTGATTCAACGGAATTACAACAGGATCAGGCGGACATAAACCTTCAAAACGACCAGTAAAACCTGAAAGTTCGAACTCAAATGAAATGGCTTCGTTGGTTTCATCATTTACATTATGCAACACATTTATTGTGTTAACTTTACACAGGTTGAGCTCTGTATCTGAGCTGTAATCAAAATTAGAAACAATTACGTCGCCGTCGTTACAAGCTAAAACACCAAATAAACTGAGTAACCAAAAATACTTTTTCAAAATAATTTTTTTACAAAAATACATATTTAAAGTCTAATTCATTTAGCTGATTTTAATCAATATGAATGTAGATATCTATTCAATTCTTAATTTTTAGTTGAAGAATAAATGTACTTTTGTACAAACAGATTTATTTTTTTCTAATGAAACAAGTTTATTTAGATAATGCAGCAACCACTTGCTTACGTACAGAAGTAATAGATATTATTACAGATACTTTGCAAAATTGTTATGGCAATCCATCTTCTACACATGCTTTTGGAAGATCTGCTAAATCTAAAATAGAACAAGCCCGAAAATCTATTGCCAAACTTTTACATGTGAGTGCGGCGGAAATAGTTTTCACTTCAGGTGGCACAGAAGCTGATAATTTGGTTATACATAACGCAGTTCGCGATTTGGACGTAGGAAGAATTATTACTTCTAAAATAGAACATCATGCCGTTTTAAATGCTGTTGAATTTCTTGAAAAACAACATCAAGTGCATGTAGATTATGTAGATTTAGACGAAAATGGAGATGTTAATTTGAAGCATTTAGAAGACTTATTACAAAACTCAGCTTCTAAAACTTTAGTGAGCTTGATGCACATTAATAACGAAATTGGTAATATTTTACCGCTTCAAAAAGTAGCAATTCTTTGCAAAGCAAATGATGCTTTATTTCATAGCGATACGGTTCAATCTATCGGGCACTTCGATTTAAACTTACAAGAAACACCTATTGACTTTTTAGCTGCTAGCGCACATAAATTTCATGGACCTAAAGGAGTTGGTTTTGCCTTTATTCGAAAAGGTTTACCCATTAAAGCTTTAATTCACGGTGGTGCTCAAGAACGTGGTTTTAGAGCTGGAACTGAAAACGTACACAATATTGTTGGCATGGAAAAAGCTTTAGAAATGGCTTATTCCAATCTCAGTGTTGAAAAAAATACAATTCTGAATCTCAAGCATTATTTTATTGAAGAATTGAAAAAACACATTCCTGAAGTTCAATTTAACGGTCAATCTTCAAATACTGAAAAAAGCACGTATACCTTGGTAAATGTGAGTATTCCAGTAAAACCAGAACAAGCTGCATTGATGCTGTTTCAATTGGATTTAAAAGGAATTGCTTGTTCAAAAGGAAGCGCTTGCCAAAGTGGAAGCGATCAAGGTTCCTTCGTGCTCAATGAAATTTACGACATCGAACGTTTGAAAAACCCGAACTTGCGTTTTTCATTTTCGCACTACACTACCAAAGCAGAATTAGATTATGTAGTAGAAACTTTAGTAACATTTGCCAAAACAGGAAAATTAGCTAAAGCTTAGTATTGCAACTTTTCTAATAAAACGGTTTCCGAAGAAGAAGAAAAACTTATTTTCCCGTTTACCACTTTTACCTGCTTTTCAGAAATAGCATCAAAAAGTAAATCGCCATTTTTAAATATGGAACTGACGTCAATATTTTTTTCATTTTCGGTATAGTCTAATGCTACAATTACTTGGTCTTGATAATCATCATCTTGAAAAATTCTTGAAAACACATAGGGTTCTTCTTGTATTTGTTGATGTTTTCCTGCTCCAACTGAAGGATGTTGTGCTCTAAATTTTCCTAATTTTTGCCAATAGCTTAAGACTTTTTGCTTTTCAGGAATGCTGTCTAATTCTTCCCAATTCATAAAAGAACGCAAAGTAGCATCGCCTTCGGTTTCTTCAATTTCTAAAAGCCTTGCAGATTCGTCGCCATAATAAATTTGTGCAGTTCCTGGAGAAAGTAAAAGTCGGTTAGCCGCTTCTTTGTTTTTAAGGCGTTTAGGATCAAAAGGCTTGCCGTCATCATGAGAACTCATGTAATTTACAATTCCATATCCATTCAATTCATTTTCTAAAACACTGGCGTATTTACTAAAATGTGATTCGTAATCTTGTTGAAGTGCATTCCATTTCAATTCAAAATTGATGAGGCTGTTGAAGGCATCATCAAAATAATTTACTTGTCGATCTCCATAATCATAGGCTTTTAGGTTACTAATAGCATAGTTGTATACTTCCCCAAGCAAATAAAAGTCTTGATGGTCTACTGCTTTTTCTGGATTTTCTTCTTTCCATTGAGCAAAAGCGCGATCGCAAATTTCTTTAAATTCTTGCCAAACATAAGCTTCGGTATGTTTCACGGTATCTACTCTATATCCATCAATTCCAAAATCGGTAATGTAATCAGAAAGCCATTTCATAATATAAAATCGGGGTGCTTTAGGATAACCTGTTTCTTTAAAAAAAGCATTTAATGAAGCTACTTCTTCTTTGTATCTACCTTCGTTTTTCCATTTTTCAATAAGCGCAGGCGGAAGTTTTACAGCTGCATCACTTTCAGTTAGGATATCTGGTAAATTATCTACCAAAGTACAGCTTACAGTAGTTTCAAAATTTTCGTAAGTGCAAGTAGGAGAGACTCTCACCCAATCTTCTGGCCAAATTTCGTCTTTCTCGGTTACAGGTCCGATATGATTTACAACAGCATCTAATAAAATCCGAATATCGAATTCATGCGCTGTATCAACCAGTTCTTTTAAATCTGCTTTGGTTCCAAAATTCGGGTCTAAACTTGTCCAGTCTTTTGTCCAATAGCCATGGTAAGCATAGGTTTTACCAGTTCCTTCGTTGGTTCCACCGTGAATTTGCTCTACAATAGGTGTAAGCCAAATGGCGTTTACACCTAAATCTGTAAAATAACCATCTTTTATTTTCTGGGTAATACCTTTTAAATCTCCACCTTCAAAACCCCGTAAAACCCCTGTTTTTTCTGTTCTATCAAAGTTAGTGTCGTTGGTTTCGTCACCATTATTAAAACGGTCGGTTAATAAGAAATAAATGGTAGCTGCATTCCAATGAAATGGTACTTCTTCCACTTTCATTTCAACTTCATCTTCTTTGGTTTGGCAGCTTAAGCTTATTAATATGAAGCTGAGTAGGAGTATGGTGTTTTTTTTCATTGTTTTAAGATTTTGATAGTTAACAGTTTTTTAAATGAATGAATTTAAAACCGAGCGCTCATTTTTAAATTGAAAACCCGTGGACTTAAAAAATTAGGAATGGCAAATTGACCTCCCGTACTGGCATCACGAACAAAGGTATTGGTAATGGAATTCAGCCTATCGAACATATTGAATATTTCAACTCCAAAACTCAAGTATCTAAAAAAACCAAGTAAACTTCCTTCTTCGTACGTATCAGTTTCTTCTACCAAAGCATAATTAAAACCCACGTCTACGCGTTGGTAATCGGGCAATCTATTTTGAAATAAAAACGGATCGGCGAAACGAGGTGAGCCGCCCGGCAAACCGGTGTTATATACCATATTTAGATACACCTTCATTTTCGGAAACTTCGGGACATAATCCTGAAACAAGATGGCAAATTTTAAGCGTTGATCGGTAGGTCTAGCAAAGTAACCGCGTTCGTCTTGTCTTTCTTCGGTTTTTAAATATCCCACACTTACCCAACTTTCAGTTCCTGGAACAAATTCACCATTCATTCTTAAATCCAAACCGTAGGCATAAGCGCGCGCGTCATTTCTTGCTCTGTAGCGAATCCGTACATTTTCGATGGTGAACGGATTTAAATTGGTAATGTCTTTGTAGTAGGCTTCAGAAATTAATTTAAAAGGTCGATTCCATAATTTGAAACTATAATCGTTTCCTGCTACCAAATGTATAGATTGTTGTGCTTTTACATTTGGATTTACCACGCCAACAGAATCGCGCAATTCTCTGTAAAATGGTGGTTGATGATAATAACCTCCAGCCAGCCTAAAAACCATGTCTTTTTTCCAATTGGGTTTAATACTGAATTGAGCACGTGGACTTACCACGGTTTGTGTTGTACTTTCTATATTTTTACCATTAACCGTCCAAGTTTGGCTTCGTACTCCTGCATTTGCCCAAGCTTCAGTTTCTCCAATTTTAGTTCGGTAACTCCACTGCAAAAATCCAGCTAAACGGTCAACTTGCGTTTCATTATAAGTTCTAATGCGTTCAAAAGGTTCAATTTCTGCATCGTAAGGAGTGTAAGGTTGGTCGTTTACAAATTCGGGAAAAGGCGGTCTAACATTAAAACCTGCGGAGTCAATAACTTCATATTCTTGTAAACGGTCTCTGAAATCTTCGCGGGTGTATTTTGCACCCCATTCAATTAAATGATCATTGGCTTTATAACTTCCCAAATGTTCAATATTGATAATAAACGCATCTAAGTTATTTCTACCATGAATAAATTGAGAGCCCGCACCTTCGGTAAATTCTACTTCGCCAAAATTTTCATCGCCAAAGTTTCCGCTTACTGCACCCAATCGGTATTGTGCTAAAATATCAAAATGTTCTTGTTCTTTGGTGTGGTAAGCCGAAGTAATCAACTTAGCTGTAAAATTGTCGTTGGGTTTATAAGAAGCTTTTGCAGCTCCAAAATAGGTTTCGTAACGGTTATCTTCTCTACCTTCATAAAACACCAAAAGCGCCTGAGGGTCTTGTACCGTACCAAAATTGGTTTGTCTAGTGAATGGTTCGTACTCGTATGTATTTAAGGAAATATTTCCTAGAAAACTGAGTTCAAATTTTTCATTAAATTGATACGATATATAGGTTTGAGCATCTGTAAAACGCGGGATGAAATTGGCTTCAACTTGTTTAGCATTTACAAATAAGCTGTTGTCTCGATAGCGCACACCACCGATGGCACTTAGTTTTTTGTTTTTTGAAACTCCTTCAAAACTGATGCTTCCGCCGAGTAAACTAGCTTCAAAAGAACCTGCAAAATCAACTGGCCTACGATAGGTAATATCCAGCACAGAAGACATTTTATCTCCGTATCTGGATTGGAATCCACCTGCAGAAAATTCAACTTTTCTAACCATGTCGGTGTTTACAAAACTCAAGCCTTCTTGTTGACCACTACGGACTAAAAATGGACGATAAACTTGTATGTCGTTTACATATACTAAGTTTTCATCGTAACTTCCGCCACGAACGGAGTATTGAGTGCTTAATTCATTGTTTGAGTTTACTCCAGGCAAGGTGTTCAAAATATTTTCAATACCAGGATTAGCGCCTGGGATACGTCTAACTGTTTCTGGTGTTAAGGTAGTTACACCTTCAACTCGAGCACGATTTTGCTGGGTAATCACAACTTCGCCAATTTGCTCAACATCTGTTTTTAAAACAAAGTTTAATTCAATGTTTTCGTAAGGTTGAAGCTGAATTTTAGATGTGATGGATTCCATTCCTAAGAAGGAAATTTTTAAAACCACTTTTTGGTTAGCAGGAATTTGTAAAATATAAAATCCATTTTCATTAGAAGATGTTCCGCCGCCGTTGTAAGTAATATCTGCAGATGGAATAGGCGTGTTTTGTTCGTCGAAAATAATTCCTTTTACGGTGGCTGTTGTTTGTGCATAGCTTTGTAAACAAGCACAAAATATTAAGAATTTAAGAATGTGAGAAAACTTCAAATGGAATAAATTAATTTTTTCTAAAAATTTCAGCTTCAAATATACTCGTATTTCCAACTTTATCGGTAACAATCAACTTAAAATCATTTTTTCCGTCTTTAAATTTCCCATCGTTAAAATCGTATGTAAGTTCATTGTCTTTGTATTCGTATTCCATTAAAATAAATTCGTCATTTACGCTTGCTCTGTAATTTTCAATTCCAGTGGTTTCGTCTTCAATTTTAATTTTTAAATATCGGTAATTAGACATCCATTTTTTATCTCTTACATTTATGGGTGTTATTTTTGGTTCGTCATGATCATAAGCAATTTCATAACGTCCAAAATCTTTAATTAGTGCAGTTATTCTGTCTTTTTTTCGAACGGTTGAAGTGTAGTATTTTGCACCCCAAGGCATTACTTTTGCCACGTACATTTTTTGTTGAATATCTGAAGGAAAACTGCTAACATCAAAACCTAAATGCACGGTGTTGTGTATTGGTGTTCTGTAGTCATGAAGCTCTATGGCATTAAATTCAAACTCAATTTGAAGATAGGTGTCTTCGTACAATGCTTGTTTCGGAAAATAAACATCTATGTTTTTTTCTTCAAAGGCTACACCATATTTAGATTGTACAAAATAAGGTGTTTCTTTTTGGCTTGAAGCTTTTATAATTTCATTTTTTTTGGCTTCAACTGGAATATGAATTTCCTGTTGGTTACCAGCAAAGTCTTGAACAACAATTTCATATTTGTAATTTAAACCTTCTTCATCAATCAATAGCACTCCACCTCGATCATGAAAAGTGTTTATGCCTAAAGGATTGTTTGCTTCTATGAACAATTTTTGAATTCGTTGTTTGTTTTCTTTGTAATGAAAAAAATCGATTAATCTATTGATGTATCTAGTTTCTGAAAACGAAAAAAGATTGAATTCTTGTAGAAAGTTTAGATTTCCATTTACTGAAGTTTGAATTTTATATATGCCATTTCTATTTATGGCTTTGTTCAGTTGATCGTCTGTACTAATACCGAAGCCAATTTTGCCAAAAGCCGTCATTTTATCTGCTTGGTAAATTCCATTTTGGTCTCTTCTAAGTTGAATTCTTTTCTTTCCTTGAATTCCTTCTACTTGCGCGCTATCTTCCAAGGTGTATGCCCAAACACTTTTAATTCTTGGTTTGATGTCATCGGTTATTTCTTCAAAACCAAATAACAACGGATTCATGGGTCTAGAATTCTTGTCCCTAATTTCAAAATGAACATGTGGACCGCCACTTGAACCAGTATTACCGCTATATGCAATTACTTCTCCTTGTTCCACAGGAAACAATTCTGAATTCGGAAAAAGCTCAATTTCGTAAGATTCTTTAATGTATTGCTGCTTTTTAATATGCGCTTCAATTTCTGGAGCAAATTCGTCTAAATGTGCGTAGACTGTTTGATAGCCATTGGGATGCTTTATGTACAAAGCTTTACCGTATCCAAATTCTTGAATTTTAATTCGGCTAATGTAGCCATCGGCACTTGCTTTTACGGGTAAACCAATTCTGCCTTGTGTTTTAATATCCATTCCTGCATGAAAATGGTTATTACGGAGTTCTCCAAATGTACCTGATAAAATTAAAGGCACATCTACTGGTTTAATAAAGTATTCTTGAGGAATTTCTTGTGATGCCGCAGAAAAATTAAATAATAAAGTACAGATTAAAGCACAGAGACAAAACGTAAAATGCTTCATAACAGACTGATTTACAAAATAGGTTGAATTTCAAAAATAAGAAATTTATAGTAAGTGGACCAAGATTAACCATCTCTATTTATGCCAATTTGAATGACTAATGTGGATAAACAAAAATAGATTTTAACGGATTGTATTGTAGTTAAGCTGCTGATTAATTTGGTCAATATATTCTAAAACTTCTACTTGTCCTTCTTTTTTAGCAGAAGAAGTAATAAAATAGGGTGGTAAACTTTCCCAAGTTTCCAACAACTTTTCTTTGTATGCTTCTACATTTCTAGTTTTGGCATTGGGCTTCAGTTTATCTGCTTTTGTAAAAACCAATGCAAACGGAATAGCTTGCTCGCCTAACCATTGCATGAATTCTAAGTCTATATTTTGAGCTTCGTGGCGAATGTCTATCAAAACAAAAGCACTGACTAATTGCTTTCTTTTTTTAAAATAATCAGTAATAAACTTCTGAAAAACTTGCTTCTCTTTCTTGCTTACCCTAGCGTATCCGTATCCTGGTAAATCTACTAAATGCCAATTTTGGTTGATTAAAAAATGGTTGATCAACCTTGTTTTTCCAGGTCTACCAGACACCATTGCTAGTTTTTTATGGTCGGTAAGCATGTTAATAAGCGAAGATTTACCCACATTGCTTCTGCCAATAAATGCATATTCTGGCAGTTTGGTATCGGGACATTTTTCTACTTTGGTGTTGCTGATTATAAATTCAGCTGATTTAATTTTCATTTATAATGCGTTTTTACGCAGCCATTCGTGTAAAATCTCATTGAATAAGTCGGGATGTTCCATCATAGCAGCATGACCACATTTGTCTATCCAAAATAACTCTGAGTTAGGAAGCAATTTATTAAACTCATCTGCAACTTTAGGAGGAGTTACATCGTCTTGTTTACCCCAAATAATACAAGTAGGTTGTTTCATATTTGGTAAATCTTTTGCCATATTGTGGCGTATTGCACTTTTAGCAATAGATAAAATACGAATTAATTTATTTCTGTCTTTTATGGTTTGGTAAACATCTTCAATAATTTCTTCGGTGGCAACTGCCGGGTCGTAGAATACATCTTGCGCTTTTTTCTTAATGTATTCGTAGTCTCCTTTTTTAGGATAACTATCACCCATGGCACTTTCATATAGTCCAGAGCTACCAGTTATCACAAGACCTTTAATGTATTCCGGATACAATTTGGTAGTTAATAAGCCAATATGTCCACCAAGTGAATTACCTAAAAGAATTACTTTTTCGTATTCACGGGCTTCAATAAATTCTTTAATAAATTTAGTGATGTTTTTAATATTGGTTTTCAACAATGGCATGTCATAGATAGGAAGCTCAGGTATCACTACTTTATAACCATGTTGTGGAAAGTAATCGGCTACGCCATCAAAATTACTTAGTCCGCCCATTAAGCCATGGAGTATGAGCATTGGTGTTCCTTCACCGCGTTCTATAAACTTAAATTTACCTTGTTGCTGTATTTCGTTTTCCATTCACTAGTGAAATTTGAAGTGCCAAATATACTTATATTTCTACAAGTATACTTATTTTTCTTGAATACCCAAATGCAAAGCCTTATAATCAAAGGCCTTTTGTAAAAAATTATGCGTGCATAGCTAATTTTACCTTCAGATTTCAAACTTTCCCACTTTTTTCCAAATTATGATTTTCAATAGGTGTTTTTTGAAACATCAATAATAACCTTGCTTTTCGACACTTCTCAATATTATCTTAAATCTGAAATATTTAGATAGTTGAAAAACTTATCAACAATGTGGAGTAAAGTGGGATAAAGTGGTAAAAAATTCAATATATTTGAATGATAAAATTAATAAAGTGACCAATTTAGTCGGTTCATACGAGTGTAAAATTGATGCAAAAGCTAGACTTATGCTGCCTTCTGCGTTGAAAAAACAGTTGGCGGCAAACTTAGTAGACGGCTTCGTGTTGAAGCGTTCTGTGTTTCAAGAATGCTTAGAAATGTACCCGATGAAAGAGTGGAATGAGCTCATGAAGAAGTTGAATGGCTTAAACCGTTTTAAGAAAAAGAACAACGACTTTATTAGAAAATTTACTGCCGGAGTGAAGCAAGTTGAAGTAGATGCAAACGGTAGGCTTCTAATTCCGAAAGATTTGGTTGGTTTTGCAGGAATACAAAAAGAAATTGTGGTGGCTTCGGCTATCAATATCATAGAAATTTGGGATAAATCGAAGTATGAATCGGCTATTTCTTCTTTTGAAGATTTTGCAGATTTAGCTGAAGAAGTAATGGGAGATGACAGCGAGTAAGTATCACATACCAGTTTTATTGAAAGAAAGCGTAGCTGGTCTCGCTATCCAACCTGATGGAATTTATGTAGATGTTACTTTTGGTGGTGGTGGTCACAGCAAAGCAATTCTTGACCAATTAGGCGAGAAGGGTAAATTGTTTGCATTCGATCAAGATCCAGATGCTGTACAAAATGCAATTCAGGATGAACGTTTTCAGCTTATTCAAGCTAATTTTCGTCATTTAAAACGCTATTTGCGGTTTGAAGGCGTGAAAAAGGTAGATGGAATTTTGGCCGATTTTGGTGTTTCATCGCATCAATTTAATGTGGCGGAACGCGGTTTCTCAACTCGTTTTGAAGCCGATTTAGATATGCGCATGAATCCAAAAGATGAAATAGGTGCTTACGAAGTAGTCAATCATTATGAAGCAGAAGATTTAATCCGAATTATTCGCGATTATGCTGAAATCAGAATCGCTTCAAAAATTGCACATAAAATAATTGCAGCTCGGGAAGAAGCGCCGATTAAAACTACTTCACAGCTGAATGAAATCATTACGCCTTTTTTCTCGGCTTTAAAAATCAATAAAATGTTGGCGCGCATTTACCAAGCCATTCGCATAGAAGTAAATCAGGAATTAGAAGTACTAAAAGAGTTTTTATTACAGACGCCTGAAGTCTTGGCTGTAGATGGAAGGTTGAGTGTTATTTCCTATCATTCGTTAGAAGATCGATTGGTGAAGAATTTTATAAGAAGTGGAAAATTTGAAGGTGAAGTAGAAAAAGATTTCTATGGAAGACCGCAAGTGCCTTTTGTAAAAGTAGGTAAACTAATTGTGCCTTCTGAAGAAGAAAACGCAGAAAATTCAAGAGCAAGAAGTGCAAAATTAAGAATTGCAAAACGGGTAAATTTCAATTGATATGGCAGTAGGTGTAAAGCAAATTTTGCGTGGTGATTTTTTGGTTCGAAATGGAGCTTTAGATAACTGGCGCTTCATTTTGTATTGTACGTTATTGGCCATTTTCATGATTGCTAGTTCGCATAGTGCAGACAAAAAAGTATTAGAAATTGCTGAAATAAATTTACAAGTAAAAGAATTGAGAAGTCAGTTTGTAGATTCTAGAAAACAATTAATGCAATTAAAAATGGAGTCGAATATTGCTAGAAAAATGAAAGCCAGAGGCATTGGCACATCTTCAACTCCACCCAGTAAAATAATAGTAAAATCAACAACCAAAAATTAAAATGACGAATACCAAACAAATATTGAAACGCTTTTACATTGTGGTGGGCATTTTTATGCTGCTGCCCTTGTTTGTGGGTTTCAAATTGGTTGAAATTCAATTTTTGGAAGGAGATATTTACCGTGAAATGGCAGAAACACAAGTCTACCGTAAATTCACCATTGAACCCAATCGTGGAAATATCTACGATGCCAATATGAACTTATTAGCTACATCGGTACCCAAATATGAAATTCGATTTGATGCCGTAACTGCTTCAGATGGAGTATTTAAAGAAAATCTAACTCCGCTAGCTAAAGAACTATCTAATTTTTTAGGCGAATCTGTTTCCTATTATCAAAACAAGTTGCGAAAAGCTAGAGCTACCAAAAATCGTTACGTTTTTATAGCTAGAAATCTTGATTATTCAGAATATATGAAAATTCGAGAGTTTCCGCTTTTTAATAAAGGAGCTTACAAAGGTGGTTTTATTGCAGAACAACAAACGGTAAGAGAACATCCACTTGGAAAAGTTGGAGAACGCACAGTGGGTTACGGAAATGTTGGATTAGAAGGCGCTTTTAATCATTTTTTAAAAGGTGAAAAAGGACAACGTACCAAACAAAAAATTGCCAAAGGACAATGGAAACCCATAAACGATTTGCATGAAATTGAACCCAAAGATGGTTATGATGTAATAACCACTATAGATGTGAACATTCAAGATATTGCACATCATGCTTTGTTGGAAGCTTTAGAGCGATTTGAAGCAGATCATGGTTCAGTTGTAGTCATGGAAACCAAAACTGGAGAAGTCAAAGCCATTGCAAATCTCGGTCGTAGTGCTAAGTCTGGTAAATATTACGAAAAAATGAATTATGCGGTTTATGAATCCCATGAACCAGGCTCTACTTTTAAGTTGATGAGTATGGCCGCTGCTTTAGAAGACCGCGTAATAGACACCACAACTATGGTAGATACGCAGGGTGGTAAAATAAAATATTTCGATCGAATTGTTCGGGATTCTAAAATTGGTGGTTATGGAGAAATCAATATGGCAGAAGCTTTTGAAGTTTCTTCGAACACCGCTTTTTCGCAAATGGTTTACGACAATTATAAAGACAAACCCGAGCAGTTTGTAAATCGATTAATGAATATGGGTTTAGGGGAAAAAATTGGTCTTCAAATAAAAGGTGAAGGAAAACCAAATATCCCACATCCAGACGATTCCAATTGGTACGGAACTACTTTGCCATGGCTTTCTTTTGGTTATGGAGTTTCTTTAACACCATTACAAACTTTGACGTTTTACAATGCTATTGCTAATGATGGTTTAAAAGTAAAACCAAAATTCATCAAAGAAGTTCGGGATAAAAACTTGCTGGTTCAAGATTTTTCTGAAGTTATGTATCAAGGTTCGGTTTGCTCAAAGGAAACAGCGCAAGCGCTTCAACAATTAATGGAAAATACAGTTAAACGCGGTACAGCAAGTCATATTTATTCTGAAAATTATTCCATGGCAGGGAAAACAGGAACTTGCCAAACTGAATATTGGATTGAAGCTGGAAGATACATTTCTTCATTTGCAGGATATTTCCCCGCAGACGAACCCAAATACTCTTGTATAGTGGTTATCAATAAACCCAATCCAGAGAAAGGATATTACGGCAGTACAGTAGCTGCGCCAGTTTTTCAAAAAATAGCACACAAAATTTATAAAGACACACCAGTAATAGATGAGGTTGAATCTTTTGAAAGCAATTATGCTAACCAAGATTTTCAAAAATATTATCAATTATCGCAAAAGTACAAGAGCATCATGCCTAACCTAAAAGGCTTGCCCGTAATGGATGCGGTTTCATTATTAGAAAATATGGGGCTAAAAGTGAAAATTTATGGAGAAGGAAAGGTAAAAGACCAATCTATTCCACAAGGACAAAAAGTTGAAGCTAACCAAATTGTAAATCTGTTTTTAAGTTGAATACCATAAGCGACATATTATATAGAGTTCCTATTTTGGCTGTTGAAGGCAATACTTCTCAGCAAATTAGAAATATTCATATCGATTCTACCAAAGTAGGATTAAACGATATGTTTATTGCTATTAAAGGTACAGCTACAGACGCGCATCAATTTATTCCATCGGCAATAAATCAAGGTGCTTTAGCTGTGGTTTGTGAAACTTTACCCGAAAATCGAAATACAGGAGTCACCTACATTCAAGTTGAAGATAGTCGTTTAGCAGCGGCGTACATCGCAGCTAATTTTTACGATCATCCTTCATCTAAAATGAAATTGATTGGAATTACAGGAACCAACGGGAAAACTACGGTAAGCAGCTTGTTGTTTCAATTGTTTAAAAATGCGGGTTTTAAAGTAGGCTTAATTTCAACGGTAGTTATTAAAGTGAATGACCAAGATTTCCAAACCAAATTAACAACTCCAGATTCATTGACCATTAATATGTATTTAGATAAAATGCTAAATGAAGGTGTTGAATATGTTTTTATGGAAGCCAGTTCACACGGAATTGTACAACACAGAACCAAAGGGCTGCATTTTGCCGGAGCGGTTTTTACCAACTTATCTCACGATCATTTAGATTACCACAAAACCTTTGCAGATTACAGAGATGCGAAGAAGATTTTATTCGATGAGCTTTCTAAATCGGCATTTGCGTTGACCAATCAAGACGACAAAAATGGGGAAGTAATGTTGCAAAACACGCGAGCTAAAAAATTAACCTATAGCTTAAAAAGTCATTCGGATTACACAGCTAAAGTCTTGGAAAATAATTTTAATGGCATGTTGCTCAAAATGAATGAAACCGAAGTTTGGTCGCCACTTATAGGAAGCTTCAACGCATACAACTTATTAGCCGTATTTGCGGTAGCTGATGCTTTGGGAGTAGATCGCCTTGAAAATCTTCGACTAATAAGTGAATTGAAACCTGTTAGCGGTCGTTTTCAACATTGGATTTCAGATAAGCAAAAAATTACAGCCATTGTAGATTATGCACATACGCCCGATGCGTTGGAAAATGTATTGAGCACCATTAATGCCATCAGAACTAAAAATGAAGAATTGTTTACCGTTGTGGGTTGTGGTGGAGATCGAGATGCAACCAAGCGACCTTTAATGGCAAGAATCGCAGGTCAATTGAGCACGCAAGTTATTTTAACCAGCGATAATCCCAGAACAGAAAATCCCGATGCCATTATACAAGATATGGAAAAAGGAATTGAACCAACCGATGTAAAAAAAGTATTGACTATTACATCTCGTGAGCAAGCCATTAAAACCGCTTGTAAAATGGCAAAGCCACAAGACATTATTTTAATTGCAGGAAAAGGGCATGAAACCTACCAAGAAATCAACGGAGTTAGAAGTGATTTTGATGACTTTAAAAAGGTGAAGAATTATTTAAAAGAATTTGATAAATAAGAATTATGCTGTATTACTTATTTGAATATTTAGACAACAATTTTGATATCCCAGGTACAGGATTATTCAATTTTATCTCGTTTAGAGCAGCGGCTGCTATTATTACTTCACTTTTAATTTCAACTATTTTCGGTAAGAAAATTATCAGATTGTTACAAGCGAAACAAGTTGGAGAAAGTGTTCGCGATTTAGGCCTAGAAGGACAAAGTGAAAAGGCTGGAACGCCTACCATGGGTGGCTTAATCATTATTTTTTCTACTTTAATTCCAGTGCTGTTGTTCGCAAAATTAGACAACATTTACATCATTTTGCTTATTGTAACTACGCTTTGGATGGGAAGCATTGGTTTTATAGACGACTACATCAAAACTTTCAAAAAAAACAAAGAAGGCTTAAAAGGAAAATTTAAAGTAATCGGTCAAGTTGGTTTAGGAATTATAGTTGGCGCTACTATGTTTTTTCACCAAGATATTACCGTAAAGAAAACCTATGCCATGCAAATGGACAATGAAACGGAACAAGTAGAGCGCATTTCCGGTCCAGAAGAAAAATCGACAAAAACCAATATTCCATTTGTAAAAGGAAATGAATTAGATTATTCAAAAATCATTACTTGGATTAGTCCTAAGTTAGAAAAATACGCTTGGATCATTTTTATACCTATCGTTATTTTTATAGTTACAGCCGTTTCTAACGGAGCTAATTTAACCGATGGAATCGACGGTTTGGCTGCAGGAAGTTCTGCCATTATTGTCATTACTTTAGGAATTTTTGCTTGGGTTTCTGGAAACTTTATCTTCTCCAATTACCTCAATGTTATGAATATTCCTCGAGTTGGTGAAGCTACCGTTTTTATTACTGCTTTTGCTGGCGCATTAGTAGGATTTTTATGGTACAATACTTATCCCGCTCAAGTCTTTATGGGCGACACAGGAAGTTTAACCATAGGCGGCGTAATTGCTGTTATTGCCATTGCCACTAGAAAGGAATTACTCATTCCTTTACTCTGTGGAATTTTCTTAATCGAAAATCTATCGGTGGTATTGCAAGTAGGATATTTTAAATACACCAAGAAGAAATTTGGTGCTGGTAGACGCATTTTTTTAATGTCGCCTCTGCATCATCATTATCAGAAAAAAGGATTACACGAAAGTAAAATAGTAGTTCGGTTTTGGATTGTAGGAATATTATTAGCCATTATGACCATAGTTACTTTAAAAATTAGATAAATGCAAAAGCTGAGTATTTTAGGTGGTGGAGAAAGCGGAGTTGGCGCTGCTGTTTTAGCAAAACAGCAAGGCTATGCTGTCTTTGTTTCAGACAAATCTACCATTAAAACAAAATACAAAGCCATTTTAGATGAACACGAAATACCATGGGAAAATGGAAAACACACTGAAGAAAAAATACTTTCTGCTCCAACAATAGTAAAAAGTCCAGGAATTCCTGAACATGTTCCTATTGTACAAAAAGCTATTGAAAAAGGTATCGCTGTAATTTCTGAAATTGAATTTGCATTTGGGTTTACCAAATCTACTCTAATTGGTATTACTGGAAGCAATGGCAAAACAACGGTAACCAACATGATTTATCACATTTTGAAAAATGCGGGTTTATCAGTAAGTATGGCAGGAAATATTGGCGATAGTTTTGCTTATCAAGTAGCGACCAATCCAAAAGAAATTTATGTGTTGGAGTTAAGTAGTTTTCAATTGGATGGAATTGTGAATTTTAGACCCAACATAGCAGTAATTACAAGCATTACACCTGATCATTTAGACAGATATAATTATGAATTTGAAAAATACATTTATTCCAAATTTCAGATTACTAAGAATCAAACTGAAGAAGATTATTTGATTTACAATGCAGATGAAGAATCCATTACCAATTGGATTGATCATCACGAAGTGAAAGCGCAAAAATTACCCATGTCAAGCAAATCGATTTCAAGAGTAAATAGCATTTGCAAACAGAATAACAACATAGAAATAAACATCAACAATAAACTATTTAGCATGTCTTTAGAAAATTTAAACGTCCAAGGTGAGCACAATGCCAAGAATGCAATGGCAAGTTCGGCGGTAGCCAAATTATTACAAATTAGAAAACACACTATTCGAGAAAGCATGGAAAGTTTTCAAGGTGTAGAACACCGTTTAGAAAAAGTATCTCAAATAGACCAAGTTACTTTCATAAACGATTCTAAAGCTACCAACATCAATGCAACCTACTATGCCTTAGATAGTATGAAACATCCAACCATTTGGATTTTAGGTGGAGTAGATAAAGGAAATGATTACCACGAATTGCTTCCTTTAGTAAATGAAAAAGTGAAAAGTATAATTTGTCTTGGAGTAGACAATTCTAGAATAATTGAAGCTTACGGAAATGTAGTAGACGAATTATTTGAAACTACTTCTATGCAAGAAGCTGTAGCTATGGCAAAGCATTTAGCAGAAGCCAACGACCAAGTTTTGCTCTCGCCAGCTTGTGCAAGTTTCGATTTATTTGAAAATTATGAAGACCGAGGCAGACAATTTAAAGATGCAGTTAGAAAATTAGCGTAAATCATGCAAAACGAATCAAACATAAAAAACTTGTTTGCTTCTTTAAAAGGAGATAAAACCATCTGGGCAGTTGTTGCGCTTATGGCTTTATTTTCGTTTATTCCAGTATACACGGCAAGTAGTAACTTGGCTTATCTAAATGGTGGTTCTGGAAGTACTTTCGCCTACTTGGTGAAGCACTTTGTGCATATTTTTATCGGTTTTTTGTTGATGTACGCTACACATAAAATTCCGTATCGTTATTTCCGTGGACTTTCAGCATTATTGCTTCCTTTTATTGTTATTTTATTGTTGTTTACTTTATTACAGGGCAATACCATGGGCGGTGCTAACGCCAGTAGATGGATTCGCGTTCCTATAGTCAATATGTCTTTCCAAACTTCGAGTTTGGCAGCAGTTGTGTTACTGGTTTATGTTGCACGTTATTTAGCTAAAATAAAAGATGTACAAATCAATTTTAAGCAAAGTTTGCTTCCATTGTGGTTGCCTGTTTTTGCTGTAATTGGTTTAATTTTCCCTGCTAACTTTTCTACAGCAGCTCTAATTTTCAGTTTAACCATGCTGCTTTGCTTTTTAGGCGGATATCCCATTAAATACATTGGTATTGTAGTCGGAACGGCATTGGTTTTAGCGCTATTGTTTGGTTTGTCTGCAAAAGCCTTCCCGGGATTATTTCCAAACAGAGTAGATACTTGGATCAGTCGAGTAGAAAATTTTTCAAATGGAGAAGATGCAGAAGAACAATATCAGATTACAAAGGCCAAGATTGCTATAGCCAGTGGCGGGGTTACTGGAAATGGAATAGGAAAAAGTGTACAGCGTAATTTTTTACCGCAATCTTCTTCCGATTTTATTTACGCCATTATTGTTGAAGAAATGGGTTTAATTGGTGGCTTTGGTGTAATTATTTGTTACTTAATTATATTAGGAAGAATTGCCATCATGGTAACCAAAGCGCAAAGTGAGTTTGCCCAATTATTAGTCATGGCGGTTGGTTTACCTTTTGTTTTTCAGGCATTTATCAATATGGGTGTGGCCGTTCAGGTTTTTCCGGTAACAGGACAAACTTTGCCGCTGATTAGTAGCGGAGGTACTTCCATTTGGATGACTTGTATTTCCTTAGGAATATTACAAAGCGTAAAAGCAAATAGAGAGGAAGAAATCTTGAAAGAGCAAATTCAAGAAATAGATGAAGAAGCAGAAAATCCATTAGAAATCATGAGCGAAACGGTATGAAAAACCTAAAAGTACTTATATCAGGTGGCGGAACTGGAGGACATATTTTTCCAGCAATAGCCATTGCTCAAGAAATTCAACATCGGTATCCAACTGCTGAAATCTTGTTTGTAGGAGCCAAAGACCGAATGGAAATGCAAAAAGTACCACAAGCTGGATTTAAAATTGAAGGATTGTGGATTTCCGGTATTCAACGGAAACTGACCTTATCAAATCTTATGTTCCCGTTTAAATTGATGAGTAGCTTGATTAAAGCCCGAAAAATCATCAGAAATTTCAAACCTGATATTGCTATTGGAACAGGTGGTTTTGCAAGTGGTCCGTTATTAAAAGCAGCCACTCAAAAAGAAATTCCGAGTTTAATACAAGAACAAAATTCCTATGCTGGAATTACCAACAAGTGGGTTGCTCAAAAAGTAGATCGTATTTGTGTGGCTTACCCAAATATGGAACGTTATTTTCCAAAAGAAAAGATTGTTTTTACGGGAAATCCAATACGTAGAGATGTGCTTCAACTCAGTGGAAATGCTTCCGAAGCAAAAGCAAATTTTGGTTTCAATGCCAACCAAAAAGTACTGCTGATTATCGGTGGAAGTTTAGGGGCTAAACGCATCAACGAATTGATTTCAGCTAAGCTAGAATTTTTTAAAGCACAAAACATTCAAGTTTTATGGCAAACAGGTAAGTTTTACTATGAAAATTATAAGAATTTAAATAGTGAAGGCATCCGAGTAGTGGAGTTTATCCAAGAAATGAATCAAGCTTACACGGCAGCCGATTTTATTATTTCGCGCGCTGGAGCTGGATCGGTAAGCGAATTGTGCGTAGTAGGAAAACCTGTGATTTTTATTCCTTCGCCCAACGTGGCAGAAGATCATCAAACTAAAAACGCGAACTCGATAGTTGCCGAAAATGCAGCCATTAGCATTGCAGAACAAGATTTAGAAGAAGCATTTCAAAATACATTTTTGAAATTATTACAAGATGAAAGTAGACAAAAAGAACTGTCAGCCAATATTAAGAAATTAGCTAAACCAGAAGCAACAAGCGATATTGTAAACGAAGTAGAAAAAATAATTGCAGCACAAAAATGAAGCAGTTAACACACATACAACCTATACAAACATACTTTTTCGTAGGAATTGGTGGGATTGGCATGAGTGCATTGGCACGTTATTTTCACCAAAATGGAAAGTCGGTTTTAGGTTATGATCGTACAGCTTCAGCTTTAACTGCAAAGTTGGTAGAAGAAGGTATTTCCGTCTGCTTCCAAGAAGATGAAGCCATTTCAGCTTTACAAAAAATTGACTCAACTACTGCGGCAATCGTGTACACGCCGGCAATTTCAAAAGTATCTACACTATGGAATTTCTTTTCAAACGAAGATTTCTATTCCATTAAAAGAGCTGAATTATTAGGAAAATTAACCCAAGATAAATTTTGTTTAGCCGTTGCAGGAACACATGGCAAAACGACTACCACTTCAATTTTAACTCATATTTTAAAGGAAAATGGAGTAGGAGTGACCGCTTTTTTAGGTGGAATTTTAAGTGAAGAACAGACCAATTTTATTTCAACTGGGCAAGATGTGTATGTGGTTGAAGCAGATGAATTTGACCGCTCTTTTTTGCAATTGCAACCCACTGCGGCTGTAATTACTTCTGAAGATGCAGACCATTTAGAAATTTACGGAACGGCTGAAGCGCTAAAGGAAAGTTTTGTCAAATTTTCACAACAAGTAAGTGGCCAAGTTTTTACCGCCAGTGGAATTGATATTGATGGTGAAAAAATCGGTTTTGTAGAAACAGACGATATATATGCAGAAAACATTCGCGTACAAAACGGAAGCTATGTTTTCGATTTGGTTTTAAAAGGCGAAATCGCTCAAGATATTCAACTTTCTTTACCTGGAAAACACAATTTGTTTAATGCCATTTCGGCGGTGGCATTAGCTGCTTTTTACAATCCAAAAAAATGGAAAGATTTTGCGAAGTCTTTATCCAGTTTTCAAGGAGTGCAACGCAGATTCAATTACTTAATTCGTGAAGAAAACTTAAGTATTATCGATGATTATGCGCATCACCCAACCGAAATTGCAGCCGCTCATCAAGCCGCTAAAGAAATGCATCCTGATGAAAATCTGATGCTTATCTTTCAACCGCATTTATTTAGTAGAACCCAGAAATTTGCAGCCGATTTTGCCCAAAGTTTAATGCTTTTTGATGAAATTTGCATACTTGAAATTTATCCTGCTAGAGAAGAACCCATCGATGGAATTGATGCTGCTTTTTTAGCTCAGAAAATAAATACCAAACCCGTTAAAGTTATAGAAAAATCAGAAATGCTCAGCAGCATTCAAAATTCAACTTGTAAAGTTATTTTGTTGCTGGGAGCTGGAGATATTGGCGTAGAAGCCCAAAAAATAAAAGCTCATTTTAATCATGAAATGGAATTGGAATAACATCGCATTTGTTGGCATAGTAGCTAGCTTGATTTTCTTGTATGGCTTCGCTAATCAGCGAAATCAAAAAAAGGAAATAAAGTCAGTTGATATTGAATTTGCCGAAGTTTCCGAATTTTATATTCAGGATGAAGATGTTTATAAATTGTTAATACAAAGTAAAGATAGCATCAATAATTTAACCAAAGAAAGCTTAGATTTGAAGGTTTTGGAAAGTTATTTAGAAGCCAATGAAATGATTAAAAATGCACAGGTTTATTTAACTGTAGATGGTTTGCTAGGTGCTGAAATTGAGCAACGTAAACCCATTCTTCGTTTTTTAGATGGCAGTTTTCATTACTTAGATGACGAAGGTTTAATTATGCCTATGTCTACTAATTATTCTGCCAGGGTACCGATTGCTTTTGGATTTACATCTGAAGATGCTATGGAATTGTTTCAACTAGCAAATGCAATTTATAATGATGCGTTTTTACAACAACAAATTACATCCATTCATAAAAATAGCAATGGAGAAATTTATTTTGAATTAAGAGACACCGATTTTAAAGTCGATTTTGGCGATTTGCAAGATATCGACTTGAAGCTCGCTAACTTCAAAGCTTTTTTTGCGAAAGCTAAAAAAGATGGAAGGTTAACAGATTATATGAAAGTTGATTTACAGTTTGGGAAACAAGTTGTTTGCACCAGAAAGTAATATTTGAGTAACATGGAAAATGAAAAGATTGCAGTAGGCTTAGACATCGGAACCACAAAAATTGTGGCCATGATTGGGCGCAAAAACGAGTATGGAAAAGTAGAAGTCTTGGGCATTGGTAAATCCAAAAGTCTAGGTGTTCATCGTGGTGTGGTAAACAACATTACCCAAACCATACAGTCCATTCAACAAGCTATTAAAGAAGCTGAAGCAGATGCAGGAATTGAAGTTGAAAAAGTAATGGTTGGTATTGCTGGTCAGCATATTAGAAGTTTGCAACACAGCGATTACATTACGCGTCAGAACTTCGATGAAGTCATTGAAGAAAAAGACATTGTAGAACTCTGCGATCAAGTGCACAAGTTAGTCATGCTTCCTGGTGAAGAAATCATTCACGTGCTTCCGCAAGAATACAAAGTAGATGGACAAGGCGAAATTACGCAACCCATCGGAATGCATGGTGCTAGATTAGAAGCTAATTTTCATGTGGTAGTCGGTCAGATTTCTTCTATTAGAAACATTGTGCGATGTGTTACCAATTCTGGTTTAGCATTGGGCGGTGTAAATTTAGAACCTTTGGCTTCGGCTAACGCAGTTTTAAGTCAAGAAGAAAAAGAAGCAGGTGTGGCACTCATCGATATTGGCGGTGGTACAACCGACTTGGCCATTTTTAAAGATGGAATTATAAGACATACTGCTGTAATTCCTTTTGGTGGAAATGTAATTACAGAAGACATAAAAGACGGTTGCTCCATCATAGAAAAGCAAGCTGAATTGCTAAAAGTGAAATTTGGTTCGGCATGGCCAGGAGAAAATAAAGAAAATGAAATTGTATCTATTCCAGGTTTGCGTGGTCGTGAACCTAAGGAAATTTCACTTAAAAATTTGTCCAAAATAATTCATTACCGTGCGGTAGAAATTATTGAACAAGTGTTTTTAGAAATCAAAAACTACGGACACGAAGAACAACGTAAAAAATTAATTGCAGGAATTGTAATTACTGGCGGAGGTGCTCAATTGAAGCATTTAAAGCAATTGGTAGAATACATTACCGGAATGGATACGCGTATTGGTTATCCTAACGAACATTTAGCAGGAGATACAGAACGCGAAACCACTAGTCCTATTTATTCTACCGCTGTAGGATTGTTAATGAAATCCATTAGCGATCAAGATCAGGAACAAAAAGATGCAGCTGAAGAAAAAGAAGAAATTTTAGAAGAAGAACAAACAATTAATGAAGTTGAAGAGCAAAGTGCTTCAACTGAAGAAATTGAAGAAGATAATAACATATCAAATACCACTTCGCAAGAAGGAAAAGGTTCTACAGGTCCAAGACAAAGTTTCTTTGACCGATTTGTAGATAAATTAAAAGACATTTTAGATAAAGCAGAATAAATTAAAATACGTAATTATGGGTAACAAGGATCAAAACGATTTCGATAGCATTGCATTCGATTTACCAAAAAACCAATCCAATGTAATTAAAGTAATTGGCGTTGGTGGCGGTGGTTCTAACGCAATAAACCACATGTTTCGTCAAGGAATTAAAGGAGTAGATTTTGTGGTTTGTAATACAGATTCACAAGCATTAGAAAACAGTCCAGTTCCTACTAAAATTCAATTAGGTGTAAACCTAACTGAAGGTTTAGGCGCGGGCGCAAATCCTGATGTTGGCGAGCAAGCTGCATTAGAAAGTTTTGACGATTTAAAGAATCTGTTGAGTTCCAACACCAAAATGGTTTTCATTACTGCTGGTATGGGTGGCGGTACAGGAACGGGCGCAGCTCCAGTAATTGCCAAACAAGCCAAAGAAATGGATATTTTAACCGTTGGCATTGTTACCAGTCCTTTTCAATTTGAAGGAAAAACCAGAAACGAACAAGCTCAAATTGGTGTTGAAAAATTACGTAAAGAAGTAGATTCACTTATTGTTATCAACAACAATAAACTTCGTGAAGTTTACGGAAACTTAGGTTTTAAAGCTGGTTTTTCTAAAGCAGACGAAGTTTTAGCAACGGCTTCTCGTGGAATTGCAGAAGTAATTACGCACCACTACACGCAAAACATTGACTTAAAAGATGCCAAAACGGTATTGAGCGATAGCGGAACGGCCATTATGGGTTCTGCGGTGGCTTCTGGATCAAATCGATCTAAAATTGCTATCGAAAAAGCCTTGGATTCCCCATTATTAAACGATAATAAAATTACGGGTGCTCAAAACGTATTGTTGCTAATTGTTTCCGGCACAGATGAAATTACCCTAGACGAAATAGGAGAAATCAACGACCATATTCAGGAAGAAGCTGGAAATTCTGCAAACATCATCATGGGTGTTGGAGAAGATGAAAGTTTAGACGATTCAATTTCGGTAACTATTATTGCAACGGGTTTTGATACAGAACAGCAAGATGCCATTGTCAATACCGAAACCAAGAAAATTATCCATACTTTAGATGAAGAGCAAAAGGTGGTACGTAAGTTACACTCTAAACCATTAACGCCACCTTTGGATGACGAAAAACCAAAGGCACAAAGTAAAATTGTGCATACCTTAGAAGAAGATGAAGAAGAAGTGCCGAAGGCAAAAAACACAGATTTATCTCAAAATGAAGATCAATTAATTCCGACAACTGAAGCCATAAAGGCTATTTCTGTTGAAGCTGAAGAACTGAATTTTGATGAAGATGATTTCGAAATCAATGAAATTAAAAGTGAAGCTAAAGAAGTTGAATCCAATGAAGAAGAATTCCCATTTTCATTCGATTTACCTTTAAACGATTCTAGTTCAAAAGAAACTCCATCAAATCAAGATGAAAAACAATTTTTTCAATTGGGTGATGATGCTGAAAACATCAATGACATTGAAGTGCATGATGAAGAAGATTTGTCATCTTCAGTTAAAGCAAATGCTCAGCAAAAAATGCATTCTTCTGAAGCCAAAGTTCGCCGATACGAATTAAGCGATTACGAAGAAACAGAAGAATCGAAACCCAAGAAAGTAGCTGAACCAAAAGCCGAAGACGAAGAAATTAATTTTCAAACCCGTGTAGAGCCAACTTCAAAAAAAGCGGACGAAGACAATTCTAGTACTGCTGAAATAGATCCGATGAACAGCTCCATAAACGATTTGTCTTCTAGAGCGGCAGAAAGACGAGCTAAGATGAAGAAGTTCAATTACAAATTTAGAAACAACCAAAGTGTTGATGAAATTGAAAAGCAACCTGCCTACAAAAGAGCAGGAGTAGAAATTGATCACTCTCGTAGAAATCAAGATGCAAAAATTTCTAGAACATCTTTGCATAACGATGAAAATGGAGATATTAATTTCAGATCTAATAATTCTTTTTTACACGATAATGTAGATTAGTTCTGTTTTTAAAACCCATAAACTAAAAATCCCGCATTTATCAATGTGGGATTTTTAGTTTTTTAGAAAGCTAATTAAATTATTGTTCTTCAACTTTACCTTCCATTTTTTCTTTGCCTTCTTTTGCTTTTTGTTCTATGTTCTCCCTTTCTTTTTTGATACTATTGGCAGCATCTTCTGCATTTTTCTTAGCCTTATCCATTGTTATTTTAGCGTTTTCTTCTGCTTTTTTAAGCATTTCTTGGGCCTGCGTTTCTGCTTTGCTTTGCGCATCTTGTGCAGATTTTTTAGCATCGTCCATAAGTTGATTAGCATCTATATCAGTATTTGCTTTTTCTTCAACATCCTTTATGGTGCTATCTAATTGCTTTTCTGCTTGATCAAGTTCTTCAAGTTGTATATCAGACTCATTATTTAAATCTGATTGATTTTGGCTAGAACCTTCAGTTCCTTGATCCGTTTCTGTAACATCAGACCCTTCACTTTCTTGAACTTCTTCTGATTCAACTTCTTCTTGTACTTCACTTGCTGGCTTATCTGCGCGATTTTCACCACAACTTAGCAGCGTAAAAGTGAATAAAATAAGTAAGGGTTTTAAATAAAATGTATTTTTCATGTCTATGTATTATTCGGCAAAGGTACAGATTTATGAATTCTTCTAAAACGCATCTGGGTTTTTAATAATTTCTTCTGAACGTTGTATATGATTATTCAAGGTGTCTTTGTTCATTTTTTTCAATAGGTTCATCATCATTCCCATACGTTGATTGTTCTTGAATTTCTCTTGATTCTTGTACAGAAAATTCCAATACAAATTATTGAACGGACATGCTTTTTCGCCTTCTTTTTTAGAAACCGAATAATGACAAGATTTGCAGTAATTACTCATTTTGTTGATGTAACTCCCACTGGAAACATAAGGTTTGGTGGCTACAATTCCACCATCTGCAAATTGGCTCATGCCGCGGGTGTTGGTTAATTCTACCCATTCAATGGCATCGATGTACACGCCCAAATACCATTCATCTACTTGGTCTGGGTCAACCATGGTAAGCAAAGCAAAATTCCCGGTAACCATTAAACGCTGAATGTGGTGTGCGTGGGCTTCGTCTAAACTTTGGTTGATGGCGTGGCTCATGCAATTCATTTTGGTCTTGCCTGTCCAATAAAAATCAGGAAGCTTGTTGGTGTTTCCCAATGCATTTAACTGTTTGTATTCGGGCATTTCTTTCCAATAAATACCGCGCATAAACTCACGCCAACCCAAAATTTGACGCACAAATCCTTCTACTTGAGAAATATCGATTTCATCCTTATGTTCGTAGTAATAATCTAAAGTGGTATCGATAATTTCCTTTGGTGAAAGCATTTTGGTATTCATGGCAAAAGACAAACGCGAATGAAACAAGAATTTTTCATCGGTATGCATAGCATCTTCATAATCACCAAAATGAACCAGCAATTTTTTGCAGAAATAGTCCAAGACTTCCAAACATTCTTCTCGGCTAGTTGGCCATGAAAAGTTGTTTGCTTCAATTCTGCCAATGGTTTCAATGTTTTCTTTTTGTAGTAATTCGATGATTTCGGAAACATTTTTCTTGAAGTTTTTATGCGGAGGAATTTCAGGTTTACCCGTCCATTTCTTACGATTGCTTTTGTCGAAATTCCATTGTCCGCCTTCGGGTTTTTTTGCGTCTAGCATCATGATTTCATGCTTTTTACGCATATCCCGATAAAAATATTCCATGGTCATTTCCTTTTTGCCTTCAAAGAATTTAGCCACATCTTTGCGTTGGGTGTAAAAATGTTCGGTGTCTACCGACTTGGTTTCTAGTTCGATTTCTTCACAAAAATCTCGCAGTTGTTTGTCCAGTCGAAATTCATCTGGCAATTGGTATTCAAAAGCTTCAATGTTTTCTTCTTTGATGATTTGCTTTAAATTAGCCACTAAATCCTGTTGATTTTTTTCGTCATCCAAATTATAGTAGATTACTTGATGACCATCTTTTTGAAGGCTTTCTGAAAAATTCCGCATGGAAAGAAAAAAGGCAACTACTTTTTGAATGTGGTGTTTTACATAATTGGTTTCTTGCTTCATTTCTGCCATGAAGTAAACGACATTTTCGTTTTTTTCTGAAAACCAAGAATGCTTTGCGTTAAGCTGGTCGCCTAATATGAGTCGAAGTGTTTTTTTCATGTTTATAAATGATTTTTTGTAAATTAATGTCAGTTCGAGTGGTTTTAATCAATTTTCTTTAGTAAACGATAAAAAAAATAAAACTCGGATAATGCTGATTTCTAATATTATGCAAATCAAACCTCACAGGTCTTAAAGACCTGTGAGGTTTTGCAGATCAAATACTTAGAATCGGATTAGAGTTTTTTGTCATGTACTATTTAAATTTTCAATAAAAATTGGTTAAAATTGTATTGAGAGTTCTATTCCATTTTTTATAATTTATTGTTTCAAAATTTTATATGTCAGTATATAATATCTAGAATATTTAGATTTTTTGTTGAAATATTTCAAGAATTCGATGAATCTCGATACAATCCCGACGAAAATGTCGGGATCACTCGATTTGACATAAAAGCTATTTTCATTAACCATTTATTTTCATCCTAAAATAAAGATTCTTGCAACCATTTGCGTTGGTATTTTCCGTTGGAATCGTAGCGGTCTGCTTGTCCTTTGATGTTGAATTTTCGATCCCGTGGGTCGTTGCCAACACCGCTGTTGTACATCCAGTTTCCCCAGTTGGAATGCACATCGTAGTCTACCAACATGGCTTCAAAATAGGCAGCTCCGATGCGCCAATCTTGCTTCCATTCCTTTGCCCAATAGGAATTTACGTTTTGTCTGCCGCGGTTGCTCATGAACCCGGTTTCGCGAATTTCAATCATGTTGGCGTTGACGAACGGCTCGGGAGTTTGACCGTTAATCCATTGTTTGAATGCTTTTTGTGAATTTCCCCAATCGTAATTTTTGTCGAGAATTCCGCCCAATTGAAAGATTTTGCTGCCGTGTTTAAGCGAAACATATTTGAAGTAATCCCGCCAAATCAATTCGAATATCAACCAATACGTGTCTTGATTTTTCTTGATTTCCTTTTCAAATTTTTTGACTTCCCAATAGATTTGCGTTGCCGAAATGCTTCCGTTGGCCAGCCAAGCTGAAAGTTTGGAGCTGTAATCGGTACCTAACAATCCGTTGCGGGTCTTCTTGTAAAACTGAAGCTTTTTGGTTTCCCAGAAATAATGTTGAATGCGTTTCCAAGCTTGATTTTCGCCACCATGAAATGGAAAAGCAGTTCGGGAATCGATGTCAAAATCTTTAAAACCCAAGTCGATTAAACTTGGAATTTCAGTGGCTTCGCCTATCCAATTACTTTCTGGTAGCGGTTTTGGCTTAGCTATTAATTTTCGGACTTGCGATTGCTTTTCGCAGGCTTTTCGGAATTGGGTGTAGACTTCTGGAATTTGATTAAAGCTGGAATATGGAATGTCTTCGGGATGAAACAAAAATTGGTCGTATTGCACAATCCATTTGGTTTCGGGTAGTTTATTAGAAACTGCTTCTTGCACATTTACTTCTTCCTGCGTCCATTCTTTTTGACAAAAAATGTGTTCGATTTGGAAGCTTTTAGCTAAATTTTCAAAAGTGACTTCTGGCTTTTCTTGTTTAACAAGTAAATTGATGTTGAGTTCTTGTAAATTCGTTTTCAATTCATCTAAGGTTTCTAACAAGAATTTAGCTCTAAATTTTTCGGTTTTTTTGAAGCCGTATTGGGTTACTTCAAAGTGGCTGGGATCTAGGCAATAGACCGCCAAAACGGGTAAGTTTTGTTGACAAGCTTCGGCTAATGAATGTTGGTCGGTTGTGCGTAAATCGTTTCTGAACCAAACGACATTTATTTTTTGTTTTTCCTGCATTTTTCGCTACAATATTTTACATTATCCCAGTTTTTCTCCCATTTCTTTCGCCAAGTAAAAGGCAATCCACAAGTTTCACAAATTTTAGTAGGTAGATGGGGTTTTTTGTGTGCCATTATAAAATGGATTTCAATTCCTGCTCTGGTCGAGCATAACTAAATCGGTCTAGCATTTCTGTTTTTACATACCCATCCAAACCAATAATTCCTACGCTTTTTGCCTTGGTTAAATCTAAAAATCCATCTTTAGTTTGAATGGTTTCATCATAAAAAATGTGCTCTATGTTGGCTACAACTACAATGCAGCCATTTTCTTTAATATGGTATTCATTTTCAAAAGAACAAGCTAGCTGAATTTTAGATTGCTTTACAAATGGTGCTTTAAAGTTGGCTTTGTATTCGGCTTCTAATCCTACGGCATCAAATTCGCTTGTACTTGCATCATAACTCGCAGAAGTTTGGTGTGCTTCCTTGATGATTTCTTCATGGATGTGATTCACGGTAAAAACACCTGTTTCTTTGAGGTTGGAGTAGGTATGGCGTTCTACCGTTGTGGGGCGAAGCGTAAATGTAAGCTGCGGCGGATTGCTACCCAAGTGAATTACCGAATTGAACACTGCCAAATTGGTTTCTCCTTTTGCGTTGCAGCTTCCCAATAAGTTTGCCGATTTAATACCCCCGCAAGAGTTGATTAAGTTCATGCGTTCAAACCGAGGTAGATTGATGATCTGTGATTTATTTAAATGTTTCATTTATTTTTCAAAGCCATAAAATTATAGATTGTTTAATTGTTTTGTGTTAATAATTAAACAAAAAAAGCTGCTTCAAATGAAACAGCTTTAAGCTTAATTTACAGATTTAAAATCTGTATATGTATTTTATACTAATCTAAGTATTCACTCACTTTTTCACGCAGTTGATTTCCACGTAGGTCTTTGCCAATAATTACCCCATTTTCATCGATTAAATATGCTTTAGGGATGGAGCGCACGCCATATTTTACAGCAATAGGATCTTTCCAAAACATCAAATTAGAAACATGATGCCAATCTCCTAAATTATCCGCTTCAATAGCGTTGGTCCAAGATTTTTTCTGATTTTGTTTATCTAAAGAAACTTGCACAATAGACAAGCCTTTGTCTTTATAATCTTGATAAACATCAACAATATTTGGATTCTCAATTCGGCAAGGTTTACACCAAGATGCCCAAAAGTCGATTAAGGTAACTTTTCCCATAGCATCTTTCAAGTTCAATTTATTACCTTCAGGAGTTGGACCTGAAAAATCAGGAGCCACTGCACCTATATCTGTCGCGCCTACTTTAGCAATTTGTTCTTGTAAGTTTCTTCCTAATTGAAGATCTTTCACTTCATTTGAGAAATTTTCAAAATAATCTTTCGCTTCCTTATTGTTTACTTTTTTTTGATTGATTAAATCAGATAAAATCATAAGGCTTACTATAGAAGAAGGGTTTTCTTCAACAATTAGTTTGCGTTTATCTACACTTTCTTTTTCAATGTTACGTTGTATACTTCTTAGCTCTGCAACTTGAGCTTGGTCTCCGGTTCGCATTGCATTATTCATGCTTTTTTGAACGTCTTGCATTTCTTCATTCAGATTTTTTAGAATATTAAAATATTCTAGCAGTAAACTATTATGCTTTCCGGCTTCAATACTAGAATTTCTAACATTTAGATAATCAACTTTTAAATGCATTGGCATATCTTCTTTTACAAATATGAAGTTACCTGGAGCACCATCAATTCGAACTATATTCAGCTCTTGTTCGTCTTGTTCACTCAAATCAAAGCTAAAAGTTTCATTAACAACTTCTGTAGTGTCCAAATGCACTTGTTGGTTGTTTTCACCTAATTTGGATAAGAAAACTTTTGAGTTTTCGGCAATGCCTTCAGCATCAGCTGTTAGAATAACTTCTTTTTTACTAGCATTTTCACAAGCAAAAGTCAGTATGGCTAGAACTAATACAATTATTTTTTTCATATTTAATATCATTTTTCGCAAAAGTAATCAAGACTAAGCGTTATCTCAACTATTATGAAAGAATATTACTTTTTTTAGGATAGCTTTTGATAAGTTATTTATATAGGAAATTCACAAAAGCTTTAAAAGGTTTAAAATAAATTCTAAACAATTAAAACTGATTAAAATCATATTTACTTGTTTTTCAGTGGTCAATGTGACCTTTGTAACATATAAAAAATGAAGTGCTCATTATTTTAGCATCATAATTTAAAACATAGACCAAATGAAAGTTGAACAAATTTATACTGGATGTATTGCCCACGCCGCTTATTATATTGAAAGCAATGGTGAAGCTGCAATTTTTGACCCATTAAGAGAAGTACAACCTTATATAGACAAAGCTCAAAAGGATAATGCGCAAATAAAATATGTTTTTGAAACCCATTTTCATGCTGATTTTGTTTCAGGACATTTAGATTTAGCTAAAAAAACAGGTGCAGAAATTGTTTATGGTCCTACAGCAAAACCTGGATTTGATGCTTTAATTGCTGAAGATAACCAAGAATTTAAAATAGGTAAATATACTATTCAAGTACTTCATACTCCTGGGCATACCATGGAATCAACTACTTATTTATTGATTGACGAAAACCAAAAACAACATGGTATTATAACCGGAGACACCTTATTTATTGGCGATGTAGGTCGTCCAGATTTGGCACAACATGTAATTGAAGATTTAACCGAAAAAAAGTTGGCAGCTCATTTATACGATTCGCTAAGAAACAAGATTTTACCACTTCCAGATCATTTAATTGTGTATCCTAACCATGGTGCAGGTAGTGCCTGTGGAAAAATGATGAGTAAAGAAACGACCGATACCTTAGGAAATCAGAAAGCAACCAATTATGCTCTTCAAGATATGCCGAAGGAAGAATTTATAGAAAAGTTATTAGATGGTTTAACTGCACCTCCCGGTTATTTTCCTAAAAATGTTTTAATGAATATACAAGGTTACGACAGTATTGATGATGTTATTGATCGTGGACAACAACCTCTATCTCCCGAAGCCTTTGAAGCTGCTGCCAATGAAACTGGAGCGCTTTTGTTAGATACCCGAGAAGCAGAAAATTTTAAAGATGCGTTTATTCCCAACTCGATTAATATTGGATTAGATAATAATTTTGCCATGTGGGTTGGAGAGTTAATTCCAGATATTAAACAACAAATTTTGCTAATTACAGATCCTGGAAAAGAAGAAGAAAGTATTATTCGTTTAGCTCGTGTAGGTTACGATCATGCTATTGGTTATTTAAAAGGCGGAATTGATGCTTGGAAAAAAGCGAGAAAGGAAATAGACCAAGTTGAACGTATTGATGTAAACACGCTAATTGAAGAACAAGAAAAAGGCTTAAAAGTTTTTGATGTAAGAAAGAAAAATGAATACAATAGTCAGCATTTAGTAGGCGCAGAAAACACACCATTAGGGAGTTTAAATGAATACTTATCTATATTCCCAAAAGATGAAAAATTCGCATTGCATTGTGCAGGAGGTTACCGAAGTATGATTGCTGCTTCTATGCTGAAACAACGTGGTTGGGATAATTTTGTAGATGTACGTGGTGGATTTGATGATATTTCTGCCAACGAAAAAGCAAAATTAACTGAATATGTTTGCCCAACGAGTTTATTATAAACTGATTAACTCATCTTAATCAAATCCCCAGGTTGTTTGCAATTTGGGGATTGTTTTTTGTTGAAAATGCAGAGTTAAGAAAATCACTGTTTTTATTGATTCTCAAATTTAGTTAAAACTATGCATTTTAGTGCATCCGTTTTAGCTTCTAAAAACTTATTAAACGCCATGAATACACGAATAAGTATGCTTTGTACTTTAAAATCATTAGTGCATTGGTGGCAAAACAGACTTTTAGGCTGCAATCAAACCTATGGACTATAAATCGATAGAGATTGAGTAAGCAAAGAATTAGATTGTTAGTGAAGTTAAGAACTTAGCATCAAGAAAATATTTTTTACATCTCTACAAATTCCTTTCCATTCAGTAACAACAATTCTTCTACATATTTCCGGTTGTTTGCAAGTCTAGGAATTTTATGTTGGCCACCTAACTTGTCATTTTGCGCCAACCAATCATAAAACAAACCTTTTCTTGCAATGTTTAGCTTCAATTGGTTTAAAGTCATGTTGTTGGTTCTTTTAGCTTCGTAATCGCTATTGAGTTTTTGCAATTCACAGTCTAGAACTTCTGCAAACTTATTTGGGTCTTTAGGAGCTTTGTTAAATTCAATGATCCATTCGTGAGCACCTTTTTCTTTTCCATGCATAAAAATGGGTGCTGCTGTGTAGTCTGCAATCTCTACGTCTAATATTTTGCTTGTTTTTCTCAATGCATTTTCAGCATTTTCAATAATAAGTTCTTCGCCAAAGGCATTGATAAAGTGTTTGGTTCTTCCAGAAACTTTAATGCGGTAAGGTAAGATAGAAGTAAATCTAACGGTATCGCCAATTTTGTAGCGCCATAAACCAGCATTAGTGGTAATTATCATAGCGTAGTTTTTTCCAACTTCAACTTGGCTTAAAGGAATTACTTTTTCTTGTTCATTCCCATAGGTATCCATTGGGATAAATTCATAAAAAATTCCGTAATCTAAAAACAGCAGCAATTCTTCACTATTATTTTGGTCTTTAGCTGCAAAAAAACCTTCTGATGCGTTGTAAATCTCGTAATAACGAAATGTTTTATCTGGAATTATTTGTTGGTATTGTTCTGTATACGGAGCAAAGCTTACTCCGCCATGAAAATAGACTTCTAAGTTTGGCCAAACTTCTTTGATATCTTTTGCACCTGTTTTTTCTAAAACACGATTCAATAAAACCAACATCCAAGAAGGAACTCCAGCAAGACTGGTTACATTTTCATGTATAGTTTCATTAATAATTGCGTTCATTTTAGTTTCCCATTCGCCCATTAATGAGATGTCATTATTAGGTGTGCTGCTGTAACTTGCCCAAAACGGCATATTATCAATAAGTAAGGCCGATAAATCTCCGTAACTCGTTCCTTTGTCTTTAAAAATTTGTTTACTTCCTCCCAACCGAAGACTTTTTCCAGTAAATAAGGAAGCATCCGGATTATTGTTTAAATAAAAGCATAATAAATCCTTACTGGCTGCAAAATGGCAATCTTCTAAAGATTCTTCACTTACAGGAATAAATTTGCTTTTGCTGTTGGTAGTTCCACTAGATTTAGCAAAAAGTTTGATGGGCGTGGGCCAAAATATATTGTTCTCCCCATTTCGAGCTCGCTCAATATCTGTTTCAAATTCTTCGTAGGTTTGAACGGGAACGCGTTCAGCAAAATCTTTGTAGGATTTAATGCTTTTAAAATCATATTGCTGTCCAACATCTGTCTTTTTAGCAAATCTGATCAAGTTCATTAATAATTCATGCTGAACTTCGTTCGGATATTTCATAAACAATTCCATATGATGAATCCGTTTTTTCAAGAACCAAGACGCAATGGAATTTACAATAGGAATGGGCATGAATTCAGAATATTTTACGAAATTTACATTTGTAAAAAAACGATTTTTATTTCAATTATCAAAGAAAGCTTACATGCTGTATCAAGGAGTTTTAAAAAAAATGTTGACAGAAAATGCGCAACCAATTCAATATTACCTCAATTTAGACCAAGACTTTATTCATTTGAATCAAAAATTGAATTCTGAAATTTCAATAAAATTCTTAAAGTACCAATGTTTAAATTGTGCTAAAAACAAAAAGATTTACCGACAAGGATTTTGTTATAATTGTTTTATTGAAACACCCAGAGCAGGAGAATGGATTATGCATCCTGAAAAAAGCAAAGCACATTTAGACGAAGAAGATCGAGATTTAGTTTTTGAAAAAGAAATGCAATTGCAACCGCATATAGTGTATTTAGCCAATTCGAGTAATGTAAAAGTAGGCGTTACCCGAAAAAAACAATTACCTACTCGTTGGATTGACCAAGGTGCGCACGAAGCTTTAGTTTTGTTAGAAACGCCGAATCGGTATTTGGCTGGTTTAGCCGAAGTCGCTTTAAAACCTTATATAGCCGATAAAACTAATTGGCGAAAAATGTTGAAAAATGATATTGATGATGAGAATTTAGAAGAGATAAGAGCAGACTTACTTCAATATCTTCCATCAGAAGTGAAAGACTTTTATCAGGCTGATGCAAAGGAAACGCATTTGCAATTTCCAGTTGAAAAATACCCAACCAAACCCACTTCATTAAATCTTGAAAAAAATCCGGTTTACAAAGGAAAATTAGTAGGTATAAAAGGTCAGTACTTAATTTTTGAAGACAATCGTGTTTTTAATGTGCGCAACAACGAAGGCTTTTATGTAGAGATTAATGCATAAAAAAACCGCTTCAATTTAAATTGAAGCGGTAGTTATTAAAAATATTTTTTTCATTTATTTAGATACAATAAAGAAGGTTGCAACTGCGGATTTGTTTTTACCAAATTTTCTACAAAAATACGTAATTCTTGCACTTCATAAGGTAACAAACGTTTTACCGCTTTTTGTACTTCTTTAGAAAAAAGTTGAACATCAAAACTAACTCTTTGTAAAACTTCTTTAGTGTATTCAAACATAGCTCGTGCCATAATTTAAATAATTTAGATTAAGTAGTTTTTAGCATAGAATCATTTTAGCTTTTCGAAAGTAGTACTTATACGTATATTAGATAGTTAAAGAAACGTTACAAAAACTGTTAAACTATTAATTCCATAAAATTGAAAAATTAAATATTTTAACAAAAGTCTAGTTTTTAAGCTTTAATGTCCATTTAAAATGAAATACCGCAACGCATTCATTTTGCTCATTAACGCCTATCGATTTCATCCAAATGGTTGAACCTTCATCTTGAGTTAAGCAACGCTTCATGGCTTCATCTAAGGCTTTTCCATCTTGGCAAGAAAAGTGAATTCTTCCTTTTGCTTTTTTCAAGAATTCAGCTTTGTTTTCAGCGACTAACATCGAAATTTTTCTTTTCTCTTTTTGTATGCTTTGCATGACCAAAGCGCCAGTGGTCAATTCAGCAGCCATAGCTTGCACTGCAAAATACATGCTATTGAAAGGGTTTTGATTAATCCATTTCAACTTGACACAAGCGATGCTTTTTGCTGAAGAAATTTCGGTTAGTCGAACACCACAAAACCATGCGGAAGGCAGCTTCAAAAGCAAGAATGTGTTTATCTTCTTAGGCGTTAATTTCATATTTACAAGTTACATATTTTGGGGACATATTCAGCTATCAAACAATAATTTTATTTGAATTATCAAATTCAACTTAAAAGTTAATATAAAGTTAAAATATATTACTATGTATTGCAAAGTAGTGTTTATTAAACATATCTTTGCATAGTATATTTTTAAATACAGTTTTTGAAGCTGTATTTTTATAAAACAGAATTATGAAGCTTGAAAATACACAGGCACAAATGCGAAAAGGAGTTCTAGAATATTGTATTCTATCTATTCTGAAACGAGACGACGCATATGTAGCCGAAATTTTAGAAAGCCTAAAGGCTGCTAAATTAATTGTGGTAGAAGGCACGATTTATCCTTTGCTTACACGGCTTAAAAATGCCGACTTGCTTGAATACAGATGGGAAGAAAGCACAGGTGGACCACCTCGAAAATATTACGCACTAACCCAAGAAGGCGAAACTTTTTTAGAAGCCTTATCGCAAACCTGGAACGACTTACAATTTGCCGTAAAAAACATTACCGAATACAAAACACCAAACCATGAATAAAACAATCAACGTTAGTTTAGGAAAACAGTTTTTTCATATTGATGAAGAAGCCTTTATCGTCCTGAAAAATTATTTAGATGCCATTAAACGGTATTTGATTAATGAAGAAGGAAGAGACGAAATTTTAGCCGATGTAGAAGCTAGAATTGCAGAACTCTTTAGCGAAAAGCTACAAAGTGAACGAGAAGTGGTGCAAGTTCACGAAGTAGAAAGAGTTATCAAAATTATGGGTCAACCTAGCGATTATAAAGTAGAACAAGAAGATGATACTTATACAAACACTCAAAGTGAAACCTATAGCAATCGTCAAAATACACAGCAGTCTACAGGCAAAAAGTTTTACCGCGATGAAGAGAAAAACTTACTCGGTGGAGTTTGTGCTGGATTAGCACACAATTTTGGAATCGACATTCTGTGGATGCGAATCTTATGGATGGTTTTATTTTTCTTGTCTTATGGAACCTTCACCATATTATATGTAGTTTTATGGATTGTTGTGCCGGCAGCAAGAACCACGGCACAGAAATTAGCTATGATGGGCGAACCCATCAACATTTCTAATATCGAAAAAAAAGTAAAGGAAAATGCTGAAAAGGCAACCAACTATGCCAAGAATTTCGATTATGAAAAAGCTGCTCAAAATGGAAAATCTACGGTTACTCGTTTTGTAGAACAACTCACAGAAATTTTGAGTAAAGTGGCTAATGTGTTAGTGAAAATTATAGGTTTCATTTTAGTGTTTATTGCTGGCTTAAGTTTGGTGGGAATGTTTATTTCTTTTATCAGTTTTGGAAGCATTAGCTTTTTAAATATTGCAGATTTTAATTTATCTAACGAAGGTCCTTTTGTTTTTGAAGCACCAGTCTGGTTGCAAATGCTAACATTCTTTTGCATAGCTGCTACTCCTGTTTATTTTCTTTTTTTGGCTGGCTTAAAAATCATCAATCATAAATTGAAACTTTTTAAACTTAGAACCGTAGTAATTCTTTTAGCTCTTTGGTTTCTTGCCATTGCTTATGTTTCTTTCCTTGGAATTAAAAAAGGAATTTCTTCCAATAGCATAGGAGAAATTGTTGAAATACAAGAATTGCCAATGCAAACATCAGACACTTTATCCATTAAAATGATACCTAATTTAACCTTTGCGGAAAGCATTTATCGTTCTTCTAGCAATCAAATAAAGTATGATTCTTCAACCGAAGAAGATATTTTAGTAGGAACTTCAATTTATTTTGCAGTTCAACCCACTACCGATTCAATTCCTAAAATAAGAGTAAGTAAAAAATCTACGGGATCAAATAACAAAGAAGGAAGATTGAATGCCAGTCAGATTGATTATCAATTTAAATTGAATAAAAATGAGCTGTTGCTCGATTCGTATTTTACCAGTGATATTTCCTTAAAAGATGAAGATTTAAAGTTGAATATTATTTTATATTTACCTGAAAATATGCATTTTAAAACAGATAAATATGTGTCTACTTTCGAAGATTATAAATATCATAAATTCGTCAATTTGAATGTAAATTCAAATGATGTTTATCAAATCCAAAACACCGAACTAATTTGTACAACCTGCACTAAAAATGAACCTAAAACCGAAAACCATGAGTAGTATTTTAAAACTTGTATTTGCCCTTTGTGTTTCCATTAGCATGACCAAATGTGGTTATGTAACTAACTCTGTTGATGGAAAAGGAGAAGTTATTCAACAGGAATATGAACTTTCTACATTCACTTCCATCAAATTGAAAAATGGCTGGGAAGTAGAGCTGATTCCTTCTGAAGATAACAAAATGTTGATTTCTGCCAATGAAAACCTTTTTGAGGAATTGCAGTATGAAGTAGATGAAGAAACCTTAATAATTGAAGCTGATAGCAATATTGGGAATGCAGATAAAAAATTAATTCAGTTATTTTACAATCAAGCTTTAGTAAAAATTTCAGCTTCAAGCGGAGTGTATTTGCACACTGCATCACCTATTGAAACCAACAAATTGAACGGTGAATTTTCCAGTGGATGCAAAGCGGAATTAATATTAAATACAGAAGCATTATCTGTTTCTGCTTCGAGTGGCGCTAATGTGATTTTAAGTGGAAATAGTAAAAGCATTTCCTATTCCGCATCCAGTGGTGCAGGAATCACAGCAGTAGATTTAGTTGGAAATGGTGTAAGTGCTTCGGCAAGTTCAGGTTCTTCTATTAAATTAACTGTAAATGGAAACTTGAACGCAAGTAGTTCAAGCGGAGCGGTGATCAAATACCAAGGCGATGTACAATCCCTTAAAAAGTCATCTAGTTCTGGTGGAAGTGTAAAAGAAATCTAATGTTTATCACTTGACTATCCTTCTTTTTTTAAGGAAGGATGGTCAATTTGTAATCCATAGACCTTTTGAAATTTAGCCAGCACGCGTTTAAATTCTTTTTTCCTGACGCCTAAGGTAAAGTCGCAGTCCATCTCTAAGTTTTGATGAATCAAGTGTAAATTATCTTCTTCAATATAACGCATTACCACATTCATCATATCATAGTTGCAATGCACTTTAAATTCTTCATCTATAGTATGTTTGGTGATTTTGGCTTGTTGCAAAGTTTGTTGTGCAGTTGTTTTGTAAGTACTGATCAATCCGCCAACGCCTAATTTAGTTCCACCAAAATAGCGCACTACCACCACCAAACAGTTGGTCAGATTAAAAGCTTGCAATTGACCGTAAATCGGCATTCCAGCAGAGTTAGAAGGTTCGCCATCGTCATTGGCTCTAAAACGTGAATAGTCTTTTTCTAGTTGCCAAGCATAACAGAAATGGCGAGCTTTATGGTGTTTTTGTTTCACTTCTTCCATGGCCAATTCAATTTCATCTTCAGAACGTACAGGAAAAGCATAACCGATAAACTTGCTGCCTTTTTCCTTGTAAATTACATCTGAAACTGGAGAAGCAATGGTATAGTAAACATCTTTCATAAGCGGATTTATAAAATTCGAAGTTACTTATTTTTGATTTCAATTCATATGTTGAGCTAGAATTGGTTTTAGAAATGTCAAAACTGTTATACTATAATGCAAGTCAAAAGCTTTTACAAATTTCTGATTTAGTAATTTATTTTAAAGGACTCTGTGAACTTCGTGCCTTTGTGCTTATATATTATGCACCAAAGTAAGCAAGGAACAATTCAAAACCAGATTTGCTGTAGACTAGAACACTAATTTTTTAATTCATTTTACTTGCTTTTAAAAAGATAATGAAGCGCAGAAAAAAATAATTTTACTCGATTAATTTGATTTTGAACATCTTAATTTCAGGGTATGAAAAAAAAGTAAAAAACTTCAAATAAATATTTGCTGAAACAGAAATTGCGCTTATATTTGCACTCGCATTTGCAAAATGATATTTAAATCATTTAAGTAAATAAATTGAAATTTTGGTCTGGTAGTTCAGTTGGTTAGAATACCTGCCTGTCACGCAGGGGGTCGCGAGTTCGAGTCTCGTCCAGACCGCAGTAAAATGTTGTGTTGTGAGTATGTAAATACTCAGGTTTAAAGTTGTAAACCAAGAGAAGCTTTTCCTACGATGGAAGGGCTTTTTTATTTTATGACATTTTGTAAATTCATTTTGAATATTTTAAAGTTGTGTCGCGAGTTCTCCCGAAGCATCGGGATCGTCCAGACCGCAATAAAATGTTGTGTTGTGAGTATGCAAATACTCAGGTTTAAAGTTGTAAACCAAGAGAAGCTTTTCCTACGATGGAAGGGCTTTTTTATTTTTCAGCCTTTACGATTTCGGATAGCATTCCGTGAAATATAAAATAATGAAAAGGCAACATACTGTACCAATACAATCTACCTCGTAATCCTTTAGGTCTGAAAGTTGCATTTTGATGTACCACGTTATCCGAATCAATATAAAATTCCAACCAAGCTTCACCAGGAACTTTCATTTCAGCAAACAGGAGCAATCTTTTTTCTTCCTTGTCGGCCATGAGTACGCGCCAGAAATCCAATGCATCTCCAGGATAAATGTTTTGTTTGTTAGTTCTACCGCGGCGTAAGCCTACACCGCCCGCAAATTTGTCTAAGTATCCACGAATTTTCCATAAGGTATTGGCATAATACCAACCCCGTTCGCCACCGATAGCCCAAATTTTTTCTAAGGCAAGTTCAGGGTTTTCGGCTTTCATCTGTTGGTGATCTTTCAAACAGCCATAGGTTGGAACACGAACATATTTGTTTAAATCTCTTTTGGAAAACCGACCGCTAACCTTAGAATCTTTCCAACTGGAAATCACTTGATTTTGTTCTATTTTGGTAAAAGCCATTTGAATGGCTTCTTCATAAGTAAATGGTTCTATGTTGAGCATATCTTGAAGTCGTTTGTCTTTGCTCACTACTTCCACGCGCATACTATCTACAAGATTTACAGCTAATTTATAGGATGTTGCGGTTACAAAATACAACCAATAGGAGGAAAGCTTGGGCGTCATTATAGGAACGTTGATGATGGTGAGTTTCAAACCCCTGACTTTAGCATATTTCTGCATCATGGCTTTGTAAGTCAAAACGTCTGGACCGCCAATATCGAAGGATTCATTGTGACATTCTTCTTTTCCGATTACGCCAACTAAAAATTGCAACACATTCCGAATAGCAATGGGTTGGCATTTGGTATTGACCCATTTTGGGGTAATCATTAAAGGCAATTTTTCACATAAATCGCGGAGTATTTCAAAAGAAGCGCTACCTGAACCTACGATGATTCCTGCACGTAAAACCGTTAAATTGAAATTCCCTTCATATAAAATCTCTTCTACTTTTTTCCGGGATTCCAAGTGTTTAGACAATTCTTCTTCATTTATAATTCCACTTAAAAATACAACTTGTTTGATGTTGGTTTGCGCTAGATAGGCATTGAAATTTTCAGCGGTTTTGCGTTCTAAGTCTTCAAAATCAGTAGTAGAACCTGACATGGAATGAATCAAATAAAAAGCAACATCAATGTCTTTTGGGATTTTTCCATGTTGGACATCTTCCAGAAAATCAATTTCAACTACATCAATTTCTGCGCGGGTTTCTTTATCAATAGAAAATCGGTCTTCACTACGTACAGCGCAAACCACATTGTGTCCTTCTTTTAATAAAGCGGGAAGCAACCGCATACCTATGTAACCATTAGCTCCCGTGAGTAGTATTTTCATGTGTTTTTTTGTTAATTAGGGTGTTGCAGCTTAGCATCGTATTGTTCTAATTTGAAGTTGAGCAGCTTCTGCATGAATTTATGGTGTTGCTTTTCCTTTATTTTCACTTTAATAAAATAATCGTCTCTATAAATGGAATAAACGTCGCTTTGACCTTTGTAAATTTTCAATTTGTAAAATGGAATGACCAAGGCGTAGGTTTCTAAAAGGGATCGAAATGTCACTAAAATTCCATTGGGGCGCATTTCAATTCCGCATACATTTTGGTTGTTGTCCAACACCAACAAATTATGAATTTGAATACTGGTAGAATCGATAAACATTTTACCAGAACCAATTCCTTTCATTTTAATGCGTTCTACCAATGAAAAAGGTTTGCCCACGGCATCATCAATTTGTTTCTTTATTTTCGGGCGATTGTAAGAGACGTTTAAAAGCATTTTTGTTTTAAAATTACACAATTCTATCTGTACTTTCCTTAAAGCCTTCTAAAATTTGAATTATCTTTGCATTTCAAAAAATTCAGCATGCATATTCAGGAAAAATTAGCTTCAACCATCACACAATTTTTCAAAGTAGAACACCAATTGGATGTTACTCAATACGATTTTCAATCGACTAGAAAAGAGTTTGAAGGCGATGTTACTTTGGTTGTGTTTTCTTTACTAAGATACCTGAAAACCAATCCGGTTGCCTTGGGTAATGCGATTGGTGAATTTGTAGAAAACAAGCTCGATGAAGTCGTTGGCTTCAATGTAGTGAAGGGTTTTTTGAACATCAGTTTAAGCGATGCTTATTTTTTAACTGAATTGCATTCCATTACTGCCGATGAAAATTTTGGTCACCTAAAAGGAGATTCAGAAAAAATGATGGTAGAATATTGTTCACCCAACACCAACAAACCTTTGCATCTTGGGCATATCCGAAACAATTTATTAGGTTATTCGGTTGCTGAAATTTTGAAGGCAAGCGGAAAAGAAGTCATCAAAACCCAAATTATCAATGACCGTGGAATTCATATTTGCAAAAGCATGTTGGCTTGGCAGAAATTTGGTCACGGCGAAACACCGGAATCAACTGGCTTGAAGGGCGATAAATTGGTGGGTAACTTTTATGTGAAATTTGACCAGGAATACAAAAAACAAATTGAAGAACTCAAACTGAAAGGTTTGGATGAAAAAGAAGCCAAAACCCAAGCTCCGTTGTTAATTGAAGCACAACAAATGCTTCAAAAATGGGAGCAAGGCAACGAAGAAGTAGTAGCACTTTGGAAAAAAATGAACCAATGGGTGTACGAAGGTTTTGAAGAAACCTTTAAAAATTTAGGAGTAGATTTCGATAAAAACTATTATGAGAGCGACACTTATTTATTAGGAAAAGATGTGGTTGCTCAAGGTTTAGAAAGCGGAGTTTTTTACAAAAAAGAAGACGGAAGCGTTTGGATTGACCTTACTGATGAAGGTTTGGACGAAAAGATTGTTTTGCGCGCCGATGGAACCGCTGTATATATGACGCAAGACATCGGTACTGCCATTCAACGTGTAAAAGATTTTGCTGCAAATGGAATGGTCTACACCGTAGGAAACGAACAAGATTATCATTTTAAAGTCTTGTTTTTAATCCTGAAAAAATTAGGATTTAAATGGGCAGACAACCTGTTTCATTTAAGTTACGGAATGGTGGATTTACCATCTGGGAAAATGAAAAGTAGAGAAGGAACGGTGGTTGATGCAGACGATTTGATGGTAGAAATGACAGACACCGCCAGAAAAATTTCAATCGACTTAGGAAAATTAGATGGCTACAGCGAAGCTGAAAAAGAAGAACTCTACCGAAAAATAGGATTAGGCGCATTGAAGTATTATATCTTGAAAGTAGATCCTAAAAAACGAATTTTGTTCAATCCAGAAGAGTCGGTAGATTTTCAAGGAAATACAGGACCATTTATACAATATACCTACGCCCGAATTCAATCGATTCTGAAAAAAGCTCCAGCTTCAACTGTAGTTTCAGAATATGTTTTTCACGAAAAAGAAAAAGCATTAATCAAGCAATTAAATTTGTATCCAGAAACCATTCAGCAAGCAGCGAGTCAGTATAGCCCTGCTTTAATAGCAAATTACACCTACGATTTGGTGAAGGAGTTCAATTCTTTTTATCAAAATGTAAGTATTCTAGGAGCGGATGATGATGCACAAATTCAAGTGCGTGTAGCCTTATCTAAAAGTGTGGCGAATGTGATTAAGAAGTCTTTTGGACTTTTGGGAATTGAAGTTCCTGAGCAGATGTAAGGTTTTTGTTGGTCTCAAATTTAGTTAAAACTAAGCACTTTAGTGCATCCGCTTTAGCTTCTAAAAACTTATTAAACGCGACGAATTCACGAATAAATATGGTTTGTAATTTAAAATCATTAGTGCATTGGCAAAACAGAATTTTAGTCTGCAATCAAACCTATGGACTTAAGTTCATAGTGATTGAGTTATTTAATTTATTCTAGATTTCGGATGCTTTTCAAATATTCATCAGCAGTCATAACAGGAATAGAAGATTTTTTGAAGTCTTTGCCGTTTCTTGTAATTATGATTTCGCAATCAGAATCAAGAGCGCAATAATATTGTAGTGCATCTTCAAAATCACTAAAGGAAGAGTTTAAGCTTTTTTCAATGGTAATTTCGTTTATATTACTTATTTGACTTATGATTTTAAATTTTCTCAACTTATTTTTTGCTATTTCTGGAGTTTCAATTTTTGAAAGAAAATAATTTACAGTAGCAAATGAGATAGGTGAAACAAAAAGAATTACTTTACCCTTCTCGGCTAAAGTTGCCAACTTTGCTATGGGTTCATAAAACAATTCCCTTTCACCTAAAAAGTCAAGCATGATATTGGTATCAATGAAGAGTCTATTTTTCATTTGTATTTTTCCAATAAATAAGTTGAATATTCTTCTTTATAATCTAAATCCACAGGAATAGTCTTGCCTGTAGCAATACTTTTCACAAAAGGGGAAATTTCAAATTCATCTTTCTCATTTTTTGATGTTAAAGATTGAAGGTAAAATTCAACTATTCTAGATAAACTCATTTTTTTATCTGAAGCATACTTTTTAGCCTTTTCGATAATTTCCTGATCCAGTTTTAATGTAAGTTTTGTATCCATAGTTAATAAGTTATACGTACAAAAATAACATTAAAATCCGTATTATTCAATTTGCAATTAAAATATGCTGATAGTTGTATGTAAATCAAGAATTTAAACTGTTCAATTATAAAAGCAAGTTTTTAAACCATTAGCAGTGGCTTATTCTTTCTTATCCCGCTGCAAACTCCAATACACAATTCCAAAACCAATTACAATAAAAGGAAGACTAAGCAATTGACCGGTGTTGAAAAGCCAATCGGCTCGCTCAGCTACTTGTGGCTCTTTTGAATATTCTACGATGAAACGGATGATCCACAAAATACTAAAGAAAATCCCGAAGGTTAGCCCCAGTTTTTTTCTGATTTCGGTTTTCCAATACAGTAAATACAAAAAGACAAACAGCAATGCATAGCAAGCTGCTTCATATAATTGAGAAGGATGTCTTGCAAAATCTTCACCTAGTTGAACAAAGATAACTCCATAATCTGATCCTGTTGGTTTACCAATGATTTCGGAATTCATAAAGTTACCGATGCGAACAAAAATAGCTCCAAAGGAAACAGGAACCACAATTCGGTCTAAAATCCAAAACACATTTTTCTGCAAAACTTTTTTACTATATAATAAAGCAGCGATAAAAATTCCTATGGCAGCACCGTGACTTGCCAAACCTTGAAAGCCAGTAAATTCAAATTCTGGAACAAAACGAAATGGCAATAAAATAGATAACGGATCTTGCTGAAATAATTCGTCTTGATAAAAAATAACATGTCCTAAACGCGCGCCAAGCAAAGTACCAATGACGATGTAAGCAAAAAGGCTATCCAGTTTTCGTTCGGATAAGCCTTCTCTTTCGTACATTTTTTTGGTGATGAACCAACCTGCGCCGAATGCGATTAAAAACATCAAGCTGTAGTAACGGATTACAAAAAAACCTAAATCAATTCCTATAGAAGGATCCCAAGTGATGGAATGCAGCATAAATCAAAAATTTTGGTAAAGATACATTTTCAATAAAAATAATAGGGTTTTGAACCATTAATGTGTTTAATAATTGTTTATTGGTTTAATGCCGATATATATTTTAAGGAGCATTTCTGCGACATTTAAAATAATAATCGGTATAAGCTCAATTTATCGAATTATCCTTCGTTTTATTTTTCGAGGGCGGAACAGGGTCGTAGCCCGAACTTCCCCAAGGATGGCATTTGGATATGCGTTTTAAGCTTAACCAAAAAGCCATAAATACGTTGTGTTTTTGAAAAGCTTCTAAGCTATATGCAGAACAGGTTGGTTCAAAGCGGCAGGAAGAAGCAGTAAATGGCGAAATTCCGTATCGGTAAATCTGAATAAGTAGGATAAACGGAAACGCCAGTATTTTCTTCAACACATCTTTAGGGTTTTACAATAAAATCGGTTCCGTCTTTGTGGTCTTTCAATTCCACACCCATTTCAAGCAATTGGTCACGAATTTTGTCGCTAGTAGCAAAATCGCGATTGGCCCTTGCTTCCGCCCGTAAGTTAATCAACATATTCACCAACGAATCTACCTGAGTAGAATTTTGGTCTTTTTTTACAGAAGCTTCCTTAGTTTTTAGCCCAAGTACATCAAAAGTGAAGCTTTGCAAAGTATCTTGAAGTATTTTTCGATCAGCTTCAGAAATCTTTTCTTTTTTAGCTTTAATGGAATTGATCATTTTTACTGCATCAAATAAATGTGCAATTAGGATAGGACTGTTAAAGTCGTCATTCATGGCATCATAGCACTTCTGTTTCCATGCTGAAATGGCTACGGAAGAATCTGCAGAAGTAGGTAATTTCTCAACTTGATCAATCGCTTCCATCAAACGGTCAAATCCTTTTTCTGCGGCTTGAAGTGCTTCATCTGAAAAATCTAGAACGCTTCTGTAGTTGGCTTGTAGCATAAAAAAACGAGCAACTGTTGGAGCGTAAGCTTTGGAAAGGTGCTTGCTGTTTCCCGTAAAAATTTCTTCAGGTAAAATGTTGTTTCCCGTGCTTTTTGCCATTTTCTTACCGTTTAGCGTAAGCATGTTGGCATGCATCCAATAGCGAACGGGGTCTTTTCCTGTGGATGCCTTTCCTTGAGCAATTTCACATTCGTGGTGTGGGAATTTCAAATCCATTCCGCCACCGTGAATATCAAATTCTTCCCCTAAATATTTGGTGCTCATAGCAGTACATTCCAAGTGCCAACCTGGAAAACCAACACCCCAAGGCGAAGGCCAACGCATAATGTGTTGCGGTTCGGCTTTTTTCCACAAGGCAAAATCTTGAGGGTTTTTCTTTTCAGATTGACCTGAAAGTTCTCTTGTATTGGCAATTAAGTCTTCTAGTTTACGGCCGCTTAAAATTCCGTAATGGTTGTTTTTATGGTATTCCATAACATCAAAATATACGCTGCCGTTGGCTTCGTAAGCTAAACCTTTATCAAGAATGGTTTTGATGATTTCAATTTGTTCTACTATATGACCAGTTGCTGTTGGTTCGATACTCGGAGGAATGTTATTGAATTCACGCAAAATATCGTGAAAATCTACGGTGTATTTTTGCACTACTTCCATAGGTTCTAACTCTTCCAAACGTGCTTTTTTGGCAATGCGGTCTTCACCTTCTTCGGCATCGTTTTCCAAATGACCAGCATCAGTAATATTTCTTACATACCTAACTTTATATCCCAAATATTTCAAATAACGGAAAACCAAATCGAATGAAATAAAGGTTCGGCAGTTTCCTAAATGAACTTTGTTGTAAACGGTTGGACCACAAACGTACATACCTACTAAACCTTCGTTTACAGGAGAAAATTTTTCTTTTTTAGAAGTTTGCGAATTGTAAATATAAATTTCTTGTTGGTTGTATAAAGCCATAAGTAAAGCTTAAAATTTGGTGTCTAAGGTAATGTATTCTAAAAATTCTTTACGTGTGTTTTTTTCTTTGAATTTTCCGCCAAATTCGCTGGTAACGGTTGAACTTTCAATATCCCGAATACCACGAGAATTTACACAAAGGTGCTTGGCATCGATTACACAAGCCACGTCTTCTGTGTCTAAGGCAATTTGTAATTCCTTTACAATTTGCATAGTTAAGCGTTCTTGTACTTGCGGACGTTTAGCAAAATAGTCAACAATTCTATTCATTTTAGATAGCCCAACAACTCTTCCGCTAGAAATATAAGCAACGTGAGCTTTACCTACAATAGGAAGTAAGTGGTGCTCGCAAGTTGAATATACGGTGATGTTTTTTTCAACTAACATTTCTCCGTATTTATACTTATTTTCAAAAGTGGATGCTTTGGGTTTGTTTTTTGGATTCAAACCAGAAAAAATTTCATTAACAAACATTTTCGCTACTCGGTTAGGAGTCCCACTAAGGCTATCATCTGTCATATCCAATCCTAATGTGTGCATAATTTCAGCCACGTGATGATTTATTTTTTCTCTTTTTTCTTCATCCGAAAGATCAAATGCATCTGTTCTTAATGGTGTTTCCGAAGATGTTCCTACGTGATTATCACCTATTTCAGTGACTTTTTCGTCTAATTTCATATTCAATAAATGTAGTTGCAAATATATGTTTTTTACGCTTTTAAGGCTTTTAAGTATTGTTAGAGTTATAATAATTATTTATTAGCTACATGTTTTGTTATATTTTCATTATTTTTCGGCACTCTTAAATTTTACGTATGGACACATTTAAATACACAATTATTTTATTTTTCATAGGACTTTCTAGTTTGTTTGCTCAGGAAAAAATCGGTGAAGCAAATGTTGAAAATTTTGAAAAATTTGTTACTGATGTCTATCTTGATGCTACTCAGGATGCTATTAAAAGCAACCAAAAGTCAATTGATTTCTATAAAGGAATTTTAGAAAGATTAGCCTTTTATGAAGCATCTTCGTTTCCAGAAGAGCTAACTTTAACTAATATGTCTAGTGTTTATAAAATTAAACAATACAATCCGAATTTAGATTTTAATCTTCCTGAAGATTATAAAGAATTCAATCCGTACAAATATAAATTGAATACCTATAATACAGAGGCTATTTATTATTACTCTGAAAGCACTAACTATATTATCGGTCTTTTACCCATTTCACAATAATTAACACACAATGAAATATATTTTACTTTTTATTTCCCTAATAAGCCTTACAGTTAATGCTCAAACCAATATTATCGATATTATTGATGGTGATGGTTTTGCTAGTGTTTCATCTTGTGAAGATTCATTTTTCATCAACAACGAAGACAGTAATTTGAGCGGTGTAGATATTGTGTTCACTATTTGTCCTGATGATGACACGCAAATTAGTACCTTGGATTTTACTGCATTCAACATTCCTAGTTTGATTGATTTTACTATTTATGATGGAGACGATATAACAGCCAACGAAATTCCTTACGACGGTTCGCTTGGTCTAGTATCTGCATCTGATGCTGATGATAATCCAACCGGATGTTTAACAATACAAATTGAATCAAATTTTGTGCCAGCATTTATTTCTGCTGAAATTGCTTTTGATGCGGGTTGTCGTGAACCTTGTGAAGACATTCCTTCAACTTTAGTTAGCCTGCAACCATCAACTTTTAATGCTACAACTGGGAATTATGAAGTGGGAGATTTTATTCCGGTTACTATTGAAGTTGACCACGAAGGTCTAGATAATGAAAGTTATACTTACGAATGGGATTTTGGTGATGGAGAAACTGCTACAACAGATGAGCCGTTTGTGCAACATGCTTTTGAAGCGGTTTTAGAGTATACCGTTCAAGTTACCGTAATTGATCAATTTGGTTGTGAAACTTTAAATACAGATTTAGCTAGTGTAGAAGTAATTTCAAGAACCAGTGATTCCTGCGCAGATGCACAGCCTTTTTGTGCCGGTGGAGAGTTGTTTTTCTTTCCAAATATCAACAATCAAACTCCCGGTGGTGCTACATCAGCAGAACCTGGACCTGATTATGGTTGTTTAGGTTCTCAGCCTTATCCAGCTTGGTTTTACATGGAGGTGGAAGGTTCAGGAGATTTTGAATTCCTTTTAGAACAAGACACTTCATCAGATTTTAATAATCCCACATTAGACGTTGATTTTATTATTTGGGGACCTTTCGATTCGCCTGAAGGAAATTGTGACAATCTAACTTCAGCCAATGAAGTAGATTGTAGTTTTTCTGCAGCTCCGATAGAAGATATGACCATTCCAAATGCACAAGATGGAGATTTTTACATTGTATTAATTACAAATTACAATCAAAGCCCTGGTTTTATCAGTTTTCAGCAAACCAATGCTGGTGAAGCGGGAGCAGGTGTTTCTGGGTGTCCTATTTTAGGTGATGATGTAGATTTATGCGTTGGTGAAGAATATACCATTACTTCATCGCTTCCTGCAGATTTGGTTAGTGATCAAATTCAATATGTTTGGGAGATTTTTAATGAAGATACAGAAGAGTTTGAAGTTATTCCTGATGAAGATGAGTCAACTTTAGTTGTTGAAAGTCCTGGGGGAACCTATAGACTTACAGCTACAAATCCTATAAGCGGAACTTATGTTGACGGAACAATAGATGTCAATTATTTTGATTCACCTGCTTTTCAGAACGAAATTGAAGATGTAGAGCTATGTGAAGAAGAGTTAGAAGATGCTGAAGTAAATTTAAATGAAGTAGGAGTTAATGTAGATGGTATAAACCAAGATGATTTATCAATTTCTTTTTACACAACTGAAGCTGATGCACTTGATGGAACAAGCCCTATAATTAACCCTGAAGCTTACCAACCAGCAAACGAATTAGAAACCATTTTTGTACGTATTCAAAATGATTTATTAACATCCTGTTCAAGCATAAGTAGTTTTGATATTATAACTACTATTTTAAATATAGGCGAACCTTTAGTAGTTGAGCCAATAGATCCGAATGATCCTACATTTTTTGATCTTACAGAAAATGATGATATTGTTTTGGATGGTCAAAGCTTAGATGATGTTGAGTTTGCATATTTCGAAACAGAAGAAGATGCATTAAATTATGAAAATCCTATTGCAGACCCATCAAATTATGATGCAGGTCAAGAGAACACTGCATTTGTTGCCATTCGTAGTTTAGAAAATTTAGACTGTATTTTAGTACGTTCTTTTGAATTATTTGCTTGTAACGAAATTGAAATTGAACAAACCATTGATTTAAACCTGTGTGGTGATTTTTCTTTTACTGAAACATTCGACTTAACTCAAAACAATCTAACATCAATGGAAGTTAACGATCCAGATGATGTTGAAAGTGTTCAGTACTTCCTAACTGAGGCAGATGCAGAAAATGAAGTCAATGAAATAACCAATGCAACTAACTATCAGTTGCCAGAAGATATTCAAACACAAGACATTTATGTTTTAATCACTAGAACTCAAGAAGCTGGTGGATGTTCAAGTGTTTTTAGTTTTGAAATTAATTTATTCAACGTCCAAGTAGCCAATCCTTTACCCACGATAGACGAATGTCAAATTGGTGAATCCGGTGAAGGTTTATTCAATTTAACCCAGCAAAACGGCTTGGTATTAGGAGCTAATCAACCTGCTGCAGACTACAGCATCAGTTATTTTGAAGAATTTGCGGATGCTAACGGCGGGGTAAATCCAATTGTAGACCCTACTGCATTTGAAAGCGCACCCCAAGAAATTTGGGTACGAATAGACAATGTAAATAGTGTTGAAGATTGTTTTGCCATTGATAGTTTCCAAATCGACACGATAGAAACCACCGATGTTAACTTAGAAGTCACTCCATTAGAAGCCTGTGATGAAAACAACGATGGATTTTTCTCAGGATTTGATTTAGCTAGTCGTGTAGACGAGATCAACTTTTTAGAAGACCCAGAAGTACAAGTGAGTTTTCACCCTACTGCATCAGATGCAGAAACGGGCCAAAACCCATTGGCATCACCTTATGCCAACGTAGAACCAAGTCAACAAACACTTTATGTACGTATTTTCCAAGAAATAGAAGACTTGCAATGCGTCCAAACCACCACCTTAGATTTATTCGTTTATGATTCACCTTTACTAGAAGAAATCGAACCGATAATCGCCTGCGACACGAATGAAACGGGCATTCAATTTTTCGATTTAACCCAAGTAGAAGAAGATTTATTTGTCGAAGGTCAAAACACGGAAGACTTCGAGATCAGTTACCACCTAAGTGAAAACGCCGCCAACAACAACAGCGGACTGATTGGCACCCCGACGGCTTACCAAAACCAAACATCACCACAAACGGTTTATGTACGCGTAAGCGATCCCGCATCACCGCTAGACTGCTACAACATCGAACCGATAGAACTCATTGTCGATCCATTACCAGAAATCACCCCACCAACCTTATTAGCGGAATGTGACGATGTGGAGAGCGGCAGTACGACCGATGAAACATCGAGTTTCGACTTAAGTCAAAAAATCGAAGAAATCACCAATGCGAATAACGCACTCGAAGTAGTCTTCTACGCCAACGAAAGCGATCAGGAAAACAAC
>NZ_BMGM01000009.1 GCF_014640195.1 Psychroflexus planctonicus
ATCTAGCATAATTACTAATCTTATTAGGAAGAACTATACTAACACTAAAAGATTTATTATGGAGCCAATGTGCCAAATTCTCATGATATACACCAGTTGCTTCCATTACAAAAATTAAATCAGATTCATTAGTCTGCAGTTCTTTAAGCCATTTGAGAAGCTTTGAAAATCCTTTGCTGTTATTTTTAAAGGTTGCAAAAGTTCTAATAAATGTTTTTAAATCATCTGATAATACTGCATAACAACAAACCAGTTCAACTTGGGCAACATCAATACCCACAATTTGCTTTAATAATTTCATAATTAAGTTTTACAGGTTAATAAATAAAAGTGGATGTCTCCCTTCGTTTTTTCTCCTGGTTGGATATTGTTGCTACAAAAACTAGAAGCTTATGTGCATTACATTCTGTTTAAACTCTAAGAGAAAGAAAGAGATGAGGCTATGATCTTCGCATGAATATACTTTGAAAAAGCTATTAAGTTTGCAATAGGCTCTCATCTCTCACCACTACTTTTTAAAGATAAAACAAACATAGGAGTTTGTAACTTCACATCTTCACCATCCGAAATCTAAACAAACACAAACTTTAGGGTTTTATAATAATGAGACTCCGCATAATTTTGAAAAAAAATTATGCGGAGTCTCAGTTTTTTGTTTTTGTTTTAATTAAATAGTTTCACTCGGATTTAAAATCCGAGTAACAACTGACAGATATCGCGGAAGCAGGATGTTCATTAAATCAGACCAATAAACAAACCATCATCGGTTTTATCCACTTTGGCAACATCTTTTTTACGAAGACCTTTGGTAGCTTTATCCCATTTTTTATTGCTTAAACCAGAAGCTGCTTTTACCGCATCTAATTCTTGTGGCGACTGTTTTTTCAATACTTCTACCACAACTTTTTCTTCATCGGTTAATTCTACTTTTTTCTTTTCAGGGCGCATTTGTGGGAAGAATAAGACTTCTTGAATAGCAGGATTGTTAGTTAAAAACATGATCAATCGGTCCATACCAATTCCTAATCCTGATGTTGGGGGCATTCCGTACTCCAAGGCGCGTAAAAAGTCATAGTCAATGAATTCAGTTGCTTCATCGTCTCCTTTTTTGGCGAGTTTCAGTTGCTCTTCAAAACGTTCCCGTTGGTCAATTGGATCATTTAATTCAGAATAGGCATTGGCGATTTCCTTACCACAAACCATCAACTCAAAACGTTCAGTGAGTTCTGGATTATCTCGATGTTCTTTACACAACGGACTCATTTCCTTTGGATAATCTGTAATAAAGGTGGGTTGTATAAAGTTACCTTCACATTTTTCACCAAAAATCTCATCAATTAGCTTGCCTTTACCCATGGTTTCATCTACTTCAATGTCCATTTCTGTAGCCGCTTTTCGCAACTCTTCTTCGGTTTTACCGGTAATATCAAATCCGGTAAATTCTTTTATGGCGTCCGTCATGCTAATGCGTTTGTAAGGCGCTTTAAAATCTACTTCGTGTTCTTTAAAAGTTGCTTTGGTGGTTCCATTTACTTGTATCGCGCAATGTTCTAGCAATTGCTCGGTAAACTCCATCATCCAATTGTAATCTTTGTAGGCTACATAAATTTCCATAGCCGTAAATTCTGGATTGTGGGTGCGGTCCATTCCTTCGTTACGGAAGTTTTTAGAGAATTCGTATACACCATCAAAACCACCTACAATTAAGCGTTTCAAGTATAATTCGTTGGCAATACGCAAGTACAACGGAATGTCTAAGGCATTGTGATGCGTTACAAAAGGTCGTGCCGCTGCTCCACCTGGAATGGATTGCAAAACAGGAGTTTCTACTTCCATGTATCCTTCTTGATTAAAAAAGTTTCGCATGGCGGTAAACAACTTGTTTCGTTTTACAAAGATTTCTTTTACATGCGGATTCACCGCTAAGTCTGCATAACGTTGGCGGTAACGCATTTCGGCATCGGTAAACCCGTCGTATTCGTTGCCTTCTTTGTCTTTTTTAGGAATGGGCAAAGGCTTCAATGCCTTACTCAACAGTTTAAAGTTTTTTACTAAAACAGTTTTTTCGCCTACTTGGGTTGTAAAAAGTTCCCCTTCAATACCCACAAAATCGCCGATATCAAGTAGTTTCTTGTATACATCATTGTACAAGGTTTTGTCTTCACCAGTACAAATTTCATCACGATTAAAGTATACTTGAATTCTTCCTTCGGCATCTTGTACTTCAGCAAAAGAAGCCTTCCCCTGTATTCTTCTGGACATCAATCGGCCAGCAATTAGTACGTTTTTACCTTCTTCATATTCAGCTTTAAGCTGTTTAGAAGTATGTTGAACAGGAAATAAATCTGCTGGATACGGGTTAATTCCCATATTGCGGAGGTCACTTAATTTTTTACGTCGTACTTGTTCTTGTTCAGATAATTGCATGGCTAAATTTTTAAAGGGGCAAAGATACATTTTTAACACTTGAAAGTAAAGCAAGTTTTAAAGCTTACCATATTTTTAAAAGAATCGCTAAAGTCGCTTTAAAATGAATAGTTTAAACAGGCTAAATTTGTATTTTAGCTTTATGAAAAACTTTTTTTATATACTTTTTTTCTGTTGCTCCATTTCATTTGGACAATCATTTAGCTTAGGTGAAAATTACCTTGACCAAGGTGAATATGAAAAAGCCAAAAGCATTTTTAAAAGTTTATATGAAAAACAGCCACGTTCCCAAAAATACCTTCTAGCCTACACCAAAGCACTTACAGAATTAGAACAGCTTGATGAAGCTGAAGAAGTTTTATTGAATTATTTGAAGAGCACCAACAGATATCCCAATATAGACGTAGAATTGGGACAAATATACCAACGCCAAGATAAAAATGATTTAGCTGAAAAACGATACCAAATAGCAATAGAAAGCATCAGCGAAAATCCAAATTTTGCTTATTCGGTTGGTCAGGCATTTCAAGAATACAATTTGCTAGATGAAGCTGCCATGGTTTACGAAAAAGCCAATGAGTTGCAACCAAGGATAAATTATAAAATTCAATTGGCTCGAATTTACGGCGAACAGGGAAATTTAGAAAAGATGTTTCAAAATTACATCTATCTTATTTTAGAAAGTCCCAATTACTTCAACGTAGTTAGCCGAAACTTCAATGAATATATAACTGAAGACCCACAAAGTGAAGCCAATATTGTATTTAAAAGATTATTATTAAAAGAGCTTCAGAAAAAACCCAATGTATTATACAATCAACTTTTAAGTTGGCTGTTTGTGCAAGAAGGCGATTTCAATAAAGCTTTTGCTCAAGAAAAAGCCATTTACAAACGATCGGAAAACCCAAAATTCGATCGCATTATAGAACTTGCTCAAGTAGCTGGAGACAATACTCTTAATGTAGCGGTTTCTGAACCTATATTAAATTATGTAATCGATGAAGCTCAAAACCAACGGATTCAGCTTCGTGCCATTCAGGAATTAATGGAACAAAAAGTTGCTTTTGCAAATGCAAATCGATATGAAGCTATAAAAACTGATTTTGAAAACTTTTTAACTACCTACGAAAGAAAACCAAATACAGCTGCTTTACAATTATTGCAAGCTCGCTTTTTAGCTTTTCAATTGCAAGAAAAAGAAGAAGCTAAACAAAGCATCAATCAATTGCTATCTCAGTCTATTAATACATTTACGCAAGCCACTACAAAAATACTTTTAGCAGATATTTTTGTGTTAGAAGAACAATTTAATCAGGCTTTAATTTATTATTCTCAAGTTGAAAAGCTAGTCAAGAACACAGACATGGCTCAAGAAGCAAAATTTAAAGTAGCAAAAACCAGCTATTATAAAGGCGATTTTGACTGGGCGGTTACCCAATTGGATGTGCTTAAAAAAGCAACTTCACAATTCATCGCCAACGATGCAATGTCACTGGCAAGACATATAAAAGATAATTCTTATCAAGACTCTATTCAAACCGCCTTGCAAAAAGTAGCAAAAGCTGATTTATTAGAATTCCAAGAGCAAAATGAAATGGCACTTACAATTTTAGATGAAGTGTTAACTGATTTTAACGGCGAACCTATTGAAGACGAAGCTTTGTTTAGAAAAGCTAAAATTCATGAAAAGTTGAATAATTTTGAAGCTGCTGCTGATGCTTACCAACAAATCATTGAATTTTATCCTTTAGATGTGCTGGCAGACGATGCCTTATTTGCCATTGCAAAACTGTATCAAAATCAATTGAATGAACCTGACAAAGCAAAAAAATACTACGAGAAAATTATTTTTGATCATCCCGATAGCATTTATTTTGTTGATGCACAAAAAGCATTTAGGAAATTACGCGGTGATGCCATAAATTAAAATTATAGATTTTAATTATTTTTCTTTTTTCAAGAACAATAACATTCATTCAATTAAAATTGAATCATGTTGAGTAGGTTTCAATCAAAAATTAGACTTTTCAATTAGCATGTTTTTAAATCCTTCTTCATTTCATTTTCCACATCCAAGCCAAGCTAATGTTGAAGGTTTGTTAGCCATTGGTGGTGATTTAGACCCAAAGCGTTTATTAACTGCTTACCAAAAAGGAATATTTCCGTGGTATAATGAAGGTGAACCCATTTTATGGTGGAGTCCCGACCCAAGAATGGTGCTGTTTCCAGAAAAATTGAAAATTTCAAAAAGCATGAAACAATTGTTTAAAAAACAAGCTTTTGAAGTTAGTGTCGATCAAAATTTTGAAGCTGTAATCGACAATTGTGCTAACGTTCCCAGAAATGGACAAGTCGGAACTTGGATTACCAACGAAATGAAAAAAGCCTATATTAAACTTCATGGTTTAGGTTATGCAAAGTCTGTAGAAGTTTGGAAAGATGGTGCTTTAGTTGGTGGTTTGTATGGCATTTATGTTGAAGAACAAAACATATTTTGTGGCGAAAGCATGTTTACCAAAGTGAGTAATGCTTCCAAATATGCATTTATTTGGTGGGTGCAGCAATTACGAGAAAAAGGAATAAAACTCATCGATTGCCAGATGTACACCGACCATTTAGCGAGTTTAGGTGCAGAGGAAATTAGTAGAGAAGCCTTTTTGAGTTATTTGAAAGTTTGATGTAATTCTTTCACTTCCTTATAGCGAAAACACCCCACCAAATGATCATTCACCAAACCAGCAGCTTGCATAAAAGCATAGGTTGTAGTTGGCCCCATAAACTTGAAGCCTAATTTTCTTAAATCTTTACTGAGTTGTTGACTGATTTTTGTTTGAGCTGGAAGATCAGCAAGGTTTTGAAACTGATTTTGAATGGGTTGATGATTGACATACTTCCATAAAAAAGCAGAAAAACTTTTGTGCTCTTTTTGAATTTCCATAAAAGCTTTCGTGTTATTGATGGTCGCTTCAATTTTACCACGATGCCGAATAATTCCTTCATTTTGAAGCAAACTGGAAACATCTTTCTCCATAAAAGCAGCTACTTCTTCAACTTGAAAGTGTTTAAAAGCATTTCTGAAGTTTTCTCTTTTCTTCAATATGGTTAACCAACTTAAACCAGCTTGAAAGCTTTCTAAAACCAGCAATTCAAACAATTCTTGGTCCTTGGTTTTGGGCACGCCCCATTCTTCATCGTGATACTTGATGTACAAATCATTTCCTTTGCACCAATCGCATCTGTTTTTTTCCATAGAAGATTATATTTATATCATATTTAACCACGAATGCACTATTATTAAAGCATATATTATTCTTGCACCTGCCTTTATCGGCAATCAACATTAGTGTCAACAAAATACTGAAAATTTCTAACTGAACAACCAAAAAGCTTTTTTTACATTTTTAGATAAAAATCCTTGGTTAGCGCGATATAATCTTTGGTGTATTGATGTCGTTCCAATTCTATGATTAAGTGTTCTGTTTGCAGTTCTTTTTGTTGAAATGAAAATTCCATTAAGCATCTTTTTACGGGTGAAGTTGGATTTCCTTTTACAAAGCAAACTCGGTTTAAAAACAAGTTGCTAGTTTTTGCTAAATCAATAAATTCTTGGTGATATTCTTCGGGAAGTATGCAGGAAAAAACACCATCTTTTGTCAATAATTGCTTCACTCCAGACAGCAAATCTTCAAATGGAAGCGTGTCTGTAAACCGAGCCGTATTTCTTGCATTGCTTGGTCTCGTTTCATTTTTCTGATTAAAAAAAGGTGGATTGGAAACGATACTTTGGTAGGTTTCGTCTATTTCTTCCACAAACTCCTGAAAGCTGGCATGATAGCAAAACAGTCGGTCGCTCCACGGGCTGTTTTCAAAATTATCTACACATTGCTCAAATGCATCATCGTCTAGTTCGATAGCATCAATCAATTCGGCTGTACTTCGTTGTGCCATTTGCAAAGCAATGATTCCTGTTCCTGCACCAATGTCTAAAATAGCATCTGGTTGGTGTTTTAATGAAGCCCAAGCACCAAGCAAAACACCATCTGTGCCAACTTTCATAGCGGTTTTATCTTGTTGTATACTGAATTCTTTAAATTGAAATTTCAATGCTAAATTGTTTTTTTAAATATGTTGTTTTTTCTTGAATTGAAGTAGTAATAGGTAGTTTTTTTCTGTGATGTTTTAAGTACTAACTTAGCAATTCCATAGTTATGAGATTCCTCGTCGAAGCTGAAAAAGCTGCTCTGTCGGAATGACAAAATGAAAAAAACACCCAAAAACCTGTCATTCCGCACGCAGATGCGGAATAAAACAACAACACACATCAGAAACTGTCATTCCGCACGTAGATGCGGAATCTGCTTGTCGTTAGTTCCACAGTATCAAAGGACTTCTTTCCCGCTTTCAGGAAAACTACAAAAAACATGGAAAAAAAAAGATGAATACCTATTTTTGTGTAAAACTAACTACCTTGAAAATTATTGAAAAAGAAGATGAACAATGGTTGGTACTGTATACCAAACCGAATACATCTAGAAATTTAGCCAAACAGCTCAATACAGCTGGGATTGAAGCTTATTGCCCGACCAAAACAGAAGTAAGGCAATGGAGTGACCGAAAGAAAAAAGTACAAGTTCCTGTATTGCCGTCTATGATTTTGGTAAAAGCAAAACCTTCTAATCGTCAAATTGTGTTTGAGTTTAACGGGGCATTACGTTTTCTATTTTGGGCTAAAAAACCTGCCATAGTCAGCGAAAGAGAAGTAGAAGCCTTGCGGGATTCTTTAGAAAAACCCAATGTGGTGAGTGCTGAAGTGGAAGCCATTAAGCCCGGTCAAAAAATAGACTTAAGCGAATTGGGTTTTGAAGGCCAAGAAGGAAATGTAAAATACGTTTCGGGTAACAAATGCTGGGTAATCCTAGAAAGCCTTGGTTTTGTTGTAAAGGTGAATCTTTCAAAAGAAGAAAATACAAAGCAAAAAGCAAAATAGAAGTTTAGCTTCGCTTTTAATTTTAACTTTGTTCCTTATATTGAAAAAAGCAAAATGAAATACTACATCATTGCTGGTGAAGCATCTGGAGATTTGCATGCGGCGAACTTAATAAAAGCACTTCGCAAAAAGGATGCTCATGCTGAAATTAGAGCTTGGGGTGGAGATTTAATGGAAGCGGCCGGAGCAAATTTAGTAAAGCACTACCGCGATTTGGCTTTTATGGGGTTTTGGGAAGTAATTACCAACCTGAAAACCATTCTGAAAAACATCAAGTTTTGCAAAGCAGATATTGCTAAATTTCAACCGGATGCCATCATTTTTATCGATTATCCCGGCTTCAATATGCGGATTGCTAAATGGGCAAAAATCAACGGAATTACCACGCATTACTACATTTCACCCCAAATTTGGGCTTGGAAAGAAAACCGAATTAAAGACATCAAACGCGATGTTGACCACATGTACGTAATTCTTCCTTTTGAAAAGGATTTTTATGAAGAAAAACATCAATTTCCGGTGCATTTTGTTGGGCATCCGTTGTTAGATGCTATTGAAAATAGAGCTGAAGTAAATGAAGAAGCATTCAGAAAAAAACACCAATTAAGCAATTTACCCATCATCGCATTGTTACCCGGTAGCCGAAAACAAGAAATTGCCAAAATGCTACAAAGCATGTTAACCATGTTGAAGCATTTTCCGGATTACCAGTTTGTAATTGCAGGTGCACCAAGCCAAGAAGACGAATTTTACATGCAGTTCATCAAAAATACGCAAGTGGTTTTGGTGAAAAATGAAACCTACGATTTGCTGAGTATTTCGCATGCTGCTTTGGTAACATCGGGTACGGCTACTTTAGAAACGGCTTTGTTTCAAGTACCCGAAGTGGTTTGTTATAAAGGAAATTTCATTTCGTATCATATTGCCAAACGCATTGTTCAGTTGAAGTATATTTCGCTTGTAAATTTAATTATGGATCGCGAAGTGGTAACCGAGTTAATTCAAAATGACTTTAACGAAAAGCGACTTCAACAGGAATTAGAAGCCATTTTAGAAATTGAGAATAGAAATCGGATTTTGAATGATTACGATTTGCTTCATAAAAAATTAGGCGGAGTAGGTGCTAGTGAACGAACTGCAGATTTAATTTTAGCAGCAAGTAAATCTTAGAATTTTAATCTGTTTTTGAGTTCTTCTTTCTCGTCTTTCTCTAAAGCACTCAGTTTTGGTTTTTTTAATAAGTTGGTTAATTTTTCGTTTATTTTGTTGTACTGCTTACACCGCTGGCAATTGATGATGTGCAATTGTATACGTAAACGTTCCCAAAAGCTAGTTTCGTTGTATTGATTTTTATCTATATAATGACCTACTTTTAAGCAAGATCTGGGTATGTTTTCTTCGTTTTTCATCTTATTAAAACCAATTTGAGCCTAAGCAATCTGCCAATTGTTTTTTAGCTCGGTGAATGCTTACCCATAAATTAGACGTGGTAATTCCCAGTTCATTACAAATAACTTCATTATCGTATTCAAGGATGTTCTTCATTTTAAAAACCGCCGCGTGTTGCGGGTTTAGGAGCTCAATGCAATCGTAAATGGCTGATCCTAATTCGGAGTTTTCTAAATTTTGATCTGCATTAGGGTCGTCATTTTGTACTCGTTCTTCAAGCCAATTGCCCTGTTGATCGTCACTATTTACATAGTTCATTCTTACTTCTGCTTTTCCTTTTTTGGAATTCTTTTTCCGATAAAAATCGATAATCTTATGTTTCAAAATAGCAACCAACCAGGTTTTTTCCGTAGCATCACCTTTAAATTTGTCTTTCGATTTTAATCCTGCTAAAAAAGTTTCAGCTACTAAATCTTTAGCCAAATCCCGATCGTTTACACGCGATATGGTATAATTGAACAAATAATCTGAATATTTGTCTACCCAAAGTTCGGGACGTAAATTTGCTTTTGCTGCAGTCATACATCAAATGTACAATTTTTTAGAAGCTGTCGAACTAAAATGCATATCATTACACCATGAAAAAACTACTTATTTTAGGAATGGTTTGGCCAGAGCCTTCGTCTTCTGCAGCAGGTAGCCGAATGCTTCAACTCATCGATGTATTCTTGGATTGGGGTTTTGAAATTTCCTTTGCTTGTGCAGCTCAAAAGACTTCACATAGTGAAGCATTGGAAAGGCAAAAGGTGAAAGAAGTGGCTATCCAGATCAATCATAAAAGCTTTGACGAATTTCTAAAAGCATTTGAACCTACACATGTGTTATTCGACCGTTTTATCATGGAAGAACAATTGGGCTGGCGGGTGCATCAAATATGTCCGCATACCATTACTATTTTAGATACAGAAGATTTACATTTTCTTAGAAAAGCCAGACATGAAGCCGTAAAACAAAACATCAACTTTAAACCAAATTTGCTTTTTACGGAAAGTGCGAAACGCGAAATTGCTTCTATTTTGCGCTGTGATGTAAGTTTGATGATTTCTGAAGCTGAAATGCATATTTTGCAACGTCATTTTGATGTGAAGCCTTCTCAACTATTTTATCTGCCTTTTCTTTTAAGTGAAAGTAAAATCCCGAATAGTGCTAGTTTCAATTCATTTTCTAGCAGAAGCCATTTTGTGAGCATCGGAAACTTTTTGCATGCACCCAATTGGGATCAGGTCTTGTTTTTGAAAGAGCAAATCTGGCCTTTGATCAAACAAGAACTTCCTGAAGCAGAATTGCACATTTATGGTGCTTATGCTAAACAAAAAGTGAAGCAGTTGAATAATGAAAAACAAGGCTTTTTAGTAAAAGGAAGAGCAAAAAATGCACTAGAAGTCATTCAAAATGCAAAGGTGCTTTTAGCTCCACTTCGGTTTGGCGCAGGATTGAAAGGAAAATTATTAGACGCTTTGCTTACAGGAACGCCAAGTGTAACTACCAGTATAGGCGTAGAAGGAATGCCTGGCGATTTGCCTTGGGCAGGAGAAATTGCCAACACACCAAAAGAAATTGCCAAACAAGCTATTTTGTTATATACTTTAGAAAAACGTTGGAATAAAGCACAACGAAATGCAGTTGAAATTTTGAAAAAACGCTTCTCAAAAGACAGTTTTACTAACTTATTTGAAGGAAAGCTGCATCAAATTGAAAGCGACTTAACAAAACACCGGCAGCAGCATTTCTACGGTCAGATTTTACATCAAAATCAGTTGCAAAGCACAAAATACATGTCACTTTGGATTGAAGAAAAAAACAAGCCACACTAACTTAGCGTGGCTTGTTTTGGTTTGAGCTTCAACTCAAACGTTTTTAGTTGATTTTACTTTTAGTGAACAAGTTTAGTTAAAAATTATTTCCCTGCAGGGAAATGCCGAAAGGCAAAGGGTGTTTTTGTGTTAGTTTACACCCATCCCTTGCCCTTCCATCAATGGAAGGGAAAAGATTAATGCAGTAGTTTAAATTAACATTTTTCATTGCTCAACTTTAAATAAATTTTCAAAATTTCCCTGAACTCGAACCGAGAGTGTTTCAAAATCGAGCGAAGTCGAGATGTATGTTGTTCTCGACTTCGCTCGAACTTCAAGCAATTAAAGGTAAATGCTAAACATTATAAAATACATTAGCTTCAACTTACCCCTTAGGATCTAAAATATCGTCTATTCGTGCAATAGCATCTTCAATATGATATCTGGACATTTTATCGCTTGTTCTATTTAAACCGCGTTGAAGGTCTCTTTTTAATTGTTTCAACTCTGCACGGACTAAAGGACGAATATCACTTTTTTCAACATCAATACTACTTTGGTTGATGTATCTACGGTAGCGAGCAGGAACGCTGGATTGCTCTTCTGTCATTAAATGATGCATTCTTGCGATGTAAGCACGTTGTAAGTTTCTTCTTATTCTTGAAATTTCTTGACCACGACTTAATTCGCTGAACAATCCTTGACGTAAATCGAGCATCATTTCATCTATGGCATAAGCCTCGTTTCCGTTTAGTTCTTCGTTTTCCATCATTCTGGCAAATCTTCCGAAATCTAATAAGTTGTTTAAGGTTCTTTCTTGGTAACCACGAATACGTTCTAAATAGCCATCAAATTCAAATTTGTTTAAGATTTCTGCATCTATCATCCATTCGGGTGTGCTGAACAATTGTTCTTGTAAAAAACGCATCGCCTTTTGCTGATGTGCTTTATCTACATGCACGTAGTTGGCTATGTCTTGGTCGTAAGTATGATAGTATTCGTATACACCGCCAATATTAGCTGTTGTGTGTCCCATATAGCGATTAAACTGACCTAAAACTTGCTTGTACAATTCTTCTAAATCATCGTAATTTTTTCCTTTTTCTTCTGTCCATTCAATTAAGTTGGGAACGATTCTTTTTAGGTTTTTAATTCCATATTCAGAAGCTAACATCGCATCGTCTCCTAAATCTTCAGTTTGAGCAGATGGATCGATTACACCACCGCTTTGTTGTTTTCCAAATCGATAAATAGGGTCGTCTGCTTTTTCTAAAATCCATTGGTCTAGAATTTCTTTTTCTTCCTTAGGTGTTTTATCTAAAATAGGTTTGTAACCCCACATGATGGCATATTTATCATAAGGTCCAATTTCGGGCATTAAAGCGACATCGCCATCTTCAGGTTGAGCGATGTAATTGAAACGAGCGTAATCCATAATGGAAGGTGCTGTTCCAAATTCTTTGGTAAATTCAGGATCGCGTAGTTTTTCGACAGGATACGCCGAAGAACTTGCCATATTGTGTGGTAAACCTAAAGTGTGTCCCACTTCATGTGAAGAAACAAAACGAATTAATCTTCCCATTACTTCGTCTTCAAATTCTACACCTTGTGCTTGTGGATTAATGGCCGCGGTTTGCACAAAAAACCAATTTCTGAGCAAGGTCATTACATTGTGATACCAATTGATATCCGACTCAATAATTTCTCCACTTCTCGGGTCGCTAACGTGAGGTCCGTTGGCATTTGGTATGGGTGATGCCAAATAACGTACTACAGAGTAACGTGCATCTTCTGGACTCCAATCTGGGTCTTCTTCTTTGCTTGGTGGATCTTTAGCGATAATTGCGTTTTTGAATCCAGCTGCTTCAAAAGCAACTTGCCAATCTTCAATTCCTTGTTTGATGTACGGCACCCATTTTTCTGGTGTAGCTCGGTCTATGTAATAAACAATGGGTTTTTTCGGTTCAACTAACTCCCCATTTTTGAATTTCTCGATGTCTTCATCTTTCACTTCTAATCTCCAACGGTCTAAATAACGAACGGTTTCTGATTTTTGAGCTTCCATTCCGTAGTCTACTTGACCACGACCAAACCAGCCCACGCGTTGGTCGAAATAACGTCTGCGGTAAGGTTCTTTGTCTAATAAAATCATAGAATTACTAAATTCTAAAGAAATGGAGCTGGTACTAGAATTGGAAGGTGGATTTCCGGCATTGTAGGTTTTTACATGACGAACTTCAATGTTTTTTGGATACGAACGAACGGTATCGATATACGAGCGAGAATCATCTAAACGCTGTACTTTATATTGTTGTCTTCTTCGGTCTTGGAAGCCAATAGCTTTTACGTCCTTTTGAAACAAATCGGTTACATCTACAACCGTGTTGTTGTTAATGGAATCTTTTTTTCTAGCTTTTACATCAAACGAATATAAAATGGGTTCAAAATTGGAATTCACTACCGCTTCGTGAACGGGCAAGGAATCTGCTGCCACAACATTGTAGGAAACTACTCTTAGATGTACTTTATCTCCTTTTTGTTCCCAACGTAAAACTTGCTCGTTTTGCTTACCGCCGCCAAAACCAATTCCGCTAGCTGTTTTGGCAATACGAGTAACCATAAGCATTTCTCGATTAAATAAAGAGTCGGGGATTTCAAAAAAGTATTTATTATCTACCAAATGAACCGTAAATAGTCCATCGTCTGATTTGGCATCTTTAGTAATTACCTTTGAATAAGGTTTTATACCGCCCTTTTTACTTCCTTTTTTTTGCGCTTGCGCTTGTTTTGAGTTGCTTTTTTTCGATTGAAATACACTACAAGAACTGATAGATAGTGCTATGGTAAAAGCAAAACAGAGATAAAAATACTTTTTTAGCATCGTTTTATTTTTAGTGAAACAATAAATTTGAATGTAATACCAATTTAATCATCAAATGACGCTATATAGCTCATTCATTTTTCCATATATTTCCTTGTTCACGATTTCCGTAGCCCAGCTATGCAAATTATTCACAGCGTCATATATAAAAAAAGCAATTTCGCTCTCCCAACGACATTTAATAGTTAAATTGATATGAGTTTGACTAAAAAACTATTGAAAGGTTTAATACTAGGGCTAAGGTACTTTTATAACGAAAAAACCGTTATGGAATTCATTATTTGAACCGGTATTATTTGGTGTTTTGTTCTTTTAATAAATCGCGAATTTCAGCAAGAAGTTCTAGGTTTTTAGGTGTAGTTTCAACTACATTGGTTTCATCTTCTGCTTTTGTTCTCAACCTATTAAAGAGCCTAATGACAAAAAATATTGAAAATCCAACAATTACAAAATCGAATAAGGTTTGAATGAATGTGCCATAGTTGATAGCGACTAGCTCTATTTTTTCTCCTGCTTTATTCACACTGGGTTCTTGCAATACAATTTGGTAACTATCAAAATTAATTTTACCGGTTAGGTAACCTAAAGGTGGCATGATGATGTCTTTCACTAAAGAAGAAACTACTTGACTAAAAGCACTACCAATAATAATTCCGATAGCCATGTCGAACATGTTTCCTTTAATTGCAAATTCTTTAAATTCTTTAATAAATTTCATGTCTGAAGGTTTTTCAATTACACTTCAACTACATCTGTAGCTATTTTTATTTGTTTGTAGCTTGGGTTATCACTTTTATCTTTAATACGCTCGATCATTAAATCTACCGCTTTTTCCCCTATTTTCGTTGCATTTTGGTTGATATAGCTCAAAGGTGGATAAGCTAATTTTGAAGTTTTTGCATTGGCAAAACCTATGCAAGTAATTTGATCAACAAGTTCTGGACGGAAAGATTTTAGCAAGCTTTGAAACATGATAGCTGAATTGTTATCCACTGAAATAGCTGCATCAAAGTCATGGGTTTTGATGAAGCTTTCTATGGTTTTGTGGGCCGTTTCAATATTGGTTAAATTTAATTCGAAATTAGGATTGGGGTCAATCTTATGTTTTGCTAAAGCTTCATGAAAGCCATTTCTTCGGTCTGAGCTAATGTTTAAGTTTTCGATATTACTCAAGTAAGCTATTTTGGACTTCCCTTTACTAATTAACCATTCAGTAGCATCAAAAACCGCTTTTTGGTCATCTATACTTACTTTGTCCGTTTCAATTTTGTTGTCTACCCGATCGAACATTACAAATTTAATGCGTTCGTTTTTGGCTGCATCTAAATGAGAAAAGTTATTGGTCTGAATGGTTTCTGAAGCCGGAGAAATAATAAACCCATCTATTCTACCTTGCTTTAATAGTTCTAAAGCATTGATTTCCGTTTGAGTAGATTCGTTTGAGATACAAACCAAGGTGTCATAGCCTTTTTTATTGGCTTGTTTTTGAATTCCGTACAATACTTCGGCAAAAAACGGATTGAGAATATCGGGTATTACTACGCCCAATGTATTGGTAACATTGCTTTTTAGTCCGAGCGCAAGCTTATTGGGTTTGTAATTGAGTGTTTCGGCAAGTTCTTTTACGCGTTTTTTGGTTTCTTCACCAATGTCGTCCGCATCGCTTAAAGCTTTTGAAACGGTAGAAACCGAAACATTTAATAATTTGGCAAGTTGCTTAAGTGTAGTCATAAAAAAAGAGTATGTTCAAAAATAATTCAAACATACTCTTAAAACACTAAAATTTAGTTTATTTTTTTATCAACTTAATGGTTTTTGTTTGGTCAAATTCGTTAGAAATTCTTGCAAAGTAGATCCCAGTTGATAAATCAGCTGAGTTAATTTCAGCTTGGTTTCCGTTTACAGTTACTTCTTTTACTAATTTTCCAACCGTATTGAAAATTTCAATAGTTTGAATATTTTCAGTAGTTTGAACATTCCAAACATCAGAAGTTGGGTTTGGATAGGTTTTAAATTCAGCTTGATTAAATGTATCGCTACTTAAAGTTGTATTGTCATGAAGATAAATATTATCAACATACGCATCGCCAACTAAGTTAGATGTAATTAAGAATTGTGCAAAAGCGCTTCTGTCTGCACCATTAACAGGCGTAAAGTCTGTAAGAGGTATATCAAGAGAAACCCATTGACCTGTTGAACCTGAAGGTATTGGATTATTTAAGTCATAAGCATTTGTTTCTCCATTACCATCCATATGATTAGACCATTTTGGATTAAATACTTTCCCGTCTAAATCAGTTTCATCTGTCCAATAATCCATATGAAAATGTGTCATATCAGTTGCATCAAATGCATTTGCTGCAAAATCGACACCTAAGAATCCTCCAAATGTAATTTTCTTAGTATCATCTCCATCTATTACTACATCTTCAATTTCAGCACTATCCCAAGGAGCAGACCATTCGGTAACATTAATATTAGTGTAAGCATTGCTAAATAATGAAATTACAGAACTTGCTTCTCTTGCTGGAGGTGTTGGAGCGGCTGTGCTTGGTGGGTTTCCAACTGGCTCGTCTCCTAGAGCAGTTTTAACACCTACAATATTATCAAACAAAACAGTTGCATCGATAGGTGGTGTATTCCAACCTGCGTCATCTGATGCTCTGTTAGGGAAAAACACAACTTTAGTATAAATACCATCTGCTGTTGCTGTTCCATCAGAACCTGTGTTGAAGTTGTAAGTTAAGGTTTCCCAACCGCTTCCTGTGTGGTCTTGGGTATTTGCTGCTGCTGCAGCTCCTTGAGAACTTTCAACTTTCACCATTGGTGAAAAAGCAACAGTAGAATACACATCAACAGAAATTGTAATATCAGATGTTAAGTCCAAAACACTTTCATCTGCTAAGTTTACTTCAGCACCTTGCCATGGGTTTCCTCCAGTGTTGGTTACCAATTCAAATACATTACCATTATTACCCGTTGTTGGGTCAGCAATAATTTGAGCCGAAGCTAATCCTTCAAATCCTGCAACGGATGGTGAAGATTCAAAATCCTGCACTACTTCTTGTTGGGAGTAACCAACAAATGTGAATGCAAGCATCATTAAAATAGTTGTAATTCTTATCATAATCTTAAATTTAAAGTTATTAATTTTTGAATTTATTAAATATAGTTGTTTAATTTTATCCATGTCACAATTTAGCCAATACAAATATCATACACTTATATTTTATTTATTTTTAACTACATCGATGTAGAGTCTTTGTTATTTCTATCGTCTTGAAGCTTACATCGTTTAGTTGTATTGTTTATGTATAGTTTGCTTAAACTGCCTATACACAGTGTTTAATATTTCAACTTTTCATTTTTATCCCAAACACCCCAATAAGCACCAACTTCTCCTTCGTCTCCAACTTTCCAAGACTCATCGAAAGATGAAAAATAAAAACTTTCTATTCCAGCTTGTTTACACCAGTTTTGAGTATTGATAAAGTATTTTAGAAAATTGATATCAGATGGTTGTGCTCCTCCTAAACTTTCACCTTTGCATGGCCAGCCTGTTTCCGTAATAATTACTTTTTTACCTTTTGAAGCGCTTAAAGCTTGACCAAACATTTGCTGCATGTGCGTTAAAGAATAATCGATATGGCAACTTTCCCAAAAAGGATAACAATTGGCTAAAACCACATCGCATAAATCCGTCAGGTCTGGATGCACAGTAAACTCGTAATAGGCATCTACATAACCTACTGGAATGTCTTTAGGAATGGCAGCACGAACTTCTCGAATATGTTCTTTTAATTCTTCTAAAGGAATATCGTTTCTATACAAGACTTCGTTTCCTACGGCTGCAATATCAACTAATCCTTTATTGGCTAATTCAATTAGAGCATCTAATTCTTGTCTGTTTTTTTCAGGATCGTCTCCAATCCATGCACCAACTAATGTTTTTATTCCTTCTTCTTTAGCCGCTTGTGGAACAAACTCATTTCCTTCAATACAAGAAAATGATCGCACCCATTTGGTGTATGGCTTAAGAATTTTCATACGCCTTCTTACTTGTTCAAGTGTGATATGGTCTCCTGGTTCTTGGCCATCTTCGTACATGCTAAAACAAATTCCGTGCATCCCACTAGATAGTAACTTTTTAAAAATGGCCTGTAAGTCATCATAGTTCACATCTTCTGGAATGAAGCTTTGATGATGAATAGAAGCTAAAAAAGCTTCTTGTTTATCGGTTAGTAATTGATCTTTTCTAAATGACATGGTTAATTATTTATATTTTAATTTTTCAGTTTTATCCCAAATTCCCCAACGTTGACCCACATCTCCTTCATGGTGAATTTTCCAAGATTCATCAAATGATGAGAAATAGAAAAACTCTACATCTTCTTGGTTAGCCCAATGATTAACATTAATGAAATACTTCATGGCATTTTTATTCGATGGGTCTGCATTTTCTGTACTTTCTCCATCACTTGGCCAACCTGTTTCAGAAATAATTACAGGTTTCCCTTCAGCTTGCTGCTTGATTAAATGGTACATATAGCGTAAATATGCATTAGATACGTCTATATCTGCACCTTCCCAAAACGGATAACAATTGATTAGAATAACATCACAAGCTTTAATCAAGGATGGATATTGATCGAATATATAATACGAATCGACATAGGTTACAGGAATTCCAGGTGGAAGTAAGTCTTTTACTTTTTGAATGTATGTTAGTACTTCAGCTTCAGAAAGTTCGTTTCTTAGTAAAACTTCATTACCTACAACTGCAATATCTACCAAACCAGCTTTTGCAAGTCTAACCAATTCGTTTATTTCGGCTTCGTTCTTATCTTGATCATTGCTAATCCAAGCTCCTACAACCGTTTGTAAATTATTTTGTTTAGCTATTTTCGGAATGTATTCATTTCCTTTTGTACAAGAAAAAGATCTAACCCATTTGGTATAAGGCTGAATAATTCGCATTCTTCTGGAGATTTGTTCTTCAGAAAGTTCATCATCTAAATCTTGCCCTTCTTCATAAGGACTAAAACAAATACCATGTAGTCCTTTTTTCAATGTTGAATGAAATAAATTTTTAATTTCGCTAGCAGCTTGATTTGAAAAATCTAAATCATATTTCAAGTCAGGCTGAAGATTTAGCTCGGAAAATGAAAAGTTTTTATGTGCTAAATAACCGCTAGAAGTTATGACTTTAGGCTTGACTTTTCTTCTTTTTAACTCTGCTCCTATTTCAGTAACGCGATCTTCATCTAAGTTGTAGCTCCACATGATTATAAAAGCTATAGCTGCTGTTCCAGCAGGGACAACAATATCAGCAATTCTGAGATTGTACATAGTTTCGATGGTTTGCACATCTGCATCCGGTACAAATCCAACAATACTTAAAATGACACCACTTAAAACAAGTGCAATAGATTGGCCGAGCTTAACCATTAACCAGTAGATAGCTCCAAAAGTTCCTTCTTTTCGTGGAAGGCCATTTTCCAATTCATCTAAATCGCAAACATCTGCAGTCATGGACATCATCAGTGTGAACAAACCTCCCATACCAAAAGCAAAAAGTGGAATAGGTAAGAAAATAAGCCACGGCACACCATCTTCAACATTAATGGTAAACCAACTAGCGCCGATACTTTCTAAGTGGGGATTTAGGAAATTGAAAATTGTGCCTAGTCCTTCAGTTAGTGATTGTCCTAGAGCTGTTTCATTGAATTGCGCATTCAGTTCTACATCAAAACCCCACCATTTGAGCACATATCCAACTATAGATAAAAAGGTAGACAATAAAAAGGCGTTACGTTTGCCAATTCGGGTAGCAATTTTAGAAATAATTGGAATAACAATAAATGCAGTAATAATTGCATTGATGGTATTGAACCAAGCTGGCCAAGTTCCTGCCATATCATAACTTCCATTGTACATATAAAACACAATGATAAAAACCCCAAAAGCAGCGACCAATTGAAAGCCATTAAATACTAAAAAAGTGGCTCCACAAAGTTTCATGAATGGCTTGTTCTTTGAAACTTGTACGATGCCTTCCCAAAGCTTTTTTAAATTTTTTGCAAGCGTCTTAAAACTAATTCGTTCTCTGTCTTCCATTTCACCTGCGTCCATACCCTTACAGAAAAGAGATGGCAAAATTCCAAAAACAATTGTCAAACATCCTACGATGAGCGCCATTGTTCTTACTCCTTCAGGTTTGGTGCTAAACGTATCAGAATCTGGAATAATTACATAAAGCCAAGGAACGATCATCCAGGCAATTTGACCCATGGTGTTCGAAAATGCCATTAACCTTGTACGCTCGTGGTAATCTGGCGTCATTTCATAACCCAAACCAACTAAAGGTGTAGCGAACATGGTATTTCCAATTAAAAAAAGCAACTGTAGAATCATGACATGCCAGATAATATAAGACTCTGAAGCATTATCATCAAGTTGCCACATTAAAAAGAAAAGTATACCGCTTAAAATGGATCCGAAAAATATATAAGGCCTTCTTCGTCCCCATCTCGATTTTGTATTATCGGTTATAAAACCCATGATTGGGTCGGTAATGGCATCAAAAATTCTAGGTAAACCACCTAATAAGCCCGCCCATAAAGGATCTACACCCCAAGCGGTTAGTAAAAAAAACTGAATAAAAACACCTAGCGTTCCTGGTAACACGTTTAAAATAAAATGCCCAGCACCAAAAGCTGCCTTTTGTCCTATGGGTACTTTTGCTTCAGCAGGTGTGATTTTATCAGACATGATTTACTTTTTTAGTTAACAATATTGATGGTTTGCAATGCTTGCGGACTAATAGAAATGGTTTTAGTTATTTTACCTAACTGCATATCGAATACTTTTTCTTCTTCAGATGGATTAAATACAATTACTACGTGGTTTCCATCCGGATTGGTAGCTGCTGTAACTTGTAAATCTTTATCAGTAGATTCAAAATCGATGCGTTTTGCACCTGGTCTAATGTATTTACTAAAGTGTGCCATCGTGTAATACAACGGAGTAAAATACACTTCATCTTGGTCTGGATCTACAATTACAGGCGCAACACACCAATTTTCGAACCAATTGGGTCCACCTTGACGATTAAGAACCATGTTCCAATCTACCCAACCGTCTACCATATTGTTCATGCAACCAATAATATCTCTAGCATAACGGTAAACAGGTCTATATTTAGGATGTAAGTATTTTTGGTCTTCTGGTGCCCAATCCCAACCCCAATCGGTTGCTTCTTTTCTCCAGTACCAATCGTCTTCTTGCCATACAGGAACTTGTGCATCTACACAAGCTTCTGTTTCTATCAAGTATTTATCTGGTGCTTTATTGTGTGCATATTGCAAATCTTCTGCAAAAATTTTGTAAGTGCTTTCGTACCAGTGTACAGCAGTTCCATCAAAATATTTAGCGTTGGCTTCATTTTTATACATTACATCAACCCATTCTTTTAAGCCAGCTCTGTTCTGGTCATAACCTAAAATCTTCAAATCTCCTTTTCCATCTTCTTCCAGCTTTGGTCCTAAGTGATCTCTCACAAATTCGGTCATTTCTTCGGGTGTATAATGCATACTTTCCCAGTTATTTCCGTTTCCATGGGGTTCATTTTCAACCGTAAAACCCCAAAGGTCGATTCCTTCAGCTTTATACGCATCTACATATTTTGAAAAGAATAACGCCCAAGTGTCGTAATATTCGGGTTTTAATTTACCGCCAACCCAATCGTTGTTGGTTTTCATCCATGGTGGAGCTGTCCAAGGTGATGCAAATAATTTGAAACCTTCGTTAGATGCTGCCATCGCATCTTTAATCATAGGAATTAAATCAGGTTTATCTTCTTCAATAGAAAAATGCTCCAAGTCTTTGTCTCCTTCTACTGGCGCATAAGAGTATTGGCTCAATGAAAAATCACAAGAATTCATATGTGTTCTCATCAAGGAATACTTTGCTCCACTATCAGCAAAATAAGCATCGATGATTTTTTTTCTATTTTCTGGACTCAATTGGTTTAACAAATAAGCCGAAGATTCAGTAAAAGCTCCACCAAATCCAGTAAAGGTTTGAAAGGTTTTATCTGGGTTTAAGCTAATTTTAGCAACAGAATCTGCCTTGCTAAATTTTTCAATTTTAGCTAATTTATTGCCACTTCTAGATGTTTCAATAACTTCTACTTCCAGTTTGGCTTCTGGCTGCTTTTCTTTTTGCTTTTCTTCACAAGAACTAATCATCATCAGTACTAAAAAATTAGCGATTATTATTTTTAAAGACTTCATAAAGCTGTTTTTTCATAATTAAATTAATGATTAAGCATAATTTCATTTTTAACTGGAGGCATGTGCACATCCAGAAGAAGATCCTTCATTTCTCCACCATAGGTTTTGGTGATTTCATTTTGACCTCGCTTGAGGCCTTTAAAAGTTGCATTGTCTACAGCTTCCCATAGTGCGTATTTTGCTTTTCCATCTACAGTAAACAAACCAAAGTAGTTTTCTGAACCATTTGGATTATGAGCATCTTTCCAAGGTTCGTCAAAAGCTTCAAAGTAGAAACATTTTATTTTGTTTTTGGTTGCCCATTCTCGCATTTTTTGGTAGTACAAAGCTTGTTTGTATTCGTCTGTAGCTCTAGAGCCATCAGCGCCATAATGCCCGTCCGAAAAGCTTGCCCAACCTGTTTCACCAATGTGTATAGGTTTTTTTACTTTTAAACTTTTCATATAGCTTGCAACACTATCATATTGAGAAATAGCATAACTCAGTGAGCGGCTCATCACTTTATCTAACTTTTCTGTGTTGCTTAATTTTTTTTCTTTTGGTAAAACTCCCCAAAATACAGGATTGTAATGGGTATCGTGCATGGGATAAGTGTGGATTGATAAATAATCTACACTTTTAACCAATTCTTCTAACTCAGGAGTGTGGTATTCACTTTCTCCTCCGCCCCACGAAGCAAAATTATCTGAACTGGTTATCCAAACGTCTTTATCTAGCTTTCCATCTTGTTTTAAATCTTGTAAATACTTGACCCATTTTAAAATTATATGAGGCTGGACAAAATAAGCAGTTGCCCATTTCACCATGGCTTCATTACCTACTGCAATAATTTTTACAATGTCTGGATACATGTTAGCCAATTCTACAGCGCGTTCAATTTCGGAAGCGTTGTGAACACTTTCTTCGTTGTGATTTAACGGTAATTCTGTCCATGCATTTTTGCAATCTATCCAAGCGCCAAGCATCACGTACATTTCAAAATTTTCATCTTCTGTTTTTAATTCTTTAATGGCTTTTAAAACGTTGGCTGCATGAGGCAAACGAACATTGTAAGTTCGTAAAACACGAATATCCATAGCATACATGATTTTTAAATCCTGTTTCAGCTCTTCTAAACTAGGCTGCGAATCGCGTGTCTTTTTTCGGTATCCTCCGTAGGAAATGGCTAAATAATCTGGTTTACTTAGAATTTCCTTTGCGGTTAAATTGCGAGTATTTTGCATATGTATTTGCTCTTTTTGAGTAGTTTCACAAGAAGCCATGATTACTAAACTGATCACTAATAAGGTTTTTAATATTGGCTTCATATCAAATTATTTTAAAATGGATGATGCTACTTGAACGTGAATAATTTTTATATCTCCTGTTCTGTTGAATAACTGATGGCTGATTTCTTTTGTTAAGTGAAGTCCATCAATTTTTTCTGAAGCTGAATTATTAAACTCAACGACTACTTCACTTTGGTTAGAAACAGTATAAATTATAGGAACTTGGCAAAAGGTAAAGCCCAATGTATTTTCATTTATTTGAAGCTCATGTTTTTGATTGGATACATCTACATATCTAAAAATATGTTGTTCATCTAAAAATTCTGTTTTTCTTAATAAATGCGGATTAAACTGAAGCTGTCCATTTTTAATGTGAACACCCAATTCTCCAAAACGGCTTAAAATATCTTCTTTTACTTGCCCCGTCATTCCTGGTTGTTGTGCTCCTTTTCCTTGTGGCGTATGCGAATACGGATCGGTTGGAAATGCACCATATAATTTAGGCGATTTGTGAACGCCAATGCCTTCGTTGATTTCGTAATAGTGTTCTAAAAGCCGACCTACTACTTCTGCTGAAGAATTTGCATGAATGGCATTTATACAGGTTTCTAAAACCGCTAATTGCAATTTTGAAACCATGTGCCAATAAATAGAACCTAAACCTTCATAACCATAAAAAGTACCTGAACGACCGGTAAAAGATTTGTGATTGAATACTTCTTCATAAATTTGAAGTATGCTGTCCATTTCTTTTTTAGCCAAACTCGAGTAAGCTTGATTATTTAAAGCTAATAAGGCTTCTTTTAATTTCTTGGCATTGTTGAAATTTCCATTGAAATGATAGTGGTTTTCCACATCTTTTTCAATGATTCCAGTATGACCATCTTCTACCAATTTTTGTAACAATTGAGAAGATTTTACTGCTGCTTCTGAAACGGTATTGCGCTTTAAAAAGCCTTTCAATTCTTTATTTGGGTACAGTAAATAGCTGTATTGATCGGGTCTGAATAAGGCACTTTGTTTTAAGGCATCTAATAAAGCCAAGGATTGGTCTGCGTTTAAATAACCTGAACTCAACACCGCAACTTGACCTTCCAGCATTTCAGATAAGTAATCTATACTTACTTCATCTTCTTTAACCGTCATTAAATTGTAGGCGTGGTAAAGATTGTCTTTGCGCTTATTGGCTTCAATTGCATGTTCTAAATAAGATAAACTGGTCTTGGTGAATTCTTGGATTTTCTTTACCGAAAGACTCAATTTTTCACCTGAAAAACCATTGTTATAGACTTGAGTTCTGAACAAACTGGCTGCTTCGCCGAGTTCGTCTAAAACTTGCTTGCGTTGTTTATCATTAAATTTCCCTTGGGTTAGTTCGCTAAATTTGGTGAAGGTATCTTTCATTTTGCTGAACATACCTGCCAATTCATTTGAAACAGAATAGCTTTCCGCTTGGTCAAGACCTTCAAATAGTTCATCAAAAAAGGAGAGAAATCTGCGTAGGTAAGCCAAGGTAACCATGGAAACTCCGTTACCCACCAAGGCGTTATTGGCATCGTTCCATTCAGGTCGTTGGGTGTTCATCCAAATTCCCGCTTCAGGAATAAAGTTGCTGAGTTTTGCTAAAGCGGTAGCTAATATTTTTTCAATGAAATTAACGTGAATAATTTCTCCTTTTTGGTTTTGCAACAAAGCTCCGTCTGCACCAAATGTCTTACGGTTTTTTCGAATTTGCACATCTGCATCGTGATCGAAGTCTATAGTGTCTTTTGGATCTTTTAAAATATCCTGATACGGCTTAATTTTATAAGGAACGTTGGCATATACAAATTCCGACTTGTTGAATAATTTTGCTAAATGCTCGGGTTTGTAATCCTGGCAAAATTCTAAGAACTTGAGTAGATAAATGATTTGGTGATCGCCCCAATAACCTATATACGACCAAGGATCGTCTGGTTCGATGGTTTCCCAATCAAAACCGTCTTTGGTTACACGGTATGGATTGTAGCCATCGAATGTGGTGGCGTTTAAAAATTTGTAAATCATGCTTTCAATAAACTCGGGATACGAATGTGCTAAGCTTTCCCAGTTTTGAAAAATATCTCGCCAGTTTCCTTCGTAATCCAGAATTTTAGCTCCATTTTCGTCTTTGGTATTGATTGAAAATTGATTCCATGGTCTACTAGGGTCGCCATGTCTACGGCTGAATTTCAGCGGTAAATATTCAAAGGCGAGTCTTGAAAAGTCTTCATTATTTTGCGTTTCGGCTACAGTTTTGATGTGATGTAAGCTAAACTGCTCAGGTAACTCATTTAATACCTTAGCCAATTCTTCAGCTAAAGGTTTGTTGGCTTTATTTACGTAGGATGTAAAATCCCATTTTTCAATTTGGTAATTCTTATCAAAAATTCCGCCACGCATGATGTTAAACATGGTGTTGGAGTAATGACGAATGTCTCTCAAATTATCGTTAGAACGCTGAAGGCCGTCTGCCGCAGCATTGAGCTGAATGAGCTTTTCAGTTCCTAATTGAATGTCTTTTTCAATACGTTCTAAAAGTTGATTTTGATTTAGTTTGTGTTGAAGTTTTACAACTGCAGCATGGTTGTAATTCACATCCGCTACAATGTGCCAAGTTGCATTGGCTTCGGCTTTCAGTTGAAGCTTTTTATGTATAAAATAAGCTCCCTTTTCCGCTTTTACATCGGTTTCTTGATTAATGGTTTGGCCTGTTCTAAATTTCTCAAGCTGTAAAGAAGAAAGTAAATAGGCTGGATTTTCAATACCCAAAGACCAAACTACATTGGCTTTTAAAGCTTCACTGGGTTCAGCTTTATCTACTGGAACGGCGCTGAGCGCAAAAATCCCTAAACCTGTTTTTTGGTCTAGTTCGCTTCGTTTATAGGCATCAACTAAGTTGCTACTTTGGGTTTGCAACGCACTGTCCACTTCAGCTGGAAGTACATTTTGTAAGCCGTCAAGCATTTCAACTTCAACTGGATCTGTACTTAAATTTTCTAGTTTTGATTCTTTTACAAATCCAAACTCGTCACTGGTAGACCAGCGATAGGTAAATTTTAATTTTAGGGTATGGTTTACTTCTTCAAAAAGTACTTTATCCCCATATATATTTTTGTAAAGGTTTCTAGTTATCTCATATTGTTCTACAAAACGATTGGAAAAAGGCTCCCAAATCTTGGTTTCATTTTCATGATGAATTTTGAAAATACTTTTGCTTCCAGTGTAGTGAGCAGATTCTGTTATTTTATCGTCTGTGTAATATGGGAACAATGCATATTGTGCATTTCTTCTTCCAGCAGTAAGTCCGCCGTTGCTTGAAATAAACATCCAATGGTTAGAATCGCTTACAATGCTCATAAAGAATGGTCGCATTGCATCACTATTCGTGATTTTTAAAAATTTTTCACCATTTAATCTTACTTGTTCTAATTCAGATTTTTTAGATGTTTGATTACCCATAGTTGTGTCTTGACTCATTGTTTTTTTTATCTTTTAATCTTATGCTTTTAGCTGCAAAAGCGGCATATATTAAATTATACACCGCTCTGTTTTCTTTTTTTATTTCTCGTAAATTCGAATATAATCTACTTCTAAAGTTTGTGGAAAAACCGTTTGTGGAGTTGGTGAACCTACAAAAGTACCACCAACTGCCATGTTGATTAACATGTAAAAAGGTTTGTTAAATACCCATTCTCCAGTTACATCTTCGGGAGTGATTCGGTTGTACAAAAAGTCATCAACATAATAATTGATGTAATTTTCGCCCCATTCAATTCCAAAAACATGAAAATCGGTATCAAATCTATCATTCTCTAGATTATAGGTTTTGGTTACCGCTTCTCCAGCAGAGTAACCTGGTCCGTGAACGCTTCCGTGCACGATGGTAGGATCTTGACCACGGTATTCCATGATGTCAATTTCGCCAGTTTGTGGCCAACCTACTTCGTCGATGTTTTCACCAAGCATCCAAAATGCAGGCCATAGACCACGACCCCAAGGCATTTTCATACGTGCTTCAATTCGCCCGTATTTTTGACTGTATTTGTCTTTGGTTAAAATTCTAGCAGAAGTATAACCTGAACCTTGAAAAGATTCTTGTCTAGCTGTAATGGTTAAGATTCCGTCTTCTACTTTTATATTTTCAGGTCTATCGGTATAATATTGAAGTTCACGGTTTCCCCAACCGTCTACTCCGGTACCAATTTCATAATCCCATATATTCATGTCCAATTGGTCGCCTTCAAAGTTTTCTTCAAAAACCAAATTATCAAAAGTCGTTACGGTTTGAGTTTCGTCTGTGTCACAGCTATAAAAGCTGAATGTAATCATGCTAATGAAAAGCATTGTTTTTGTTAATCTGTTTATCTTCTTCATCTTCTTTATTTTGTGTTATTTTCAGTAAAATAATAGATTTTGCAAATTGGCTTTTAAATTTATCCTAGTCTTCTGAATAGAAATAAATGTTATCCACATAAAATTCAGAAGGTGGTGAAGTCCCTGCTACATCTGCCAATATAATCTGTCCCAAATTTGATCTTGGATTTAAGCCCGTAATATCAAAATCTATGGAAATCCACTCTCCTGCAACAAACCCGTTGGTGAAGCCCTGAGCTTCTGTGGTATCATCTCCACCTCCAAAAGAATTATCGGGTCCAAAGTCTACTAAATCAATTCTTAAACCTGTATTTGCAGGTGGTTGATTTGGAATAAAGATATCAAAATGCAAATGCGTAACCGAGCTCCCGTCAATAGTTGGAACGTTTTGGTTAAATTCTATCCCCACAAAGTTGAAATTTAAATAGTAGAGAACATCATCTCCATTAATCGAAAAGTCATTGGATGTTGTAGTTTGATAAGGAGCATAAAATCCATTATAAAAATCTACCGGTTCATTTTCGTAGAAATTACTAAAAAGAGATATTACGTTCTCGGGATCTTGTGTAGGTGTTGGTGCTGGAATAAAATCCCCTGCAGATTCTATTGTTAAAGAGCCTTGTGCATCATCTCCAGCCAAAGTTGCAGTAATCTGTGCAGTTCCTTGACCAACTATATTAACTGAACCGTTTTCATTTACGGTAGCTACAGATTCATCTGATGAAGAAAACACAAAATAGCTTGGTGCCACAGATGTTGTTACATCACCTTCTGTGGTATTGTAGGTTTGTGTAAGTCCTTCAACATTTACATTCCCTCCAATAAACGATTGCGTCACTACATCTTGACCATTTTCAATAGCAGGTCGAGGTTGAGCAATGGTTCCTAAATTTTCGAATTGTAATTCATCTATCCAAAATGTATAGCCATAACCGTTTAGTATACCATCATCATTATCTATTACTTCTTTTGGAGTACCTACAAACCTTAGCATACCTCTTTCCTGTGTAAGTTTTGTAGCATCAGGTATAGGAATAATTACCTTTTGCCAATTTGTTGATAAGCTAAGACCAGTGATGGATGTTAGGTATTTATTATCACCAAAATCTTCACCAAAACCAAGCTCATCTATAATTACACCTTCGCTAGCTTTTGCCCAAAAAGTAAGTGCATCATAACCAGAAAGATCCCTGCCTGCTCCGTCTATTCTAAGTATTCCTCCGGCGTATCCACTTATTGGATTGTTGGCATTAGGTACATCGATACGCATGGATGCACTTCCTTCGTAGCTTTCTTCTTCGTCAACAGACCAAGCCTCTGGAAAAGCATCATCATAAGGAAAATAAAAGTCTTCTCCCATATCAACAGGATTGTCTGTAAAAATTTCCCCTGTATTTGGAAAAGTTGCCAAAACGGCATCATCTGAAATATCTCTTTCACAGCTTAGCATCATCAAAAATGCAGTTGCTAAGCACCAAGTAAAATTAAATGAATTATATTTTTTATTTTTCATGGTATTTTATTTTCCTAAGTTAAATTGAATATATGTTCTGATTTCCCATTCCGAACCATCAGCAAAACCAATTGGGTTAAGGGTTGGCTGCGGTGGAAACACATTTTCAGGTGGTGTTGCTGGTGCGTACCTTGGTGAATTTTCGTTTAGCGAACGCCAAGTTCCACGGATACCAATTCTCGTGTTAGGTAGGATAAACCAATCTGGTTTTCCAATGGTGGTTGAAACGTCTAACATGAGTTGCAATGGAAAAGTTAAGTTGAAGTCTCTATGGTAATCAAAAGGACCCCAATCGTTTACTTTTACATGGGTTTGCACTTTTATTTTTTTGTAAATCATTCTTATATCGCCGCCATAACGGGTAATTAATCTCGTATCGGCACCGTTGGCTTGTCCATTACCGTAGTAGAAGTTTCCTATAAAACCTAAATCTGGACTCAATTTAGAAACTATTCTGGTGTTGGCTTCCCATAAATCTTCAGCTGGTGCAGAAGTTGGAAAGGCGAAAAAAGTACGATCTGCCTCGAAACCGATATGTCCATCCATTGTTGTGGGCAAATGTCTATAAACAAAGCCAGCACTCATAGCAAAAGCAGCATCTTCAGAACGGTCGTTATCCCATTCGTACATCCATGTTCCCGGTGTTGGGTCGTAGGTAAGTAAAAGTTCTCCAGCGGTTGTTTCTCTACTACCTTCTCTTACAGCAAATGGATCGTCTATAAAATTACGTAGTCTTCCAGGTGCATTCACATCATTAGGCATTGGGTCTACTAACGGTTTACGCCACATAAAGTTTGGTGCGATTTGCCAGTTGCCAATGTTGTAAGTAAATCCGGTTAAAAAGTTTGATTGATTACCACTTCCTGAATCTTTCAATTTCCAGCCGGTAAAGGTTTGGGTTGCATCTGCATTTCCGTTAGCAACTAATCCCATAATGGCTCCTTGCGCATACCAGTTGAATTTTCCACCTTCGTAAGTTAATTTTGCTTTTCCACCCCAGTTGTCTTCGGATTTGATTTTATCTTCAAAAACGGTATAATTTCCATCGGTTTCTGTAAAATCTTGATAGGAGCTTCCGTTAAGCGGTCTTCCAGCCCAAAGGCCTCCTATTGTAATTTCAAATTTTCCAAAAGCGCGCTCTACTGCAACAGCCATTTTTTCACTTGGCCATGGTGGAATAATACCACTTCGAACTTGGTTTTGGTCTAGTACACGTCTTCCATTTTCGTCGAAACGCAATTCAGTTTGAATATCTCTGTTGTATACACCTGTAATATTCCATTTACCAACGTTGGTATTGTATTTCAATAAAGTGGTTGGGTTTGCTCCCCACCAAAGTTGTGGACCAAATGCAGCCTTTAAGCCTTCAGCAATACCTTTTCCATCTACTTCAAAACCAAGAATTTCACCACCATAAATGTCTAAGTTGGGTCCATAGTTGGCTTCTGGGTACAACCCAAAGAAATCGCCTTCATATTGCCAGTGGTAATGTGTAGTTCTGTAAAAACCACGTAAATCGAAATGTTTAGCATTCCATTCGTATTCAGCTTGATACACGTTTAATCGGTTGATATCATTTAACACCGTTTCACCTTCTGGAGTATCCACGATGAGATTTCTAGATCGGTTTTCATAAAAGATTTCATCAATAGGATTTTCGGCCACATTGCCTACAATATTGAATTGTACTTCTGCTCGCATGTTGGGAGCAGGTTTTGCTTCTACACCTACAAAATAGGATTCCATATGGTCAAAACCTAATTGATTAGGAAATGCATTGCTATCAGGGTCGGGTGTTTGCGGTGTGGTAATTAAATGTCCATCTGTGTAAAAAGTTGAAAACTGAGCTGACAATCTACTGATGCTTAATTTTTCTGAATCTCCACCACCTAAGGCTGCTTTATCGCCACGGGCTTTAAGTACGGCACCCATGATTTCAATTTCGTTGAAATGCATTTGCAAATCTGACAAATCTTTTTCTCCAGCATACGGGTTAAAATCGTGTGCATCTTTTAAAGCGTAATAGGCAGCTCTTGGATATAAATCATATAAACCACTTGCATTGGTTGGTCCTTTAGCACAAATTCCAAACCATTCCTCGTTCATATTGTTTTCTCCTTCAACTAAATCTCTATCGTATCCACCATTAGCCCAAGAGGCATTGGTATCGTGTACATCTAGATTGGTAGTTTGGCCATATTTCCACCAACCGTCGCTAAATTGAAAAGTAAAGCCACCGATTGAGTTTTCGGCTAATCCTAAACCAGCGGCATTTTGATAAATATCTTTCCAATTGTTTAGCATGTAATACGCTTGTGATTGCTGGTCTTCTTGATTGTCTCTAGCATTAAAAGCATCTGCACCGAATTCTGTAAATAAAATTGGCTTACCATATACATCCTTCACTTTTTGAAAAGCATCGCCAAAGGAAGCACCACGGTACATATTTGTTCCATAAATATCAACATCTGGACATTCCTGAGCTACAATCTCTAAAAACAAAACATCTCCATTACATATAGCTACTGGAGAAGAGTCATCTATAGATTTCATTTTCTTTGATGCTTCATTCATCAGTTTATACATGGGTCTAGCTCTGTTTTCACCCACAGCATTAATTTGGTCTTCTTCATCTGGAAAATCTTCTGTTTCTGCACCAGCCCAAAATAGTCCATAGTTATTTTCATTCCCTAATAAGTATAAAAGCAAGCCTGGAGTTCCTTTGTACGTATTTACTAATTCGGTAACTTCAGACATTAATAATTTTTTAGTAGCTGGATCATCGTATTTAGTAACGGGGGTCCAAACACCGTCTATTGTAAGTCCATATCTTCCGAAAGAATGGTTTAACATAGTGTAGATGCCATAATTCTCGTAGATATATTCAATCCATTTAGGTTGGATACCTGTATATACACGTATGGTGTTTACCCCCATATTTTTGAGCAATCCCATCTCCGAATCCAAAGCAGATTGGATGATGTCATCAGGCTGGTCCCACAAACTATAATTGAAATTTGTACCTATTGGAAAATAATCCCAATTCATACCATTTACCATAAAATCTTTGCCATCAACTTGCAGTTTCAAGCCTTGGTCGTTTGAAACAACTTTTACATCATGACCTTGCGAAAAGCCGAAGGATACACTCAATAAAAATGCACTTGCGATTATAAATTTTTTCATTTGATCGAATTTTATAAATTCATTATTCTCAAACTTAAATGATTAAGTTAAAAAAGCTTTAAAAGAAACACCCTACAAATAACATACAATGTAGTTAAAATTCAAGGTTTACTTGATTTACGGTAGTTTTTTTTAAAAGGTATCAATAAAACAAGTAGGTGAAGTGTGATTTTCTAAATGTAGTTTCATAAAGGTTCATTAGAATTGTATAGGTATTGTATAGAAAAAATAGCTCATTTTTAAGTTTCATTATCTAATTTGTAAAAAATATTTCTTTCTTTTTTATGAAACTAATTGAATTTACGCAATCGTTATATTAAATATGGTGAATTAAGCAGCTATACAATCAGCTAATTATACATGAACAAAGTAATTACAATAAAGTAATTTTAGTCTAGTTTTGAACATATTAAGTTTTACAGCTGTCATTTTTATACTACAACTAATTTATCTTTTTTTGGTAAAACTATGCATACTTGTGCGTCATAATTAATGTTAAGTGCAAATAGATATTGAAAATAACATCGCTAAAAAACTGTGTAATGAAAAAGCATCATAGTTAAAAATGACTATGATGCTTTTTATAAATTAAAAGAAAACTAAGAAAGATGTTGCTTATTGATAAACTCTAACGTAATCAACTTCCATTGTGCTTTCTTGGAAAGCTGGGTCAATATCTCCTCCAAAAGTACCTCCCATTGCTACATTTAAAATGATAAAGAAAGGAGAATTGAATGGAATTTCTGATGAATTTTGGAAAGTATGATATACTTGGTTATCTACAGCAAATTGAATTTGCTCGTCATCCCATTCTACAGTATAATTTTTAAACTCGTTTGAAACGCCTTCAACTATTGTTGTTTGTCCAACAGCGTTTCCTCCTGAATTATCTGGAAAATGTAATGTCCCATGAATTTGGTCTTGATCGTTACCTCGGTGTTCCATAATATCTATTTCACCACATTCTGGCCAACCTACTTCTGGGAAGTTTGCTCCCATCATCCAAATTGCCGGCCAAGTTCCACCGCCTTCAGGTAATTTTGCTCTAACTTCAATTCTACCATATTCAAAATCGAAGTTATCTAATGTATTTAATCTTGATGATGAATAATCAAACCCGTTAGTAGATTCAGCTTTTGCTGTAATTTTCAGCATTCCATCTTCTACGATAGCATTTTCATCTGTATAGTATTGAGATTCTTGATTTCCCCAACCGCCATTACCGTTGCCAATTTCGAAATTCCAAATGCTGGGATCGGGAGCACCATCTAAATCAAACTCGTCAGACCAAACTAGGTCTTCAAATTGAGTATCTAATTCAGATTCATCTCCACCACCGTCATTTCCTGTAGTAAATTTTAGATACCAAGCCAAAGGTCCGCCAGATGAACCAGAAATACCTCTCACATATAAGTAATCTTCTGTAATTTCTAATACTTCATAACTACTGGTATTTATGTAATAGCTAAGGAAGCCACCATCAGAAATATTCATTTGTGTTCCTGTGCTTAAATCTGAAGGAACATTTGAACTCGCAGCCGACAGGTTTACAAATTTTTCTCCTGAAGTATCTACAGGCAAACATTGATCGTCTGGACCGCCTCCACCGAGCTGAGAAACAAATTCTGCATTCACAAAAGAAACATCTGCATTATCGTGATTAAATGTAATGTTATTGTTTTCATCTAAAGCTATTGTTATCGAGTCGTCATACAAACAGCTTGCAAGCTGATTTGGTGAAGCAGCAAAGAAATCTGGCGAAAAAGAATCAAGTGGTCCAACACCTAAGTGACCTGGCTCTCCTGATGCAACAAACCAAGTTTTTGTGTCGTCTCCTGTTAATAGAGATTTAGTTACTGGATCATCAAAATTACTTAATACTTCTACACGAGTAGTAGCTGTAGTTTTTGCACCTCCAGTTCCAGTTGCTGTAACTGTAACTATGTACTCATTTACACCAACCACATTGTAATCGTGAGTTAGCTCACCACCAGACTGATTGACTTGGCGGTTATCTCCAAAGTCGTAAATAAAATTGATTGCATTATCTGCTGTTGCTACAAAATTTACACGACCGCTACCATCTCCAAAAGGTTCTTCTTCTGTTGCTCCAACTACTTCAGCAGAAATCTGCAAATTTGTTGGTGCTTGAATTTCACCAAAATTATAGTCGTCATCAACGCAGCTTGTAAGAAAGACAAGCATTAATGTTGAAAAAAATATTTTCTTTATCATCATCTCTGTTCTTTAAATTATATTGTTCATATATTCTCTTAATATAAGAAACTTCAATTATTGTTTAACAAGTTTATACTGCCAAAAAACACCGCTTCCAGATTCAATATACACATCCATCTCGGTAGGACTTTCAAAAGAAACTGTGTAGGTAACTTCATTTGGTACAGCTACATTTGGCAATTCGCCTTCATTTACTGCTTTTGCTAAACCAATAAATGCACCTTCTCCATTTAGTGTAATGGTGTTGTTTTGAGCGTCGAAAACATAAGTTGCTGGGTTTGATCCGTCATGCGGAGCAACAGGTTCTCCACAACTGTCTGGTGAACCCGTTTGCCATTCTTCAACCCAAGTTTCATTATTGGTACCGAAGTTGTTTGAGAAATCTCCGTTTGCACTGAAAACATAAGTATCGTCATAATAGCAAGCTCTTTCTGCAACACAAGCTGCATCACAAGCAAACCAACTTACATCTCCAACACTTGGTCCAACGCCTAAAGCTCCACCTTCTTCGGCTAACTTCCAAGTACCAATCAAGTCGTTATCTGCACTGGTTACGTAAGCAAGATCATCGAAATAATAATCTAAACCGCTTCCTTGAATTCCAAAATTGAAAAAATATACAATGCGCGTCCATTCTTCATTAACATCTGCTTCAGAAAAATCAAATTCAACCTCAACCCATTCATTAGCTGTGGCCAAAGTTTGAGTAACTTCTGCTTCTGCACCTGTATCTGGATTTTCTAGTTTTAGAATAACCTGATTGTTTTCGGTTGGTGACCACACTTTTAGCTTTAGTGTACTACTTATGGATAAATCTATTGGTATATCGATATCAATAAACGATCCCGCCCAAGTTTCAGAGCCATTTGCTTTTGAAGTTTTGGCAACACTTGCACTATTGTTTATTCCAGACGCGTCTGGATTTGCAACTACTTCTGTAGGAGCGCCTCCAAATTCTGTAAATGAATAACTAGTTGGATCTTCTTCGAAATCTAAAGGTAAGCCCAGTAAAACAGGGTTTGTAAGTCTAATATTATCGAAATAATAAGTCTCGCCTGTACCCGATGTATCAAAGTTGAAGAAGAGTGCTAGGATTGAAAAATCATTTTGGTTGGCTTCTGGCAAAGTAAAAGTTAATGTTTCCCATTGATTAGCTACTGTTGTATTTTGCGTAGCTTCTACAAACACATCTGGATTGCCTTCTTGTTCAATTTTAAATAAAACAGGTATTCCAGCTTGCGGAGACCAAACGTCTACTGCAATAGATGTTGTTGATGAAAAATCGATATTTTCATTCAATAAAGCTGAAGTTCCCGCCCAAGTTTCTGAGCCAGAAACTTTGGTATACGAACCTACTTTGTCTGAGTCGTTTATTTCATTTGGATTAAGATTATCGACTATGGCAACGCCATCACCTTCGCCTCCACCAAAATTATTAAAGTTATAATTAACGGTTTCAGATTCGAAAGTAATAGGTAGCAAAAATGGATCTGTAATTGTAACTTCTTCTGTGTAAACGGTTGTGGCTTCACCACCACTTAGTGCTTCAACAGTGATTAAAAATGTGCCTACACTACTATAAGTGTAAGTACCAACTTCGCCAGCTAAAACAAAAATGGGTTCTTCATCTTCAATTTCTCCAAATGTCATATCGAAACCAATTGCATTATCTGCTGTTGCAGAAACGCTGACACTTAGCGGGTCGGAACTACTAATTTCGACATTTACTTCTAAATTTTCAGGCGGATCAAAAGAAACTACTAGGTTTTTTGTTGCTACAGCTTCATCTCCTGCGAAATTTTTTGCTGTAATGGTCACATCGTAGATTCCTTCTGGATACACATGAGTTAATCTTTCGCCGTTTTCAATTTCTTCAGAAACTTCACTTCCGTCACCAAAATCCAATACAAAGGAATCTGCACCTTCTGCAATTGGGATAATGGTAACTTCGCCTGAGTTATCTCTTTTAATAGAAAACTCAGCATCTACATTTTGCGGGCTTGCCATGTTTACATCGGTCAAGCCATCATCTTCTTCACAGCCGTTTAGAATTAGTAAACCGACTAATAAAAAGCTTATTTTTTGAATTAATTTCATTTGTAATTAGGTATTAAATTAATAGCCTTGATTTTGTTCCCATCTTCCTTGTGAAAATTGAATTTCTTCTAAAGGAATTGGGAATACTTCGTGTTTATCTGTTGAAAAGCCTTCTATGCTTTGAGAAGCTCTTCCTGTTCTAACCAAATCAAAGAATCGGTGTCCTTCACCAACCAATTCTAACTTTCTTTCGTTATAAATTATGTCTAGTAATTGCGATCCATTAGCTTGAACATCGCTAAGTCCAGCTCTATTTCTTACTTGGTTTACGTAATCTAATGCTAATTCGTCATCTAAGCCACCACGATTTAGCGCTTCAGCTGCCATTAAAAGAACATCTGCGTAGCGAATTGCTCTATAATTATTGGGCTGTGTTAGGTTCACATCTGGCTGATTATCATTAATTCTAGGAATATATTTTCTATTGTAATAACCAGTGTGTCCAGTTTCTGAATCTTGGTTACCAACGTTAAAGCTTGCTCCGGTTTCTGCAGCCCATGCTTCAATATCTAAAATACTTACATCTCTTCTCAAGTCGTTTGGAGTAAATGCATTATACATTTCTTCGGTAGGTAGTACAAAACCAAAACCACTTTCAAAAACAGGACCGTTATAGCCTCTAACACCACTGAATCCTACCATTACATTTCCTTCACTACATTGCAAACAGTCAAATCCTGCACCTTGAACGCCAGTATATTGAATTTCAAGCACAGATTCTGGACCGTTTTCGGCTATAAATTCAAATAGGTCTTCGTAGTCTTCTTCACCTTGAGTACCATATAAATGAAACGCTCCAGAATCAATTACTTGTGAAAGCTGTTCTGCTGCTTCTGTAAATTTTTCTTCATACAAATATACTTTTCCTAAAAGTGCATGAGCTGCTAAACGATTAAAACGATAAGGATCTTGCGAAGCCATATCCATATTTTCTACAGCAAAAAGCAAATCGTCTTCAATATAAGCATATACATCTTCTACAGATGAGCGCGGTATGGTTAATTCTTCTCCTAATTGAAATTGTCCTTGTGGCTTGATTGGTATTCCGCCAAAAAACTTCACCAATTGAAAATTAAAATAAGCTCTTAACAATCTAGCTTCTGCTATAATTTGGGTTTTGCCTTCAAAATCTGCACGATCTTGGTTTTGAATAATAAAACCTGCTCGCTGAACTCCAGCAAAATTATAATTCCAAACATCTCTTAATTGCTGATTGATTGGCGTGTGTGCCATTTGATCTATCTGTTGCCACCCAATAACGTCTGTTGGACTTTCTCCACCAGCGTTTACATTATCTGATGCAATTTCGCTTGTCATTACATTTACATAAGTAGACTGCAGGATATCATACGAAGCAATCAAGGCATTGACATAATCTTCTTCACCTTGAAAAAAGGTTTCGTCATTTACTGCAAATGGTGGTGTCACTTCAACAAAATCATCTGAGCAAGATGATAATATGAAGAATGCAATAATTAAGGTTAATATATTTTTCATTTTAAAATATTTTTTGTGATTCAACTGTTCCATTTTCTTAGAAATTAGCATTTAGTCCTACAATGTAAGTTCTAGGTAACGGATAAAACCCGAAATCTATACCACTACCAATTGGCGCTCCACTTGAAGCAGTTGGATCGTAGCCTGTGTAATCTGTGAATGTGTATACGTTATCTATCTTTCCGTATATTCTTAGCTGCTTGAGTCCAATTTTTTGAAGCAGGTTTTCTTCGAAGGTGTAGCCTAAAGCAATAGTTTGAATTCTAGCAAAAGAACCATCTTCTACAAAGAAGTCTGAGAAAACCTTGTTAGCGGTAGCCGAAGTTGTAGCTCTAGGCACAGTACTGCTTGTTCCTGGACCTGTCCAACGGTCTAGACGATATCCTAATTGATTCACATTAGGCTGATCACGTTCATAGTTTCTAACTATATCGTTTCCAAGGTTTCCGAATACATACGTATTCATGTCGAAGTTTTTATAGTTCAAACTTAAGTTGAAACCAAATGTAAAATCTGGAATTGGGTTACCCACTTTAACTCGGTCATCTGCATTTATTACTCCATCGCCATTGCTATCTACATATCGAATATCTCCGGGTTGTGCGGTTGCTCCTAAACCTGCTTGAGATGGATGTGCATCAACTTCTGCTTGGCTTTGGAAAATACCATCAGTACGCAAACCGTAAAAATACCCTATTGGCTGGCCAACTTCCATTCTTGATGGCAATGGTTGACCTACACCAAATGCTCCACCTTCAACAAAATCTGCTCCACGAATAGATAAAACTTCATTTTGTATGGTGGCAATATTAAAGCCTGCACCAAAAGAAAAGTCGTCTGTTATATTATCTGAATAATTCAATTCAAACTCTAAACCTTGATTTCTTACTTTTCCAGCATTTATAGTTGGTGATGATGCTCCAGGTGCGGATGAACCAAAAATACCTGAAACTGGAATATTTGAAATTAATAATTTGTCTGTATCATTTCTGTAATAATCAAAAGTAAAGTTCACTTTATTATTGAATAATCTCAAGTCTAGACCAAAGTCTGTTTTAACAGCTTCTTCCCATTGCGCATTTGGATTAGGAATTGGCCCCTGAGCAATACCATTTACTAAACCATCTTCTCCATTAGCATAAGTAGCTTGACCAGTTAATAAGGATAAATATAGAAAATCTCCTATTCTATCATTACCCATAATTCCATAACTAGCTCTAAGTTTTAGAAAATCAATATTGTCTGATTGTGGAAAGAAGTTTTCATCTGAAATAATCCACCCTGAAGTGATAGATGGGAAATATCCAACTCTGTTATTCGGTCCAAAACGCGTAGAGCTATCTCTTCTTAACATTGCTGAAAACAAATACTTATCGTCTAAAGTGTACTCTAATCTTCCAAAATAAGAAAGTCTTCTCACATCGTATGCATAAGAACCTGCCGTATTATTCTCTCCAGCTCCTGTTGCAGTTCCAATGTCAGCAAAATCGAAAGAATTTGATGGCACGCCTGTTCTAGAGCCAAAAAGTCCTTCGCCAAAAGATTTATAAACCGTCATACCTAGTAAAAAAGTTACATCATGTATATCTTCAAATGTATTTGAGTAGGTATTGAATAAATCGAAAGTATAATCGTTGTTTATAATTTTATTTTGATTAACTAAATTGTCTTCTAAGCGGTTAAATACTTTTCCGGGACCATAATTAAAAACGGGTATGAATTCTCTAAATTCTGTTCCATTTCTATTAAAACCCAGTCTAGCTTGTATATTTAAATTGTCTGCATAATCGTATGTTGCCTGCACTGTTCCGCTCAAGCGATTATTTACACTTTCGTTGTATGTATTTCTAATTTGAGTTATGGGGTTTACTACTTCATTACCCAAATCAATTTCACCATCTAAATTATCTACTCCAGCTCCAATGGTTGGCGCCATGTTTATGGCATTAAATAAAACTGAACCCAAACCAAAGGTGTTTAATCCTTTGCTTTCCTGATTTGTGTAGAATAATTTTGTTTTAAAATTCAGTTTGTCATTTAAATCTGTATCAATAGATAAAGATGCTGTTTTACGTACAAAACTCGACTTATCACCACCAACAATACCGTCTTGATCAAGTAGTGATCCGCTAAAGCTGTAAGATGTCTTTTCTGAACCACCTCGAATGGATAAGTTATGGTTCATAATTGGAGCAACTTCAAATATCTCATCTTGCCAATCTGTACCACGACCTAAACCTGATAAATTTTGAATTGGTGATGTTTGACCTGAGTTTGCATAACTTTCGTTAAGTAATAATGCATATTCAGTAGCATTTAATAAAGGAAGTTCACGGGTTGTTTCTTGAAAACCATAATAGGTTTGGTATTCAAATTTTGCACTTTGATTGCGTTTTCCTGATTTTGTGGTTACTAAAATAACCCCATTTGAAGCAATAGTACCATAAATTGCAGCTTGTGCATCTTTTAGCACAGTAATATTTTCAATATCCTGTGGGTTAATTGAATTTAAACCACCATCATACTGAAAACCGTCTAAAATAATCAATGGGCTTGCGTCTCCATTTGTAGCTACACCACGTATACGGATATTCGCTTCTGCACCAGGAGAACCCCCTTGTGGAGTTACATTTACACCGGCCGCAGTACCTTGTAAAGATTGAGCGGCATTAATGGGATCTAACTTTTTAATATCAGCTGCACCTACTTTAGAAACAGAACCTGAGATATTCCGTTTAGAAGACTGCCCATAACCAATTACAACCACATCTTCTAGTGCTTCAGTATCTGGCTGAAGAACAACTTCAAAAGTGGTTTTACCATCTATCGGTATTTTCTGGGTTACAAAACCCAAGTAAGACACTACTAAAGTACCATCTGAAGGAACTCCAGTAAGTGTAAAAACACCATCAAAATCTGTAGATGCACCTTTCTCGGTGCCCTCTACTTGTACATTAGCATCTGGAAGTGGAATCTGGCTACCTCCATCTATAACAGTACCACTGATATCTATGGTTTGAGCAGACATACTTAAACTCATGATGCAAAAAACAATGAATAAATAATTTTTGAGCATAATTATTACGATTTTAAGTAAAAGTAGATTACTTTGTTATTATAATATCAATTAACAGTAATACAAAAAATCTACAACGTGATAGTTATTATAAAAAAAGACCGTGTATAGTTTTTAAGTGTTTGTTTATTAATGTTTTAATACAAAAATAACCTTAAAATTATTTTTAAATAAAAATTTTTTCCTTTAACGATGTAGTACTGATGTATAGTTTTTAGCCTGTTAAATGTTAAATTATATCTCCAAAATGTAATTGGTTAAACTTGCTTCTCGTGGTAAATCCATTTTTTTACGCAAACGATAGCGTTTAACTTCTACGCTTCTTGTTGAAATATTAAACAAAGGAGCTATTTCTTTAGATGTAAGGTTTAATCTTAGGTATGCACAAAGACGTAAATCGTTTGGAGTTAATGAAGGATGTTTAGATTTAATTTTCTTCAGGAAATCTTTATCTGCATTATTAAAGGCTTCTTCAAAGAAACTCCAATCGTCTGAATTATTAAGGTTTTTATTAATAGTTTTTAAAACCTTTTCAAGTTTCTGATCTTTAACATTTACTTGTTTCAAGTCTGTTTTAATGGCAGCTAAAAACTCATTTTTCTTAATTAAACTCATCGTAGATATGGCTAATTCACGATTTTTATTTTCAATATCTTGTTTGAGTTTATCGTTATTGATTCGCATTATTTTTCTTTGAGCTTCAAGTTCTTTAAGCTCTAATTCTTGATTCGCCTTTTCTTGTAGCTTTTTTTTCTGTTGCTTATAGTATTGTTTATATACAAAGTGAACAATAAGAATTATAATTAATAATATCAAAGCATAAAAACCAATCATTTCATTGGTTAGATAAGCTGGCTTTTGAATAGTGAAAGCATAGCTAATAGTTTCGCTAACATTATCTTTCCCTATTCTAGAGCGGACTTTAAAAGTGTAATCTCCGTAAGGTAAATTTTTGAAACTTATATTGCTATTGGTTGACCAATTGCTCCAATTATTATAATTTTCAAGCTTATACTGGTATTCATTTTTAAAAATGGAATTGTAATTATACGTGGTGAAATGAAAGTCTAGGTAATTTTTTGATTTTTTAAAGGTTCTTGGTTCCTCATCAACCGATTCAATATTTTCATTGTCTTTAGATTTCGAAAAAATATCTGTAAAAAACACTTCTGGTTTGGGTCGCTCAAAACTATTTAGTTTCAATTTTAAATAACCATTGCTACTACCTAGTAAGTATGTGTTTGGTCCTACTAGGCTAACATTTTCGTATCCTGAAATCTGGTGTCTGCTGTCGTGATTTATGGGAATATTATCTAAAATATACTTATCTTTTAAAGAACTTGGAGAAAGAATAGCAATATCTGATTTAGAAAAAGCCCACACTTTTCCATCAGAAGTCTTTACCAGCCTTCCTGATGTATATTCGTTATTTTCATAAATACTGGATAGTGTACTGTCTTTTTGAAATTTTTCTTTGGTGGTATTATATGCGTAAATTCCTTTTTTATAAGCGTATAAGACCTTATCTTGGTAGGTAATAATTGATGAAAAAAGACCTTTTGGCACCGATACATCTTTTTCAAAAGAAAGCACTTCAGTCAGGCTATCGTTTAACTGAAGCTTGTAAATACCTTTGTATTCATGATTTACCAAAATGCTGTTTTGATCTAAAAACTCAAAATATTTTGTTGAAATATTAAATCCCTTAATCTTATTTTGATAAAGCCATTCTTCATTTACCTTTTTATACAAATGCAATCCATTGTAATTTCCTGAAACAATGGTATTTTCATCTATAGCTTTAAATAACCAAGTTCCCTGCATTTTTTTGTTTAAAAGCTTTGCCTGATTATTATTGATAACAAAAGTGCCTAAGTTGTGACCACAGAATAGGCTATTTTCAAATTCGAATAAAGACCAGACTTGTCCCTTTGTTCCTTCAATAAATTTGAATGTTCCGCTTTCTTTATCTTGGAAAAACAAGCCTTGGTTTGTTCCTAAATAAATTGTGTCTTTATGGTTTATAGAAGCATAAACAGTTCCTAAATCACCATTTCCATCATTGAATATTTTTATGTTAGATGCAACATTAACAGAGTTAATACCATTGTCTAAACCAAGCCAAATATTTTGTTCTGTATCTTCAAATAAGCTTAAAACGGTGTTATTACTTAAAGTGTTTTGTTGGTTTAAATGAAATTGGATTTCTCCTTCAGAAAGTTTCATTAAGCCATGAGAAATGGTACCCAAGTAAATGTCTCCGTTGTCTACTTGTATACTATTGTAAACCGATAAATTCGGCCAAGTTTCTAAAAAGTTTTTAGGCAGGTAATTATCATTGGTTTCCAGGTTAATTATGCCATTAAATTGGGTTTGTACATAAAGCTCATTCTGTAACTTGTACATATTAACAACTAAACTATTTTTGAAAAAATCAGTTGTATTTACAGGTACTTCTTCTCCGTTAACAAGTTTAAAAATCCCTTCGTTTATTTTATGATAATACAGCAAATTATCTATAATCATCATTTTACTAATTCCTTGTTCTGAAGAAATTACATCAAACGTATTTGAAGTTGAGTCGTATAAATAAATAGCATCTAAAGATTGAAAAACAATGTATTGGTCAATTTTATCTATCTTCCAAAATTGTTCATCTTCAATTAACTCTAAATCTTCAGATAAAGAAGAATATTCATATTGGTTATTCGCTTTCTTTTCCCAATACCCAAATTCCATATAAGCACCGCTATAAACTCTATTGTTTTCAGCAAAAACCGAACGTAGAATGGTTTTATTTGGAGAACTGTATAAGTCCCATTTTTCTCCGTCAAATTTTAAAAGTCCTTTGCTGTTTGCAAAAAAAATGTCTTTATCCTGCGTTTGAGTAATCGACCAATTTTGATTATCTGCTCCATAAATTTCTGTTGAATATTTAGAAACAGGTGGTAATTCTTGTGCAAAAAGACCTTGAATACTACAGATGAAAATTACTAAACATAAAAATATAATAGTAGTAAAGTAAAATGTTTTAAAGTTGTCTTTCATTCTCACTTGGTTATAAAATAATGCAATTTATTAGATTATTTTAATTGTTAAGTGAATATAGTAATAAAAAAGGAAAACAAATACGAGACTGAAAAGGATATAATGTATCCTAATTAATTTCTCCAAAAATTTGTTTCAAAAATTATTGAAATAGATGAGCTCTCTATTAGTTTTTAAAGGCAAAAGTTCAAAAAAAGCAGTTGTTTAAACTGGCTTTTTATTGGTGTTCTTGTACAATATTGAAGCTTTTACATATAATACATTGAAATTGCATTGCCATCTTGGTTTAATTTTATAAAGTAATTGCCTGAAGGACTAAAAAATACATTTTCTTTCCTTTTGAATTCAATATCTTCAAGAATTTCAAAAGACGAAGCATCTATTCTAGTGAAGCGCTTTTTCTCCACCAACCAAATTTCATCTCCGATTCGGTAGTCTCTAATTTTGCTGAAATCCTCGAAATTTTGATTAACATTTCCAGCATCATCTACAATTGAAACTCATTGGGTTTCAAAAAATCTTTACTTGGATTTCTATTCAAAGCCAAAATGTAATATCTATTCAACTTTAAAATAAGACTAAAAGAATTTGAATAATTTTTCAACTTGATATGCTCTTATTGAATAGTTGAAAAAATTGAACAAAAGTTGAATAATCACTTCACAAAAAAACCTTAAAATAGCATATTGTTACTTTATTGGTATATTTTTTGTTTTATCGACAATTAAATCTTAAAAACAATTGATATGAAACCAAAAACATTTCTTGGAATTGCACTATCTGCAATTCTTGTAACAAGTTGTGCCGTAATTAGGCCGGGAGAAGTTGGCGTAAAGCAACGTTTAGGAAAATTAAACGATAAAGTAGTAGACCAAGGTATTCGATTTTTTAATCCATTTACAACCACTTATGTAAAAGTTCCTATCCGAACCACGAATATTGAACAAGTTTTGTTGTTACCTTCTAAAGAAGGACTTACCATTACCGCAGAAGTTTCGGTATTGTACAATTTAGAGCGCGACCAAGTCCCTAAAATAATTAGCGATATTGGCAAAGATTATGAACGTAATGTCTTAATAAATACCTTACGCTCATCGGCTGCTAATATTTCAGCAGAGTATTTTGCAAAAGACATGCACAGTTTAAAACGAAACGAGATTGAGCGTTCTATACAAGATAAAATGAATAGAGTTTTAGGCGAAAAAGGATTTGAAATACAAACGGTTTTAATGAAGAGCATCAACTTACCTCAACGCTTATCTTCTGCTATAGAAGACAAATTGAGAGCAGAGCAACAATTTCAAGAAATGGAATTCATTGTACAACGTGAAATCAAAGAAGCCGATAGAAAACGAGCCGAAGCAGAAGGTATTCGCGACGCACAGGCCATTATAAACGAAGGCTTAAGTCCTTTATTGATACAATACCAATCCATTGAAGCATTTAGAGAATTGAGCCAATCCAATAACGCTAAAGTGATTATCACCGATGGAAAATCACCTATTATGGTGGGAGAGTAAGCATCAACCTTCATCTATTTTAGAAAGCCCGACTTTAGGTTGGGCTTTCTTGATTAGGGTCTACTGAAAAACACAAATTATTTGACTTATAAATGCTTGTGAAGACATAAGGTTTTTAAAGTGCAAGCTTTTGTGAAGAAAAATTAAGAATACTTTGCACTTGAATCTATAAATATAAAGCTGAGATTTGTTAGCCAGAAATAAATCAACTTCTTCGTTACAGCAAAGTTGCTGTACTATAGTACTATCCACCTTGCTGTGCCTAGAATTTAATTCATTTCTGACTTTTTCAGCAGACCCTAATTAATCGAAATACAAAAAGGCATCTTCCAAGTGTTCAATGCGCGTACCCATTTTGTTTTTGATAATCGCCACCACATCAAAACGAACTTCTACATCCAAATCACACTCGTTTACATAGTGGTCAACGGCTTTTACTAGGCGTTTAATTTGTTGTGGTTTTAAAAAATCTTGCGGGTCGCCAAACTCGGGCGTGCTTCTGGTTTTTACTTCTACGGCAACTAAAGTATCTCCTTTTAAAGCTATAATGTCTACTTCCGCTTTCAAAAATCGATAGTTGTTTTCTAAAATCTGATAGCCTTTTTTCAATAAAAAGTTAGTGGCTAAATCTTCTCCTTTTTTGCCCAATTCGTTGTGTTCTGCCATAGCTGAAGTTTTTAAAATTGAATTTCACTTTTGTCTTTATCCACTTTCAGGTGAATGGTTTTCCCTAACGGAAGCGCTAAATTTTCAAATTGATGCCCAAAAGGTGCGCCATAAGCAACCGGAATAGCTAAGTGGCCAACATATTCCTGAATAATTTGTTCTGCGGTTGAACCAAAAGGAATTTCGTTATCATTCATTTCCGTCATTCCACCAATGATGATGCCTGATAAATTGGAGAAAAGACCATTTCGTTTTAAATTTTGCATCATTCTATCGATGTGGTACAAGTATTCATCCAAATCTTCAAAGAGTAAAATTACCTTTTTTTGCTGCGGAAAACTTTTTGAACCGCAAAGCGAATACAATACCGATAAATTTCCACCAATTAAGGGAGCAGCAACTTCCCCAGTAACATTATACGAATGATTTCGGAAAGTATACACCTGTTGCTCTCCAAACAAAACTCCGCGTAAAGTGGAAGCACTTGCATTCGATTTACTCGCAATCCCAACTGGCATTTGCGCATGTAAACTCGCGATACCAAGATTTTGTAAATGCGCATGAATAGCAGTTACATCCGAATAGCCAACAATCCATTTTGGTTGATGTTGCAAAGGAGAAAAATCGATTAAATCTAAAATTCGTACACTTCCATAACCGCCTTTGGCACACCAAATGGCTTTTATTTTTGGGTTGTTAATTTGCTTTTGAAAATCGGCTGCTCGTTCTGCATCCGTTCCCGCCAACTGATTGTTTGACAAGCCAATGCTACTTCCAATTTCCACTTGCAAACCCCAACTTTCTGCCAATTGTATCGCATCTTGTAAATCGTTTAAATTTACTTTTCTTGCCGTTGCTACAATGGCAATGCAGTCTCCTTTTTTTAGGTTGGGTGGTGTTTTCATTGGTTAGTCAATTTATTATTGTTTCCTGCCAAGTTGTTTTATTTGAGTGTTGCTAATCAGAGAATTTATCTGTTGAATTGCATTGTCATTCTGTTGTTTCAATCTTTCGCTCTTTTTCATTTTCGGATCAGCACAAAATCTACCATCAACTTATAAGCTGTTCTAGCAATTCCTCCCATATTCTGTTATGCGGTTTGCAGTAAATTAATTCCAGATAATTCTTGTCCAATTTGGTGAATTCCGCTAAGTATTTTCTCGGTTTGTTTCGGTGATGGTTTTTTAGTCCCAGAAACATATTGAGAAAGCAAGGTAGCGTTCATTCCGATTTTCTCAGCAAGGAATTTTGAATTTATTACTTTATAATATTTGAAGAATTGTTTAAAGTCAATTTCAAATCGAATATCATTCGCATCTACTTTTACCTTTTTATCTTCAAAGTAAAATTCAGTCGCTTCATATGCACTATTAATCAATTCAGGAATTGATTTTCCTGTTGTAAAAATTGGATAATCTACTGCATATGCAGAAAAACCTGTTTCAATTTTCTCAACAGTCATTATAATTTTCTTATTTACCATTATCTTATAATTTAATTTTAGCGTCTTTAAGTATTTTCTTTTCCAATCCTTTACCCATTTCTTGGCTTCCATGATTCGGAAATATAATTATCCCTTTTTTTGTTTCGTGATGCACCCGCCTGACGGACGGGCAGGTTTTCACATGTGAACCTTTTTGAGAAACTGGATACCAACCGTCTTTAGTCAAAATCTTATAAAGTTTGGAACATTTCATTGAGTTTCTCTTTTCAAATATAATTCAAAAGTAAATTATTATTTACTTTTAGGCAAGTGATTTTATTTTGAAAACCGATTTTTTCAGTATTTGCTACAACTAATAATTTATATAAAAACAAATATAGAATTTTCGTAATAAATTCTTTTTCTGGGTTTTATGTACGAGTTGAAATTCGAATTATGTTTTATATGAAGATTATTTTTAAAAATGAATACACATTTCACTAATTGACATAAGTTTATCCTTACTTCTGAAGCTTTTGGTTAGTTTTGCAGTTGCGCAAGGGAAAGTAGCGGTTACCCTGCAAAAATGTGCTGTAGTTTTTAAGCTTTTTGTGGGCGACTTTAGAAGCCCGGCAAAAAGCTATAAAAACAAGGCGCATTTTGAAGCGTAAAAGCGAATTGCCCGACCCCGATTATTCATCGGGGTTGCGCCCAAAACAATAAACTATGTACATATATAATGTAACCATCAATATTCAGGAAGGGGTTGAACAACAATGGCTAGATTGGATGCAAAAAGAGCATATTCCAGCCATGTTGAATACTGGGAAATTTACCAAAGCTTTACTTTCTCGGGTGAATGTAGAAGAACCCATGGGCGGCGTAACCTATTCGGTGCAGTATACCACGCGAAACAAAGCCACCTTGGATGCCTACTACCAAGAAGATGCAGCCGAATTGCGCAAGCAGAGCAAGGTTTTTGAAGGAAAGTTTGTGGCTTTTAGAACGGAATTGGAAATCATAGACGAGCAGCATGAGTAAGAAATATCATAAAACAGAAGTATCTGGTGAAAATGTACGTGCCAAAAAACATTTGGGACAGCATTTTTTGAAGGATTTGGCCATTGCTCAAAACATCGCGGATACACTTACCGAAAAATCCTACGAAACCGTGTTGGAAATCGGTCCAGGAATGGGTGTGCTTACGCAATTTTTGATTGGCAAATACAAGCGCGTAATTGCTGTGGATGTAGACCGCGAATCGATTGCATATTTGAATACTACTTTTAAAGAAACCCACGAAGCAGAAATTACATCTGAGAATTTTGAAGTGAAGGAAGCCGACTTTTTAAAAATGGATGTACTTACAGAATTGGGCGATGGGCAATTTGCTATTATTGGGAATTATCCGTACAATATTTCGTCGCAAATTGTTTTTAAAATGCTAGAGTTGCGGAATTTTGTCCCTGAATTTTCAGGCATGTTTCAAAAGGAAGTGGCGCAACGCATTTGTGCGGGTCCAGGCTCCAAAGTATATGGAATTTTGTCGGTTTTGAGTCAAGCTTACTACGAAGCGGAATATTTGTTCACGGTACAACCAGGCGCTTTTAATCCACCACCTAAAGTGGAAAGCGGGGTGTTACGTTTGAAGCGAAAAGCCAATTTTAGCTTAGATTGCGATGAAAAACAGTTTAAAGATGTGGTAAAAACCGCCTTTAACCAACGTAGAAAAACCTTGCGGAATAGCTTAAAAAAATTCGATTTATCAGTTGAATTGAAAGAAGATGCTATCTTTGCGCAACGTCCAGAGCAGCTTTCAGTAAGCGAATTTGTTAGCTTAACGCAAAAAATTGAAGCCGATGCCATTTCAACTCACTAAAGAATTAATCGAGAAGATTGAGTTTTTGATTGAAGAACAAAACAATCAAGAACTGCTTTTGCATTTTGAAGATTTGCACCACGCGGATATTGCAGAAATTCTGGATGAGCTCAATTTAGACGAAGCTACTTACATCATCAAATTGTTGGACAGCGACAAGACCGCGGAAGTCTTGATGGAACTGGACGAAAACGATCGGGAGAAAATTCTGAACAACCTTAATGCGAAGGAAATTGCCAATGAAATTCGTGAAATGGACACGGATGATGCGGCCGATATCATTTCAGAATTAACCGAAGAAGTAAAAGAGCAGGTAATCAACAACCTGCAAGATGAGCAACTTGCCAAAGACATTAAAGAACTTTTACGCTATGATGAAGATTCCGCAGGTGGTTTAATGGCGAAAGAACTGATTAAAGTAAACGAAAATTGGAGCATTACCGGCTGCATGGCAGAGATGCGTGCACAAGCTGAAAATGTTACCCGCGTACATTCTATTTATGTGGTAGATAATAAGGGCAAATTAAAAGGAAGACTTTCCTTAAAAGATTTGATTACCGCACCCAGCAATGCCCATATTGAAGATGTGTATATTGACAAGGTAGACTTTGTAAATGTACATACAGAAGCAGAGGAAGTAGCTAGAGTAATGCAAAAATACGATTTGGAAGCCATTCCTGTAGTGGATGAAATGAATCGATTAGTAGGAAGAATTACCATTGATGATATTTTGGATTTTGTACGGGAAGAAGCCGATAAAGATTACCAAATGGCGGCAGGTATTTCGGAAGATATCGATACCAGTGCTTCTATTCCACAAATGATTCGAGCGCGTTTACCTTGGTTAATTTTAGCCTTACTCGGTGGTTTTGTAGCTGTGAAAGTAGCCGGTACTTTTGAGTCTGCAATGGATCAATTTGGCGTTTTGTTCTTTTTTATTCCTTTGATTGCTGCCATGGCGGGAAACGTAGGCGTACAATCTTCTGCCATTATTGTACAAGGTTTAGCCAATGGAACCTTGAGCGGTTCAGTTTTTCAGCGACTTTTTAAAGAATTAGGCTTGAGTTTACTCAACGGAATTATTTTAGCGATTATCTTGTTTTTGAGTTCGCATTTTTTATTGGGACATCCTTACATTATCGGGCTTACGGTTTCGCTTTCTTTGATCAGTGTGATTTTAATTGCTTCGTTTATCGGGACAGTAGTTCCCATTGTTTTAGATCGCTACAAAATTGACCCTGCTTTAGCCACTGGTCCGTTTATTACTACAAGCAATGATATTTTTGGCTTGCTTATTTTCTTTACGATTGCTAAGTTTATTCTGGGGTTTTAAATTCGAGGTTCATAAATATGCACCTAAGCGATAAAAATAAAATCACCAAATATTTATTTTGAAAGTAAATAATTTTAAAATATAAATATTTGTAGGTTTTAAATATCTAGCAATAAAGTATTATTGTTCTCTAATTTAAATCATAAAAGATGCAGCGATTTATACTTTTATTGAGCTTTTTATTTTTAATTTCTTTTTATTCATGTGGAACAGCTTATGAAATTGCTTTTGTAAAAACACAAAATGGTTCTAAAAAGCCAGTTCTTATGAAACAGGATAAGGAATATTTATTGGTCAAAGAAAGTAAGAATGAAGAACCAAAAAAAATTTATTATTCAGATATTGATTATGTAGAAAAGAGAATCAGTCAGAATGATGTAGTAAAATTTAAATCTTTTAAAGTTAAAGGAACAAAAGAATATTTACTTTTAGAAGAAGAAATAGTTGGTCCAGTTAGTCTTTACATAAACACATGGACAGTGAACCATAATGCTATGGGGCAAAATATAGGAATGTATCAGCAAACCTTAGTTGCCCATTATGTAAAGCGTGAACAAGATGATGAAGTGATTTTATTATCTTCAGATCACTTTGCAGATAATAGTTTAAAAGTAAAAGGACCAAGTTTCTTTAATGATTGTCCTGATTTAGTAAGTAAAAATTGAAAATAAAGAATTCAAAAAGAGACACATTTACGAAATAGTGGAATATTATAATGAAACATGTGACATAGAAAAATCTTAATTTCAAACTATGCGAAGTTTAAAACTTCGCACATAAACTACTAAAAAACAAAAATCTGTAGATATAAACTTCAAAAAAAAGCCTTGCTGGATGAAGTTTGAAATTTCACTTTTATAGTGTAGTTAGCCCATGTCGCGGATTTGAAATCCACGCTAACTTGTTAATATGTTTGCTTCAGATTAAAAAAAACACTGGATTTGAAAAACAAACTACAAATCCGAAGTTGCAAACTTCGGAGAGCTAATATGATAGTATTTCAAAAACCTACCCCATCCAATTTTTAAAGCTTACTTCTTTAGCAATAATAGCATTGAGTTCTTCAATTTTTACTCGCTTTTGCTCCATGGTGTCGCGGTGTCTGATGGTCACGCAACCATCTTCTTTGGTTTCGTGGTCAACGGTAATGCAAAAAGGTGTTCCCGCTGCATCTTGACGGCGGTAACGTCTTCCAACTGCATCTTTCTCATCATAAGTTACATTGAAATCCCACTTTAATTGATCTACAATTTCATGGGCAATTTCAGGTAAACCATCTCTTTTTAATAAAGGAAAAACCGCCGCTTTAACTGGTGCTAAAATAGAAGGAATTTTGAGTACTGTTCTGCTTGAACCATCTTCCAACTCTTCATCTTGTAGTGCCGTTGCAAAAACCGCTAAGAACATTCTGTCTAATCCTATGGATGTTTCAATTACGTACGGAACATAGTTTTTGTTGAGTTCAGGATCGAAAAATTGAAGCTTTTTACCCGACATTTTTTCATGGGCTTTCAAGTCGAAATCCGTTCTAGAATGTATTCCTTCCAGTTCTTTGAAACCAAATGGGAAGTTGAATTCAATATCGGTTGCTGCGTTCGCGTAATGTGCTAATTTTTCATGATCGTGAAAACGGTAGTTTTCTTCCCCAAGTCCAAGAGACTGATGCCACTTTTGGCGTTGTTCTTTCCAGTATTCAAACCATTTGAGTTCATCGCCTGGTCGAACAAAATATTGCATTTCCATTTGTTCAAATTCCCGTTGGCGGAAAATGAATTGTCGGGCAACAATTTCATTACGAAAAGCTTTTCCTATTTGAGCTATACCAAAAGGAATTTTCATTCTTCCTGTTTTTTGCACATTAGCAAAATTCACGAAAATACCTTGTGCGGTTTCTGGACGCAAATACAAATCTGAAGCAGAATCGGCTGAAGCGCCAAGCTTAGTGCCAAACATCAAATTAAATTGCTTTACGTCTGTCCATTTCCTAGAACCACTTTCAGGGCAAGCAATTTCCAATTCTTCAATTAAGCTTTTTACATCGGCAAGGTTTTCAGCATCCAAAGATTTGGCCATACGTTGCATGATTTCTTTTTGCTGGCTGCGGTATTTCACCACTCTAGGATGCGTATTTACAAATTGCTCTTCGTCAAAATCATCGCCAAAACGTTTTTTAGCTTTGGTGATTTCCTTCTGCGCTTTCTGCTCCAACTTTTCGCAATAGTCTTCAATTAACACATCTGCTCGATAGCGTTTTTTGGAATCTTTGTTATCGATTAATGGGTCGTTAAATGCATCTACGTGACCTGAAGCCTTCCAAGTTTTAGGATGCATCAAAATAGCTGCATCTAAGCCTACAATTTCTTCATGGAGTTGCACCATGCTTTTCCACCAATAGGTTTTGATGTTATTTTTGAGTTCTGCTCCATTTTGTCCGTAGTCGTAAACAGCACTTAAGCCATCGTAGATTTCACTTGAAGAGAAAATATACCCATACTCTTTTGCATGAGCAATTACTTGTTTGAATTTGTCTTGATTGTTTGCCATGGCGCAAAAGTATAAAAATGAAGTTTTAAAAACGCCATATAAAAAGCTGTTTTACTAAAAATTAAGGCATAATTTTGAGCTATGATGTTAAAGTTAGACTTATTTATAAAAAATAAAGCTTTAAATTTTGCATTTCATAGAATACAGTATATTTGCCGTATGAAAAAATTATTTCTAATCCTACTCGCTTTGAGTTTAGTAGGTTGCGCAACCCGAAAAGAAATTGCCTACTACCAAGATATTGATGATAAAGAGTTTTCTCCTTTACCAGAAATTAATTCACATCAAAAAATTCAAGTTAACGATATTCTCAATATTAAACTTACTTCACTAAATCCTGAGTCTGTCGCACCTTTTTCTTTTGAAAGTGGAGAAGGAAGAATGCAGATGCAACAAATTCAAGCCATGCGTTTAACAGGCTATATTGTAGATGCAGAAGGTTATATTGAATATCCTCAAATAGGGAAAATTTACTTAAAAGGTAAAACCACAACTGAAGCCCAAGATATTATTAAAGAAGCTGTAAAAGATGAAGTAAAGAATCCAAACATAAAAGTTACTTTATTAAATTATAAATTTACCGTTCAAGGTGAAGTTAGAATGCCGGGAACCTACGAAATTATTGAAGAAAACATTACACTACCACAAGCGCTTGGCATGGCCGGAGATTTAACTATAAATGGAAGAAGGGACAATGTAACTATTATTAGACACGATGGAGACGAACGCGTGGTTAAACGAATTGATTTAACACAAACTGACTGGATGGATACCCCGTTTTATTACGTAAAACAAAACGACATTATTTACGTTGAACCGAATGATCCTCGAGTTAAATCTGCTGGATTCATAGGAAATGTTGGAACGGTTATTTCAGTTTTCTCGATTATTCTAAGTACCGTTGTAATTTTAAGTCGCTAACCTCATGATGGAAAATCAATCACAAAATACACAACAGCTTGAAAGGAATGATGCAGAAGACATCAAAAAAATATTGATTAAATATCTACGCTACTGGCCTGTATTTATTTTGTCAGCCATTATTTTTATTACTTCGGCTTTTATTTATTTACGCTACACACCAAATGTTTACCAGACCAATGCAAAAATAAAGGTTTTAAAAGACCAAGGCGGAATTGATATGACTGGCTTTCAGGGTTCTTCCCCTTTAATAGACCTAAGTAAAGTAAATTTAGATAACGAAGCTGAAATTTTAAAATCAAGAAGATTAGCTGAAAATGTTATTCAAAATTTAGGCCTACAAACAGCTTTTTACAGTCAAGGAACTATAAAATCCTTTTTAATTTGGGACGAAGAAACTCCTTTTGAAATAATATGGAATTTAGATACAAATAAAAGTACGCCTCAATTTGAACTAACCATCTTAAATGATACTGAGTTTAAAATATTTGAACCTGAATCTGATTTTAAAGGAACTTTTCAGTTTGGTGATTTAATTGAGTTTGAAGATTACAGCTTTAGAGTGCTAACTAAAGAAAATAGAGATTTAGAAGAAACTTCAAAAGAAAAATTATTCAAATTTAGTCACACAGGATTAGATCGAGCAGTATCAGCCCTTTCGGCTAAAGTTAACGTAGAAAATGTAGGCGAACGTAGTGAAATTTTGAGAGTTAGTATGAATGGCGAAAACAAAAATCGAAACGAAGCCATTATCAATAATCTCATATTTCAGTTTAACAAAGATGGTGTAGACGATAACCGAAAAATTGCAGAGCAAACTGAAGACTTTGCTTTAGAAAGATTAGAGTTTTTATATGAAGAATTAGATACAGTTGAGACCAATTTAGTCGACTTTAAAAAAGGAAGTAATATTGTTACTATTGAAGCTACAGCTACAGAACTATTTACTAAAAACACTGAAGCTGAAGCTGAAGCATTTAGAGTGGAGAATCAACTCTTACTAGTTGAAGCACTTAAAGAACGTTTAGATAAAATGAACGATTTTGAGCTTCTTCCTGCTAATTTTGGGTTGGATGATGGTGAGTTAAATGCTGGGCTTGAAAAATACAATGACTTAGTTTTAAAACGCCAGCGTATTTTAGTTTCTTCAACAGAGCAATCCATGGTTATTCAGGAAATAAATAAAACCTTGCTTAACCTAAAACAAAGTATACTTCGTTCTATTGATGCTTACCAAACTGGACTAGAAATTTCTAAAAGAAGAATAGACCGAAAAGAAAGTGAAACTCGTTCTAACATAAATGTACTTCCAGAAAAAGAAAAAAGAATTAGAGAAATTACAAGGCAACAACTTGTAAAAGAACGCCTTTACGTTTTCTTGCTTCAAAAAAGAGAAGAAGCAGCTTTGTCTTCTGCAGTTATGTCTGATATTGCAAAAGTAGTAGATTACGCATACACAAACCCAACTCCAGTTAGTCCAAAATCTCAGATAGTACTGCTTGGTAGTTTTCTATTATCTCTCATTTTACCCTTTGGTGTTTTGTACATTAAATTCTTGCTAAACACAAAAATTAATGACAAAGATGAAATTAAATCTTTTCTGCCAAATATTCCTATCGCAGGAGAAATTCCACTACTCAATAAAAATCAAGAGAATTTAATTCGTAAAAACTCGACAGATTCATTAGCTGAATCCTTTAGAATTTTAAGAACTAATTTGAATTTCATGGGGCTAAACAATGAAGGCTCCAAAGTTATTTTTGTAACTTCTACAATGAAGGGAGAAGGAAAAACATTTGCTTCGGTTAATCTCGCTGCTACCATAAGCACCACTAGGTCTAAATGTTTATTAATTGGAGCAGATTTAAGAAACCCTCAAATCCATAGCTTCCTAAATGTCAACAAAAACCGTGCTGGATTAAGTAAATATTTATACGATGAAAACACAACTATAGAAGAATTAATTATACACAAGCCTCTAAAAGATTTTAATTTAGATGTGGTATTATCTGGTGATATTCCTCCAAACCCTTCCGAACTTTTAGTTGGAAATCGTTTTGAAGAATTCATTAAAGAAGTAGAAAAAGAATACGATTACATTATTGTTGATACTGCACCAACAATTCTTGTAACCGATACTTTGCTTATTTCAAAATATGCAGATATAACTTTGTATACTATTAGAGCTAACTATACCGATATACAGCTATTAGAACATTTAAAAGAAATTAGCGACAGTAAAAAGTTACTCAACATTGGGATTATTTTTAATGGTGTGCAAAACTCCGGTGCTTATGCATATAATTATGGATATGGTTATGGCTACCAAACAGATACAATGGCTAAGCGAAATCGGCTTAAATTCTGGCAGTAACTAAAGTAAATTCATCTTGATTTACATTTTTTTTATATTAGTAGGTTAAAATATAGTAAATGGATTTTGATGTAATGGTAATCGACGATGATAAAATGGTCTTGTTCATCCAAGAAAAAATGATGCAAATGAGTGGCTTCTCTGATGTGTCATTAAAATTTGAAGATGCATCCAAAGCCTTAGACTATTTCAAAAGCAACAATACCTTGAAAGATGAAGTAGTTATTTTTCTAGATATAAATATGCCTTATATCAGTGGCTGGGAATTTCTAGACGAAATTGGTGAAAATAAACCATCTCAAAACGTACATGTAATTGTTGTAACTTCATCTATAGATTTACGAGATAAGGAAAACGCTTTTGAATATAAAAGCGTTGTAGATTATTTAGTAAAGCCCGTTACAAAAGATAACCTAATAGCATTAAAATCTAATAAACACTTAAAACATCTGTTTAAAAAGTAAGTTTGGAACGATAATTGGTTTATTACTTAGATTAAAATAAATTCAAACAACATGAGACCATTACTGTTTTTAGTTTTAAGCTCAATTTTCTTATTTTCTTGTGGTGAAAAATCTAAGAATCAAAAAACAAGCTCTGCTAGCGATTCTTCTGGAAATTTAAACTCTATAAATATCGTCATTGAAAATGAAGATTGGAATGGAATGATTGGTGAAAAACTCAGAAAAATATTTGCTGCTAATGTAGACGGTTTACCTCAGCAAGAACCGCTTTTTAACATCAATCAAATACCTCCAAATGCATTTACTGGTTTTGCAAGAAAAAACAGAACCTTCATAAAAATTGAACTAAATAATTCTCAACCATCACATACTTTTTTAATCGATTCTTTTGCAAAGCCACAAACTGGAATTGTTGTTTCTGGAAAATCAAAAATGGGAATTATTGAGCATTTAGAAGAAAATGGCGATTTGTTTATCAGAAAATTTCAAAAAACAGAAATCAAAGAGCAACTAAGAAGAATTAGCAAGTCGCTAAAAGATGATGCGCCCTTAACTTCCAATTTAGGAGTAAAACTTCAATTTCCGACCGCTTACCGTTATGCGAAAGAAGAAAAAGACTTTGTTTGGATGCGAAAAGACATCAAGCATGGAAGCATGGAACTCACCATTTACGAAGTTCCTATACATGCAATTGAAAACGATAAAGACGTAATTTGCAACGTCATCAACATCAGAGATTCTATTGGAGAACAACACATTCCTGGACCTTCAGAAGGTCAACATATGATTACTGAAGAAGCCTTTGCTCCCTATATTAATGAAATAAAATTTAGAGGCAGAAAAGCTTACGAAATTAAAGGCACTTGGGAAGTAAAAGGTGCTTTTATGGCTGGTCCTTTTTTAACTTATGCTATCAAAGACGAAGCAAATGATCGCTATCTTATGGCTGAAGGTTTTGTATTTAGACCTTCGTATTCCAAACGCGATCAAATCTTCGAAATTGAAGCGATATTGAAATCGCTTCAATTTACCGAAGACTAAAATTTAAATTGATTTTTTAAAATCGAAAAGTAGCTCCTATTAAAAAGTTAATTCCAGCTTGTGGATAATATCCTGCACCTTCAACAGTAGTTACTGTTCCTGGATTAGAAAAATCATCTTCATAAGTGAAAAAGTATCCGTTGGAAACAAATTTTTCATCAAAAATGTTATTGATTAAACCATTGAATAAAATGGATTTGAAGAAACCTACATTTTTTAGTTCATAAACAATATTCAAATCGTTAGTGAAAAAAGCATCTAATTTAGAAACTTCACTATCTATATTACCCATGTATTGTTCGCCAACATATTTGGTAAGCAAACCGATTTGAAATTGCTCAGTAGGATGAAACATCAACATGTTGCCCGCAATAATTTCAGGGGAAAACGAAATGTTTGTGGTTCCTAAATCTACTAACTCACCATCAATTTCAGCAGAAAAGTTTTCATTTTTGTTTCGGCTTAAAGCTAAGTTTGGTCGGGTGCTAAATTTTTTACTGAACTTTATTTCAGCATCAATTTCTAGACCTAATCGGTAGCTTTCGCCAGAAGTTTCTCGTATGGGTGCACCAACATCATCGAGTTGTCCAGTTAAGACCATTTGGTCTTGGTAATCCATATAATACAAATTGGTGTTTACACTTACATTTGGAGTTGCAAAACGCCAACCCAATTCATAATCGTCTAACTTTTCTGCATCGGTAATGCCTTCTTCAAAATCGGTTCTTCTAGGTTCGCGCTGCGCTTTTCCATAAGAAACATACAACTGATTATTTTGGTCTGCTTGAAAAGTTGCTCCTGCTTTGGGGTTGAAGAAATTAAAATCCTGATCGACCAACAAGTTCTCTAAATCTGAAGTAAGCCCTGTGGTTTTGTAATTGATGAATCTTCCTTGCACATCTCCGTAAACACTCCATTGATTATTGATTCGATGTGTAGCTTTGGTAAAAACAGTAACTTCTGTTTTGGTTCCATTTCCACGGTAGTATTCATCTCGTATTTCTGAAAGACCCGCAAACCTAGCCCAAATTACTTCACCAAAATGATCGTTGGTGTAGTAACTGTAGAAACCCCCAGCAGTAATGTCCCAGGCATTGTCGGTATAGTTTACATTTCCGTTTACTACGTAATAATCGTTATCTAGCCAACGTCTGCGAATCAAGTCGGTTTCATCTATGAATACATTTCCAAATTCATTTCCAACAAGTATTGGTCCAATATTGTGAAAAGCCATATCTGCATCTTCTTGGTATTGTTCAAAATAACCGCGACCGTAAGTATAATTCAAGCCCAAATTAGACGACCAATTTTTATCAAATTTCTGATTCCAATGCAATTGGTAGTGGTCTTGTTTGTAATCATCAATTTCATTGTCGTAAAACTGAGTTTCTCCATTTTCGTCAGTGTATTGTCCAGCTGGATTAAAAGTTCTGTCGGTTGCTAAAGTCTCCGCATCAATACCAAACCAAGATTGATAGGTAATGTTATGACCACCGAAAACTACTGCTTTAATCAAGGTATTTTCATCTCGGTATGCACCTTGTAAGAAATAGGATTTTAGATCTGAAAAAGCACGGTCGATGTATCCATCCGACTCAATATTAGATAATCTTCCTGATATTTCAATTTTATCCTGAAGCAAACCTGTACTGAATTTCACATTGTGTCTCCTAGTGTTGAAAGAACCATATGAATTGCCTACTTCTCCATAAGCTTCTTCTGAAATTCCATCAGTCAAAATGTTTAAACTCGCTCCAAAAGCACCTGAGCCGTTAGTTGAAGTTCCTACACCACGTTGTAATTGTAAATTTTCTGTTGAAGATGCAAAGTCGGGTAAATTCACCCAAAACGTACCTTGACTTTCTTGGTCGTTGTACGGAATTCCGTTTAAGGTAACGTTTACTCGGGAAGCATCACTTCCGCGAACGCGAATTCCGGTGTAACCTACTCCATTTCCAGCATCGGAAGTAGAAACTACCGAAGGTAAAAAATTGAGCAAAATGGGGATATCTTGACCCAAATTACGTTCTTTAATTTCTTCTTTTGTAATGTTGGAGTGGGTAATCGGTGAGTCTGCATTTACTCGAACTGCTCTTACCATTACTTCTTCTAAAGATTCCATGGCATCGGCTAAATCAACATTTAGTGTGGTATCTTCCGTTAATTCTAGTTGAACTTCCTTTTTGTTTCCAAATGAAAAAACTAAAATGTGTTTTCCTTTAGAAAGTTCAAGTTGATATTCTCCTTCAGCATTGGTGTAGGTTCCTGTTGAACTTCCTTTGGCATGAACGCTAACATCGGAGAGCGGAACATCTTGGTCAGTAACTTTACCGCTTACTTGGTAAATTTGTGCGTTGGCTTGTACGGCAAATAAAAGTAACAAGCCCAGTTTAAATAAGGTTTTCATTCGTAAATATTTTACGAATAAAAGGGGCCATTATTCTGGTTGTTATTAAAAATTAAAAATCCTGCATACCACGATGATAAACAGGAGTAATACAATCTAAAGCTGCAGCTTTTAGTTTTCCCTTGGCAGCATTATCCGCCCAGGTTCATTGGGTATAATCTCAGTCTAATACCGAAAATCAGTATAAAACACCCCTTATTGAGATTGAGGGTGCAAAAGTAGAGTATATACTTTAAGTTGCAAAAATATTTACAGCAAAGTTTTAGCTTCTGTTTTAATCAAAAACTATAAATTCATAACTAGAAGAATAAGTTCCCGTTATTGGAACATCTTCTACGCCTGAGTTAGAAGTTTCAATAGCCATAATATCTACATCCATGCTAAAGCTATTCTCATCTATTGTTAAACTTATGCCTTCCGATCCTTCTGGAGTTAAAACCATAGGATCTGCATCTGAACTGCTTAAGTCTATTTCTACATTGCTGTAAGCCACGCCTTCTACTGTAAATGCATCAAACTGATAACCAACTGTATAATCTCCACTAACTAAAAATTCTTCACTAGAAGATACTTTAAAATCAAAACTCAAATAGTCACCAGTACTGCCACCGGTAAAAACAGCAGATTCACTATCGAAGCTTACTCCAGGTGGTAAAATTTGCAAACGATAGTAATCAACTCCGCCTTCTGTTTTCTCTAAATTTAAATATGCATTTCCAAATTCTCGATCAGATGAAGAAATATCAAATGTAGTTTCGCTTACATCATCATCCCCACCAGGATGATCGTTGTTTAAATCTGAATCGTCATCGCTACTACAAGCGGCAAAAAGCCCAAAAAATAAAATTAAATAAGAATATTTCTTAATAAGTAACATAATATATACCTTTTAAATTCATCCGAAATTACTGAAAACACTAGTGAATCCAAAGGGTGATGAACGAAAGTGTATAAGATGTAAATCGTGTTTTATGCGTTACAAAATAACATTATAGGCGGGGATTTTTTCTGAGTTTCTTCTTTTCTGAATGTATTTTTTTCTTCTTCAAACGCTTCAATTTAGATTGAAATGATGGTTTGCTTTTTTTTCTTTTCTTCTTTGGCATAAGGGCTTTTTCAACTAATTCTACTAATACATCAATAGCTATTTGTTTGTTTTGATGTTGGCTTCGTGTTTTAGCTGAAGCAACCTGCAGTTCACCTTCCTTGTTGATTTTAGAAGAAAGTTTGGATGCAATCCGATTTTTTTCATCATCAGAAACTGCTTGAGAATTTTCAATATCCCAATTCACCAAGACTTTGGTTTCAGTTTTATTTACATGTTGACCGCCAGGACCACCACTTAATGTAGTTTTAAATGTAATTTCAGCAAGCAGTTTATCCTTATTCATTTGTAAGCTTTTCAACAAGTGTTTTCAAAATTATAGAAAATACGCTAACAAAACTGTATTTTTGAATCAAAATTGATAATACTTTACAAGTGAGCAATAAACAAATTAAAATTGGTACCAGAGATAGTGAATTGGCGCTATGGCAAGCTAAAAAAGTAGCTAAAGAATTACAAAGTTTTGGCTATTCAACGGTCTTGCTTCCCGTAAAATCTACTGGCGATTTAAACTTAGACGAGCCGTTGTACGAAATGGGAATCACCGGGATTTTTACCAAAACCTTAGATGTAGCTTTAATTAAAGGCGAAATTGATATTGCTGTTCACTCTATGAAAGATGTACCAACGCATCTACCGAAAGGAGTAGTTGAAGCTGCTGTTTTACCACGAGCTGATGTGAGTGATTTATTGATTCATAAAGGCGAAGATTTCTTGAACCAAGAACAGGCCACTATTGCCACAGGAAGTTTACGCCGAAAAGCACAATGGCTAAATAAATATCCGAGTCACCAAGTGGTAAATTTGCGCGGTAACGTAAATACCCGAATGCAAAAACTACAAGACAACAACTGGAACGGAGCCATATTTGCCGCTGCTGGTTTAGAGCGAATCAATTTAAAACCTGAGAATAATTTAGTGTTGGATTGGATGATTCCCGCACCTGCGCAAGGCGCGATGTTGGTAGTTTGTATGGAAAACAACGATTATTGCAAAGCAGCTTTAGCCAATTTAAATCATGCCGAAACCGAAACTTGCGTGCATATTGAACGCGAATTTTTACAAACTTTAGAAGGTGGTTGTACCGCCCCAATTGGAGCTTTAGCTGAATTTAAAGATGAAAAGATTCACTTTAAAGGCGCTTTATTTAGTTTGGATGGAAAACAAAAAATTGAAGTTGAAAAAATGGTAACTCCAACTGAAGCTGCTCAACTCGGAAAAAACTGCGCCAACGAAATTTTAGCTAATGGCGGAAAAAAATTGATGAAAGAAATCAAAAAAGTATTGAAATAATGCCAACAGTGCTTTCTACAAAATGCTTAAGCGAAGCACAACAAAACTTAATCCTACAATCGGGTTGGGGCTTGGTAGCGTACAACGCCATACAAACCCAGCAACTTCCCAATCTTGATGACTTCAAAAAAAGCCATTTTGAAAATGCCATTGTAACCAGCCAAAAGACAGTTGCTATTCTAAAAGCACTACAAATTGATTTAAAAAATGCATTTTGTGTAGGAGAAAAAACAGCTTTAAAATTAAAGGAAGCTGATTATCCTGTTGTTGAAGTAGCCAATTACGGAAATGATTTAGCCGAGCTCATTTCAACTACATACGGAGATTTAAAATTCGATTTTTTCTGTGGAAAAATTAGAAATGATGAATTGCCTGATTTGTTGAAAAAAAAGAAAGTTGATTTTACAGAGCATCATTTATACAAAACCATTCACAATCCAAAATCATTCAATCGATCATTCGATGCGGTTTTATTTTTCAGTCCAAGTGGTGTCGAAAGTTATTATACTTGCAACTCATTTCAAGGCGAACGCATTATTTGTATCGGGAAAACAACAGCTTCAGCAGCAAGGCAAATCTCAACTCAAATTGAAATTGCTTCAAAAACCAGTATAGAAAGTGTGATTGTAAGATTAGTAAAAGCTAATTCTTAGTTTTCTTCTTCGTCTGGAAGCATATCATTTTCTTTAGCATAACTTACTAAGTCAGGCAAATAAGCTTCAACCAAATCATTGAAAAAAACAAAGGTTACCGAATCTTCAAAAACAGATTTATTGTCTAAAAAGCCAGTTTTTTTATTAATGGTATTTACGATCAACACCAAAACCAAAACAATTAATGCCATTTTTAGTAGACCAAAAAGTCCGCCAGCTAATCGGTTTAACATTCCTAAGGCAATGGCATTTACCAATTTGGTAAGTGCTTTCCCAATCAGGGAAACCAAAATAACAATAGCTAAAAAAGTAAGCACAAAAGCGGTTAATTGTACATATTTTGCATCCCAATCTAAATATTGAATAACATAGCTTTCAACTACGTCTGCAAACGAAAATGCACCTACAATTCCCAGTACAACCGATAATAAAGAAGTGAGTTCTAAAATAAAACCTTTCATTAATCCGCGCACTAAGCCAATTGCTAAAATAATGGCAATGCCAATGTCTATCTCATTCATAGGCGGTAAAGATAAACATAGCTAGGAATTTTTTAATTGTACATATCAGAAAACTAGAATCTAATTCTAAATGTTTGATCAGCAAAATCTCACAGGTCTTTGAGACCTGTGAGATTTAAATCATAAGATTGAAAATCAGCATGGTACATGCTTTAATGATTTTTTTGTCGCGTACTAAAATATTTTTTAAAAAACTATAAGCCCCTGATGGAAAATTTAAACATCAATTGTTTATTCACTCATGCTGAATTAAATCGAGATTAGGAATTAAGATTTCAAAGTCAAAAAATCAAAGAACGATAAGAAGGCTTAATATAGAAAATTTTCTAAAAATATTTCATTCGGTAATTGAAGCCAGAAAACTTACCTTTGCAGTATGGCAAGAGACGAACAATTAAAAATACTTTGGGAGCAAGTTGAAAACAAAATTTCAACCGACTTTGGCGATGGCGAACGCTTAGACTTAGATGCTATTATCTACCTAATTGGCGTTCAAGAATACGGAAAACCACAAAAACGCTTTAAAAAAGATGATAAAATTAATTTAATGCACATCGCTATTTGCCGTTTACTAGAACCTTTTGGATATTATAATTTCGATTTTATTGACGATGAAGGTTGGCCGCATTACAGCATTGTTGAACAACTTCCCAACTTAAAAGCTGGCGAACAAAGCGTACTCATGAAAGAAGCCATCGTACAGTATTTTCAAGAAAAAAAATATATTTAAAATGAAGTTTTTTAAACTAATTTTCGGTTTAATTTTTGGATGCCTAACGGTATTATCTTGCAGCAGCGACGATGATTCTCCTGCGGCTAATGATGATGTAATTATTGGCGAATGGCGTTTAATTCAAATACAAGAAAACGACACTGAAATTCCTTTACAAGAGTGCGACAACTTAGAAGCTTACTTTTTTAATGAAGATTTTAGCTTTCGAGCAGAAATTTATGAACCTGTTTCGGGTGAAGAAGAATGCACAATAGCAAATTTTTCTGAAGGCGTTTGGGGTAAAAATTCGAACAACCAATACTTTACTAACACCAGCGGTACAAACTTTCCTTTTGTAGCTCAATTTTCTGCAGAACAAACCGAAATGACTATTGTTATTGAAAATCCCGAAGCGGGAATTGACGAACGCAGAACCTATCAAAGACAAGAAATTATTGAAGAATAAACAAGCGATTAATTGTTTGTTATTACTGAAGCACAGAACTAAATTTTTATAAATTTGCAGCCCATTAAAAAAGCTATGATAGACCAGATTAAAAACTACATTAAAGAAGCAGAAGCATTTACTTCTGAAAAGTTAGATGAAGTAGAAGCTTTCCGAATTAAGTTCTTAGGCAAAAAAGGAATTTTAAACGGTTTTTTTGCTGAATTTAAAAACGTTCCCAACGAACAGAAAAAAGAATTTGGTCAAACTATCAATCAGCTAAAACAAACAGCACAAGCTAAAGTTGACGAATTAAAGCAGCAAATTGAAAGTCAATTAGATGAAGCTGGAATTTATGGCGATTTAACTCGACCTGCACAACCATCTGAAATTGGTGCGAGACATCCCATTTCTATTGTAAAAAACCAAATTATTGAAATATTCGCTAACATTGGTTTTAATGTTTCAGAAGGACCTGAAATTGAAGACGACTGGCACAATTTCACGGCTTTAAATTTACCAGAATATCATCCTGCTCGCGATATGCAGGATACCTTTTTTATTCAAACCAATCCAGAAGATATTTTACTGAGAACGCATACGTCTAGCGTGCAAGTACGTTATATGGAAAATAACAAACCGCCTATTCGAACTATTTCGCCTGGTCGTGTTTTTAGAAACGAAGACATTTCGGCACGTTCGCATTGTATTTTTCATCAAGTTGAAGGATTGTACATCGATAAAAATGTTTCGTTTGCAGACTTAAAACAAACCTTGTTGTACTTCACTAAACAACTTTTTGGCAAGTCTAGAATTCGTTTGCGTCCTTCGTATTTTCCATTTACAGAACCCAGTGCAGAAGTAGATATTTACTGGGGTTTAGAAACTGAAACCGATTACCGAATTACCAAAGGAACAGGATGGTTAGAAATTATGGGTTGCGGAATGGTAGACCCGAATGTGCTGAAAAATTGCAACATCGATCCGGCTACTTATTCTGGATTTGCCTTTGGAATGGGAATTGAACGCATCGCCATGCTATTATATCAAATCGGCGATATTAGAATGTTTTACGAAAATGATTTGCACTTTTTAAAGCAATTTAAATCGGTAATTTAGGTTTTGAAAAAAGACATTAGTATTCCAGAAGTCAAAGATGTATTTGTAGCGGCTGTTTATGCTTACAATCCTGCTTTTAAAGTGAAGGAATGGAATGTATACCTCATCAATAATCAGCAAGAAGCTATCGAAACTATTTTGGTGGTTTCAAAAGGAAAAAGCAGTAAAAAATCAACTTCCATTTTGCGTAAAAAATTGGATGTTTTACCCGCAAAGTCTTACGCTAAACTAGAATTTATTCAAGAAGAAGTATTAGCTTTAGAAAATCAATTTCAAGTTAGTTTTTTTCAAGGAAATCAGCTTTTAGATAAAACTTTCATCTTTAAACCGAAGCAAATTCAAGAAAAAAATTTAACCGAAATCCCTTTACTAAAAGACAAAGGCGTTTTGGCTGAGTAAGATTTTTTTGAATAGTGGGCTCCAAATAGCTAATAACCTGAGTTCGGTTATAATCACAAAGTCAAAATTAATAAGAGTATTCAGTTACAAGGCAATTTTTTGAGGGATAGCCTTGGCTATCGCGATAAAAATTAACGCAGTAAATGGATGTTCTTATTGAACGAAATATACTGTTCAGTTTTAAACAGCAATCTACTTTACTTTTTTACTCCACAATATCCAGATATTACGTCATAAAAAAGTTTTGTATCTTACTATTTAAAACAGTTTTGACAAAGTGAGAATAATCGAATTCAGGTTAATAAAGCAAAGGAAGTCTGCTGGTGTGTCTAACTCTTAATATCCTTACTTCAACATTTGTAATTTGGTAGGCCACACGTAAACTATATTTTTCAAAGGCCCTAATATCCCCTTTATTATTTTTACGGTATTGATCAAGTGGATAGATTTCAGGGTTTGTTGAAAGTGAATCAGTCATTTCAAAAATATCATCTCTTACTTTTTGAGCAGCTTGAAGTGAATCTTTTTTAATATGCTCATATTGTTTATGCAACTGTTGTAAGGCTATTTTTCGCCAAACTACTTTTCTTACCATTGATTTGCTATTTTTTTAGCATCCTCTTGCGTGTAAAAATCTCCATTTTCAATTTCTTGAATAGCGTTGTTGATATCTACGTTATATTCATCTAAGCTTTCACGATTAATAGAAGCATTTTCTTGGTAAGTTGTTGCTAAAGCTTCTACTAATTTTAAAAATTTTGTATCTGCTTTGGTTTTAATAAATTCTAAAACACTATTTCTTAAGTCTACAGATTCCATATATTCATTTTTACAATATGTAAATTTACAAAATTCTTGTATAACAATAACTTAGATTTGAATCTGATAAAGTTTAACCGAAATCCCTTTACTAAAAGACAAAGGCGTTTTGGCTGAGTAAGATTTTCTTTTTTGCTTAGGCTAAAAAACATACATTTGAAGCAGAATTAAAAAACATGCGTTTAAAATCACTTTTCTATCTTCTTTTTATTGTCGTTCTCAGCGGTGTTCTTACTTCTTGTGGTGGCGCTAAGAAACTTAGAAAACAGCAAAGTGAAAACGTAGTTGCACAAGCCAAACAGTATTTAGGTACACCTTACGCCTATGGCGGGACAAGCAGAAGCGGAATGGATTGCTCTGGCTTGGTAATGCAGTCATTTCCTAATCAATATAGCTTGCCTAGAACAGCAAAAGCTATGTCTAAGGAGGGAAAAAGAACGAAGATGAAAAAGCTAAAACCAGGCGATTTAGTTTTCTTTAAAACAGGACGTGGACGAAAAATAACCCATGTTGGCATTGTGGTAAGCAATAACAAAGATTATCCAGAATTTATACATAGCTCGACTAGCAGAGGCGTTATTATTTCTTCATTAGGTGAAGCTTATTGGCGAAAGAATTTTAGAAAAGCAAGGCGAATAATTCATTAGACTTTTCAGCAAAGTTTGATGGTTTTCTAAAAATATACTACTTTTAGACTTACAACCATCTGCTAATGAAACTTTTAAACTTTGTAGTCATACGGCTTAGTTTATTTTTCCTGTTGGGAATTTACCTAGGTTTACAATTTTCAATTCCTATTGAAACACTTCTTTTGAGTATCGGGATTGGTGTTGTATTACTGATTCTTTTTCATCTCATCTACCGCAAAAGTTTCAAAGTAAATTATGGATTTTCCATTTTAGCTCCACTTGTTTTCATTTGTATTGGAATGTTTTCCAGTTCTATTCAACAGCCCGAAAATCAAGAAAATCACTTAATTCATTTTGCAAAAGAAAACAGCGAACAATGGATTTCAGCTGAAGTGGTTGAAATACTAAAATCAAGCAACTACTACCATAAATACATCGTTAATGTGCATAATATTGACAGTTTAGCAACTCAGGGAAAAGTGCTTGTTCAAATCCCAAAAGAAGCTGAAGAAAATGAATTTGCTGTTGGTGATAATTTGATTTTTCAAACTGAATTACGAGCATTTGAAGATCCAAAAAATCCGCAAGATTTTAACTATAAAGTATTTATGGAAAACCGTTTGGTCATGTACCAAGCGAGACCAAAAGTGTATGCGGCACAAGAAAATAAAAATGCTTCTAATTTAATCGCTAAAGCGGCTGACCTAAGAGATCAAATTCAAATTGATTTGGCTAAAGCAGGTTTTAATGAACAGCAATTGGGATTGATTCAAGCTTTGCTACTCGGACAAAAAAAGCAAATTGACCGCGAAACCTACACCAATTTTTCCAAAGCAGGTGTAGTGCATATTTTGGCGGTTTCGGGTTTACATGTAGGAATTGTTTTGCTCTTATTGCAATGGGTTTTTAAACCCATGGATTACATCAAAAATGGGCGGATTTTCAAAACCATTATTATTGTGATTTTGTTGTGGGGATTTGCTTTAATCGCAGGATTTTCTCCTTCGGTTACGCGAGCGGTGAGCATGTTTAGTTTGTTTGCCATTGCCATCAACATGAAACGAAAAACCAATACCATCAACATTCTGTGTCTTTCGTTGTTTCCTATTTTAATCGTAAAACCGCATTTTATATTAGAAGTCGGTTTTCAGCTGAGCTATGCCGCAGTGTTTTCTATTGTGATGTTGCAACCTAAATTGTACAAATTATACTTGCCAAAAACGTTTTTAGATAAAACCATCTGGTCTGTCTTTACCGTTACGCTTACCGCACAATTGGGCGTTTTGCCTTTTTCCTTATTTTACTTTCATCAGTTTCCCGGATTATTTATTGTCGCTAATTTGGTGATTATTCCTTTTCTCGGCATTTTGTTAGGCGGTGGAATTCTAGTCATTTTACTAGCGTTGTTTCATATTTTACCCGAATTTTTAGTTCGCTCCTACTCTTTTTTATTGGATTTGCTTCAAGGTTTTGTAGAGTGGATTGCTACACAAGAAGAATTTGTTTATAAAGATATTTTCTTCAACTTCAACATGTTTTTGTGCTTGATTTTGATAATTTGGTGTTTGCTATTTTTCGTCAGAAATAAGCATTATTTATCTGCTGTAGGCTTTTTTATCGCTTTCATCGGTTTGACTTGGGCGTATTCCTTTGCGATTGAAAAACAACGAAGCTCAGCTGAAATCATCATTTTTAACGAAATGCGAAAAAGTGTTTTTGGACTAAAAAAAGGAAATGAATTCACTTTGTATTTTTCGGACTCCTTGCAAAACCCAACTGAATTGTACAGCATTAAAAATTATTTTCCGTTATACAATATCAAGGATTTTTCTGTTGAAGCACCCCAGCCGTTTTATCATTTCAATCAAAATGAAACCTTGCTACTTATCGATAGCACTGCCATCTATCCAAGAAAAGTAAAAAATGCTTATGTGTATTTATCACATTCCCCTAAGCTGAATTTAGAGCGATTAATCAAAGACATTCAGCCTAAACTAATCATCGCCGATGCCAACAATTATGCATCCTTTGTGCAAAAATGGGAAAAAACATGCCGAGCGTTCAAGATTCCATTTCATTCCACTTATCGGGATGGAGCTTGGCGGGTGGTGGTTAAGTCTTATTGAGAGATGAGAATTTAAAAAAACTTTACTCAAAAATTTATCACCGCAGAGACGCAAAGAACACGAAGAGCTTTGTTAAGTATGCTCTCGCAAATTAAATTGAAAATTTGACAATTTAAAAAAAGAAACTAATAAAAAGATGGGAGACATAATAAGTGATTTTTAGGCGTGTTTTCTTTGTGACCTTTGCGGAAAACTTCGCGAATTCTGCGTGAAATGTAACTACACTACAAATCAATTTCAGAAATCATTGATTATAATTCAAAAAAGAAAGTGAATTAAGAGCAATTTTAGATTAGCATTTAGGCTAATTCAAATTATTCAAAACCTCCACAACTTCCTTCAAATGATGCGTTCGTTTTACAATTTTTTGTTCTTCATTGACCAAGATGTAGGTTGGGAAACTCATGACTTTAAATTGCAATGCGGGTTTTTCAGATTCCTTGGTTTCAGTAGCAGCGTATAAGGTTTTCCAGCTCATTTCTTGCCTAGCAATCATGCGTTCTACAGCTCCTTGATTGGCATCTATGGCAACGCCAACAATAGCTAATTTTTCGTGTTCTTCCTGAAGTGTCTTTAATTTGTCGACATCTTCCAAACTGGGTAAACTCCACGTGGTCCAGAAGTATAAAAGTTGAAACTTGCCTTTGTATGCTTCAGCTGAATAAGGCTTACCGTCGATGTAATCCGTTTTGATCTCAGGCAGGTAAAAACCTTCGTTTACTCCAGTTGGCTTTTCGTTGAAACCTAAATTTTCCAGTGAAAATTCTTCATCGGTATACGAAAGTTTGAAGTCATACCGATTCAAATTAATGGTATCGTTCAAGTTGAAACGAAGTAAATTGGTTTCCACGTCTGTCGAATCTTTTTTCTCAAACACCAAAAATTGAAGTTGCTCAGGGTTGGTTTCCACTTGCGTGAAATTCGATTTGGCTTCCAACACAAAAGTTTTGTCTTTTACTTGAAATTCCTGCGTTTTTAATTTCGGAATACTCAGACTCAAAAAATATTTTTCTGCATTCGAATTGCTAGTCATATCGCCTTCATAAGGATCTAATAACAAAACAAATTGTTCGTCTTCATTTTCACCATATTGCACTTTGGCTTTTGGTAAAAATTGAACCTTATTTTCTTCGTAAAATGCTTCGTCATCTTCGTCGATAAACTGAATGGGATATTCAAATTCCTGAACTTCTTCGCCTTCCAAGTCCAAGTCTAAGTTGGTGTCTACCACTACTCCACGATTTCCATTTTGTGTTTCACCTATAGCTAAATACACTTTGGAAGCCGTGTTTTTTGTGGAAAGTTGAGTGGTGTCAATTTTGTAAATCTGTTGAAGCATATTGAATTCTTCAGCAGAAATGTTGCCATTTTTATAATCTTGGTAATAGGCTTTTGCTAAATTGAAAGTGAAACTTTTGATTTCGTAATCGGTAAATTCAGTAGGAATATTTTTCAACTGAACTTCTTCAGCTTTAACTGAAGTTGCCAATTCACGTTGCGGATAAAAATGCCCGAAAGAAAGTTGACTTTCTAAATTCAGTTGGATGTCTTTCAACTGCTTCTCTTCTTTTGAAGCGGTTTTTTCACAAGCGTAAAAGCAAGTCATGAATAAGAGTAAGCAACTGATTTTGAGTAGGTATTTCATTTATGTTATTTTCTTTTTTCTTTAAAAAATTCTTTCAATAAACTACTGCATTCTTCTTGCAAAATTCCGTACACAACTTGGGTTTTGGGGTGCAAAGAAGCGCCAAAAGCACGGTAACCGCGTTTGTGGTCTTCAGCAGCAAAAACCACTTTGCTAATTTGGCTCCAATACAAGGCGCCAGCGCACATTTGGCAAGGTTCTAAGCTTACATACAAGGTGCAATTTTTTAGGTATTTACCGCCTAAAAAGTTGGCAGCCGAGGTGATGGCTTGCATTTCGGCATGGGCGGTAACGTCGTTTAGCCGTTCAGTTAAGTTGTGGCTGCGTGCTATAATTTGTTGTTTGCTCACAATCACTGCACCCACGGGAACTTCACCCAACTCAAATGCAATTTGGGCTTGTTCGTATGCTTTTCGCATAAAATAGGTGTCGTCTAATTCTGCTATCAAATCTTTTATATAAATTAACGGTCCACGCATGACGAAAGTGGCGACTTAAAATGCGCAAGCTTTCGACCTGCCTACTGGCAAAGGCAGGTTATTGTTATGCGCTTTTATATCATGTACTTTCTAAAGTTTGATTGAAATATTAACTTTCCCACCAAGACCTTTTTCAACGATATCAAATAAGGTTTTTAAAGTCAGATTACTCCCGTTATTTTCAACTCTTGATATATAAGTTCTCTTTTTGTCAATTAAAACACCGAGTTGCTCTTGAGTCAATTTTTTTTCTTCTCGGGCATTTCGTAAAAGTAAACCTATTTTAAAAGATTCAAAATCCCTATCTAATTCATCTCTGCGTTCAGTTCCTTTTTTTCCGTAAACACTGTCTTTTATGTCTTTCCAACTTTTAGTTTCCATTTTCTTTGTTTTTTTGTTCGTAATATTCTTTCCTTAACCGTACTGCTTTGTCGATTTCTTTTTTCGGAGTTTTCTGCGTCTTTTTTACAAATCCGTTTAAAAGAATGACTAGCTTTCCTTTGTCGAAAAAGCAAAAAACTCGCCAAATATTCGAACCTAATTTTATTCGAGCTTCAAATAATCCTTTGTGAGTTTTCATCGGTGCCAGATATGTCTTCGGCACGTGTTGATAAGTTTCAATTATTTCAATGACCTTAAATATCTTATCTTGTACTTTTTTCGGTTGAGCAAGCAAAAACTTCTCGAAATAATCTTTATACTGTATTACTTGCCTAACTTTTTCCACTCGGCAAAGGTAACTTTAAAGTTACTTTTTCCAAAATATTTTTTAATGTAATCTTAAGGCGAATTTTTATTTTAGTATGTGGTTTAACGTTTAGTATATGAAAAGTAGGCGATTTCGAAGCACGAGACTTTCGGTTAAGCACAAAATTTGATACGAGCCAAAAACCTTGAATTTACTACTATTTCGCCTATTTTTTATATACATTGTTGTGTGCTGCTTTTCATTGTCTAAAAATCATTTTAAATATTTAATCATAATTATTATTAGGGCATATGCAAAAAAACCAGAAAATACATATTTCCATAATATCTTCATTTTAGGATTTTCTGGATTATCGTGAAGGGGTCCATAAAACATAAAATAAAAAGGAATTACAATCGCCAATACTTTAAGCAAAGTAAATAAGTATTTATTTTTCATTGTTATTTCTTTTTAAATATTGTTTGACAAGAAAAAATATATCTACTATTGCAACTAAAAGAACGCCATAACCGACATAATTCTTCCAAGTCCCAATATCTTCGGGTCTTATAAAAACTGTATTCTTTAATCCGATTATTACAAAAAGAAGAGTACGTGAAATTGTCCAATGTTTTTTTAGTGATTTCATTTCAAATTCCTTTTAAATATTTAATCCAAAAGTCAGATACAAAAAAATAATCACTCCAATAATCAATGCAATTCCAATCGTTACTATATTTTTTATCCTTTTAGTTTTATATTTTTTAATGCTTGATGCGTCTATTGTATTTTCTTCAATTTCAACTAAACAAATTTCCAATTGCTTAATTTGATGATTATTTTGTTTTATTTGAGCAAAAGCACTAACGCCATAACTCAAAATAATTCCTATGGTTAAAACAATAAAATCGTCTAATTCAAATGACGGGATTTGCCTGTATTTGGAGTACAGATAAAAAAGAGAGCCGCTAAGAAAAAATAAAGTACTCGACAAGGCACTCACAAATATAGATTTAACATACTCCCCATTGTAAAAGTCAATATATGCTCTTAGTAAATCTTTTAGATGTTCTTTTGTAAAACTTATTTTATCAACTCTTTTGTAAACTTTTGACTGCCAAATAATACCAAAGGCGGCTATGAAAATGAAAAATGTAATAGCAATAATGGCAATTGATTGATTTTTTAGAAGAATAATTAATACAATAAATGAAATGAGTAAAATAGTTTTAAAAGCTATATCGAAAAGTAAAGACCTTCTGTATTGACCCGAAATTTTTGAAGCAGACTTCATAAAATTGTGAATTTCGATTTCAGAAAGTTTTTCTACTTGAAATGATTTTTCCTTTTTCCAAGCTAATTGATATTTATTTAAATCTAAATCTTCCATCAGCTTATCTTTTTGATTATTTTTGCGAGCTTCTTTTTGCTTCTTACTAATTTTACGCTTACATACTTTTCCGATATTCCAACAATTTCAGCAATCTCACTATATGCTTTTTCTTCAAGCCATAGCATAATAATCGCCTTTTCTATTTTGCTAAGTTTTGAAATTGCTTTATAAAGAATTTTAATGTCTTCGGAATAGTCAATAACTTCAGCAATTGCATACTCATCACTTAGTTGTGTTTTGTGATTCTCAAATAAGGCAGCCTTCTTGTTTAAGGTGATTGCAGTATTTAGAGCAACCCGATACATCCAAGTTGAAAATTTTGCTTCTTTTCGGAATGATGGGTACGACTTCCATAATTGCAAAACAATTTCTTGATATAGGTCTTCCTTATCTGCGTTGCTATTTGAATAGACAAAGCAAATCTTATGCAAAACCCCTTGATGTTTCAGGATTTGTTCTATAAATTCTTTTTCTATTTCTCTTTGATTTTGCACGCAGTTAAAAAGAAGTATTAAGGATGTAGTACAATATAAATTGCAACGAAAATGATAAAGCCAAATAATAAAGAACTAATCATCATTTTAGTTTTCTTAGTGTCATTTTGCTTATTCTCTGCCTGAAATTTTTTCTCTAAACTAAATCCTGCAAAAAATAGAACTGGTAAGGCAGCTGACACAGCAGCGGGTAGACTGTCAGATAAGGAATAAACTACGAGATCAGTAACTATTGCGAGTAATGTACCTAATATCCAACCCGCTCCCTTAAAAATTTTCGATTGATTTTGACTTAAATTTTCCATTTGATATCCTGTTTTAAATTAACTGTTTATTTAGTTAGTATATCAAATTCCAAATTAACTACACTTCGCTCAGTTTTTTTTTCAAAGTTGCACACAACTTGTTGCTAAATTAATATTTACTTTATCTTTAGTTCCTTATTTACAGTTAAATAGGCTTAGTTTTTAATTAAGTTCATAATTAATTTTGAATGGTTTCTCTTTGTTTGGGGTGACTTTGAGCGACTGTTAATGCTAAAGTATAGTCATTAATTTTTCTCAAAACTTCACTTTTATTTATTTCGGTTAGATTCATATTTCAAATGTAAATCGCAAGATGATTCAATTAAAAATCAGCTTTATGCTTCAAAAGTGTTAGATTTTTCTTGCCTTATACTTAACAGAAGCTAAAAATACAAATTCAAGCTTTACCTTTGTGGGAATGAAGTCTAGAATTTTATCGAAAATCCATTCGCCTGCAGATGTAAAGCAATGCAGCCAAGCCGAGCTTTTAAGTTTAGCAAAAGAACTCCGCGAATTCATCATCGATATAGTGGCAACCAAAGAAGGGCATTTGGGCGCAAGCTTGGGTGTGGTTGAACTTACTGTCGCTTTGCATTATGTATTCAACACTCCAGATGATCAACTGATTTGGGATGTGGGCCACCAAGCTTACGGACATAAAATTTTGACTGGAAGAAGAGATTTGTTTCACACCAACCGAAAACTTAATGGAATTTCGGGTTTTCCCAAACGGGCAGAAAGCATTTATGATGCCTTTGGCGTTGGACATAGCTCCACTTCTATTTCAGCTGCTTTGGGCATGGCGATTGCCGCACAATTGGACAGAAATTTTGAACGCCAACACATAGCTGTAATCGGTGACGCTTCTATTGCTGCAGGAATGGCTTTTGAAGGCTTGAACCACGCTGGAGTTACCAATGCCAATTTGTTGGTGATTCTAAACGATAATGCCATAGGAATAGACCCGAGTGTAGGTGCTTTAAAAAACTACTTAACCAAAGCTAAAGTCGGTTTTAAACCACGGCAAAGCAATATGATTGAAGCTTTAAATTTCAACTACAAAGGACCGATTGACGGACACGATTTACCTGCTTTAGTTGAAGCTTTAAACGAATTAAAACAACAAAAAGGACCTCGGTTTTTGCACGTCATTACCAAAAAAGGAAAAGGTCTACAAAAAGCCGAAGAAGACCAAGTTACCTATCATTCCCCAGGGAAATTTGACAAATCTACAGGAGAAATCATTGCCAAGTCAAATGAAAATTTACCGCCCAAATACCAAGATGTGTTTGGCTTGACCTTGGTAGAATTGGCCGAAAAAAATCCAAAAATAATTGGCATTACACCTGCCATGCCAACGGGAAGTTCGCTGAAATACATGATGCAGCGTTTTCCTGAAAGGGCTTTTGATGTTGGCATTGCCGAACAACATGCGGTAACTTTTGCTGCCGGTTTGGCTACGCAAAATTACGTGGTTTTTTGTGCTATTTATAGTACGTTTTTGCAACGCGCTATGGACCAAGTTATTCATGATGTAGCTATTCAAAATTTGCCGGTTATTTTTTGCATTGATCGTGCTGGATTGGTCGGAAATGACGGCGCAACGCATCACGGCGTTTTTGATATTGCTTTGTTGAAAAGCATTCCGAATATTATGATTGCTGCACCTTCTAATGAAATTGAATTGCGGAATTTACTCTACACCGTTTCCAAAGGAGTTAGCCAACCCATTGCCATCCGTTATCCACGTGGTCGAGGAAGCATCATCGATTGGCAACAAGATTTTGAAGCGATTGAATTGGGGAAATTTCAACAGTTGAAAAAAGGAAACCGAATTGCTATCATAAGTTTAGGCACTATGCGTGGCAATGTAGAAAAAGCCATTGAAGCCTTAGGTAAAAATGAAAAAGCAGTAGCACATTATGCTGTTCGGTTTATCAAGCCTTTTCAAACTGGATTTTTTGAAAGTCTTTTTAATGAATACAAATGCATTATCACCGTTGAAGATGGAAGTATTAAAGGCGGTTTTGGTGAAGATGTAAGTGCGTTTGCACAAAAAGAATTCTACCATGGAAAAGTGATTAATCTAGGTATTCCAGATGTATTTATTGAACACGGAAGTCCAGATGAATTATACGATTTGGTAGGATTATCAGCTGCTAAAATTGCTAAGGTGATAGAAGAAAATTTGTAGACGAATTAATTAACTGTGTTCCATTATGAAAAATTTCTATTTATTTAAAATCCATCAACAGCCAATTTTATTTGATGATGAGCAAGTTGATCAAAAATTTACTTACAATCAGTTTAACTTGCATTGTTTCACAAATAAAAAATCTTTTACTTTTTACATTTTAGCTCATAAAGATCAACATAGTTTTGTTTTTGTGTTTAATAAGGCAGATGAACTGCTTAAGCTATTAAAAGAAAAGAATGTTAACTGTATTGAACATAGTATTGAATCATATTATATAAAATATGAAGCCAAATACAGGCATAAAATAATCGCTAAACTGAATGGCAATTTGGTTTTTCATTATAATTTTAGCAATGGATATGAATACTGGACAAAAGCTGAAATTATTGACACAAAATCAAATACTAAGCAAGTAATTGCAGATGTTTCACGTACACAATTCCCTTACTATAAAGACCTAGATTATTTAACTAAATTAAGTCACCTAAAATTTGATTTATTGTGGCATGAACAATCTTCTTTACATGCTCCTGGAAAAAAACTAAAGGCTTATTTAAACCAGGCTGAAAAACAAAAAAAGAAAAACAAGCGCAATAATTGGTTAGTAAGTGTAATTATCATCATTATACTATTTTTACTTTTTTTATACTATACAGCTTAATTTGAGAAAAATTAATAGTTAATTGAAATTCTACAAGGGTTTAAAACCCTTGCAGAGTTGAGTAAAATCATTAATCAAACCTACAAGGTCTTCGAGACCTTGCAGGTTTTTCACGAAATAACCTTAAAACTGAATCAACCCATTCACAATTTCATATACCAACTCCGATTCATAACCTTTGTATAGTAAATGTTGTATTACTTTTTGTTTGGTTTTAGCGTCTTTCGCAGTTCCTAAACTCTTCCACTTTTTAGTGGCTAATTGCTTCAATGTAGCTGTATATTCTTCTTGATTTATTTCTTGCATTCCAATTTTTATGAGATGTTCAGGGATGTTTTTCTGTTTCAGGTGCATTCTAATTTTTTGCTTTCCCCAGTGTTTAAAATTAAATTTTCCACGTACAAAACTTCGAGTAAAGCGTTCTTCATTCAAAAATCCATCTTGAATAAGTTGAATGATAATTTGCTCTTGTGCCGCAGGAATCATGTTCATTTTTTGCAGCTTCTCCTCTACTTCTTTGTGGCAACGGTCTTGGTAAGCACAATACTTCATCAGAGCAGCTAAAGCTTCTTTTACCGTATAGGATTTTATGTTTTTATGTTCAGAGAAATTCATGAGACTAAAATAACACCAATTTAGGGCACAAAAAAACCCTGTTCCAAAAATTGGAACAGGGTTTTTTTATATTTTTATTATATTTCCAGAAGCATCATGGAAATGGTATTCTAGATACGTATATGCATCTCTCGGTTGAATTTTGACCCACTTTTTATGGTCAAAAAACCATTTACTTCGGGGTGAAGGAAATCCGCGTGTTAAATAAGCTGCGATAAATGGATGCGTTGTAAGCGTTATATTTTTGTGGTTCTTTTTTATGATTTTTAGTAAATCTACATTTATTCTGTTAACCACAACTATTGGCGCTTCAATCTCACCATCTTCATTTGGATTTTTTTCTCTTGTTTTGATATCAATCTCTGGACGTACACGCTGCCTTGTAATTTGAACTAAGCCAAATTTACTTGGAGGTAAAATCTTGTGTTTTGCCCGATCGTCGCTCATTTCATCACGTAAATAATCAAAGAGTTTTTTACGATTTTCGGATTTGTGCATATCAATAAAATCTACCACAATAATGCCTCCCATATCGCGAAGGCGTAGTTGTCTTGCAATTTCATTGGCACTGATCATATTCACTTCGAGTGCAGTATCTTCTTGGTTTTTTGCTTTATTGCTTCGGTTGCCGCTGTTTACATCAATCACGTGCATAGCTTCTGTATGCTCTATAACTAAGTAAGCTCCTTTTTTCATGGTAACTGTTCTACCAAAAGAAGTCTTGATTTGACGTTCTATATTGTATTTTTCAAAAATGGGAATTTTAGAATTGTATTGTTTTACAATGGATTCTCTGTCTGGAGAGATATCTTTAACGTAATCTTTAATTTGGTCGTGTACATCTTCTTCGTCTACACAAATAGATGTAAATGTGTCGTTAAAAATATCGCGTAGTATAGAAGATGCTTTATTAAGTTCTCCTAATACTTTGTAAGGCGGTTTTGCTTTCGGAATTTTTTTACAGAGTTTTTCCCAGCGATTCATCAAATTTTGAAGATCTCGGTCTATTTCTGCAACTTTTCTTCCTTCGGCTACCGTTCTAATTATTACGCTAAATCCTTTTGGTTTGATGCTTTTAACAAGACGTTTTAGTCTGCTTTTTTCTTCTTTGCTTTCAATTTTTTGAGAAACTGAAATACGATCAGAAAAAGGGACTAAAACAATATATCTACCTGCTAAAGAAAGCTCTGAGCTTAATCTAGGACCTTTAGTAGAAATAGGTTCTTTTACAACTTGAACCAATATAGATTGATTGGAGTGAAGCACATCTGCTATGCTACCATTTTTTTCAATATCGTCTTCAAAAGTGTGATTTTTAAGCGAAAAGTCTTTGATTTTATTCGCGCCTACACCTTTGATGTATTTTAGCATTGTTTTTACTTGCGGACCTAAATCATGGTAATGTAAAAAACCATCTTTTTCGTAACCTACATCAACAAAAGCTGCATTTAGACCAGGCAATGCCTTTCTAATTTTGGCTAAAAATATATCGCCAACTGCAAATTTGTTGTCTTCGGTTTCTCTGTGTAGTTCTACAAGTCTTCCATCTTTCAATAAAGCAAAATCCACAGCATTGGAACTTGATCTAACTATTAATTCCTTTTTCATGCTTATAAGATTTTTATTCCGATATATCGGAATGGATTAAACATTTAATCAACTAATTTATTTAGTTGAAACCGGTGAAATTTTATTTCAAAAATTTCTATGTCAATGAACTTATGGAATGCAAAAAAGTAGTTGAAACCAACTACTTTTTCTTTTTGTGACGGTTAGCTCTACTTCGCTTTTTACGTTTGTGTGTGGCTACCTTATGTCTTTTTCTCTTTTTACCGCTTGGCATATAAATTTATTTTAGAGATTAATACTTATTCTTTTACTTCAACATTTTCTTTTACGCCTTCTAAGAAAACCTTAGCTGGCTTAAAAGCTGGAATATTGTGTGCTGGTATTTTAATGGTCGTGTTTTTAGAAATGTTTCTTCCTGTTTTAGCTGCTCTTGTTTTTACAATAAAGCTACCAAAGCCTCTCAAGTAAACATTATCACCTTTTTCTAAAGAGCCTTTTACTTCTTCCATAAAGTGCTCAAGAGTGGCCTGTACGTCGTTTTTTTCTAAACCTAATTTCTCAGATATATTTTGCACAAGATCTGCTTTTGTCATAATCTATAATTTTAAGGGGTTTATTTTTATTTTGCGAGCGCAAATATACGTAATAATAATTCAATATTTCAACTCAATTTGCTAAATAGTAGATAAATAAGATTTATCATTGCATCAAAAAACACCCAAAAATGTCTTTTTCTGCCCAAATTATAGCGTGGTACAAACTGCATAAGCGCGATTTACCTTGGCGAAAAACCAAAGATCCGTATCCTATTTGGTTAAGTGAGATCATGTTACAGCAAACCCGAGTAGCTCAAGGTTTACCTTACTATTTAGCCTTTACAGAAGCTTTTCCTAAAGTAGAAAAATTAGCTGCTGCAAGCGAAGAAAAAGTGCTTAAACTTTGGCAAGGCTTAGGTTATTATTCTCGTGCTAGAAACTTACATGCTACGGCAAAATACGTTAGTAATGACTTAAATGGAAAATTCCCAACAACTAAAAAAGAATTACTTGGTTTAAAAGGAATTGGAGATTACACTGCAAGTGCTATTGCTTCTTTTGCATTTAATGAAGCGGTTGCCGTGGTAGACGGAAATGTAAATCGCGTGCTTTCTCGTTATTTTGGAATAGACTTGCCTGTAAATGAAAAAACGGGACAAACACTTATAAAAGAAAAGGCCAACCAAGTTTTAGATCCTAAAAATCCAGCTTTACACAATCAAGCTATTATGGAGTTTGGTGCCTTGCAATGCAAACCTAAAAATCCGTATTGCCATTTGTGTCCACTGCAAAAAGATTGTGTTGCTTTTCAGCAAGGAAAAGTAGATTTACTACCTGTAAAAATTAAAAAAACAAAAGTACAAACGCGTTATTTAGCTTATTTTATCTTTCAGGATGAAAGCCAACAAAGCCTTATTCAACAAAGAATAGGAAAAGGTATTTGGGAGAATTTATATGAATTTCCAGTTTTAGAATCTACCCAAAAACCCAGCCAACAAAAGCTTCAACAAGAGTTGGAAACAAACTATAAAATGAATATTTCTTCCATTGAAAAAGCCAACCCAAAACCCATTGTTCATTTGCTTTCGCATAGAAAATTAATAGCTGATTTTTACTTGGTAAATACGCAAGAAATTCAACAGAAAGCAATTCAAAAAAATCAAAAATTAATTAATTTAAAGGATTTAGAAAAATTTCCTGTTCCTGTTTTAGTAGCTAACTTTATAAAAAGTTACTTGCTTTAACAGCTGAAAACTTTTTCTTACTTTTACCTAAAATTATATTATGGCTGGTACACTAAACAAAGTAATGTTAATAGGACATACAGGAGATGATGTTAAGATGCATTATTTTGATGAAAACGCCTGTATTGGTCGCTTTCCGCTTGCTACTAACGAAGATTATGTGAATAAATCTACTGGCGAACGCGTGAGCAATACCGAGTGGCATAATGTTGTTGTGCGTAATAAAGCTGCCGAAATCTGCGAGAAATACTTGAAAAAAGGAGATAAAGTTTATATTGAAGGGAGAATAAAAACGCGCAAATGGCAAGACGATAAAGGAATGGATAGATACAGCACCGAAGTGCATTGTACAGAATTTACTTTTTTAACGCCTAAAGATCAATCTGGCGTGGCTGCTCCTGCAAATAATCAAACTGCTCAACCGCAAAACACATCTCAGCCTGCTTCGCAAAATACATCTTCATCATTACAAAATGACGAAGAAGAAGACGATCTTCCTTTTTAATAAATATTACTCCATTGGAACCTGACCCCATACCATATCATTTGCTTTTAGTTATTGACTTTTCGCAAGTTTTTGGAATTATACTTTTTATTATCTTATTGATTTCTTCTGCGCTAATTTCTGGCTCAGAAGTAGCTTTGTTTTCTTTAAAACCCACTGACTTTAGTCAAGCCGATGAACTTTCTGAGAAAGAAAGAATATTGGTTCATCTACTAGACCGGCCCAAAAAACTCTTGGCAACTATTTTGGTTGCTAATAATTTTATAAACATTGCTATTGTGCTTTTGTACAGCTCGTTAAGCAGCTTGCTTCATGGCAATAATGATTACTTACTCTTTGGTTTTAGTTTGGTTTTTTGGATAGACGTAATTGTAGTTACTTTTTTAATCTTGTTTTTCGGCGAAATTTTACCCAAGGTTTATGCTAACCGAAACAGCGTAAAATTTGCACAATTTATGGCGTTTCCGTTATCGTTTCTTGATAAACTAATTAGTCCGTTGAGTATTCCTATGCGCAACACCACTCGTTTTTTAGAAAGAAACTTTGGAAAGCAAAAAAGTAATTTAAGTATCGATCAGCTTTCGCAAGCCCTAGAACTTACACGAGAAGAAGATACTTCTAAAGACGAAAAGAAAATTTTACAAGGCATTGTTTCCTTTGGAAATACAGATGCCAAGCAAGTAATGCGACCTCGACTTGACATTTTTGCATTGGATATAGAAGAAAAATTTACTGATGTTATTGATAAAATTACGGAAAATGGCTACTCCCGAGTACCAGTGTACAAAGATAGCATAGACGAAATTGAAGGTCTTTTATACATTAAAGATTTACTGAAACATATACACAAAACAGATTACAAATGGCAAGACATTATTAGAGAAGCTTATTTTGTACCCGAAAACAAAAAGTTAGATGACTTGCTGAATGAATTTAAAGAGAAAAAAATACACTCTGCCATTGTAGTTGACGAGTACGGCGGAACAAGTGGTTTGATTAGCTTAGAAGATATTATTGAAGAAATTGTTGGCGATATTAGCGATGAATTTGATGATGAAGACATTATTTTTTCAAAATTAGACCAGTCTACATATGTATTTGAAGGCAAAACTACTTTGAAAGATTTTTACAATATCTTAAAACTAGAAGAAGAACAAGAAAGTCTTTTTGAAGATTACAAAGGTGAAGCTGAAACCATTGCAGGTTTTGTATTAGAAGTTGCAAAGAGCTTCCCCAAAGTAAATCAGATTTTAAATTTTGAAAAATACACCTTTACTATTGAAGCACTTGACCAAAAACGAATTAAACAAATAAAAGTAAAAGTGAATCCGTAATGCAAATTAAACCCATTTACCTTTCTTTACTTTTTGTAGGCCTAATTTTAGCTTGCAACAACAAAGAATTTCAACCAAAACCTGATGCACAATTAGCACTAACTTACGATCAAGCTTCATATAAATTTTTAGATATAGAAAATTGCCCTTTTCAATTTGAAATGAATTCTTCAGCGAGATTAAAAAAACCAAAATCTCCAAAAGAGTGTTGGACAAACGTTTATTATCCAAAACAAAAAGCGACTATTTTTATCACCTACAATTCTATTGAAAACAATCTAGATGATTATTTAAGAGATGCTCAAAAATTACCCTTAAAACATAGTATAAAAGCAGAAAAAATTGAAGCCAGCCAGTACCAAAATCCAAAGCAGAATACATACGGAACTTTTTACGAAGTAGAAGGCGATGCGGCGTCTCAAGCGCAGTTTTATCTAACCGATAGCATCCAACATTTTCTAACGGGTTCTATTTATTTTGAAGCAGCACCAAACTATGATTCTATACTACCTGCAGCCGAATACCTAAAAAAAGATATTCGCCATATCATGGAAACTTTGAGTTGGAAATAAGCTTTGTTAATTAAGTTGCAATTCAAGTTTGCATTTATAATTAAAACTTCACTTTTGCAGAAAAATCAGATTTGGGAAATCAACAATTAAAATGGTTTTATCTTATTGCTTTGGCTTTGCTTTGGGGCAGTTCTTTTATCTTGATTAAGCGTGGATTAGTTGGTTTATCTCCTTTGCAATTGGGATCATTTCGAGTGGCTTTGTGTGCAATTGTGCTCATCATTATCGGCTTCAAAAAAATTAAACAGATTAAATCTTCTCAATGGAAATGGATTGGCATTTCTGGATTAATTGGTTCCCTCCTACCTACTTTTTTATTCGCTTACGCAGAAACGGAAATCGATTCGGCTGTGGCTGCCATTCTAAATTCAACTGTTCCCTTATTAGCCTTAATTGTAGGTTTATTTTTCTTCGGAACTGCATTCATTAAAAAACAATTTATTGGTGTAGTAGTTGGATTAGTGGGTTCTATTGCGTTGATTTTAGCAGGCGCATCTTTAAATCCAGACCAAAATTATTGGTACGGTGTGTTGCCGGTCATCGCTTCATTGATGTATGCGTTTAATGCCAACATCATCAAATCCTATCTCGGTGGAATTTCTGCTTTGGGTATTGCTACAGGTTCGTTTGTGATTTTGTTTTTCCCAGCCATGGGAATTTTAGTGGCTACTGATTTCTTTAATGAAGCCTTTTTAGCGAAAGAAGAAGTGCAAGTTTCTTTATTGTACGTGGCGGTTCTTGCCATTTTAGGAACGGCTCTGGCAAAGATTATTTTCAACCGTTTAATCCAATTATCTGACCCTGTTTTTTCTACATCGGTTACCTATTTAATTCCAGTAGTCGCTTTGTTTTGGGGATTATTGGATGGAGAAGAGTTTAGTTTGCTTCAATTGGCTGCCGGTGGAATTATTTTGGTCGGGGTGTATCTTTCGAATAAGAAGAAGCGTTTGAAGAAAAAATTGTAATTTTATTAGTTTAAAGCAAAAAAAACTTTTTTTAAGTTTTTGATAATGTATAATAGCTTTACTCAATAATGAACACTAAAATAATAAGAAATGAATTACAAAATATCCTTTCAGGAAAGAGCAGCCATAGCTATGATTCAGTTATCCAAGCAGTTGCCAACCACCTTAGAACAAGCCAGAGAGCAAGCCCAATGGCTAAAGAAAAACACAAAAACAAAGCAAAAGAAACAAAGAGTTTAATTGATTTTGCTATTAAAAATGACTTGTTAGTCCCAACAATTAATGAAACTCAGCTAAGCGAAGTTTGCAACTTCGCTTTATTAACAGTAATCAAATTATTCAACATATTTTTAGTTTTAATGATATTGCTGAAAAGTCTGAGACTTCGCAGAGCTTTTTTAAACTTATTATTTCCAATGCAGCTCAATCAATTTTTCTAATCTTCATTTTTTAAAAGCTTCATTTTCTTTTACACAATTTGAAACCTCAGCTAAGCGAAGTTTGTAACTTCGCTTTATCAGCGGTAATCAAAATATTCAACATATCTTTTCTTTAGTTTATATAATCGTGCTGCGAAGTCTCAGACTTCGCAGAGCTTTTTTAACTCATTATTTCCAAAGTAGCACAATCAATTTTTCTAATCTTCATTTTTTAAAAGCATCATATTCTTGTGCACAATTTGAAACTACTATCTTTGTATTCTCAAAATTACTGTATGTCAAAAATTAGAATTACCAAACAATTTACTTTTGAAACCGCTCATGCTTTATATGGTTATGATGGGAAATGCAAAAATATTCACGGACACAGTTATAAGCTAGATGTGACTGTATTCGGCGAACCTATAAATGATTCCGACCATGTAAAATGCGGTATGGTCATCGATTTTGGCGATTTAAAGCAAATTGTAAAAAAAGAAGTAGTTGATGTTTGGGATCATGCCATTATTTTGAACAGAAATACACCGCACATTGAACTTGCTGAACAACTGAAAACTTCTGGAAATGATGTGGTTTTAGTAGATTATCAACCCACTAGCGAAAAAATGATTGAAGATTTTGCAGAACGCATTTCAACAAAACTTCCCGACGGAATGCAACTCTTTTCCTTAAAACTAAGAGAAACCGAAACGGCTTTTGCAGAGTGGTTTGCAAGTGATAATGTTTAATTTTTTTTAAAACTTACATGTTGCACTTATTACTTGAACTTACAAATGCCACTAATAATTACTAGTGTATTAGTGGCAAATTTTTTACAGATATAATTTAATCTTTAGGTTATATTTGAAAATGAAATTTACCCACAGTAAATAACATATAACAAAAAACCTACTCATTCACCACAAACTGAATGGTTTCTCGGGTGGTTTGCTTCAATAAAATTTCTTTGTCTTTTTCAATTCTATCAATAGCATCTTGGTCGAAATGACGGATGGTGTACAAAGAAACACCTTTATTGTAAGTGACTTTAAATTTCGCTTTCAAAAATTCAATCAGCTTGTCTATGTTTTTGAATTTGTTGTCTACACAAACCGAAAAACTAATGGCTGAATTCTGAATCAAGTCGACTTTGATTTGGTATTTGTGGAACAAGGCAAAAATTTCGCTCATGTTTTCTTCAACAAAAAAGGAAAAATCTAAGGCAGAAAGTGATAGCAATACCAAATTCTTTTTCACGATATAACACGGCACCAAAGGTTCGATTAAACTGGCTCTTTGTACGGCTGTTCCTGCATTTTCAGGATTGTAAAACGACTTCACAAACAACGGAATTTCTTTTTGTTGAAGCGGTTGCAAGGTTTTCGGGTGAATTACGGAAGCTCCGTAAAAGGCTAGCTCGATGGCTTCTTCATAGGAAATTTTATTCAATAAAACCGTGTCTTTAAACACGTTGGGGTCGCCATTTAAAACGCCAGGCACATCTTTCCAAATAGAAACATTTTCCGCATCTAAACAATAGGCAAAAATGGCAGCCGTGTAATCACTTCCTTCTCTTCCCAGCGTAGTGGTAAAGTTGTTTTCATCTGAACCGATAAAACCTTGGGTAATGAACAATTCGCCTGCATCAACATGAGCTTTGATTTTGGTTTGTGTGCGTTTCCAATTTACTTTGGCATCGCGATAAGTATCGTCTGTATCGATTAAATTTCGACAATCTAACCAGGTATTTTTGATACCGACACTTTTTAAGTATTGACTCACCAAGGAAGTTGAAATCAATTCGCCAAAGCATACAATTTGATCATACACATAATCGTAGTTAGGCGATTTATTTCGATCGAGAAAAACTTCCAACTCGTCCATAAAATAGTTGAGTTTGGTATAGGCTGGATGAGCTTTGGTTTCAAAAAGATTGTTCAAAATACTATAGTGATAATCCTTTAAGTCTGAAATAGCTTGGTGTAGCATTTTGTCTTTGGCAAAATATAAATCGATGATATGCTCCAAAGCATTGGTTGTTTTTCCCATGGCAGAAACCACCATCACTTTATTTTCTGCACCCATGAGTTGCATTACACGGGCAACATTTTGTACTCCTTCTGCATCTTTTACAGACGCTCCACCAAATTTAAAAACCTGCATTGTTTATTTATGTATTTATTTTTTCTATTGCGTTTTGTATTCCTTGTTCATCTAAATGAACGGTGTTCCATTCTTGCATTACGTTGGCTCCATAGGAATTATAAAATTCTACCGCTGGGGTATTCCAATCTAAAACCACCCATTCTACTCTTTTCAATTGTTGTTGATGCGCGTAGGCTACCACTTTATCCAATAAAGCTCTTCCTACTCCTTTACCACGCATTTTCTGTGTAACAATTAAATCCTCTAAATGAATGCTTTTGCCTTTCCAAGTAGAAAATCGGGGATAAAACAGCGCCATGCCTATCACTTCCTTTCTAAATTCAGCTACATAACAATTGAAAAAAGCTTCTTCACTAAAACCGTATTGTAGTAGAGTTGCTTCATTTATTTCAACTGCTTCGGGTTCTTTTTCATAGACTGCTAATTCTTGAATAAGTTGCAAAATGGCTGGAATATCTTCTGGTAACGCCCTGCGAATTTCAAAATCCATAGTAAAAAGTTTGAAGCTGCAAAAGTAAGGATTTTATCTATTGTGAATTTTGAATCATAACATTGCTTCATTTCTTTTTAGAAAATAATAAAAAAACTTCACATAAATTTTTAAATGTTAAAATAGTATGCTTCTATTTTTACAAATCCGAAATTTATGGCTATGAAAAATGAACTTATTCAACTTTTCCAAGAAACGCGAAAAAATAGCCTTCAAATTTGTAAGCCTTTAGCAATTGAAGATTACGGTTTGCAGCCTGTTGAATTCGTTTCGCCACCCAAATGGCATTTAGGACATACTACTTGGTTTTTTGAAGCTTTTTTCTTGAAAAGAAAAGAAAGTTATACTGAATTTCACCTTGATTTTTCATTTGTATTCAATAGCTACTATGAAAGTTTGGGCCAAAAAATACTTCGTTCAGAACGAGGGAATTTGAGTAGGCCTACGATTCAAAAGATATTGGAATACCGAAAGTATGTAGATGAGCACATGTCGAATTATCTTCAAAAGAGTGAATTGACCGACAAAGAAGTAGAAATTTTAGAAACGGGTATTCATCATGAAAAGCAGCATCAAGAATTGCTGTACACCGACATAAAATACAGCTTAGGAACGCAAGCTTTAAAGCCTATTTATGATGAAAAGTTTAAGGAAACTATTCAACAAGAGCCTTTAAAATGGCTTAGCGTAGAAAAAGGTTTGTATAGCGTCGGGCATGCTGATGAAACTTTTTGTTATGACAACGAAATCCCACAACACCAAGTATATTTAAATGATTTTTTTATTTCGTCTCGTTTGGTAAGCAATGCAGAATACATCGAATTTATTGAAGATGGCGGTTACCAAAATGTATTGCTATGGCATGCAGAAGCTTGGTATTGGTTGCAAAACAACAACATTTCCTTGCCGTTGTATTGGCAAAAAGAAGAAGGAGAATATTACAGCTACCAACTTTCGGGTTATCAACAAATTGAAGCCCATTCGCCAGTAACGCATATTTCCTATTATGAAGCTTTTGCTTTTGCCCAATGGAAAAAAATGCGCCTGCCCACCGAATTTGAATGGGAAGTGGCATGTAAAAAATTCAACTATGGAGCTCGTTGGGAATGGACCGAATCGGCTTACCAACCTTATCCGGGTTACCAAAAAGCAGAAGGCGCTTTAGGCGAATACAACGGAAAATTTATGGTGAACCAAAAAGTGTTACGGGGTCATTCTATTGTAACTTCACCTCAACACAGCAGACCGACCTACCGAAACTTTTTTCACCCACACTTACGATGGCAATTTACTGGCATTAGATTAGCAAAATAACATGGAAGCACCCGCAACAAAAGAATTAACAGCATTTGAAAAAGAAGTGAAAAAGGGCTTGACCCAATATCCTAAAAAAATAGCTTCAAAGTTTATTTACGATAAACGTGGAGATGAACTTTTTCAACAAATTATGGCCATGCCAGAATACTACCTCACCAATTGTGAGTTTGAAATTTTGCAACAAAATTGCGATGAAATTTGTGCTGTTTTTGATGATAAAAATGGTTTCGACTTAATTGAATTGGGCGCAGGTGATGGAAAAAAAACCAAAATTTTACTTAAAAAACTTAGTCAGTTGCCAACTGATTTTACCTATTTACCCATCGACATCAGTAAAAACGCTTTGGATGAACTGAAAACATCCATTCAAAAGGAATTGCCTAAGGTTGATATACAAGTGCAACAAGGAATGTATTTTGATGTGCTTCAGCAGTTTGAAAACTATACAAATCGGAAAAAGGTAATTTTAGTCTTGGGCTCTAATATTGGCAATTTGATGCATTCGGAAGCGATTGACTTTCTGAGAAAAATCAGCAAAAGCATGAACAAAAACGATTTGCTTTTTATGGGCTTTGATCAAAAGAAAGACCCCGAAAAAATATTGAATGCTTATAACGACCCAAATGGAATTACGGAAGCTTTCAACAAAAATTTGCTTTTACGAATGAATAAAGAATTGCAAGCCAATTTCGATTTATCCACCTTCAAACATTGGGAAACCTACAATCCTGAAACTGGAACAGCCCAAAGTTTCTTAGTGAGCTTAGTGCAACAAGAAATTGAATTAAAAAAACTCAAGCTTCATGTAGAATTGAAACAATGGGAAAGCATACACACGGAAATTTCTCAAAAATACGACGATGGAGTAGTAGAATGGCTTGCAGGTAAAGCCAACCTACACATCGAGCATATTTTTACAGATGCTGAAAAAAATTATAAAAATTATACGTTTCGAAAAAAGGCATAGCTTGATATAAGCTTTCAAAACTTTTTTGGGGTTTGTTTTGTTGTATTCATAATTTCTAAAATTAAAGGATTTAAAAAGTTTTATAAACTATTGGTTTTTCTATTTTTGCATGAAACTAAATCGTTTTCGTAAATGGAAAAAACTAACCAAACCTTAGGGGAATTTATAATTGAAAATCAGGAATCTTTTCAATATTCGTCGGGTGAATTATCTAGATTAATCAATTCTATTCGCTTAGCTGCTAAAGTGGTCAACCACGAAGTAAACAAAGCTGGATTGGTAGATATTACTGGAGCTGCAGGCGAACAAAACATTCAAGGTGAGCAACAGCAAAAATTAGATGTCTACGCAAATGAAACCTTTATACAAACCTTAATCAATAGAGAAATTGTTTGTGGTATTGCTTCCGAAGAAAACGATAATTACATCACCATTCAAGGACACAACGAAAAACACAACAATAAATACGTTGTTCTTATGGATCCGCTAGACGGAAGTTCCAATATAGATGTAAATGTTTCGGTAGGAACTATTTTTTCTATTTACAGAAGAGTAACTCCAGAAGGCACACCGGTGGAAATGGAAGATTTTTTGCAACCTGGAAATAAACAAGTGGCTGCGGGTTACATTATTTACGGAACTTCAACTATGTTGGTATACACTACTGGTTGTGGTGTAAATGGCTTCACTTTAAATCCAGCGATTGGCACTTATTATTTGAGCCATCCCAACATGCAATTTCCAGAAGATGGAAATATTTATTCCATTAACGAAGGCAATTATGTGCATTTTCCACAAGGCGTAAAAGATTACATCAAATACTGCCAAGCCGAAGAAGGAGACCGACCTTATACCTCGAGATACATCGGTTCCTTAGTTTCTGACTTTCACAGAAACATGATTAAAGGTGGAATTTATATGTATCCAAAAAGTGCTAAAGCATCAAATGGTAAATTACGTTTGTTATACGAATGCAACCCGATGGCTTTTTTAGCTGAACAAGCCGGTGGAAAAGCCAGCAATGGTTTTCAACGCATTCTAGATATTAAACCTACTGAACTGCACCAACGCGCACCCTTTTTCTGTGGAAGCAAAAATATGGTAGAAAAAGCAGAAGAATTTATGCAAGCCGCAGATGTGAAGGTGACTAGCTAAGAAGTGAAGTAAATTGTTTCAGTTTACCACTTTTTGAACGTTCTAAAGTAGTAAGTCGCGAAAATTCAATTTGTAAACCAGGCTCTAAATATTTGGTCATTGCATTTTCAATTGCTTTGATTTCTTCTGGATTCAGTTGTCTTTCGGCAGCATATTGTACTTCAAAGTGCGATGTGGTTTTTTGAAGCACTTTTATTTCTTTTACAACACCTTTATCTTCTATAACCGATTTGGTTACGTAGTAAAAAGTCAATCCCGGTACGCGTTTTCCGCTGGGTAAAATGGCAAAATCGTTGGTTCTACCAATTAGTTTTTTAAGAATGGGTTTTTTAGCGGTACTGGACTGATCTAAAACACCAACGTCGCCAATTTTGTACCGAATAAACGGATGGGCTTTGTTATAAAGTGAAGTAATTACCACATTTCCTTCTTCGCCTAAAGGAACAGGTTGATTTTCATTGTCTAAAATTTCAACCCATAAAGTTTTGCTGTTTACTTCCCATTCATCTTGCGGATTTTGGAAAGCGATTAAATCTAATTCACTTGCGCCGTATTCATTTACTACTGGAACTTGAAAGGCTTTTTCAAGAATTTTTGTGTCTTCTTCAAAAAGCATTTCGCTGGTTACAATGCAGAGTTTTAAAGTGGGACAAATTTGCTTTATATCGATATTTTGACTCAAAACATATTTTGCAAATTGAACAATAGAACTAGTGTAACCGTTGATGTAATCAAACTTTTTACGTTTAAATTCTTCAACAAATTCTGCCAAAATTGCATCGCTTAAATCGTAAATATTGAAACGGAAACGCCCTGCCATTTTATCTTTTAAGCGTTCTTTTTGGTAACCCATTACATCTTTTGGAATTCCGTAAAATCGGGCTTCAAAAGATTGATTAGGAACAATGTTATGCAGTTTGTAGCGAGAAAAAATATGCGTCCACGTTAAGGCGTGACAAAACTTATCTTTAGCAAAAATAAAGGGGTTTCCGCTAGAGCCAGAAGTTTTATTAACAAACACATCTTTTTTAGCAAAGTCTTTGCTTAAGCGCTGTTGAAGCGGTTGTTGCGAATCTTGCTTGGTCATGACAGGTACATCTTCCCAGTTTTTGGGAAGTTTGCCGCCGAGTAATTTTTTATAAGTGGGATTATTTTCAAAATGAAATTGAAGAATTTCAGCTTTTTTAGCTTCAATATAACTTGCGTAAGCTTCATCTGAGACTGATAAAATATGTTGAAACTCTTTTTGGGCTTCCTTCATAGGAAATCCTTTCAAGCGAAGTGAGAAATTCAACAGATTCATATAGATTTTCTTCAAAAATAATTCGTTGCCAATTTACAAAGATTTACTTTTGGGGCAATCTGAAAAATGCTTTTAAAATGAATATTCTTTTACTAGGAAGTGGCGGTAGAGAACACGCACTCTCAACAAAGTTAGCTGAAAGTCCGCTATGCAAAAATTTATATGTAGCGCCCGGAAATGCAGGCACAAAAGACATGGCCACCAACATACCACTAAATGTTAACGATTTTGATGCAGTAAAACAGCAATTATTAGCATTGGAAATCGATATGCTTGTGGTCGGCCCAGAAGATCCGCTAGTAAATGGAATTACCGATTTTGTAAAAGCAAATGAAGCCATACAGCACGTAAAAGTAGTTGGTCCGTCTAAAGCAGGTGCAGCGCTAGAAGGCAGTAAAGAGCGCGCTAAGCAGTTTATGGAACAACACCAAATTCCAACCGCTAAGTACAAAAGTTTCAATAAAAATGAAGTGACAGAAGCTCAAGCTTTTTTAGATGAAATGCAATCTCCTTATGTTTTAAAAGCAGACGGTTTAGCAGCAGGAAAAGGCGTTTTAATTATCGAAGGTAAAACCGAAGCCAAACGTGAAATTGAAGCCATGTTAACCGAAAATAAATTTGGAAAAGCTTCAGAAAAATTAGTTATTGAAGAGTTTCTTTCAGGAATAGAACTCAGCGTTTTTGTACTCACTGACGGGAAAAACTACCTTACTTTACCCAACGCCAAAGATTACAAACGCATTGGCGAAGGCGACACTGGATTAAATACCGGTGGAATGGGCGCTATTTCGCCAGTTCCATTTGCAGATGAAGCCTTTATGAAACACGTAGACCAAGATATAGTTCAACCTACTATTCGTGGATTGGCGGAAGAAAAAATAGATTACAAAGGTTTTGTGTTTATCGGTTTAATGAAAGTAGGTGATAAAGCTTTTGTAATTGAGTACAACGTGCGAATGGGCGACCCAGAAACCGAGGTGGTGATACCAAGAATTCAAAACGATTTGGTTGAAGTTTTAACTTGTTTAGATGAGCAAAAGCTAAACGAAGTGAATTTAAAGATTGATGAAAGAACAGCTGCTACCTTAATGTTGGTTTCTGGTGGTTATCCAGAAGCTTACGAAAAAGGAAAAGTAATTACAGGAATCAATTCAGTTAAAGATACTAAAGTCTATCACGCAGGGACTAAATATGCCGAAAATGGAAATTTACTTACTAACGGCGGGAGAGTTTTAGCACTTACCAGTTTTGGAAAAGATTATAGTGAAGCTTTGCAGAAATCGTATGCAAGTGCAGAAAAAATTGAGTTTGAAGGAAAATATTACAGAACAGACTTAGGCAAAGATTTAGCCTAAGTCTGTTTTCAATTATATAAGTAGAATTTTATTGTTTTCCTAAGTAAGAATGGGCTTTTACGTCTGTTCTTTCTTCGTTGGAATCAGAATAGTTTTTTAGCTGCTTCATCCAATATAAAAAAGCTACAAAAGCAATTAGCATAAACACCCAATTTAAAGCGTTAGCCGCTGCCCAAGAAGTTTCTTGTAATTCTCTAAGCGCATCTAATGGTAAAAAAAGTACATCTTCAAATAAACTTGCTATTCCTTCAAAAAAATCTTTCATAATTTCTAAAACTAATAATTACCTTGCAAAAATAAGAATTAATACCAATTGAACTTTTAAATGTGATATAAATTGCGCTTCAAAATTAACATTGAGCTATTCATGAAGAATTTTACAAAAAAACTATTGTTCTTATTCAATTAAAATAAAATGCTATTATCTAGGTTTTTCGGTAAATCAAAACCCATTGTGTTTTTAAGTTTGGTGGTTTACATCAGTATTCATTTTTGGGTAAAGATTTTGCAAACAAATTCTACTAGTGGGTTTGCTGTTGCAGGTAAGTACATTTTGCTTTTGCTTTTGTTTTTTGGTATCAATTTTATTGTAAAGCGCAATAAAATCTCGCAACAAAACGCGTATTCTGTATTATTTTTTTCGCTGTTATGTACAGCTATTCCTAGATTTTATATAGATTTCAATTACCTTATTCCTGCTTTTTTTGTGGTTTTAGGCTTAAGGAGAATCATCAGTTTAAAAACACAAATCGATACCAAGAAAAAAATATTCGATGCTTCTTTGTGGTTTTTTATAGCTAGTCTGTTTCAGCCTTATTTATCGCTTTTAATAGTTTTGGCATTTTTAGGAGTGCTTCAATATACTTTGTACAGTCCTAGAAATCTTTTTATTCCAATTGTAGCTTGGGTTTGCGGAGGTTTGTTTTTTACCGCTTTTCAACTATGGCAAACCGATGAATGGATATTTTTCTATGAAACTTATTCTTCTCAATTTGGTTGGAATAATTTTAGTGCAATCTGGCAAAATCACAAACTGACTTTCAGTATTCTAATTCCACTAATTTTATTTGTGTTTTTTGCTGTGTCTAAAGTAATCAGTAAGGCGCAACTCGCTTTAAAAGCAAGCTTAATATTATTGGTTTTGGCTTTTGTATTTGTGTTTTTGGGTTGGATGTTTTCAAGTCAAAATCATGCCGCTGGGTTAGGAATTGCGTTTATTCCGTTAAGCATGATTGCTTCCACATCTCTAGAAATTAGAATAAAACCAATTATTCAAGAAATTGTTATCGTTTTGTTATTTGTAGCTAGCTTAATTGGTCTTTTTATGCCAATTTGATTATACAATGTCGTTAAGAAAACGAAATTGCTTTTTTCTTATATGACGCTGTGAATTATTTGCATAGCTGGGCTACGTAAATGATGAACAAGGATAATATAAGGAAAAATGAATGAGTTTAATTGCGTCATTTTATGGTTAAATTGGCATTATAGTTAAAGAAACTTCAAGTTTTAGGCTTAAAAATGGATTCCATACATGGAAACAACAAATTAGTTTATCTTTGTTTTTAAACAAAATTTCTTTCTATGTTTTCAGAAAAAGCGAACCAAATTTTTATTGAAGTAATTGAAAAATACCACGAAATTGATCAAGTAGATCAAGCTTTTGAAAATCCTTACAATGCTAAAAATCAGACCATCGAACATTTATTATACCGTAAATGTTGGATAGATACGGTACAATGGCATTATGAAGATTTAATTAGAGACCCAAAAATAAATCCAGATGAAGCTTTGGTTTTGAAAAGAAAAATAGATGCTTCTAACCAAGACCGAACTGATACAGTTGAATATATTGATAGTTATTTCTTAGAAAAATACAAAGAAGTAAATCCAAAAGCAGATGCCAAAATCAATACCGAAAGCCCAGCTTGGGGAATTGACCGTTTATCTATTCTAGCTTTAAAGATTTACCACATGAACGAAGAAGCCAACCGAAGCGATGCCAGCCAAAAACATCAAATGGCTTGTAAAGCAAAACTGAATATCTTACTCGAACAACGCAAAGATTTATCTACAGCCATAGATCAATTGCTTGAAGATATTGAAAAAGGTGATAAATACATGAAAGTCTACAAACAGATGAAAATGTATAACGATGATGAAATGAATCCGGTTTTACGCAGTAAAAAATAACATACATGGAAGCAAAGCAACATATTTTAGCCATTCGGCTTTCTGCCATGGGAGATGTTGCAATGCTTGTTCCCGTAATTATTGCTTTAACTAAAAAGTATTCCAATCTGCATTTGCATATACTAACTAAAGAAATGTATTCTGTTTTTTTTGAAGACATTCCTGATGTAGAAGTTCACATTGCAGACACACGCGGTAAACACAAAAGTCTGCCAGGTATTTTGCGCCTTGCTGCAGAAATTCCAAACCGAATAGATGTTATTGCCGATGTACATAACGTACTTCGATCTAAAATTCTACGTCGTGTACTCAGCATGCGGGGTTTAAAAAATGAACAAATAAGAAAGGGCAGAAGAGACAAAAAAGCACTTACCCGAACCCAAAATAAAGTTTTTAAGCCACTAAAAACTTCGCATCAACGTTATGCAGAAGTGTTTGAAAAATTAGGTTATCCAGTTGAATTAAAGCCTGAACATGTAAAGCCCAAAAAAGCAATAAGCCAATCTGTAGTTGAAGCATTAAACATAGATAAAAATGAAAAGCTTATCGGATTTGCTCCTTTTGCAGCGCATCGTTCTAAACGGCTTCCGTTAGCAAAAACCAAATGGATTCTTCAAGAATTAAATGAAAAATTGCCTGATTACAAAATTGTGCTTTTTGGCGGAGGCGATAAAGAAACAGCCGATTTAAACGAATTGGAAAATGAATTACCAAATGCCATTAATGCCGCTGGAAAATTTTTGTTTAAAGAAGAATTAAGTCTGATTTCGAATTTAAAGCTTATGCTTTCTATGGATAGTGGTAACGGACATTTAGCAGCCATGTATGGCGTTCCTGTACTTACTTTTTGGGGCGGAACACATCCGTTTGCTGGCTTTGCTCCATTTTTACAGCCAAAAGAAAATCAATTTTTGCCTGATTTAGAAAAATATCCCTTGCTACCAATGTCTATTTACGGTAACAAAATGATTGAAGGCTATGAAAATGTAATGGACAGCATTGATTATAATGCAGCTATCAAAAGAATAGTGGAGTTGGCAAATTAAAAAAAGAATTTGCGCTCCTTGTGTTTTAGCGGCAGTTCAAAACCACGGCAACACAAAGAACGCAAAGTCTAAATTATAAAGGCAAAATTTATTTTCCGCCCAACATCACCAGTTCGTCACAAACTATTTCTGTGGTGTATCGTTTTTCGCCTTCTTTAGTTTCATAAGAACGCGTAGTTAATTTTCCTTTTATAATAACTTCTTTTCCTTTGCCTACATATTTTTCAATAATGTCTGCGGTTTTTCCCCATGCCACGATGTTGTGCCATTCGGTTTCGGTTACGCGCTCGCCTTGTTTGTTTTGGTAAGATTCGTTCGTTGCGATGCTAAACTTAGCTAGTTTTTTCCCGCTTTCTAATTTAATGATTTCTGGATCATTCCCTAAGTTTCCGATTAACTGTACTTGATTACGTAAGCTCATGATATAAAAATTTAATGGTTAATAAAAAGTTTTACGTTTTGCCGTGGGTATGTTTACCTCAAATCGACACTGCAAAGATGAAACAGCAGATAAATTAGATTCGGTTAACAACCACTTACTTTCCTTTATTTTCGTTTATAAACATTTGTAAACGGATATTTCTATCCAAATTATGAGCTGAAATATTTGAATTTTAGGCATTTAGAAATTCAATTTACCAAATGTAGTAAATTTTTAAATAAAATAGAAATTGAATGTTTTTTGGAAAAAAATTTAAGTTCATTTGCTTTTTAATACTAAGTAAGAAACAACCAAGTTAAAATTGCAAGCGTCATAAAAATGAAAATCGCATAAATCACAAATGCCTTTTTGTACCAATTTGATTATACAATGTCGTTAAGAAAACGAAATTGCTTTTTTCTTATATGACGCTGTCAATTATTTGCATAGCTGGGCTACGGAAATGATGAACAAGAAAATATAAGGAAAAATGAATGAGTTTAATAACGTTATTTTATGGTTAAATTGGTATTATGTTCCTTTTTAGCTTTTGCTCTAATCTGTTTTTTTAGTACGGCTAATTCTTCTTCAGATATTTGCTCTTTTTGAATGAATTTTTCACTAGCTTTTTCTTTAGAAAAAATAGCTTCGCGATTGTTTTCTTTAAACTTTGAGCGTTTAGATGGCCGAGCTGCACGGTTTTGTTTAATCCGATTGTTCATGTCCTGCATATGTCCAGCTCCAAAACCCATTTTTATTCTATTTTAGCCAAAGAAGCAAGCGTGCTTATCTTCTTTAATGATTTCTATAATTTTATCCAATTGTGTAGAAGTTGGAAAAGGTTGGTATAATTCCCAATGGCCACTGGCACGCATCCAATACAAATTCCATTCAATTTTAGTTTTATTGAAACTAATTTTAGCAAATCCTTCGTATATTTTTTGTCCTGAATTATCATGTGAAGGCCTGACTGTATATAATTTAAATACTTTATCAATATAAACATATCCAATGTCAATTTGCTTTCGGATTTCTGGATCTTCAGGCCGAATAGAAGCGACGAATTTTTTTACAATTCCTTCGTTGATATCTATTGATTTGGGCATGTATTCAATTTTATGTGAGTTAAAACAAAAGTGCATTACTTTTATCGATTAGCAAAGGCTCAACTGCATGAACTTTTCATCAGAAATTGAAAGAATTTACAAGTTTTTGTTTGTAGCTATTTCAACATTACTTCATTTCAAGCAACTGCTCAAAAACATCAAAATGGTGTTTTTCTGTCAGCAATTCTATTTTAAGTTCGCTGTCGGTGTTTTCTATTTTGTAAACTTCATCTGATATAAACAACGGCTTCAAGATGTTGATTAGTTCACTTATCGCTTCCAGATTTTGTGTATTGGTTTCTACAAAATAAGCATCAGAAAAGGCTAAAACTTCATGCGATTCTTTAGCTGAAAAACGAAACACATCTTTAGCCGATTTTCTTCTGATTCGAAAATCAAAACCAAAGTTGCTTTTTGTCTTCCATTCGGCTGAAGTTAGTAAATTCTGATGCTTGGCAGAAAGAAAGATGTTACCTGAATTAAAAGTTGCTTTTTTATACTGCAACGTCCAAGCTTTGGGTTTTTCTATTTTCCCAATTACAGCAAAAGACCATGCATTGAAATCTCCTTTTACCTTGCCGTTTTTTCCAAGAACAAAATCTTCAAAGGCTGCACAAAAAGCTTTGTTCTGTTCAAAATAAAGGGAATCTTTTTCGCTGGTGGAGCTGTTGGGTTGTATTTGCATTTTTATGCTGACATTGGTTTCACATTAATTTGTCCGCCAATAGCTTTCAATACTTTCATTATTGTACCAAATTGTGGTTTTGCTCCGTCGGATAATGCTTTATAGAGACTTGGCCTGCTCATTCCTGTTTTCTCTGCAATTTTGGTCATGCCGATTGATTTTGCAATATGTCCGATTGCTATTATTAAATCAGCACTATCACCATCTTCGAGAACTGTATTTAGATATTCAGCAATCATTTCTTCGCTGTCCAAATAGTCTGCTATGTCAAATCTTGTGGTTTTCATTTTAATCATTTTTTAATTTGTTCCAAATTTTCCTCGCTTTTTCGATATCCTTGTGTTGAGATGATTTATCTCCACCGATTAGAAGAATAACAATTTTGTTGTCCTTTTCCTTAAAATAAACTCGGTAACCTTTAGCGTAATTTATTCTCATTTCGCTAATTCCTTCTCCTACAGGTTTACAATCTCCGAAGTGTTCATCCATTTCAAGTTTTTGAATTCTGAAAAGTATTTTAGATTTAGCCCGAATGTCTTTCAGCTTTCTAATCCACTTATCAAATTCAGATGTTTTCTTCGTAATTATCACTTCAGAGTGTATTCATTTAGATACAAATATAATGGATATTTTGGAAGTGAAAAGGAATTTTGATGTATTCAAGAAGTTTCTCTGAAGTCTACCATCTTCACCAATAAAGAAAGTCAAAACTCAAAATCCACACAACCAATCACCCAAAATCAACAAAATCCTAAAATTCATCTTTAGTGGCGGTTAACCCGAAAAATTCTTTCAAAAAAAATTTATTTCCTGTTGCGACTAAGAAAAACTAGAATTTTCGTACCTCAAATTTGAGTTTTTCTAAGTCGGGATTAACCGCCAAATCCAACAAAATCCTAAAATTCATCTTTAGTGGCGGTTAAATTGGTAATTTTACGCAGTTTCAAATATTTGCATGCAGAATTATTCAAAAGTTACTCAAAAGTTAGAAAAGTTTATCCGTAAATTTTACGTCAATGAACTCATTAAAGGCGGGATTTTGTTCTTCGCCCTGGGCTTGTTGTACTTTATTCTGGTGGTGGCATTGGAATATTTTTTCTGGTTAACTTCCCTAGGAAGAAGCTTATTGTTTTGGACTTTTGTGGTGGTGGAGTTGGCTTTGTTTGTTCAATTTATCATTCGCCCGCTGCTCAAGCTTTTCAAATTGTCCAAAGGATTGGATTTTCACACGGCATCAAATATGATTGGTGCGCATTTTCCGCAGGTAAGCGACAAACTCACCAACATCTTACAACTCAAGGACAGCGGAGCAGATTCGGATTTAATCATTGCCAGCATCGAGCAGAAAGCCAAGGAAATTCAGCCGGTGCCGTTTCAATTGGCCATCAATTTCAAGAGCAATGTAAAATACGCTCGCTATTTGGCGATTCCCGTACTTATTTTATTGGTGATTTGGGTTTCAGGAAAACTGAGTCTTTTCAACGAAAGTTACCAACGGGTAGTCGATTATAAAACGGCTTACACACCGCCTGCGCCGTTTCGGTTTGTGGTGATGAATTCCAATTTGGAAGCCGAAGAAGGCAAAGATTTCCAATTGAAGGTCTTTACCGAAGGCGACGTGATGCCAGAAGAAGCCCAAATTATATATGAAGGGCAATCCTACTTTTTACGAAAAAACAAAGCGGGTCAATTTGAATATGAATTCGAAAACATCAAAAAACCTTTGCAATTTCAGTTGAAGGCAAATGAAGTGAATTCACCAAACTACCAAATCAACTTAATTGAAGTTCCCAAAATTATCGATTTGAGTTTGGATTTACAATTTCCAAAATACACGCAATTTGAATCTAAAAAAATCAAAGGAACGGGCAACGCAAAAATTCCCGAAGGAACTTTGGTAGAGTGGAAGTTGAGCACGGCAAATACCAAAGCGGTCGCGCTTCAAATGAAAGATTCAACCTATCAACTAAAGCAAGTTGGAGATAATTTTCAGCTTCAACAAAACGTCAAAAAATCGTTGAATTATCAACTTTCTACTTCAAATGAAGCACGGAAAAATTACGAGTCGCTCAATTTCAAATTAGACGTAATCAAAGATGAATATCCCGATTTAGACATCGCTTCCAAAAAAGATAGCGTTCAACAAAAAACCACTTATTTTCAAGGAAAAGCAAGTGACGATTATGGCTTAACCAAGTTGCAATTAGTGTATTATCCTTCACAAAATCCCAAGGAGAAACAAGTGGAAAACATTTCCATTAGCAGCAGCAATTATGCTGAATTTCTCTATGTTTTCCCCAATCAAAATTTGAATTTAAAAGAAGGCGAAACCTATACCTATTATTTCGAAGTTTTTGACAACGACGGTGTGAACGGAAGTAAAAAAACCAAGTCGAAGTATTTCAATTTTAGAAAAAACACCGAACAAGAAGCCAAAAAAGAAAAGCTAAATCAGCAAAGCGAAAGCATCAAAGGCATGCAAAAAGCCTTGGACGAACAGAAGAAAGATGCCAAAGATTTAGATGAAATCGAACAGATGCAAAAGGAAAAAAACAAGCTTTCTTTTTCGGATAAAAAGAAAATTGAAAATTATTTGAAGCGCCAGGAACAACAGCGACAAATGATGAAAGATTACAGCAAAGAGCTGAAGGAAAATCTAGAAAAATTTGAACCAGAAAGCAAGGATGCCAAAAAAGAAGATTTAATTGAACGCTTAGAAGAAAATGAAGAACGCTTAGAGCAAAACGAAGAGCTCATGGAAGAGTTGGACAAGTACCGCGACAAATTAGAAGACGAAAAATTAAACGAAAAGCTAAAGCAAGCCGCCAACGAAAACAAAAAACAGGAACGCACTTTAGAGCAACTTTTGGAACTCACCAAGCGCTATTATATAGAACGAAAAACCCAACAATTAGCGGAAGAATTAAACGAGTTAGCCAAAAAGCAAGAAGAATTAAGCGAAGAAGAAAATGCAACTACCGAAGAGCAAGATAAGTTGAATGACGAATTTGATAAACTTAAAGAAGACTCAGAAGAGTTGGAAAAAGAAAACCAAAATTTGAAAAAACCCATGGAGTTGTTTCGGGATGAATATACCGAAGAAGAAATTAAAGAAGACATGAAAGATGCCAGCGAAATGCTGGATAAAAAGAAAGAAGAAGAAAAAAAAGAAGGAGAAAGTAGCGAAGGAAGTGAAGAAAGCGAAGGCGAAGAAGAATCCGAAAATAGCGAGCAAGAAGAAGGTGATGAGAAAGAAAAAGGAGAAGACAGCAAAGGTTCGGATAGCAATTCTAGTCCACAGCAAAAGCAAAAAGATGCTTCTGAAAAAATGAAGGAGTTAAGCAAAAAAATGGGAGCTTCTATGATGGCTGGGGGAGAAGCTCAACAAGCAGAAGATGCGGAAACCTTAAAACGAATTTTGCAGAATTTAATTCGTTTTTCCTTTGAGCAAGAAAATTTAATCGAAGCTTTTGATCGAGACAACAATGCAGACGCCAGCTTTGCGAAAAACTTGCGAAAGCAAGCCGACTTGAGAGAAAACTTTAAACACATAGACGATAGTTTGTTCTCGCTTGCGCTTAGAAATGAAATGATTACTGAGAAAATAACAAGTAAAATAACTGATATTCAATATAATACAGAATTAAGTTTAGAACGTTTAGCCGATAATAAAATCAATTTAGCGCAGAGCAATCAGCAATACGTGATGACCAATGCCAACGATTTGGCCAATATGTTGGATGGCGCTTTAGACAATATGCAGCAGCAAATGAGCGGTGGTGGCGGAAGCGGAAGTAGCGGTGAAGGCGAAAGTGGTGACAATCCTGGCGAGCAACTTTCGGACATCATCAAATCTCATGAAGAGCTTGAAAAAGAAATGCAAAATGCCATGGGAAAAAGTCCGGGTAAAGGAAAAGAAGGCGAGTCTCAAGGAGACAGTCCTGGCGAAGATGGAAAAGAAGGTGGCGAATCTCAAGGCGGACAAAATGAACGTGGTGAAGGTCAAAGCGGCCAAGATGGTGAGCAAGGACAAGATGGTGCAAATGGAAATAATTCACAAGAAGGAGAAAACGGAAAACAACAAGGAGAAGGAGAAAGTTCTAATGAACAAATGAATGGCGAATTGTATGAAATTTACAAAAAACAACAAGCCTTAAAACAACAATTGGAAGACCGCATTAAAGAACTAGGTATCGAGTCGGATGCAGGCAACCTAAAGAAAAGCATCGAGCAAATGGAAGAAGAATTGCTTATGAAAGGTTTTAGTAGCGATGTATTGAAACAGATGAAAAACATCAATCACCAATTATTGAAGTTGAAAGAAGCCGCTCAAAAACAAGGTGAAGAAGAAAAAAGAGAAGCAACTACCAACACCAAAGAATTCGAAAATCAAGGTGAAACTGAATTGGATAGGGCAAAAGAATATTTCAATACCATTGAAATATTAAACCGACAACAATTACCTTTGCAGCCCAAATACAAAAACCTGATTAAACAGTATTTCAATGAACAAAAGAATTGATTTTGAATCGACCACGGATTTTGATTTAACGGATAATACAAGTTACATCCAATGGATCGAAAAGGTGATTAGTCAACTGGGTTTTGACTATACCGAAATCAATTATCATTTTTGTTCAGACGAAGAATTACTCGAAATTAATCACGAATATTTAGCTCACGATACTTACACCGATATCATCACTTTTGACCATAGTTTTGGTAAAATTATTCAAACGGATATTCACATTAGTGTAGATCGTGTTAAAGAAAATGCCAACGAATTAGGGCTTCCATTTGAACAAGAATTGAAGCGTGTGATGATTCATGGCATATTGCATTGTTGCGGATTTTCTGATAAAACCAAAGATGAAAAGCAAACAATGCGGGAGAAAGAAGATGAATGTATGGAAATGTTCCACGTGGAACAAAAAGAAAACTAAAACATGTTTACAGATCAATATGATGTAATAGTTGTTGGCGCCGGACACGCTGGAAGCGAAGCAGCGGCCGCTAGCGCCAATATGGGGCAGAAAACCTTATTGGTGACCATGAACTTACAGAACATCGCTCAAATGTCTTGTAATCCAGCCATGGGCGGAATTGCAAAGGGACAAATACTAAGAGAAATCGACGCCATGGGCGGATATAGTGGGATGGTTTCGGATACATCGGCAATTCAATTTAAAATGTTGAATAAATCAAAAGGTCCAGCCATGTGGAGTCCGCGTGTGCAAAGTGACCGAATGTTATTTGCCGAGCACTGGAGAAATCGATTAGAACAAACTCCAAACTTGGATTTTTATCAAGAAATGGTTAGCGGAATTTTGGTCGAAAACAACAAAATTATCGGTGTAAGAACTTCTTTAGGTCTAAAAATATATTCCAAAACCGTTGTATTAACCAACGGTACTTTCTTAAACGGATTGATTCACATCGGTGATAAAAACTTTGGCGGTGGTAGAGCAGGAGAAAGAGCTTCAACTGGAATTACCGCTGAATTAATCGAATTAGGTTTTGAAGCCGGAAGAATGAAAACCGGAACACCACCACGAGTAGATGGACGTTCGTTGGATTTTTCAAAGATGGTAGAACAACCCGGTGATGAGCAACCCGGAAAATTCTCTTATTCCAATCAAACACAAAAATTAAGTAAGCAACGCTCGTGTTGGATGACGTATACTTCTCCAGAAGTGCATGATTTACTTCGAGAGGGATTTGATCGTTCACCGATGTTTAATGGAAGAATCCAAAGTATTGGCCCGAGATATTGCCCAAGTATTGAAGATAAAATAGACCGATTTGCAGACAAAGACCGTCACCAAATGTTCATTGAACCCGAAGGTTGGAAAACAGTTGAATTTTACGTAAATGGCTTTTCGACTTCCTTACCAGAAGATGTTCAGTTTAAAGCTTTGCGTTCGGTGGTAGGTTTTGAAAACGTGAAGTTTTTTAGACCAGGATACGCAATTGAATACGATTATTTTCCACCAACACAATTGAAACATACCTTAGAAACTAAATTAGTTGATGGCTTGTATTTCGCGGGACAAATCAACGGAACTACGGGTTACGAAGAAGCAGCTTCACAAGGTTTGATGGCAGGTATAAATGCGGCATTAAAAAACCAAGAGAAGGAAGAATTCATTTTATCTAGAAGTGAAGCATATATCGGAGTATTAATTGACGACTTAATTACCAAAGGAACAGAAGAACCTTACCGTATGTTTACTTCGAGAGCTGAATACAGAACCTTGCTACGTCAAGATAATGCTGATATTCGGTTGACAGAAAAATCCTATCAACTCGGTTTAGCTTCGGCTGAACGAATGGGACGACTGGAAGAAAAACAATCCAAATCTGAAGCTTTTGTCGAATTTTTTAAAGAAACTTCGGTGACTACCACTGAAATCAATCCAATTTTGGAAGCTAAAAATTCAGCTACGGTAAATCAACAAGGGAAACTATTCAAGATTTTTGCTCGCCCAAATATCGAGATGAAAGACATGCTTCAATTGGAAAGTGTAAAAACTTTTGCTGAAGAAAACCAAGTGGACGAAGAAGTATTGGAGCAAGTAGAAATACAGGTGAAATACGCAGGATATATTGAAAAGGAAAAGTTGAATGCAGATAAATTACATCGCTTGGAAAATGTAAAAATTCCAAATAATTTTGATTACTCTCAACTGAAATCCATGTCTTTTGAAGCTAGAGAAAAGCTTGGCAAAATTCAACCTAGAACCGTCTCACAAGCATCACGCGTAAGCGGTGTCAATCCGAGTGATATTTCGGTTTTGTTGGTTCACATGGGAAGATAAATTTAATGTTCCACGTGGAACAATCAAAAGAATTGAATTGAAAAAGAATTCATTTAGCGTTAAAGATCATTTCAAAACCCAAGAAGTTTTTCAGCTGAAATGGAATGAAAAATGGGATTGTTATGAGACTTTTCCAAAACCTGATTTAAAGGAAATTGGAAAATATTACGAGAGTGATAATTACATTTCTCACCAAGAAAAATCAAAATCAGTAAAAGATTTAGTGTACAATTGGGTAAGAAATTACATGCTGAAAACCAAAATCAACTGGATTGAAAAGGAAGTAAATTCTAAGAAGAAATTATTGGATTTTGGTTGTGGAGTAGGAGGGTTTGTAAGAAGGGCAAATGAAAAAGGATTCAAAGCAATAGGAATTGAACCCAATGAAAAGGCGCGAAACCTTGCAAAAGATAATCAATTGGAAGTCTACTCAGATTTAAATGAGATCAAGGAAAAGAAATTTGATGTCATTACGCTTTGGCATGTATTGGAACATTTGCATCAACCAAGTGAATTTTTAAAAGAAATCAACAACAGCTTAACTGAAAATGGAAAGCTTTTCATTGCAGTGCCTAACTTTAAATCATATGATGCAGTGCAGTACAAAGAGTTTTGGGCAGCATTTGATGTTCCTAGACATCTATATCATTTTAGCAGGAAATCCATTTCTATTCTAGCTGAGCATAATGGATTTAGCTTAAAAAAAACCTATCCACTAAAATTTGATAGTTATTATGTTTCCATGTTATCTGAGAAATACAAAACAGGAAGTTCAGGTTTCAAATGGATTTGGCAAGGTTTCAAATCAAATTACAAAGCCGAAAAGAATGGAGAGTGGTCTGGTTTAGTTTTTGTGCTTCAAAAAGGGTAAAACAGCCAAATAAAGCGATTTAGGGACTTTTTTAACTCTTCAGTAGTAGTTTATATAGAAAATAAAATATATTCGCTTACGTAAAACAATTTCAATAAAAATAAAATAGTTTTTAATTATGAATATTTTGAAATCAATAAACTTTAAGTATGGTTTACTCATTGGAATAATGAGTTTCATTTTTACTTCCTGCGATCAGGAAAAAACAGCGTACGTAAATAACACAGAATTGATTCAGGCTTACGAAAAAATGAAAAGTGCAAAAGCTGAGTTTGAGCAGAGAAATGAAAAACTTAGCCAAGAGTTGGATTCTATTGCATTGGATTTTCAATCGCAGATACAAAGCTATCAACAAAACGCAGATAAAATGCGCATAGAAGAACGCGAAAAAGAAGAAGATAGACTCATTGCTTTACGTCAAAAAATCGAGAAAGAGCAGCAACAAAAAAGCCAAAAATTGGAACGAGAAAGTCAAGATGCAGCAGATGTTTTGGTAAAAGAAGTACGCAAGAAAGTAGAGAAATATGGTGAAGAAAACGGTTACACCTACATTTTTGGTTCCAACGATAGCGCAAATATTTTGTATGCGAAACGAGGGAAAGATATAACCTTGGAAGTAATTGAGTATATTAATGAGTAAATATTACTGATGAATAAACCGCGTAAGTTGCAACGATAAATCCGTAAAAACCAACTTGCCGTTTGCGTTTCTTTCAATATGGTAACTGGCATCTTGTAAAGCAATATTGATCTTGTCTAAATTATTACCATTGATGAATTTAGCGAAATTGGCAAACTTGAACTTTTCATCGTATGTTTTCATGTAAACCAAAGATTCTGCTTTGTAGTTTTGTAATAAAGCTTGACGGAAAAAGTGCAAGCAATAATCGATAAATCGGATTTGCGTTTCTCGGTTTTCTTTATCCAATTGCGTTGCCCAATGCATTAAATCTTTTACAGCAGATTTTTGCTTTTTTGCTTGAAAAGCGCTGCGTACCCAAGCTATAAAATAGGCTTCAAATTTTTGATCGTCAGTTTGATGGGAAATGCGTTTGATGGCTTTAGCTAAGTCACCATCAGATTGAGCTGCAATTTGGTGAGCTTCGGCAGAATTTGCATCTAAGTTTTCAACTAAGTAGGTTGCAATAGCTTCTTCACTAAAAGGTGGAAATTCTAAGATCTGACAACGCGAACGTATCGTCAATAAAATATCTTCTGGATGTTCCGATACCAATATTAGATAGGTATTTTCTGGTGGTTCTTCAATTAACTTCAATAGTTTATTTGCAGACGAAGTATTCATTTTTTCTGCATACCAAATCACCATTACTTTAGCATTTCCTCCGTAGGATTTCAACGAAAGTTGTTTTCCGATATCGGCCGCTTCGGCAACATTAATGATGCCTTGTCTTTTTTCAATGCCAACTTTTTTATACCAATCATGCAATTCTTCAAAAATCTGTTCTTGTAAAAACTCACGCCAATAAATAGCAAAATCTTTTGAAAGCGGCTTTTTGTTTTCCACTAATTCAGATAAATTAATGGGATATACGAAATGCATATCAGGGTGAGAAAACTGTTGGCAAAGGTGTTCAGCCTTCGTAAGTTGATCCCCCGATAAGTTTTTAGTGATGAGCATTTGTGAAAAAGCAGCTGCAGTAGCTAAAGTTCCGTGTCCAGGTTTACCTACAAACAATTGTGCATGGGCTGTTCTGCCATTTGCTAAAGTAGATTGCAGGTGTTTTTTGATGTGTTGTAAACCGGGTATTTGTGAAAAATCCATTGTACAAAAATAGGTTATCTTCAAAAATAAGACGAGTTGAATAAGGTAAAACTTCAATTGAAAATGAGATGCAAAAAAGTAAAGAAGGCTTCATCTTAAATCGGCTTCCTTATTCTGAATTATTGTTTATTTTTGAATTCATTATAAAACCAAAGCAGATGAATAGTATAGATTCAATAAACTTCGAAAATAAGCAAGCCGTTATTCGAGTGGACTTCAATGTTCCTTTAAATGCAGAGCGAAAAGTAACCGACACCAGCCGAATTGATGCCGCTAAACCAAGTATTGTAAAAGTTTTGGAAGATGGTGGTTCTGCGGTTTTGATGTCGCATTTAGGAAGACCTGAAGGAAGAGAAGAAAAATATTCATTACAACATATTGTTACTACAGTAAGTGAAATTATTGGTGTTCGCGTGAAATTTGCTTCAGATTGTGTTGGCGAAGAAGCCGAAAAAATGGCGGAGAATTTAAAGCCAGGCGAAGTCTTATTGTTAGAGAATTTACGCTTTCATAAAGAGGAAAAAGCAGGTGACGAAGATTTTGCCAAAGCGCTTGCTAGTTTGGGCGATGTATACGTAAATGATGCTTTTGGAACGGCGCACCGCGCGCATGCTTCTACCACCATAGCTGCCAAATTCGCCAAAGAAAAATGCATGGGCTATTTATTGAAAAAAGAAATAGATAGCTTAGATAAAGTTTTAAACTCCAAAGAAAAACCAGTAACTGCGGTAATTGGTGGAGCAAAAGTTTCGTCTAAAATTACCGTAATTGAAAATATTTTACCCAAAATTGACCACTTGATTATCGGTGGAGGAATGGCTTTTACCTTCATTAAAGCCAAAGGTGGAAATATAGGAACTTCGTTAGTAGAAGAAGACAAACAAGAATTAGCATTGAGCATTCTTGAAAAAGCCAAAGCTCAAAACGTAGAAGTGCATTTACCCATTGATACGGTAATGACGCAAGAATTCAGTAACGATGGCGAACGTAAGGTGCAGGATATTTATAATATTCCAAACGATTGGATGGGTTTAGATGCTGGTGAAAAATCCCGTGAACAGTTTGCTGAAGTGATCAAAGCTTCCAAAATTATTCTATGGAATGGACCGTTGGGTGTTTTTGAAATGGAAAACTTTGCACAAGGAACTATTGCTTTAGGAAAAGCCATTGTAGAAGCAACTAAAAAAGGAGCATTTTCTTTAGTAGGTGGAGGAGATAGTGTTTCCGCAGCTAAGCAATTTGGTTTTGATAAAGACGTAAGCTACGTTTCTACAGGTGGCGGTGCGATGTTAGAAATGCTAGAAGGAAAAACCTTACCAGGAATTAAAGCATTAGAATAAACAAAATTGAAAAGTTTTATATAAAAAAAGGCTCCCTAATAAAGGAGCCTTTTTTGATTTTAGCAATGCTTAATGAATAGGAAATGAAATTTATTTTTTAATAAACTTCTTGGTCACATTTACATCTTCATTTTGAATTTGCAATAAATACACACTAGCATTTAGGCTATTAATAGGCAAAGAAGTAACTTCATCTGAAGCACTTTGACTAAATTCTGCTACTTTTTTACCCACCAAGTTGAAAATAGTAATTTGTGTTTCTTCATTTGGAACTTGGTTCCAATTGATGTTTAACATCTCTTCAGCTGGATTCGGATAAATGCTGAAATTGTTTTGGGCAAGATCTACATCAGATAAAGAAACTAGTTCAAAACTAATATTAAATCGGAATGCATCTAGACTTTCTGAAATGCTCGCATCTACTGTAAAATCATAAATTAATCCCGCTGTAATTTCAGTTTGTGTTCCTAAATAAACATCATTCAAGTAAACTTTCAAATCTTCTGGTTGGTGATTTACATCAAAGCTTAAGCTGTATGCACTGTCTTGGTAATTGACAAGCGCAAGTTCCACCACATGACCGTTAGTTGGCATGTTTTGAAAGTCTAAAGCTTTCAATCCATTATTCAATATAACATAATTTTCTCCAGGGTTTCCTAGTTTGCCTGCATCTTCATCGCTTCCTAATGTAGTGTAATTGGTATTGAAACGAAGACCAATCGCATCACTCTCTATCTCATTATTAGCTAGAGCTGAAGTTTTATATAAACGTGAATTGATGTAAAATTCATTATTTACGTTAAATGGTGTTTGTTGTGTTTGTGCCGTAGTTTTATGAGCTTCTTCAAAGGTGATGCTTCCGTTACCTGAAGCAGTATTTTGAACAAAGAAAGCTTGGCCTGGAGCAACATATTGAGTAGCATCAGAACTAAACGGATTTGGAGTTGCGCTTCCCGGTATTGGAACGGTAACAAAGCCTCCATTACCATTATCTCCAGCTATAGACGCATCCCAAACATAGATAAAATCGGTGAGATTAGTACGCGTAGTTGCATTGATATCTACTACAGCTTGGTAAGGATTCCCCACAAAACTATAATTATTGGCTACTGTTGCTAAACTTGGCGAAAAACTTCCCGTATGCATATCTCCTGCTGCACTTAAAGTTGTAACAGTTGCGGGAGATGTATTGCTGTTTAAAGCTACTGAGCGATCACCTCTTACAAATAAGCGATAAGGCGTTCCTGCTACGATATTTGTACTAGTTGTAGATGTAACGGCTTGCCATCCCGCACCATTCGTTTGTGGATTAATACTATTATCAAAAGTAAACAAAGATGGAGTATTTGTACTTGTAACATCAAAACCGTTAGTTGCTCCATTTGTTCCTGTGATGTGCGTATCTTGTTGCCATGCGTCTGCAAAACTTTGACCACCTACAGCAGAACTTAGCACTCTAAACGCACGTTTTGCAGGTACAAATCGTTCTACCGTTACATCTCCGGTAATTGTACCCGTTGAATTTCCGTATTGCGCTGTACCAGATGCTGTACTTTTAAAGACTAAATCTCCATTAATGTTGATGCTTCCGTTGTTAGTGAGAACAACATTGTCATTAACCGATAGGGTATTTCCTGTATTTATACTTAATTCTCCGTTTAAGCTCAAATTTGTATCTAAATTGATATCGTGAGCAATTGTAATATTACCATTGCCTACAGGAGCTATACCATCATTCCAGATAGTTGAATCCGAAAAAATTCCATCTGCTATGGTGGTAAAAGTTGGACGTTCAATACTTAAATTATTGAAGTAAAAATTTTGTTCTCCACCACCAGCATTCTCATTGAAGAAACGAATTTCATCAACTCGTCCTGAAATATTCACATTTGTAAGAGTTACTGAATGTCCTGTAGAGTTCGTTCTTTCTACTGATATTATGGCATTAGTAGCTGATACTTGGGTAACCGTTAACCTAAAAATTGAATTTGCTTGATATGGCCATCCGGTATTGGTAAACGTTCCAGTTTGGTCACGGTATTCATATTTGTCTCCTCCAAAACTAGCAGCTTGAAAAAGAAATACTCCAATTCCATTTTGAAAGATTTCAACACCTTTAGCTCCTGCTCTAAAATTGATTGTGAATTCTACTTCCAACCTTTCTTCGTTCAGTAAATCAGAAAAACTTCTGTAAGCATTAATAGATGACCCATCATTCTGAGCAAACATTCCAAAGGATGGATTACCAATATCTCCATGCGAATCATTTGGTCCGTGACCTAAAAAAGCACTTTTACTAGAGCCAGAATCACTCCAAGTCCATGGATTAAATCCCGAGCCACCATTATCACCAATATTTAATCCAAAATTAGGTGCACCAGCTCCAGTATAATTACTAGCATCATCTTCAGCAATAGTAACATAAGTTTGCCCATACCCAAAAAGCATAAAAGCAAACACAAAACCTATACTTAGTAAAAATTTATTCATAAGACCAATATTTTAAATTCATGTAAAATTATAAAAACTTTACTTAAACGTTTAAGTAAGTGGTTTTACGACAACGATGTAGTATCAAACTTTAACATATTCTTTCAGTGAAATGTTGTAAAAAAGGTGATTACACATTAAAATTCAACAGAATAAACAGGTGAATTTGTGTATTTTCGCTATATGTTGAATACCGAACACCAAGCCAATTTTAAATTTCCAAAGCAACTGCGTTTAACTCATAAAAAACGCATTGCCGAATTGTTTGCAGATGGGAAATCGGCTAAGGCTTTTCCGTTTCGAACTAAGTTTTTACCAAACCATTTAGCACATCATCGGATTTTGATTGCCGTTCCTAAACGAAACATTCCCTTAGCTAGCAATCGCAATCACATAAAACGCTTAATGCGGGAAGCTTTTCGGTTAAATCAGCATCAACTGAATACTTCACCTCATCACATCGATTTGCTTTTCATCTTCACCGGTAAGGAAAAACCGACTTACGCAGAAGTAGAAAAGAAACTTGTACAGCTTTTTGAAAAAATTCAGCTTCAGATTATCAGGTAATAAAAAATAGCTAACTTTACTGAAAACCAAAAGCATGAAGCATTTTGTACTTCTCATTTCATTAGTTTTTTCTGTAAATTGTTTCGCTCAAGAACCGGATTCTGATTTGTTTCAAACTTGGTATTTGCATAGCGTTTTGGCCAGTGATGCCACGCCAATGCCATTTATAGTATCTGATATCACTCCCGAAATTACACCAACCTTAACTATCGATGAAAATTTTGAATTCAGCGGCACTGCTGCTTGTAATTCATTCAACGGAACTTTAGATTCAAATTCACCCTATAGTAATTGGACAACTTCCTTTTCTAGCACAGATTTAGATTGCGGTGTGGCTATACATAATTCATTTGAAGCTGAATATTTCAATTATCTGCAAATGCTAAATGATTATAATATTGAAGCAGATGAAGAAGGTTTGGTTTTAACCATAACCACTCCACCTTTTGGGTATGGTGTATTTAAAAACTATCCGTTAAATACCTCTGATTTTGATTCTTTTGAAATTGACATTTTTCCTAATCCCGCAAGCCAAAAAATTCAGATTAATACGAAACATCTAATCACTAAAATTGAGGTCTACTCGCTGAACGGAAAAAAGATAATTTCACAAACTTCTCAATTTGAAAGCATAAATATTACCGATTTAGATGCTGGAATGTATATCCTAAAAATCTACACTGAAGATAGAAGCCTGAATAAGAAGTTGATAAAACAGTAAATTGTATTCAATAAAAAAATGGCTTTACTTTTATTTCTTATACCTATTGTGTTTTATGATTGAAAATGAGATTTGTAGTTGCTGTTAATAAATGATTTATATAAAGTAAGAATAATTAAAGCTAATTACAGTCTATTTTTAATTGACCAGGATTTAAAATTGAAATTGAACCTGCCCAAGCACACATTAATTTGCTGTTATCAGTTAAAACAGGACTATTTATTAGCTATACTTGTTTTTTTTGCACCTGGTAACCAAGTACCAGCTGGAACAGGTATACACGGCTGTGGTGTCAACACACCCAAAGCTGCTGCTGTTGCCGATGCTACCATTGGGTTAGCTATTGACATACAATTTCCGAATGATGGAATATTAACCATTGGTATAATGTCTAAAACGGTAGCAATTGGTTTTGTATTTCCTGTTAATGTTCTGTTTTGTGGTAACACATTCATAGTTTTTGGGGCAGTTCCCATTGAACATGATATTTTAGCTCCATTACATACACACTTAGCCATAGTATTATAGATTTTTTATAAATTTATTTATAATTTATTCAAATTCAAAAAAGTATACTGTTTATTTTTTAAGTGGCACTCCAAAGCGAGAGATTCATCATCAGTCATGACAGTATGTGCGTACTCAAAAAAAAGTTTTAAATAAACGTTTTTGTTGTTGTAACTAAAATTATCAATTAGGAAGTTGGTTTTATAAAACCCTAAATCATCAATTTTCAGATTAAATTCACGCCCTAAAACAATTAATATTTCAATATTTTTATTTTTGAGTTTTTCCATAATAGATGACAACTTAGTTTTGACAGTTTGATTATCTATGAACTTTGAATTAAGATATAAAAAACAGAATCTATTTTTGGTAAGTGAGTTCCTTTGAGAACTTTTCAATGACCAATTAACAATCTCAAAAGCTTTTCTATACATATTATTGTCTACTGATATAATTGGAATATGAATATATGGTCTTTTTAATTCCGGGATATTATCAAGGTGAAAAAAGGATTTTTCCTTAGCGTAACTGAAATAATTTGTTAGATCAAAATACGATTTTCTAAGTTTATGGTTATTTTTTGATATTATTTCAGTATTAAGAGACCTAAGTAACAAGCGATAAAATACGTTATTGGAAAAACAAAAGATATATTTATAATTATTTTTCTTTAGTTCTCGAAACACACTCAAATTGCTAGATCTCAATTTTAAATGATACAAATTTTTGTATAAACATTCATTGAAATATATGCTTTGAGATTGTTTTTCTGTAAATAAAATGTCTAAGTGTAATTTATTATTATAAACCTTTAATAGGTTATTGTACATTAAATTAATACTTACTAAATCTGAAAAATGACCACTTGATAAGATTAAAATTTTCATTCTTCAAAAATTTTCATCCTTTCATTGTAAAGCGATTCAATTTTCTTTTTCATGTCGCTAGGATCTGTGTACCAAGTTAATAAATTACCTTCTTCATCTGAAGTTATTAAAACTTTAGCACCATTAGGTTTTATGAAGGTAGACATATGCCAAATCCACTTTTCGTGCCCTGTTAGTTCGGTAGCAGAATTTTGTATTTTGTCTTTTACCAACTTAAAGTCGTATCTAAATACTTTACTATCTAAACTTGATGTGTATAAAATTTCTGTTTGTTCGTCAAAATATATGCAAGTAATTCTGCTATTGTGAAGTTCAAAATTATCAATTAATTTAAGTGGTGTTAAAGTCTTTACATTTTGTACGTTAAAATCATACCAAAAAACCTTTCCATATTCTGTTCCTAATAATAAGTGGTTTTCAGATATATAAATTTGTTTTATTTCATGAACACTAGACGTATCTATGTTTAATTTTAGTGCATTGTTATCCTTTTCTAGCCTATAGATTTCATTTTTGGACACAAAGTAAAGAACTGAGTTATTTACTAAACTAGTCTTGATATCATTAAATTTTTGAATTCGATTTTTGATTTTAAAATTGTCAAAAACAATAATCTCTTTCTCGAATATTAAATATTGTTTGTTGTTCTCTATATCTATATGCAGGTTTATTAATTTTTGACTTTTGTCTTCGTAAATAGTATTGACTTCTTTGGTTAGTGGATTTATGTTTAATAGTTTACCGGAAAATGTGGTGGCTAATAAACTGTTATCACTAACAAAAGACAAATATCTTATTCTATCATCTATATTATCATTAGCAACATTAATGGGTTTGTAAATTGATACATTGTTTTTAATGTCAAAAAAATAAATAGTTCCTTTATCGCCAGCAAAAGCAATAATCTCGTTATTATTTATGTCAAAAGAACGTACTGAGTTACCCTTTGACTTAGTTAACAACATGCTTGTTTTGCTGTATGATTTCTTATTTTCTAAAATTGAAAGTATTTTCTGGTTCAGCTGTAAAACATTTTCATTACCAATTATATTTTTATCAACAACTCCAGATTCTTTAAGTGAATTAAATAGCTCCTGTTTCTTTAATGATTCGTTAACTAGTGTTTTAACTCGGTCTTCGTCATTCTCTAAGAAAGCATCGTTTAAAGCTAGTTTTAAGGTTTTAAATTCTGATTTTATCTCGATTAAGTCTTTCATCATTTTGCTTTTAGCGGCTTCATTCTTAGCAATAACAATTGAATTTTTGAGTGAGTCGGACTTATTTGTAAGCGCTATTTGGTCTTTAATTTCTTGTTCTCTTGCATCTTCTAGTTCATCAAGTTTAGACTTAATAATTGCGTTTTGATTATTGATGGTTTTATTTTTTGTAAGCATTTCATTGTAAAGAGTACTTACTTTCTCGTTTGTGATTACTAATTCATTTGCTTTTTTTTCAACTTCTAAGGTTGCTTTTTTTGCATCTTCTTCAGCTTTTTCGGCATCAATTTGAGCATTGGTAGCTATTATTTTTTCTTGTTTTGCATCTTGGTATGATATAATTGCAAAAGTTGCGAGAATGATTGAAATTAATGTGAATGTTGCAAATATTTTCCTTTTTTTCTTTTCCTTTTTTTTATCTCTTTCTATTGCAGCTAATTTTTCTTCTTTTATTCTTTCATCCTCTTTCACACTTTTATTTATAAACTCAATGGTTTCATTAAAATTAAAAGGATATTTTTTTGCCCAATTCTTATTGATGTCTTTTTGATTTTTCCAATTGATGGCGGTTTCCAATTCAGGTGTCTTTAAGAAATCAATTTCATTATTTTTCTTTTTGATAGCGTCTATACTAAAAGATTTGAATTTATCGTAGTTCTCAATCTCTTCTTTTCGCCAAGTATCCAGCTTATCCCAGTTAATATTTTTAAAATATTTGAGATTCAATATATTTTTACCGTTGTAAGTCTTCGATTTTGTGTCTTCAATACCAGATATTGTAGGTTCAATGAGTTCAAATAATTCTGAAGTTTCTAACTTTAATTCCCTAAGAAATTTTGTTAACTCTGGAAGGCTTATGTTTAAGTAACTCGAAATATCTTCTAAAGTACCATACAAGGTATTGGTATTTACTAAATGGGCATTTACAATTGATTTGAATAAAAGTTTCAGATTCTGCTTGTTTTCTGTTTCATAAAATTGATCAAATTGCAGTGCTATAACATATTTTAAACCTCCAAGTTCATCTAAAATATTTGATGTAATAGCATCAGAATTAGACTTGCTAATTATAAGCCTATCATAAAGCTTTTTTAATAAAAACTGAAGATTAGGTAAGTAGCTAATTTCTTCATTAAGGTCTACATGTAGTTTATCTATTATTTTATGATCTATATAAATACCATTAGCTTGAAATGTATTTTCAAATATTTTAATAAGACCTGATTTACTTAAGTTGGGTATGGTAAATTGAGATTTGGTAATAATTTCCTGTAATTTGGTGTAGGAATTAAGCTTTGTCAGGTGATTACTGCCAATACATATTAGAAAATAAATTGATGATTTTTTTATAGATACAGACTTGTAAACTATATCCATAAGCATATTGTCTTCGTCTCTTTCTAAATAATCAAAGGCCGTTTTATATTTATAAAAATCTTCAACTTGGTCAATTACAATTAGTAAGTTTTTCTGATTAAAAATTTCAGAGTTTTTGTATATTTCAACAATGCTATTGCTACCAAATTTTTCGATGGTGTCCTCATAATATTTATAATCTGATATATTGGACTTTTTGTTTTGTTTTAAAACAAAATTTTCAGATAAAGCATGAGCTAAGTTTTTGATGGGGTTTACTCCTGGTCTCATGTAGGCTACAGACCATTCTTTACCAGAAACACCTATAAAACCCCTTTTTAGTCTTGGGATTAATCCCGAAACAATTAATGATGTTTTACCACTTCCAGGAGCGCCCGTCAGGGTTAATAATTTATTTTTTTGCAAGATTAGGAGAAGGTTTTCAATTTCTTCTTCTCTTCCAAAAAAAAGATCACTTTCACTCTCGGAATAAGGCTTCAATCCTACAAATGGATTGCGATTATCTTTTGGCATGATTATTTTTTTACCGCAGGTGTTTTTTGCTATATTTGTTAAAGCATATCCAATTTACATAAATTTTGTTTAAAACCTACTCTACTTGTAATATTATAAATGAAATTCAAGCTAGAATTCCAAAGGCACTTTTTTCAATACAACTTTTCATCGATGAAAACCATCTCTTTTTTTTATCAGAAAAACTCATAACATCGCTAAACAAAAATATAGAATTTGAAATTGTAATTGTTGCTCCAAACCAGAAAAAATCATTAAAGCTTATAAATCTTTTAAAAAGACTAATTGACGGAGGTGCTGAAATATATTGGAATATTGATGAAAATAGTTTCGAAAATGAATCCTATTTTGCAATATTTGATAAATCGTATTTAATTGAAGGAGAAAAGGATGACTTAAATAGAATTGATGAAGCAAATTACATTGAAGGAAAAAATACATTTTTTAAATCAATAATTTTAGATTCTAAAAAAATTAATTTACAAACAGGTGATATAAAAATAGACTTTAAATCTGATCACTACATTGTTAGAAAAAAAGAAACAGTAAATATTTCATGGAAAGTGAATAACGCTCATCATGTTTCAATACATCCAGATATTGGCCAAGTAAATCTTGAGGGCAGTAGGAATGTGGTGTTATATAATGATCAAACTTATAGGTTAGTTGCTAAAAATAAAGAGCTTGTTGTTGAGAAAAATATATTTATAAAAATCAAAGAATCACCAGATATGGAGTTTGATGTAAGTGTTTTTGATAAAACCTTAAAAGATTTCATAACTTTAACTCCTTCTGGAGAGAAAAGTTTTCATTATGGTGTTTACTTAGGTCAATTGGTGAGGTTGAAATGGGACTTTGGGTTTTCAGGAAAATTAATTGAAAAATCTATTGGAAAACTACCCTTGATTGGGAGCTATGAATTTGAAGTGAATGAAATAACGCATTTTACATTTATCCTAAACCTGATTGATGGATCAATATCAAAAAACTTGATTTTTCATACTTTTAAAGAAGAAGAAATTTCTAACTTTCCAAAAAAAAGAGAAAATCTAGAATCAACGCCTAAAGCATATAATCCTTCATCAAATCGCTTTAAAGTATTAATTAGAAAATTGAAAGATATATTTTAAAACCATGTCTGTATTTAAGAACTTTTTATTGTTTTCTTCTGGCGTAACAGTTGATTTGATTAAGCAGTGTCCTCGTTTTGAAGTCAATAAATACATGAGTATTGGCATGACTATAGTTTTTACAACAATCCTTTCAATTTTATCATCTTATTTTGCATTTTATCTCATATTTGATTCTGAAACTATAGCAATTCCACTTTCATTTTTATGGGGAGCCATAATCTTCAACCTGGATAGATATATTATCAGTTCAATGCGAATGGGTAATAGTAAGTGGCAACAATTTTTAAAATCTATCCCGCGTATTCTTGTAGCAGTTATTATAGCTACAGTAATATCTAAACCATTAGAGTTGAAAATTTTTGATTTGGAAATCAATAACTTTTTAAATCAACAAAAGGCTGATTTAGCTTACAATATTGAAAAAAAATATGATGCAGAATTAATTGATATTGAAGAAAAAAAACATAATTTTAGAACAGAGTATAAAAACATGCTTAGTTTAAGAGATAAATACTATGAAGAATATAAGTGTGAATGCAATGGTACTTGTGGCACAAATGTAAAAGGTTATGGGCAGGAGTGTAATGATAGAAAAAAAAGGTATAACGTATATGTAGCTGATTTAGAAGAAGAAAAGAAAAGAATGGACTCTACAATTAACCTTCTAAGCAAAAGAGAACTAGAAATAAAAGATTTAATTATTAATGAAAAAAAATTAACTATCCCTCAAAGATATGGTTTCATTGATAAACTAAAAGCTTTGAAAAATATTGATAGAATGTCATCTATATTCATATTCTCATTATTTATATTTATAGAAACTGCACCTTTATTAACTAAATTATTATCAGATAAAGGTCCTTATGATAATTTAATTCTTCAACATGAAATTAAATTTGAGTCAGAATACAGGAAAAAACTAGATATTTATAACAATGAAAGGCTTAAAAATAAAAGGATAAATGATTTAGAATCAGACCTAGAAATCAAATCAAAAGAAACTGCAATGAGAAATTTGATTAAAAATGAAGCCTACGAGCAATACAATAAAATGAGAGAATTAATAGATGCAAAAGATTATAAAACCAATGGTAATTAAAAATCTAAAATTAATAGTATTAATTTTAGCAGTTGTAGGCGCTATAAGTTGTGATTCCCTTTTATCTGTTTTGGAAGAAGTTGAAACACAAAAAAAAGATTTAACCAACAATAATAACTTGAAAGAAGACCAAGTTAATTTAAATGATGCAATAAAAAACCTCTCAAAAGAATCGAAGTTTGCTTTAAGCAAAAACTTAAATTCAGATGAAAGCTTGGTTAGCTATTATGACAATAACTATATTGATAGTTTAAAAAATGAGTTAGAAAAAACAGGCGTTTTAAAATTAAAAACGGAAGAGTCTTTTTTAATTGATTACTTAAAAACAGCAAATAGAACAGATACAACTTACTTAGCGAACTTATACTTTAATTCACCTGTAAATGGTGAAGTTTTAAGTTACGAGTATAACGTCTTAAAAGACGATGTGATTTACTATGAAATATCAAACCTTAAGTCACACAAGTTAATGGAGATATCTATTTCTGAAGGCGGAACAACCAGATTTTTAAAAAATGATTTAAAACCTAAAGAAACCGTAAAAGGCCAAATTGAAATTTTATCTGATAATGTTTTAACGGTCAATGTTTCTAATGACAATTTTATAAAAAACAAAGGCTTTCTCCAGTCTCACTTAAAATTAGTCCTAAAAAAAATCAAGCCTAATCTTAACTTTAAAGTTAAAAAGACCAAGGATACTATCGTAAATCAAAGCTTAATTAGGAAATCTATAAAAGACACAATATATAGGGTTATAGACTCTAAAGAATTTTCACTAGGTAATAAATTAGACTTAACAAAAAATCACACTAAAAAGTTTAATGTAATTGTAAATGAATTTGATAATTTATTAGGATGGTCTTATTGGATAGGCGTTGGTGATAAGCAAATATCTGCTTACAACAAAATGGCTGAAAGCGAAAACCCGTTAATTGAGTTTACAAAATCAGAATTGTTAAAGTCAGAAAACAAAACACTTCTTCCAAAAAATGAAAATGCAGATGTAGATCTTGAAATTAAAAACACAAGTCTAGATGCAAGATCATCAAATTACTTTAATAATTATGCTTTCTACAAGAGTGATGAATATACAACTAGTATTGTAAAAAAAGCAGAAGTTTACCTTTCAAATAAGTCAAGTCTTTATGATTATAATGTTAAAGCTCACATAGTAGCGGTTGGGCTTAATGAAGTTCAACAAGATGTTTTGGAAGACATTGTAGCCTATAAAGACATAATATTTGTAACACTTTTAGATGATGAATAGATATTTCAGTTTATACATTCTACTAATTTCCATACTTTTTATTTCATGTAAAGATGTAATGAAAGTTAAAAGTAGCGTTAGAAAAACTCAGACCGAGTATAGAATTCTTGATAGGACTTTCAATAAAATAAAAAAAGGTGCTGGCATTAATAGTACATCTTCCAAAACAAAACAAGATTTACAAGAAGATACCACTCAGTTTCTATCTATTAAGCAAAAAAGTATGCTCAATACTTATGGAGACCTTTTTGACTACTTGAATAAAAACGATCAAAATTTAAAGAGCGATAATTTTACTTGGGATTCAGTTCAAAAAGCATATTATGTTAGAAACAAAGATTTCAAATCTATTAAAAAAGAAAATGAAGTTTTTGGTTGGCACCCTTACTGGATGGGTTCGAAGTGGAAGAGTTATCCATTTGAACTATTATCTACGCTTGCTTATTTTTCGTACAAAGTAGATCCTTATAGCGGAGGGTATAAAAACCCAGCACAAATTGAAGAATGGAAAACCACTGCTATGATTGACTCTGCTAAAGTTAAAAATACTAGGGTATTATTAACAGTATCTTGTCATGGCTATTCTAATAATAGAGAGTTTCTACAAAATCCAGATCGCTGGGATTATTTAGTTGAAACCCTTGAGCCACTACTGAACATGAGACAAGCGGATGGTATTGATTTAAACTTTGAAATGGTTCCTTATTCTGAAAAAAATAATTTGAATAGGTTTATAGAGTATTTTAGAAATCAATTTGATACTAAGTTTCAAAATCAAAATAAAAACTTTTATCTTTCACTAACCTTACCCGCAAACGATAGTAGAGAGATATTCAATGTAAAAAACCTTAATGATTATGTTGATTTATTTGTGATCATGGGGTACGATTATCATATCGGCGAAAAACTGCAAGGTGCAGTTTCTCCATTACGCTCAAGCGAAGGATCAGATTTAAGTTTGAATAAAACCGTAAATTACTATCTAGAATATGGTATAAATCCACAAAAAACTATTCTTGCATTACCTTATTATGGTAGCTTATGGACTGGTAAACTTTCAAAAGACAACAGTAAGGTTTATAATGAAACCTCTTACAAAAAACCTCTAACTTATAGCGAAATTAGGCAAAAGTATGTTAACAATGAAAATGTTGATATTACATCAAATAGGGATGAACGAAGTATGACTAATTATTATAATATTGCTTTCAAAGACTATACTACTCAAGAAGTTTGGTTTGATGATGATTACACATTGGGCAAGAAGTATGACTTTGCTCTAAGCAAAAAGCTAAAAGGGGTGGGTATTTGGGCACTTGGATATGATAATGGTTATAATGATTTATGGAATGTTATTGAGAATAAATTTTCAACAGATCAGAAAATAATTGTGAATCCAATTAATGAAGCTGATGGCTATCCTATTAAGTTATCAAAATTCTTGATTGAGTATAAATTAATATTTATTACCACATCTATATTTTTTCTTATAACTGTAATTTTAGCTTTTTTAGTATTATTATTTGATTATAACATAAGAAACTCGATTGTAAAAAGTCAACTAAATGTGGCTATGTTTATAGGAATTGTTTTTATTCTTTTAATACCAATTACAATTGTTATTTTTGAACGAATAGAATATTTATTAGGAGGCTTTAATTTAGTAGTTAAACCATATTGGTCTTATTATCTATCTTTCTTTATCGGTGTTCTAACAATGTATTTGGCGTATAGAATAAAGATAAAATCAATTGAAAGACCATAAAATAAAAAAATGAAGGCATTAATTATAAGAGAGTTATTTTGGTTTTTGATAGGAAGTTTGATGTCTCTAGGTCTATCGTTTATATTTTTAGGATTATTAAATCTTACCTCAAGCCAAGGGTTTTTAAATTCTATTGAGAAGATATTTACGGTGCAGTTATACATTATAGGATGCATAGTTTCATTAATTAGTTTTTACATATTTAGAATTATAATTATTGCAGTAAAGAAATATCTTTAATATGATACATAATGTTATTACATCAATAGCTCAACGACTTGATGAGTTTATAAAAAATAAACTGTCTATTAAAGCAGATACTGTAATTGTTAGTAATCTAGTTGATATTAAGGGTAACTTAAATCAAGATATAGAAAACAAAGTAACCATATTTTTACTCCATATTGAGGAGGAGAACATAACAAAAAATACCAGTATGAAGTACAGTATTGGAGAAACACCGCCCGTAAAAGTAAATTTGTTGGTTATGTTTTCAGCCTATTTCCCAAATTTTAATTATGTAGAATCACTGCATTATATTTCTTTAGTCATAGAGTTTTTTCAAATAAATACAACTTTTGATGATTCTAATACGCCCGGATTACCAATTAGTGCAAATAAAATTAAAGCTGAATTGTTTAATATTTCTATAGATGAAATTAATAAATTATGGGGAAATATAGGCGCTAATTATTTACCATCGGTTTCCTATAAGTTTAAACATATCATATTTGATGGAGAAACAATTACCCAAGATATACCAAAAATTGTTTAAGACATTGTAAATGAATTATCCTATCAATAGTTATAATTATGTTTCCAATTTCAGGAAATTGCTTAGTTGTAAATTAAAACACACTTACTATAATGATAATGTACTTAAAAATGTTGTTGTAAAACCAGATTTAGAAACACAGGAGTTACTCGATAATTTCAATATATTATTTAGACTTACAAATGACGGTTTTGTATTATTATCAAAAGTAGATAACAGGTTTGCATCAAAAAATTATGAAGGTGCAATCCGTTTGAAGTTTATTTTTGAAGTTAAAAATAATTATTTCATTAACATTACAGACTTGCCTTTTTCTAGCAATCAAAAATTATGTTTTTTTAATGAACAAGACCTTAGCGATGAAAAACTTCAGTTAAGCAATCCAGTAGATGAAAACGATTCATTTAGTTATGATAACAACGGTATTAATGGCGAAATAAACCTTAAAATAAATACCAAGAATCAATTTTTTGGAAATGAGGAAGCCTTAGAAAACAAACAACAACTTAACTTTTCAATTTTATTTAATTCAAGAGAGGTAAAATTAAGATACAATTTTTACTCACTTAAAGAAAATAACGTTTTTAAAAATTATTATTTAACTGATGAAAACAACACTATAAAGATTAAGGATTTTAAACAGAGATTTTTAGCAAGTGGAACAAAAGCCCACTTCGTTATACTGGAAGAGAAAATAGTTGTATCCGAGTTATATTCAAATAAAATGTATTTAAAAAAAGAAGATGACATTCTATCATATTTCTCCCTCTTTCTACCTCACCCAAAGCCCAGTAATATAAGTTATGACAGGAATATTGATTATTTCATTAACGATATTTATGTTAAAATTTAATTTTTTTTAGAATTAATTTTGATGGTATAAAAATAAGGTATAGTTTTATACGAAATTTAATTTAATATATTTAAATATGGCAACTACCTTAGCAACACCAGGTGTTTACATTGAAGAAAAAAGTTCATTTGGTTCATCTGTTGTTCCTGTACAAACCGCTGTACCTGCGTTTGTAGGTTATACCGAAAAAGCAAGTAGAGGTTCAAAATCCTTGATTAATAAACCTGTTAAAATATCATCTTTTGGCCAATTCCTTGAGCTTTTTGGTGGTGCTCCAAAAACTAAATTTAACATAGAAGTTAATGAAGATTCTGCTTTAGGATTTGATTTAAGTTATGTTGATGGATCACGATTTATGCTTTACAACTCTATTAAACTATTCTACGCAAATAGTGGTGGTGATTGTTATGTAGTTTCGGTAGGTGACTATTCTGAAAAAGTTAAAGCATCTAAACTTAATGATCCGTCAGGAGGAGGTTTGGTAAGTCTGGAAAAATATCTAGAACCAACCTTGTTACTTATTCCTGATGCAATTTTATTATCCAAATCAGCATGTTATTCACTACAAGCTGCAATGTTAACGCATTGTGGTTATAAAATGAAAAACAGGTTTGCTATTTTGGATGTTTACAACGGTGATCAAGAACGTACTTTTGATGAAAAAGATGTAGTTGATAACTTTAGAGAAGGTGTTGGCTCAAATTTTTTACAATGGGGAGCAGCATATTATCCTTACTTAAATACAACCATTGTTAATCCTTCAGATTTAGATTATACATTAATAGAAAATCTAGATCAATTGGTTGAAATTTTAACTGCTGATGTTGATGCTAGTTTAGAAGCGGGTACTATATCTGAAGCTAGAGCAGAAGGCATCAAACTTGAAATTAATAAAATTTTAGAAACCACTGATAAAGACTTAATTAATTCATTACAATCTACATTATCTATTGTTTGTCCTAAATTAAATTCTATTCTTGAAGAAGTGGGTGACATGATTAACTTGATGCCACCTAGCCCTGCAATGGCAGGAGCTTACACAATGTGTGATAATAGTTCAAGTGTTGCCAAATCTCCTGCTAATATTAGTTTAGGTTCTGTTATCTCACCTTCGATTGATATAAATAACGACAATCAAGAAGAAATGAATTTGCCATTAAACGGAAAAGCGATTAACGCTGTACGTAGTTTTGCTGGCAAAGGAGTTCTTGTATGGGGTGCTAGGACATTAGATGGTAATTCTAAGGACTACAGATATATCAGTGTTAGACGAACAATGACTTTCTTAGAGCAAAGTATAAAGTTTGCGGCTGAAGCTTTTGTTTTTTCGCCAAACAATTCAACAACATGGTCTACTTTAAAAGCTACAGTTATTAACTTTCTGAATAATCAGTGGCAATCAGGATTATTGGCTGGATCGTCGCCAGAAGAAGCTTTTAATGTATCTATAGGTTTGGGCAACACTATGACACCAAACGATGTTCTAGATGGTGTATTAAAAATGAATATAAAGGTTGCAATTACAAGACCAGCAGAATTTATTGTAATTACATTCGAACAACAACAACAGAAATCTTAAAATAATTTAAAAAAATAATATTATGGCACTACCAGTAGCAGGCTCAGGAGATGTTCAAGATCAGTTTTGGCCTTTACCAAAATTCTACTTTTCAGTTGATATTGGAGACTTCCAAGACTTACCATTCCAAGAAGTTAGTGGTTTGGATGTTGAAACTGAAGTTATAGAATATAGACATGGAAATAGTCCAAATCATGGTACAATAAAAATGCCTGGATTAATGAAGTATGGAGATGTTACTTTGAAAAAGGGAGTTTTCGCAGATGACAATCAGTTTTTTGATTGGATATCTCAAATTAATTTAAACACCTATACTAGGTTAACAGTTGTAATAAGGCTGTTAGATGAAACAGCAACAGAAAGAATGACATGGACTTTAACCAATGCATTCCCACAGAAAGTTACACCTACTGATATGAATTCTCAATCTTCAGAAGCTGGAATAGAAACAATAGTTTTTTCACATGAAGGTATGGTTCAGTCTGTATAAATTATATATTTTATTCATTAAAATTAGGCGTGATATTTCATGCCTTTTTTTTATGTGTATCCAACTTAAATATATAAGTTTTTCATTTAAATAATTTGAAAATGAAACTAGATAAAGGGGATTATCCTGTATTAGGGTTTAATTTTAAAGTTACTTCAACAATTGCTATGGGAGTTAATAATCCTACATCCAATAAAAAAAGTAGCACTTTAGGACCAGATGAGTCATTTTTTCAATCTATATCAGGGATTTCTGCTTCCGTTGGTGGTTCAGAAATTTATAATTCTGGTATAAACAATAGACAATTTAAATTACCTACTTCTACAACTTATCAGGATCTTAAGCTTACTAGAGGAATCGTAAAAAAATCATCATCATTAGGTGACTGGTGTAGAAATTTTCTAATAAAAGATTCATCTACATATCAAATTGAGCGGAGAACATTAAATGTAATGTTATTAGATAGAAGTAGAAAGGATATTTTATCAACTTGGTCTTTTTTTAATTGTTATCCTAGAGAAATAGATATTGGAGCATTTAATGCAGATAAGTCTGAAATAGCTATTGAAAGTTTAACTTTAACTTATTCTCATTTTAGTCAAGATATTTAGTTGGTAGATTTAAATTATAGCAAAATTATGGCAATAGAGATTAAAGAATTAGTTATCCAGGGTAAAATGAAGGATGATTCTAATCAACATCAAAGTTTTAATCACGATACTGTTCAAGAAGTCAATAATCAGCTAGTTTCAAACAACTACTTAACAAACTTAGAAAGGCAAGAGTTAATAGATGAATGTGTTGCAGTAGTTTTGAAGGAACTTGAAAACGTGTTAAAACATTAGCATGAATAAAAATACAAATAATACTGCCTTAGTCATATCAGGTTATAAGTATAAAGATTTATCAAAGGCCCCTGAACTTGTTGGAAGCTACAAACTTCAAATTAACCCAGCAGATTTAAGTTTTACCGTCGGCTCAAAAGAACAATCAAGTGATCAAACATCAGATGCTATAGGTTCCCTAATAAGTAGTAAAGCACCTGCAAAACTTCAAAAAAGTTTAGATTTAAACTTTATAATTGATAATACAGGGGCATTACCAAATTCTCCAACTGGTATAGATTCATCTAGTAAGACTTTAGCAGATTCTATTAAAGCTTTAGAAGGAATCACTGTTAAGCCCTTAGCATCAACCCACAGACCTCCTTTTGTAAGAGTGACATGGGGATTTGGCTCCATATCTATTTTTGGTGAAGTTATTTCATTCAATTATGAATATACTTTTTTTGATGCTTATGGAGTGCCTTTAAGAGCGAACGTTAAAATGACTATTAAAGACTTTGATTCAGATGGAACAAACAAATTATTTCAAAGTCCAGATATTACAAAAATGCCAATTGTGAGGAAAGGTGACAACATAGTAAATATCTCAGAATCTTATTATGACGACAAGAAGTATTTTATTAAGTTAGCAGAGTTTAATAATCTTAATTCTTTAAGGGCATTAAAGAGTGGGAAACAAATTCAAATACCACCAATTCGATAATAAGATTTAATATGCCATTAGACAATAGTAGTAGTCAACCAAAAGATACTGTCAATGAACCAATCTCATTTGATATCATTGTTAATGGGAAATCGATTATTTCTAAATTTAATGTCATAAAAATCGGCGTAGAGAAATCTGTAAATAAGCTTAGTAAAGCAACCATAAATATCGCAGGTGGAAATTCATACTTAAATACATTTGAAGAAAGTGAAAATAAAGATTTTATACCCGGAACATCAGTTGAAATTTTATTAGGCTATAAGCAGGATAACAAGTTAGCTTTTAAGGGCATAATAGAAAATCATAATATCTCACTAAAAAAAGGGTATTCAAAAAAACCATGGTGTAGTCTTTTGGTTTTAGATTGCGTTGATAAAGCTATTAAATTAAAAAATAGTTATACATCAGATCTATATAAAGATAAAAAAGAGAGTGAAATTATAACTTCTTTACTAAGCAAAGTGTCTGGAATAAAATTTAAAGTAAAAGCTACAAATTTCAAACATCCCTTTTTCCCAAAGTATAACACAACAGATTGGGATTTTATATTGGATAGAGCTAAACAAAATGGCTGTGTAGTTTTAAATTCTGATAATAAAATAGATGTAATTGAACCCAAATCAAATAAATCCAAATCGGTTTTAACCATCAAGAATGGAGAATCTACAATTAGCTTTGATGCTCAAATCAATTCTTCTAGCCAGTTAAGTTCTTTAAAACTTAACTCATGGGACTTTTTCTCTGGTGAAACTAAAAAGGCATCTGCAGTTGAGCCTAAATTAGATACAAATGATACTTTATCTGCTAAAAAAATTAGCAAAGAAACTAGTCCATCTTCTGTAGAAATAAATATTCCACAATATACAGATACAACAGAATTAAAAATTTATGCCGATTCCTTTATCAAAAGTTCAAGATTAAATAGACTTACAGGCACGGCTAAATTTAAGGGTGTTCCAGACCTAAAATTGGGCGAGATAGTAACTCTTGATGGCTTTGGTAGTAACTTTGACGGGAAAATTTATATAACAGGAATATCGCACCAAATAGAAGGAGGCTTATTTACAACCAGTCTTTCCTTTGGTTTAAAAAATTCCTATTTTAAGTCGAGTAGTTTTGATAAATCAAAACTTGTAGAACCGATTCATGGGGTTTATATCGGCACAGTTAAAAAAAATCATTCAGACCCTTTAAATCAAGGGCGTATACAAATATTAATACCTGCTTTTAAAAAAACCGGAGACGGTTTATGGGCCCAGCTTTCTCATTTTTATACCAATACAAAAGCAGGATCTTTTTTTATACCAGAAGTTGGAACGCAGGTTATAGTTTCCTTTATAGCAAATGATCCACGTTATCCTGTTATACTAAATAGTTTATACACTAAAAAGAAAAGTCCTTATTCAACTATTAAAAAAGAAAATAATCTAAAAGCTATTTTGTCTAAGAGTAAGCTGAAGGTAGAGTTTGACGATGATGAAAAGAAAATTACTATATCTACTCCAAAAACGAATAGCATTGTAATTAGTGAAAAAACAAAAGATATAACTATTAAAGACCAAAACAAAAATAATATTAAGTTGTCTGAAAAAGGAATTACACTTAATAGCAATAAAGATATAAGCATTTCATCATCTGGAGAGGTTAGTATAACTGGCCAAAAGGGAATAATATTAAATGGAAAGTCAGGTGATGGTGTAAAAATAAGTGGAAGTAAAATAAATATAAGCGCTAAAACAAGTGCTTCTATTAAAGGCGGAAGTAAGGCAGAATTAAGTGCCTCTGGTCAAGTGAATATAAAAGGTGCTAAAGTTGGAATAAATTAAAATCATGGAAAGTAATCAAGATAAATCGTTTTTAGGTCGTGGTTGGAGTTTTCCACCAACATTTAGTAAGGAACGTGCTGATGTTGAGATGGTATCTAAAGACAAGGATATTAGGCAGAGTTTACATATTTTTTTTAATACTAAATATGGTGAACGTATTATGCGATCTAATTATGGTTGCATAGTCCATGATTACATGTTTGAAAAATCAGACCTAGATGTAATTGAACGCCTTTCTTATGAACTAAAACAGACTATCTCTAATTATGAACCAAGAATTTTTGTACATGATGTTAGAGCGTCAAAATCAAATACGCAAGATGGCCTGATAAGCATTAATATCTCGTATGAAGTACACTCTACAAATGTTAGGGATAATATAGTTTTTCCATTTTATATGAATGAAGGTACTGAAATAAAATAATTTTGAATACACCTTATAAACATATTTTAAACCCTGAGAACTTACTTATTGAAGATAGAGACGTACTAGATCTCATTATCTTCATAAAAGAATATTCAAAGCTAATTTTATTTTACAACAAGGAAAACAAAGTAGATGGCACTTGGTATGATTTACTTAGATCTGAAGAAACTTTTTTAATTGCGGAGATATCGAAGTTCAAAGTTTCAAACTACAGCGTTAAACGGCTTAATTTCATAAAAGATTACGATCAAGCTTTTGGTATAGAAGATAAAAAACATTCATTTCATAATTTTTTTGATTTATGTAAATCATTGTTTGAGAAAATTGACTTTTGGTACACAGAAGCGCTTAAAAATAACTTAACTCAAGCAAGTTCAATAATAGAAGTAGAACTCGAAATTTACATAAAAAACAAGTTGTCACCATTGCTTCAGGAGTTTATTGATTTAGCGACATTGTTTGGTAATAAAAATATTATAAATCGAGGGCAAATCGAAGGTTTTGATAAGTTTAATTCAATTTGGAATATAACTTTACCAACACCTATACCTAGTAATCCTGAAAATGATATAGTTGATGAGACAGATTTGAATTTTGCATTAAAAAGGATAACACTAATATTTAACCCTACTTACGAAATAATTTACGATTTAGTTTTAAAATGTGAAGACCTGTATAAAATATCACTATATAATAACGATAATCACAAAGCTCATACAGGCTTAATTTTTGCATTTTTAGAACTATTTAAATATCCCGTTGCAGATTTAAATACATTTACAAAAAAGCATCTTGACTTTTATTTCAGAAATTTACTAAAGCTGAAACCACGTACGGCACAACCAAATAAAATTTATATATCGGTAGAAATAGATGAAAATTTAGATGGCATAAACATTAAAAAGGATACATTGCTAAATGTTGGTCAGAGAGAAAATGGTGAAGAAATTTTATTTCAGACTAACGTAGATTTTAAAGCAAACAACATTAACTTAGCACATATAAGCACATTTTACTTGAGTGAGAGCAAATTTTTTGATCACCACTCTCGGTTTAATTTAATATCTGGCTTATATTCTAAAATCCATGCTTCAAATTCATCAGAAGTTGAAGACTTCAATAATAACGTCAGTACCTTTTCTTCTTTAGGCGAAGAACAACTTTTCTTAAGCTCTGAAGATCAGAATATGGATAAAGCTGAAATAGGCTTTTTAATTTCTAGTCCTGTTTTAAAACTCTCTAAAAGCAATAGAACGATAGACCTTGATCTAAAATTTACTGTTGATTCAATAAAAATTTTATCAGATTTGATTTTAGATATTTCTCATAACAAAGATGTTAGTGAAGTAGTGACTTTTAATGAGATATTTTCTAATGCCTTTATTATTCATTATACATCAATTGATTCTTGGACTCGGGTCGAGGGTTACAAGGTGACATTCCCTTTTGATTGGTCAACAGGTAAAATAACCCTAACTATGGAATTGAATAAGGCTTATCCGGCTATAGTAGCCTTAGATAACAATATTCATGACCTAGACATTGATTCAAAACACCCTGTTCTAAAAGTAGAATTAAATCAAGAAAGCTTCTACAATCCATACTCTTTTTTAAACAGTATGGAACTTTCTAAAATCGACATTAATGTAAATGTTAAAAATCTTAAACAATTTAACTGCTTTGTTAATAAAGATAGAATTGATATTAATTCTGATTTTGAATTGTTTGGAGCTATTCCCAATGTGAAATCTAGCTTGATAATAGCTTCTGATGAATTATTTAATAAAAAGGTAAAATCTGTAGGTATAGAGTGGGATTACACAAACCTATCGGTAGTTAGACCGTCTTTTAAAGAATTTTATAAAGAGTATGACAGAAATATTGATTACAAAAGTTTCGTTACTAAGGTAGATGGATTGTCAGATTTTGAATATACAAACCATAATAATCAAGATTATAAATTTGAATTATTTAATACTGATGAAAATGGAAAACTCCTAGACAAGTTTAAAATTGAAGACTTGGATTTCCGTTCATTAAAGATTAAACCTAATTATAATTTAGAACTAGAAGCACTAGATGACTATTCTAACGATTTAGAGACAGGCTATCTGAAGTTTGAACTAGAGAAACCATCTTTTGGCTTTGGTTTCGATATTTATGGTAAAGTCTTAAACGATATTACACAAAAGACAATTAACCAAAAACCTAAGAAAGGAAGTGTCGAAATTTTAAATTTCCCAAATGAACCATTTTCACCAAAAATTGCCAATTTAACATTAAGCTACAAGGCTAAAAGTACTCTTATTTTTAATCAGAGAAAATATTCTGAAAACGATTTTGATGAGCAAAATAGCTTTTATTTAATTTCACCCTTTGGTATCCAACCCATATTATCGAAATTTGGAATTAATGAAAACAACTTGGTTAAGAATTTTAAATATCAAGGCGAGCTCATATTGGGATTTGAAAATACAACTCAGCCACTAAACCTTAACCTTCTTTTTGAAATCTTAAAGAGTGATAATCCAAACTACGAATTTAGCAGAAAAATTGACTGGTTTTATAGTACCGCAGAAGGTTGGAAAATGCTTACCAAAACAAACATCATTTATGACGATACATTAAATTTAATGAAAACAGGTGTGTTGTCTTTTAAAATACCTGAAGATATATCTAATAAAAGTAGGATTTATAATACTGATAAGCTTTTTATTAAAGCTTGTTCAAAAAGTAAATCTAATCACTTTAGTCTTATAAAATCAATTAGAACAAACTCAGTTTCTTTGACAGAAATAATAGATGAGCAAAATGTAAATAATTTGCCTAGTTATTATCCACCATATTCAGTTCAAGGATTTAAAGAAGATATTGATGGTGTTATATCTGTAGACCAACACTTTGGCTCTGCAGAAGGTGAAAGTGGAGAATCAGATATTGATTTTTATTTGCGATCAAGTGAATTGTTAAGGCATAAAAATAGACCTGTGACTAAATGGGATCTTGAAAAATTTATAATCGCAAATTTTTCATGGATATCACATGTTAAGTGCTTTCCGGTAAACTCAAATAACATTACAGAAAGTTTAAAAGTATTGTGCGTCAAAAAAGTAAAGCTACAAGAAAATATTGATAACATACGGTTGAGTGCAGCTGAAAAACAGGAAATTGTTGATTATTTAAGGCAATTTTCTTCTCCATTTTCTAGCATTGAAATTATAAATCCGGTGTTTGAAGATATATGGTTAAAATGTAAAGTTAACTTTAAAAATGTAGCGGATGGTATTGGTATTAGAATGTTAAATAATGATCTTTATGACTTTTTTTGTTTGTGGCTATATGATGATACAAAACCAATGAAATTAGGTGTTCAAATCAAAAAAATTGATATTATAAATTTCGTAAAAGAAAGACCCTATATTTCTTATGTAACTAGTATATCTATTATTCATGTTAAAACCTCGGAAAAAGGAGGTAAAATTGCTGTAGATTCAGCTAATAAAAATATTAATACAGATTTTATAAAACCAGGTCTGCCGTGGGTTATATTAACTCCTAATAGTCACAATCATATTATAGATATTCTAGAGACTAATGAGTACCATCCACCCGAACCAGTAAGCTTTAATAACTTAGGCTTAGAAAGTGCTTTTTTAATAAGTTCAGATCTAGATGACCAGATTCAGTTGTCTGACTCAAAATCAGATTTAGAAGAAGATGACACCGAGTATAATTTTAAACTTAAAATTTAGTCTTATGGCATTAATTAATAGACAAACATTAAAAAATTATTTTAAGAAAGGTGGTTTCGCAACTGAGAAACATTTTATAGATCTTATAGATTCAACACTTAACTCAGTAGATGACGGGATAAGCAAAACTTCTAATGAAGGATTAAAATTATCATCTGCAAAAGAGAACTCGAAATTATTATCTTTTTTTAAAAATAAAGCGCAAGAAAAGGCAGATTATTCGGTAAGCTTAAATAGTAATGGTATGGAAGGCCTTTCTTTTGATAATTCAAAAGATGAGTCAATTATCAAATTAAGTAAAAAGGGTAATGTGGGTGTTAATACTGGTAATCCAAAATACAACTTAGAAGTCAATGGTACATTAGCAGTAAAGACTAGGCTTGGTGTTTATGCAACTGGCTTTGTACCTGCGGATGGAAATTGGCATTCCATTATTTCCAATTTAGATGGTATATGTGCTTTTGAAATCATCGCAAAAGCGGAAGGAAATATTGGTAATGGCTATTATTCTGTTGCACATTGCATAGCACTTTCTACTTTTGGTGGAAAAAGATCTAAAAATAAAATAAAATTAACATCAGCCTATTATGAAAGATACTTTAGAAGAATTTCTTTTAGGTGGGTAGGAGAGTTACATAATTTCTCTTTACAAGTTAGAACAAGAGCTAACTATGGGATATCTTCAGAAACTAAAGAAAGCTTTAAAATTAAATACAATATTACAAACCTTATAGCTGATTAATCTAGATATGATAAAACCAAAGTTTATAAGTAAAGAAGGCTTTGAATCTAAAAGTTTAGATTATGAAAAACTTTTTGATGAAGGTATTGAACTTATTCAACAATTTTCTGGCAATCAATGGACGGATTATAACTATCATGACCCAGGAATTACTTTCTTAGAGCAGATATGTTTTGGTTTAACTGACATTGGTTATAAAGCAAATTTTAATATCGAAGATATTTTACTGGGAAATGACCCAAAGTTTGATTTAGAGTCCACAAATCTATTTATAAGACCTGAGAACATTTTCCCGTCTGCTCCTACAACATTATTAGACTTTAGAAAAATATTAATTGGTAAAGAAAAAAATATTAAAAATGCTTGGGTAACACCAGTAAAGGATAATCCTCTTGGCATTAAGGGTTTATTTGATGTTTCTGTACAACTTAAAGACGATTTAGATAATAATATAATATCTGATACAATTTCAAGAGTAAATTCCATTCTAATGGAAAATAGATCTATTAGTACAGATTTTAATTCGATTGTAATACTAAAAAAAGATTTAATCTCCTTGTCAGGTGATATAACAATTAACTCTTTTGCAATGGGAGAGAGTGTCTTAGCTGAAATTTACCACAAAATTGAGTCGAAGTTAAATACCAATCTAAAGTTTTATGAATATAAATCAATACTAAAAGAAAAATCTTATGAAAACGTTTTTTCAGGTCCTTATCAAACAGACGATTATATAAAATCAGAAGAGTTAAATGACAAGACAAACGAAATCTATGTATTTGAATTAAAAGAATTAATACAAAGTATAGACGGAGTAATTGATGTACAAAATATGGTAGTGTTCAAAAATGGTGTAAAAATGTATGATGATATCATATCTTTTGATAGCGACCGCTACCCTTCACTTGAAAAGAATTTATTTAATGAAAATATAGATAAATTAAATTTTATTAGAAATGAAACCACATATGAAATAGATCCTTCAATCTTGTCTCAATTATATGATTCTTTATCATTGACCAATAACACAAAATCTAATGGTTTAGCTTACAATGATAACCCCTTTACGAAGGCAAGGTTTACCAAAAATGAAATAGAATATTATTATTCAATCCAAAATGAGTTCCCATCAATTTATGGCCTAAAGGCCTTCGAAATCCCAAACTCAGCAACTAACTTAAGGAAGAGTCAAGTAAATCAACTTAAAGGTTATTTATTGATGATAGACCAGATAATGGCTAATTTTCAAAGTCAGTTAGTAAATATCAGAGACCTATTTTCAGTAGATATAAGCAAAGAGAATCTTAATACGTATTACACTCAAATACCCAATAACATTGGAGAATTAAGTAATGTAATAGGCGATGATTACGATGCGTTTTATAATAACCTAAAATCTATAACTGAAACTAAGATTCAATACATAAAGAGAAAGAGTAAATTCATAGACCATTTATTGAGCAGGTTTGGCGAGGTGTACGACACTACATTAAATTCGAAATTGCAAAAGTCTATTAAAGAAAATGTTTCTGTAGATGAGATAGAGCTAAATGGGCTTCTATCTAAATCAAAATATGCTAAATCTATTATTAACTTAGGAAGAAACAGAATTAAAGCTTTTAACTATAAAAAAGCGGTTAACAATAAGAATAACATATCCGGTTTAAAAGAGCGTTTATCACTTATATTAGATATAAAAGACCATAGCATTCATTCATCTTTAGATATTATTTTAGAAAACTCTGAAATAAATAAAATAGAAGATAAGTGGGAAATTGAAATTTTAGAACTAGAAGATGGACCTTCTATTAAAGTGAGATCAAAATCTCGAGACATTGAAAATTTGGATGATATCAATTTTTTCACTAAAAATCACGAAGCACTAAAGTTTTTATTTTTATACGCACATAAATCAAATAATTACCAAATAGTTAAAACAAAATCTAATTTTTGTCTACTATACAACAGCCCAAAACAAGATATGCCTACAAAGATTTTTCAATCTAAAACATTAGGTATGTCTAAAACAGCTCTTGAAAAAACAATTGATAAATTTGATGAAATAAATTCGGCTTCTGAGACTTTTTTTATTGTTGAAAACATTTTATTAAGACCACTTCTAGAATCGAATTATGAACTTAATATTTATTCTAAAAGTAAAAAGATATTATTAAAAAGCTATTATAATCTAGATTTCAAAAATCAAAGAGATATACGAGACGACTTGTGGGTGCTCCTCAACAAAACTGAAAATTTTACAGTAGAGTTTGATAGTAAAAAAAAGCTTTATTGGCTTATAGTTTATGATTTATTAAATAACCCAGTTTTTAAATCCTTCAATTCATTTAGCACTAAATCTGAAGCTCATAAGTTTAAAGAAGAAGTTTTGGAGTACTTAAATAATAAAAAGGATACTAATGAAGACATCACTAATTTTACTGATATTTCTATAGTAAATAGTAAAACCAATAAATTTCCAGACGATTTTAGCTATTCAAACCATTTAAATTTTGTTTTTCCTGATTGGCCAGTTAGATTTCAAAACAATGAATTTAAACATTTTATAAAGCAACAAATTGAACTTTTTATTCCAGCCCACTTAAGTTTCAATATATTTTATTTCAATTTAAGAACTATGAACCAATTTGAGTCTATTTATTTTAATTGGTTGTCTTGCCAGATGAATTCTGAATTAGATAAAATAGAAAACTATTCTCTACAACTTATTCAACTCTTTAAGAGTCAAATTCCATATGACAGAGAGTGATGTAACTATTAAACAGATTAGGCTTGAAATAGACGTACCGTCTAAAGAAGAATTCGGTATTGTAAGTAAAGAATTCCCAATAGTTTTAAAGGATTTATTATTAGTGCAAATCGAGAACTGTATTAATACGGTTTTTAAAGAAGAAGATTTTTTCGAAATAGACGCTATAACATTAAACCTTGGAGATATAGACCTATTAAAACCAAGAGATTTTGTTTATAATTTCACAAAAAAATTCATCAGAGAATTAGAAAGGTACAAACAGAACAAAAACCTTCCTAAAAGAACCAAATTTTACCTTATTTCTTACTTTCTATATAACGGTCGTTTACCTTGGTGGTGTGACTCTAAGACTAAGTTTAATAAATTTCTTGAACAAGATTCTTATCGGGACGTTTCAAGAAAAGAATTAATTAGCCTGTTGTCTCAAAAAAATAATTTAAAACGTTTTTTAAATATTTTATCACCAGCAAATAAAACAACTTTCTTTAAATTCTGTTTAGATTACAAGTATGACTTGTTTAGCTACAATACAAGTCTATTATTAGACTTTTTAAAAGAAAAATTAACTTATTTTAATTTAAAGAATATTGATATTATAGAGAAAAAACTGCTGCATAAAACTCTATTTTATAAGGATACCAGTAAAGACTTTGATGCGTTAGTGCTTGATGAGGTAATTTTTGAATTTGGATTTAAATGGCATGATTTTGAAAGCTTCTTGAGTAAGAATTCTATTTCCTTAAAACCTTATGATCCATCTAAGATAAGCACTGACCAATTACTTATAAGTGAATTAGATTATTCTGAAAAATCTAAGACATTTGCGTATTTGTTAGATCAGTATATTTTTAGTAAACAGGTCTTAAGCGGACTAAAGTATTTTGAACTAAAACTATTATTCAACAGGTATCTAGAATCTGATAAAAAAACAATACAATCTGTTATCCGTAAAAAGAGTTTATTAGAAGTATTTTCAGGATCATATAAACTCATAAAATTAATCGAGAAAAATAATTATTTATATTTTTTAGAATTGTTTTTTAACCTAAAGGAAAGTCAACTATTACTTGATTTTTATGTTTTTTTATATCATTTAAAATCTGGCAAATTTAAGTCTCAAAATAATAGCTTTTCATACTTTTTTGATGCTTTGTTAGACCTTAAAAAAGTATCATCAGCTTCAGCTAGTCAATTTTTCACACACCTAATTAAATTAATATCAAATAAATATAAAATAAATGATCTGGAGTTAATAAGCCGTTTCTATTTCTTTCATATCAATAAACAGGCAAAATTTAAGTATGATTTCGATATTGAAAGTTTTTTCTATAATCAATTGGATTTAGAAGGTTTTATTTTTTCATCGTCTACAAAATTTAAAACCAACTCTATACATGCAACTTTGCAACACTTATCTGCTTTTAAAAAATCAGAGTTTGCTTCTCTTAAAAAGTTAATAAATTATTTGAATGCAAGCATTTTCAAAACTAAATGGAAAAGTGATAAAGTAAACGAATATGTTTTTGGTTTTGTGACCAAGTCTAACAAAGAATCAGATAATTTTTTTGAGCTTTTAAACAACTATTCAGAGCTTAATAAAACTTCCTTAGAAGAATTGTTATTGAGTACCTTAAAAGCGCTTTATTTTGAACCAACTTTAAGTTACTCAAAACAGCTCTATTTTGAAGACTTGCTATATCAAGTAGTATCTTCACATAACTATAAAACCTTTTTCTTAAAAGAAGAGAGTTTTATACAAGAGCTATTAAAGCAGGATGATATTAAAGATAATTTAGATTTACATGCTATTAACGATAATTTACAATCTAGCAAGGCTCATAACATAGTTTTTAAAGGATACAACGAAAAAAATTCTCCAACAATATTTAATAAAAAATCTGCTTACATAATTAATACATTTCAACCGATACTTAACAAGACTAACACAAAGTTTAATGATTCTTCATTTTTTTCTAAATACCTCTATTTAGAGTTTAAAATAAACTACAAAGTCAGGAACGATTTTAATTATGCAGTTATTATAGATACCATTTCAAAATCATCTGGTTTTGAATCTGATAATTTAACGCTACGGCTAATATCAAATATTGTAAAAAAGAGTAGCTATTCTGAATTTGATCAAGAGCTAATTCAGCGATTAACAGAGCTGATCTTTAGTCCTCTTAAATCTTTTAAAAATAATATTTCCACATTTAATTCTGCTTATGAATTAGTTGATAGTGTAAATGACAAAAAATTAAAACAGAAATTAATTACTACATATTTGCTGAACTCACAAACTGCAATGGTTAGTTTAAATTCTGATAATTTTAATAAACTGATATCTACTATTTCAAATCATAAAAACAATAAATTTTATGAGATATTGATGAATGTTTTATCATATTTCACCTATCATAAAAGAGTTGAAATTTTGTTTGATTTAAAGTTTAAGGCTTTGCACTTAATCAAAGCGAATAAAAATTTAAAGGATAGTGACTTTAGATTAGCATTGCTAAAGGAAGTTAAATCTATAGATGAAAAAGTTTATCAGAAAATCACACAAAATGTTGAAAGTAATTCAAAATTAGATAAATCAGATCTTCAAATTAAATCATTATCTCACCTATTAGAGAACCCAATTAAAGCAAAAGAAAATCAGAATCAAGGTATTACAAATAGTATAACTGAAGATGATTTTGACTACTTCTTAATTTTAAAATTGGAACTATTTAACAAGCACCATTACCCTTTCCTTCAACTACAAAAATTTGATACGCTATTAGATATTACAAAAAATAATAAATCGCTTTTAGAATTTTTAAAAATACATAGCCAAGACCATGAAATACTTTATGAATTCTCTCAGTTAAGTATTTCTGAAGCTTTAAATGATAAATTAGAAACACTTTTAAAGGCTAATAATGTAGACCTTTTATCCTTAGAGCAAAATATTTTATTAGTACAGAATAAGACCTTTTTTTGTACGCTGCATCCTAAAGATTTTCACTTAACACTTAGGGTATTAATTTTTAAGAAATTAAGTACCAATCACAAAATATTAAATACAGAACTAGTCTTAGATTTTTTGCAAATGCTTGCGCAAAATAGAAATTTAAATTTTAAAGTTTTACAACGTATATATCTTAAAGGAATTAGTGATGTTGATGTTGATGTACCTGTTAAGAAAGCATTGCAAATTTTTTTAGAGAACAATAACTTTCAAAACGTTGATAGAAAAGTAAAAGATGATGTTTATTATAAAAATCTTTTTATCAATTTACTAGAAAACGAAACCTTACCTGTCTGGTCAAAATCCAAATCAACAGATACTGAAGATGCCTTTGATTTTATAGATTCGAAAATTGCATTAAAAGACTATAAATTCATTAGAACAATCTTTGAGAATAACCATATAAAAAATAAATTATTAGATCAATTCATCAAGGCTGAACTAACTAAAAAAAATGAGCTTTTAACTATACTTGAAGCTGAAAAAGCTAAGTCGTTTTCTTTAACTAGCATTTTACAGGATATCGATAAGCTTAATTTGAGTACTGATAACTTTTTTGAAGCTATAATTAAGAAGAAACTTTGGAAAGAACCTAGCGCTCTAGTTGTTTATGAACGCTTTTTAGGGTATTTAGATGCAGATAATATCAAAGAATTACTTGACTTAGAATTTAAGCATAAGCTAAGACTTAATCCTATCTCATTATTATATAATAAAAAAAGAACCCTTGATAAAACTGATAAATTAGAGCTAATAAAGTACTTTTTAAGAACTGGTGAATTGCCAAAATCCTACCAGTCCAATTTATCAAATCAACTTCAGGTTTTAAAGTCTTTCATTAAATCAGACCAGAGCATTTTAAGATATCTAATCCCAGAATTTAATCAAACAGAGAATATAAGTAAGGCGGTTGTTAAGCTATCTTCAAAGTCTGTATTGTTTAAATCAGTTTTAAGCCTTTTAAAAGATAAGAACACTGATATGCATGTTCTATTAAAACCACCCTTGGAGAAATTCAAAGACGTTGCATATAGTGATGATTTTTATGTTTTAAATCTAGTTTTAAAACGTTTGATAAATAGGCCTTCTAACAATCTTACAACTAGCATCAATTTCTTTAAAGAAATACAGCAATATAGCAAAGAACTAAGTGCTGTAATTTTTGAAAATGGGACTCGTTTATTAGATGATGGTAAAATATCTATGAAGAGTGTTGTAGCTCAGGCTTTAGATTTATATCATAAGAAGGAAGATCGTATTTCTGAAGATGAAGAATCTTATCAGCTAAATGACCTGCGTTATTTCATTGAGTTTCATTCTCTCGATACTTCTAATCCAAAACATCAAACAAAGTTCCTACGCTCTTTTGTTTTAAAAAATAAAAAAGATCTTAAATTAAGAAATCAAATATATATCTGGGCTAAGCAAAAGATTAAGCTTCAACTATTTTTGAAAATTTTCAATACCAAAGATTTACATAAATTATTGTATTTTATTCACCCTGAATTAAATAAGTATTTAATAGAATTTGATAAGCTATTGGATCAATCAAAATTAAAAAAGACTCCACATTACCTCAATGTGAAAAAGGATGAAGATTATATTTATGAATTATTTTCAATATGGGCTAAAAATTCTCTAATTATGTATTCTCCAAATTTAATTATTCATGAAATCTTTAAAAAAATTGCATCTGCTGAAATAATTAACAATAATCATGAAACCAACAGTTACTTTGAGGTTACTGATATTTTTGTACAACAGAAACCCAGACTTACTAATATTCAAAATAATATGCTAAGTTATTTCTTAAAAGAAGAAATAATTCTTGAGAGTAAAAACAGAAGTGAAAAAGAAAATAAAAACGATGATTTAATTGAACAAAATAATATCAACACTGACTCTGCATATATTTCTAACGCTGGTTTGGTAATTCTATGGCCGTTTTTATCAACACTTTTTGATAAGATTGGTTTAATAGATGGAAGAAAATTCAAAGATGACACTTGTAAGCAAAAGGCTATCTTAATTTCTCAATATGTAATTAACAAAAATGAGAAAATAAGTGAGAGTGATTTGTTACTAAATAAGTTACTTTGTGGGGCTGAAGTTAATTTTTTTGTAGATGTTACAATTGAGTTTACTGAAAATGAAAAGAATATAGCAAACTCTTTATTAGTTGCAGTAACAAAAAACTGGAAAGAGCTAAATAATACTAGTCCACAGTCTTTGCAAGATACATTTTTAAAACGTGAAGGTAAGCTGAATAAAAGTGGTGAAAATAATTTTGAGCTTACTGTACAAACAAAGCCATATGATTTATTATTGAAAACAATACCGTGGAATATTAAAATGATTCAAACTGCATTTATGGACAATCGTTTGATAGTTAACTGGGAAATATAAGTTTTATGAATACTAAAAATGAAGCAAGGCATAATGCAAGTGTAATATTTAAGGAAGTAGTTTGGTTAGAAGATTTTATCAACAAAAGGCTTAATTGCTACTTTGATTCTCAGTTAGAATTTATGGCTCCCGAACCTATACATTTAACTGTAGGTCAAAGTAAATATTCAGATTTTATTTTAGAAAATGAATTATTAAACATAGAGCGTTTTATAATTGTAGTTTGTCTAGCCTTGCATTTTAAGCCTAAAGTTTTTGATAAGTTTTTAATAAAAAACAAAGCCTTAGACAAGCGGTTCACAGAGTTTGGTGGAAAAATTGATGAGTCCAAATCTATCTTTGTACCAACTTTAGAAACTATTGCTTTTATATTTTATGGAGATTGCTTTGAGTCTCGTTTTTTAATGTATAGGTTATTCGATGAGGATCATCTATTTTCATCAGAGAATGTAATCGAGCTGTATGGCGATAATTCAAATTCTTTTTTATCAAACTCTGTTAGACTTAGTGATGAGCATTTTCAATATTTTACAATAGGTACTTCCTTTAACCCATCTTACAGTAGTAATTTTCCAGCTTCTAAAATAACAACTTCCCTAAAATGGGAAGATTTAGTTCTTGATAAAAGTACCTTAGATGAGGTGAGCCTTATTAACACCTGGATTGATAGACAAGGAGAGATCCTGGAAAGAAAAGATTTAGAAAAAAAAATAAATAAAGGCTATAAGTGTCTTTTTTATGGTTCTCCAGGTACTGGTAAGACATTAACAGCAATTTTAATTGGTAAACAAAATAATAAATCCGTTTATAGAATAGACCTGTCTCAAATTGTTTCAAAATATATTGGTGAGACAGAAAAAAACCTAGCCAAGATATTTGATATTGCTGAGAATAAAAATTGGATTTTATTTTTTGATGAAGCAGAGTCACTTTTCTCAAAACGAACAGGAGTTCAAGATTCCAAAGACAAATATGCTAATCAGCAAACTGCGTATTTATTGCAGCGAATTGAAAATTACAAAGGCTTAATTATTCTAGCCACAAACCTAAAACCAAATATTGATGTAGCTTTCTCTAGGCGTATACAGTCTGTAGTTAACTTTAGTGTTCCCGGTGTACTTGAACGAGAAAAGCTCTGGAAATTTGCACTATCAGGTATTTCTAATTTACCAGATTCTTTTATTAAAAAAATATCAAGTTCTTATGAAATAAGTGGTGGTTTAATAAAAAATATAATACAGTATGCCTGGTTAATATCTAAACAGCATAATGTACCCATATCTGAAAAAGAAATTTTAAGTGGTATAAGAAGAGAGTTATCTAAAGACGGAAAATCATTTAATAATCAAATAGCTTAATTTCTTTGATAGTATTTGGTTACAAAAAGCAATTTTTAAAAACTCTTCTCTCTTAATTTTTAAAAATTTTAAATCTTGGGTGCTTTTTTTTAATAAAGTATCTATTATTTCTTTATTGGGTATTATTAAATCATCAACTAGATTTTCGCATTGTAAATTGGTGTTGCCCTTTAACAATATTAAGTGATTGTTATACTCCAAACTATTCAAAGAGTTAAAGTTAAAAATCTTCAATTCTGTTATTTTTAAAATATCTACTAATGTATGCGTATCTATTTCACTGAATATAGTTGAGTTTCTTAATGCTTTAAATCGTTCAAATACGTTAATTATATTGCTATTAGGTTTTTGATAAGTTTCACCATTGATCTTAAACATACAAATCATAGTAGCTTCCCTAATTAATAAGTTAGAATTATATGTATTAGCTTCCAGCTCAATTGGCATACCACTAACTTTTAAGTTTTTCGATAGTAATTCTATGGCTTGTATTCTAATCCAATCATTTAATTTCTGCGGTGTGTAATTAATTATTCTTTTCAACCTATCTATTGGGTTCAGGTCAACTTGTGGGAAAATCTCTCTTAATTTCTTCAGCTGATCTTCAATTGAATTTTTTTCGGCTATAGGCACAAAATACTCTTTTAACTCATTGTTAAAAACCATATCAATCATTTCAACAGCCAGTATTTTGTTATCTTCTGTATTATTGTCCAGAAAATATAAAATTTTGTTTATTTCATCCTTACCATAGATTGGTTTTACGAGATTAAATAAGTTTTGCTTTTCGTTGTGCAGCTCATCTGTAAGACTTTTTATAATGCTATTAAAATCAGCTGGATTGGTATTTAAGTCTACTATAGAAGCAAGAATCCAAGTATAATATTGAACGCTATAATCAAGTCTATCTTTTAGTTTTAAATACTCATTTTGAGTAATTTTTAAATTCTTTTTATATGGGTTTTCTAAGTATAGAGACTCTAAGTTTCTAGTTTTTACGTTTTTTTCAAAATTGAAATTTTCGATAGGTATTTCAACATCAATATATTTCAAAACCTTTAAATAAAACATAGCTTCAAGTAAGACATCTTCAGATGACTCCTTCAGTAATATTTTATTTTTTTCCACATGGTGTTTAATGTCAAAATTAATATTCAATAGAATAATTAGAAGTCTACTATTTATGTCTTTTTCATTTTTTATGATATAATCCTTAAAATTATTGCTATTTATTTTATCACTTAAGCTAGAGATTAAATAAGAAACAATAAAAATATTTTCATATTTAATTATTCTTAGGAGTTCTGGGTAAAACTTATTAGACCAATGGTTCTTTACATAATTTATGTATTGTACTTTATTTTGATGTTGTTTTATAATATAATCATTATCTATAAGGCTTATTTCTTTTGTTTTCTTATCAATACTGAGGCTAGGAAAAAATAATTTAAAAAGCTTAGCCTTTAATTCTAGTGTTTTAAATTCAATTCTCTCTTTCTCACGTTTAAATAAATTTATGTTGATATGCGTATCAAAAACATTTCTAATATAGTTTTTAAGGCTTACCAAAGTTTTTCTTATAAGAAAAAGCCATAGTATGCAGGCAAGAAATAAAGCTACTAAGTACTTTATTTTATTTAGATCTTTATATTCAGATTGTTGAATGATAATTAAAATAATAGCAACAATCACAATTCCTATTTGTCTAGCTTTAATTTCTGCATTAGATTGAATGATGTGTTTAATGCTTTTGTCTAGTGGCTGAAAAAGGTTTTTAAAGGTAACATCTTCAAGTGATCTTTTTACCACAATTAATGTCATCATACAAAGAACTATAACTATAAAAGTTACTGTATTGAATGAATTATAAGTAAAAGATAAGATTGATGTTATTATTGCAATTGTAGTAAGTGGTAGTAATAATTTGGGTAGAGATTCTAAACCAAACCTAATTCCATGTTTTGCTAATAATCGACCTGAGAAGAAAGTATTTACAATTAATTCTATACCCTTAGATAGGCCGAAGAATAGTCCTAAAAATTGACCTATAACCTTAACGTCAAAATCTCTAAAGAATAATTTTGTCTCACTTAAAAAAAGAAAACTAACAAGGATAAGGCCTATCATAGATATTATTGACAATAAATAGATATTTCTTATATATGTTTTTTCTTCTTTTAGTTTGTCTGAAACTACTTTTATTGGTTTTAATTTGTTAAGAGTTCTCTTATCAATTAGAAAAAAAGATTTATTAATAAATAATTGGAGTATTGCAGTTAAAAACAAACCGCAAAGTGAAATCCAAAGTAAGTCTGATGGTGCAGATAAGTAGTTTAATAAAATAGGTACAGAAAGGTAACTTATTATAGCTGCAATAACAGAACCTGAACCTATAAGGCTAAATAACCTTTTACCCTGTCTTAAAGTAAATAATTTTATAAGTTGACTTGTGTAAATTAATATTACAATTAAACTAAATGGGCTATACACAATAAACCCTATAAATATGATGAGCTTGTTAAAGCTGAAATTAGCATTGAACAAACTAAAACTGGCATTTAATACTGAAGGGACTTGGTCAATTGTTAGCTTTAGTATACAAACACATATGAAAATTATAAGTAATACAAGTACAGAATAAACTTTAAAAGCTAGCCTTTTAATTATTAATGAAAAAACAAAAGATGTTGCAAGGCCAATTAAACCGGAGGCTAAATAGCCATATGCAAGAAAACTAATTCTAAATGTATCTAAAAAAGCAGCATTTATGAAGGTATTATAGTAAGATACAAATACACCTATAAAGAGTGATTGTAAAATAAGGACCAAGACTTTTTTAACTTCATCTTTATTAATTTGAAGAAGGTTTAAGACCTTATCTTTCATCAATCTTATTTTAAAATTCTTTTTTTACTAAAATTAAATCAATTTTCGGTAAAGGCTTAAAAACGTTTTTAAGTGTCTTTTGATATTTAAAATCATTTATGTAAAGCTTATTAAGCATCCAGGGTGTTGGGTAAGATAACAAGGTTTTTATATTTTCTTTCTTCACATAAGAAATCCAAAAGCTTATCAATTTTTCTGGTATATTTTCTTTCCTGTAATTCATGTCTATAACCATTCTTCCTGTACAAGCTACTTTTGGATGAATATAAACTCCATCATTATTTTGGTTGTAGATATACCATTTTTTATTAATTACTTCCCCATTTTTATAATTTTCTTGATATGGCACTTCGGCTATTGTATTTATTATCATGAGTCGATAGCTAGCAATTAACTTTTTATTTAAAACAATTCCACAATGTTTTGATTTTAAGTCTTCGACCTTATCTTCTAAACTATAAAATTCATTTGCGCTAAGATCATCGTGAAACTTCTTCCAAGATTTTTCTCTCAAACTTAAGATTTGATCTTCATAAGTTTTAAAATCAATGAAGTTTACTTTAAGGTCGCGTTGGGTAATATTCATTTTAAAATCTTAGATTAAAATTTATAATTAGCTCTTAACATGATGCTTCTAGAATTTTGTAGAGATTGGCTGTTATATACCTGATTGGCTGCAGCTCTAACGCCAGGGTGGTAATATTGTTCATCTAATAAATTATTTACAAGGCATCCAATGTGAAAACCTTCAAATACCTTAAATGTAATGTTGGCATGAAAAACAGTATAAGGATCAATCGAACTTAAAGGACTTGAACTCCCGGCAGTATTAATACCTGTTGGTCTCTTCCCTACATAATTTGCTCTGAAATTAAAATTCCAGTTTTTAAAAAGCAAAAGGTTAAAACCTGCATTAATATTGTTTGAAGGGATATCACTTATCCGTTTATCGGACCCATCGTCAAAAGGATCTAAGTATGTGTAGTTAGCCCAAACTCTTAAGGAGTTGTAATTAAAATCAAGTGATGCTTGTAATCCTTTTATATTATTTCCCTGTGCTGATGCTTGATTTTGAGTTTGACCATTTCCAATATTTACCTCAGCAACAACATTTGAATATGAAGCCATAAATCCGTTAAGTTTGATTTCAAAATTTTTGAATGGATTAAGTATAGTAGTTAACTCTAGATTCCTAACTTTTTCAGGACTCAGTGATGGATTTGCAATTCTTGTGTCTGTAGTAGCATATTTTGTTAAGAAAGAAGCATCTTTAAAGGCTTCTGAATAAATTGCCTTAAGCGTAAATTTATCATTTTGGTTATAAATAAGAGCCGCTCGTGGATTAAAAACAAACCCATACCCACCGTTATTCCTTACTAAATTATAATCTAATCTTCCTCCTAGAGTTAATGAAAGCCGATTAGTAAACTCATATTTTCCTTGCAAGTAATATCCAACATCTAATTTACTAGAATTATTACCACCTCTTATCCCAACTTCTGTGCTAGGGTCTATATTTTCTTCTGGATTTGGAAAATCACTAGTCAGGTAATTCATCTGAAAGTAACCTTGCCTAAATTCTAATCCTGAAATAACATTAAATTTATTTGTTTTATAAAATAGTTTTAGCTCATTTCTCAATTGATTGGAAGTCCTGTAGAAATAGGTTGTACTTAAAAAGGGTGAAGTTCCATCAATTAGGTCTTGAAAGCCTAGCTGATTATTATTATATAAATAACCTGTTGATAAGTTAGTTTTACCATCCAAAGAATGGACTCTGTAGGATGCTAAATTGGTAAGAAAAAATTTTTGATTAAGTTTCTTTTCATATTTTAAAAATACAGCACTATTTAAAGTGATCCACCTTGATAATTCATCAGAAGCTATTCTAGCTGATTTGCTATACCAAGGTAATGCACCTGAGTTGGACTTAAAGCTTTCTATGCCAAGTGTGAAGTCGTCAATTTTTAATTTTGAGCTTACAAACCAGTTTTTAACAGAATTATTAAAGCCTAAATTAGGCTCAGAGTTTATTAAACCTTTATCTAATTGTTTCATTCTTTCGGCTCCTAACTCATTTAAAGTAACACTTGGGATATCAGTGTCAAAATTAAAGTAAGGAGATGTTGTGCTGTTATTAGAGATAAAGTCAGAAGCTTCTTCACCTGTTAAATTAGTCGAATTCGACAAATAATCGTAACTATCTGGGTTATATTCATAACCATTATTACTAAGATCCATTTCGTCAGATTCGAAAATTCTACTCGTAATTGAGATATAGCCTTTTTTTATTTTCTTATTAAAATTACCATCAATAAATTTAGTGTCCCAAGTTCCATAGTTAGCAGTAACATTTGCTGAGAATGTATTATCTTCATTAAAAGAGCCAGTTTTTGTTATAATATTTATTACTGCTGCAAAAGCATTTGCGCCATACATTGTAGAAGCTGGGCCATAAATAACTTCTATTTGCTTAATGTTAGAGAGTGCTATTTGTCTATTTATAACTGCGTTATCTGAGTTCAAGTCATTTTTCTCAATTCCATCGATTAATAGTAAAAACTTGTCGTTTAAAGTACTTCTATAACCTCTTGCATAAATAAGTGAATAGGCAGGACCAGAAGACCTTGAAATAGAAAATCCAGGGATATCATGAAATATTTGTTCAACGTCTAAATAACCCCTGTTTTCAATTTCTTTCGCTGTAATGACAAACACAGAAGCTGGAGCTTCATTTAAAGATTCTTTAAATTTAGAAACAGAGCTAACCGTAACACCCGCATAGTTTCTGTATTTTTTAATTAATTCCTTAAATAAATAAGGATCGTTTGACCTTATGTTGTAATCAGAGTTAAAATCGAGTAACTTATTCACATCAGCTATGGCTTGATCCATATCATCAAGCATGATAGAGTTCATTGTTAGTAATCTTAATGCATCTAGGTATTTTAATTCATCAGATTCAAAATTATCTAAGCATTGGCGCAATTGCTTATCCACTTCAATAAAACGACCAATATTATACTCTTTCTCTAAAATACTTAAGTCACAATTAACTTTGTTTTGCTGTGCTTTACATAACAATGATAGGTTGCATATCATAAAACTGTATACAAGTCTTTTAACTAACTTTTTACTCATAGCCTTTGAAATATTTTAATTCAGTTATAATATCTTTTTCTTCAATTAACCAATTTTTTACGGAAGCGTCCTGTGAGATACTGTAAAGTTGATTGGTTACTTTATTCACACTAAAACCTGTAACCCAGCTATTATGACCAATTAATGTTATAGTCTCTTTAATGTTATTAAGATTAGTTAGGTTAATCGTGTTGTCGAAGCTTGATGTAATTAACATCTTTTTATTGTTAATGTTACACAATTCTATATTTGATATTCTAACTTTTTTATGATTTAATATGCTTTCTTTTAAGTTTAATTGATTTTCAACTAAAGCATAAATTTCAACTAAACCATTTGAGTAGCAAGCTGCAAATAGATTATCCTCAAGAATTTTAATTTTAGAAACACCTTTGTTAATTTTTCTTTGGTATTTTAAGTTAAGCTGAATTGTATTTTTTGATATTGATAATTGATATAACTTTAGGGTGTCACTTTCAATTGATAAAATTTTGTTACCAGTTTTGTTAATTGTAATCTGCTCATAATTCATTTTTTTATTAGAGCTTAGTTTATTAATAACCAGATTATAAAGTTGAATTCCGCTATTATGTTTTAATAGTAGATGAGGATTAGATTCAACTTTTGTATATTCAATTGAGTTTATTTGATTGTTATATGTATTTACTTCTCTTGTAAATTTTGAATTTTGAATGTTAAAAAATCTTAAGTAACCATTATATGTTGAGATAATCAATTCGTCTTTAGAATTGGAAAAAGAAACATCAGATACGTTTTTTATTTCACTTTTTATTTCTTTTTTAAAAATACCATTTTTTGAACTCAAAAGCGTGAGCTTATCCTCGTAATCAACTAGTGCAACTAACGGATTTATGGAGTTGGTGATTTTTACATTTTTTATCCCCATGTCATGTTTATAGGATACTTTCTTATCTTCAACTACTTCTAAATACGCCCTATTAATGGCTTGAAAGATTTGATTATTTAAAGTTTTTGTGCTGTCATTGTCTTTATAGATATTATATGCTTTTAATGCTAAATCTATCCCTAATTCCTTTTCACCTTGATCTAATTTTTTTTCAGCCTCAAATGCCAGATTAATTGCTGTAGTCATATTTTTTAAGCGTTGGGCTTCTTGTTCATTTAGTAAAGAAACTTCTTTAGCTTTAGATTCAGACACTGCATAGGCTTTTTCTCTTATAGCACTTTCCTTTGCCTTTTTTTCCGCTCGTTGAGCTTTTTTAGCATTAGCTTCAGCTTTTTCCTTAAGTATAAGTGCTTTCTGTTTTTCTGTATTTGCGATTTGTGCATTCTTTAAAGCCTTTTTTTGAGATGCCTTTGCTAATTCAGATGCTTTCTTTTCTTTCTCAATACTGATTAAAGTCTTTTCTTTTGCTTCATTGGCTTCAATTGCTTTTTCTTTAGCCTTTTTATTAGAAACAATTAATTCTTGACTAAATTTTATTGCTGATTGACGCTCTATCCAAGAGTAAATCCCTAAAAAAAGACATATAAAAAAACCTATACTAGTTAGCGTAATAATTTGCTTATTTTTTTTAATCCGTCTAGCTTGAGATACTTCTTTAAATTTTTTTCTTTGTTTATAAGCTTTATGGCTTTCTTGTAAAAAATTAATAGCCCTTTTGTAACTCCTATCGTACTTTTTACCCCAGTCTTCTGTAGGCCTTTCTTTATTGAACCAACTTAGTACAACTTCTAAGTCAGGGTTCTTCATTAAATCTCTATCGCCATTTTGATAAAGACTTGCGGCTTTGCATAATTTAATATAAGTTTCACTGGATTCTATTTCTTCATGAATCCAAAGCTCTAGACGTTTCCATTCTACAGTAATAGATAAACTACTGAGTGATATAACATCGTGCTCTAAAACTTCCTCATTGTCTGTTCTATCTAAAAGTTTATAGTTTGAGGAGCTTAACTCGCTTATGATCTTTTTTAAAATGGTTTCAGATGAACCTGTAATACCTCTAATTTCTGTAAATGAAAGTTTTTTTAAAGCATACTCTTTTTCTTCAATTTTAATTAAAGACTTAAAAAGTTTACAACATGCTCTTTTTTCTTCGTCAGTATAGACATTAAAGGCATGTTCTGCATTAGTATTAATTACAGAAGTCGAACTTCCTATATTTTTATAATCAACAAGTTGTATTGGCGCATTTTTATCACCCTGTTTTATCCATGACTTATATAGAAAATAGAGCGTGTATTGTAATACAGGTAGTGGGTATTTATGATGAGTAATATCATGATCAATTACTTTTATTAATTTGTCTGATATACTAACATTAAGCTCATTAAAACATGTCTTTATAAAGATATAGGTTTGTTCTTTGTTTAATGGTGGGAGAAGATATAATGAATTATTTATGCATTTAATAAATTCATTATATTGAATAATTTTGGATATGTGAGAGTCCTGAAACGTGGTTAAAAGATATATTCTAGAGTTTTTTGATCGAATTATACTATTAATGGCAGATACAAATTCGTTAAACTTTTCAGGACTGTGTTTTTTGTTTTTAATGAATGAGCAATAAAAATCGTCTATAATAATAAGGTGCTTTGCATTCTTATTTTTTATAAATGTTAAACTGTCTTTATATTTTGGAACTAAAAATTTTTGAATAATACCTACAACTTCTTGATTGGTATCATTTTTAGTAAGTCTATCTAAACTTTTTAAGAGCTCGTTTAATGAATTAATATCTTTATTACAGTTATAGAAGCACCATTTATTATGAGTTGAATTTTGTAGTGTAGGAATAAGTCCGGCATTAATAAGTGAAGTTTTTCCACTTTCTGCTGGGCCAATACAACTTATAAAATTTTCCTTCTCGAGCTTTAGAATGATATCATTAATCTGCTGTTCTCTACCTACAAAATTATTATTGTTTGAGAAACCGTAAGTTTCGAAACAAAGTAAAGTACTATTTATATCACGTTTAGACATGACTAATGATATTTCATAACTAAATTTTAAAAAAAACTCAAAAATAGTTAAAATACTTTTTTATTGAGTTAATATTTTTTTTTTAATAGTTGTTCATGTTTAAATAATAAAATATCGTACCTCTGAAAAAAAAGTAAAGAATTAACTTTTACAGTAAAATTAGATTTTATTCTTAGGAGTTACTTTTTACAAATCATGTTTTTGGGAGCCTTAATAAAAACTTAAATTGTCGTGTTTTCTTTAAATCAAACTTTTCAAAAGTGGTTTAGAGCAGACTCCTAGAATAGTAAAAGTAAAAAAGTACCATGATACTATAAGATGAGTCTAGTTTTAGAGTAAGCTTACAGGTCAAGGAACGTGGTAGATACATGAGCAATATAGGGTAGTCTTAATTACCTAGGTCAAAGATATTTTGCTAAATCCGAAAGTAATTTGTCAAACTTTATAATGGCAGGCAAGTTTCCATTTTCGATATAAGATGCTAGCTTATTTGCTTCTTGTTCTAAATCTTTTGTAAGTTTTTTAACCTGTTCCACTTTTTCATGGCGCTCTTTTGAATCAGATATGTTAAAAGCTCTGGTAATTTTCCATGAATCATTTTTTGCTACATCTGTAGAAATACTTTTTCCCACTTCAATTATAGATGACGCCATAATTTCAATAGCATCTGGCGATGTTTTGCGTAAGCTTCCGTTTTCCCCGTCAATAATCGCTGCAATCTCCGCTTTAGCTGAATCAATTGGAGTGTAGCCTGTTAAATTCCTAGATATCTCATCCAAGGCTTGTCCTTCTTTATTCTCTTTAGTAGCATTGGCATCTGGTAATTTTAAGTTTTCCCCATTAGGAGATAATACTCCAGAACCCTCATTTAGCGAATACTTTTTGCCATCATCTTCACCCATTAAAGAATACGTCAGGGTTTTACTCGCTTCGCCAATATTCCAGTTTGCGGCTTCAAATTCATATAACTTTTTACGGAAGAAATAGAGTGCTCTAGCTTCAGCGCCAAATTTCAAACTAGCGGTTAAATTGCCTTTCATTTCAGCTACAGCGGTTAATTCTTCAGCAGTAAATGATTTTTCGTTTTGAAGAAAACGACCATTTAAAGTGGCATTACCCTTCACAACAGCCTTTGCTCCTGTTTCTGCATATACACCCGCATAAAGAGCTATGGTAGAGCCTACACCTGCACTTATTGTAACATTGGCAAAAATCTCTCCATCAGCGCCCATAGTTCCTTTTAAGGCAAGTGAAGGAACTTCTTTCTTCTCATAGGCAAAAGATAAATTATAATTTAAAGCTACACCACCTCCAGCCTCAAACCTTACACTCGCTTCGAAAGGTAACCCACCCATTGGAAATGGAACCGTTAGTGATACCGGCCAACCTGGAATTTTAGGGGGTATTTTACCTGTTTTCCCATCAACGCTTAGTTTAGAACCGTCTTCTAATGAAACTTTCCCAGTACTATCAAAGCTAAAATTAACTGCGCCAGTAGCTTGCATACCAGGAATATTGGCCGTTCCAGTAGCACCAGTAAGGGTCGTTTTATATTTCTGTTTTGGCGATAAAATTTCCGCTTTTTTAGGAGGCATAACACTAATCGGGCCTCCAAATGAAACTGCGCCATCTTGCGGATTAGTTACCGTGATTTTTCCCCAATCTATGTCATTTGTAGGGTCATCACCTGAACCTTTAAAGCTAGATGCTATGGTTAAATTATCAACCGTGCCTTTTAGTCCTTTCAAATGAGCATTTAAAGCAGACCCTAGTGTTATAGTAGCTGTTTTAACCGTAATTAATGACGAATTCGCGACTTTCTGGCCTGCATCAAAGGTGAATTCGGCAGAAGCTGTTGCATCGGCATCTAGCCAGTTACCCGCTTTGATGTCTAGCGCCGAATCTCCAATATCCAACTTATACTTTCCTTTTGCTAACTTAGTTAAAGAAATTGCAGCCGGTGTCTTGTAACTGATACCATCGTTGGGCTTAAACGTAGACGCTGGTTTTCTAATCGTAATCTTCTCAAAGTCTGTTTCTACTGCGCTTCCCTTATCCTGAATAACCAATCCCTCTAGCTCTGCAGAAGTATTTTCCAGTCCTGGAAGAACATCTGATTTGAGCGTCACAGTTAATGATTTTAGACTCAGTTTTTTATCACTATCGCTGTAAATCGCTCGTTCTACCGAACTGCTAAAGAGGTTTTCGTAGTCAAACCCAAAATCTAGTGCAAAAGTGCTTAATGACCAGTCTGAATTTGTTACACTTTTACTTAAGGACACTTCTCCATCTGAGATGCTTGCAGCAACAGGCCCTTTATTTAGCGATAAATTCACATTTCCAGAAGTAACCGTTCGCTTATATCCAGTATGCATCCCTTCCTGATGTACTTCAATTTCAGCTAATTCTACCAGTTTATTTACTAGAAAGCCACCAGAAATATTGAGTGCGGATTTCTTCCAGCCAAAGCCTGCTTTACTCATCTTAACCTTGCTCACCTTACCTTTTGCATTAGGCACTTTATCTTTGATAGTTAAATCTAGATCCGCTTCGGCGGCGGCGGCTGAACCCTCTGTAATGGATACAGTGCTACTGCTAAAATGTAAATCGCCGTCAACAGTAGCTTCATAACTAAATTCTTTAGTTGGTAAACTCCATGTATTGTCTTTTGTTAAGGCCACTTCCGTAAAAGGATCCGTAAAACTTCCATTTTCGGTATGCGCTGGCTGACCGATAAAAGCTACGTTACCCTCACCTCGAATGTTGACTATCTTACCAAGTTCCTTCTCTAATATAACATTTGAATCGTCTAGTTTCACTTCGTTATTCAATTCAATTGCATGTTTAAAGTTGTAATTAAATTTTGTATCCCCATCTTCTACCGTCATGCCAAAGTTCTTTTCCTCGTAAACTTGACCATTTGGTAAAGCTATTTGTATACCCAAACCTGTGAGCTCTTTACTTAGTACAGTAGTTGAAATATTAGCACCGCGAACAGTGACTTGATCCGATAAGTCTACGCTAAAGCTGAACACATTAAGATGCTGCTGTATCTGTGAGAGAATAGCTCTTTTTCGTTCATAATCCAGGAATACATGCTCCACAGCACTAGCCAAAAACCCATCTACGCTGTGCTTACCATGCCATTCTTTGATTTTATCCAAAACTTCTTGGCTCTTTAAAGCAACTTCAGCAAGCATCTTTAATCCAGTGGAAGAACTTTCGGAAGATACTTTGACATAATCGTTCTGATAAGTTGTATAATGCTTGATAATATCCGTGTAAATCGTATCATTACCTGTAACAACTTCCCTTGCTTTTTCCATAAAAGTGGAGGTCGACTCAATCTTTTCACCCGCATCATCAGGCGTGGTATCAACCGCTTGAGGCTTCATGAATTCATCTTTTGCCGCCGCCGCATCATCCTGACGATACTCATTAATAAAATTCAATAAAGCGGTGATGGATTTATGCTTTATCTGCTCGTCAGCAGACTTAATTTCTTTATGTCTATCAAGCCACTTTTCGCCAAGATTTCTGACCTGCTCTAAAGCTTTTTCTTTTTTATCGGCTTCAGCTGCATTGTAATTAGCGGTAGCATTTAGAAGCTGGTTGAACGTAGTGTTCCTCGTACGGTTAAACCATGAATTTTGTCCTTCTAATATAAACAATTGTGGTCGAATTCTAGCTTCGAATATAGCTTTCACTTTTGCTTTCTTTTCTTCTAGAACTGAACTATCCGCTTGACGTTGTATCACTTTACGCTGTACATTACCTCCTTGATTAAGTGAAAGATTTGCTAAAGGTATAGCTTCCTGACCACCTAGCTGAGCCGCCTTTGCGCCCATAATATCTGCTTCCTGCTCTAAAGAATTATTATCATTAATAGGCATACCTTGAACTTCTGTTGTTGGCTGAACCCGACCTTGCCTTTGTTGTATCACATGCCAAGCCTCATGTGGGAGATGCTTTTCTTGACCTGAAGCTAAGTGAATATCTGTTCCTTGTGCAAAAGCATGTGCTTGTAATTGATCTGGTTTGTTAGAATTATAGTGTACATTAACATCGTCCATAGAATAACCCGATAGATTTTCGATACCACTTTTCAGGTTATCGGGCAATCCAGTAGAGTTTCCTTCAACATGCTTATTAGCTTCTTGATCCACAAAATCATCTGCCTTCTGTTGAAGTTGAATTAGATTTGTGTTATCAGACCGTTTGTTTACTAATTCAGATTGTTGTGAATTATTATCTTTTTTTTGTATAGTACCACCAAAAGATTTACTGTTATCTTTTGACTGTTTAAAGCTGGCATCCAAAGCAAATAATTTTCTATAAAATTAACTATAAATTTTAAAGACTATATCATTTTGCAAATAATTTATTAATCAACTCATTTTAAAATGTTTATCTAAACTGAAAGCCAATTTTATATTTTTTAAAATACAAAGATGAATTTAAGTACGGGAACCAAACGCTACTTTCGGTAGATGTAACCAATGGATGCAGTTCAAGTATTTCAATTGAAATACGCATGAGAAAAGGATTCTTCTTTAAATCTAAGTTATGTATCTAACAAGAATTAAATGAGCTAGCTGAATTAACATTTGCTATAGAATAGTCCCTTTTAAATTAGGTGCCATATCCAGTCATTGCTTCTTTCAAATCATTAATTATTAGTTTTTTGGAGTCTTCTTTTGATGCAATTACTTGCAATTGTGTTTTCAATTCTTCAACAGATTTTGGACCGCCTGTTTGTGTCATATCAACAATTCTTGATGCCTGCTCTTCACTCCAACCTAATTTCACTTTGATGTAATCTTTGGCTGATTGTGTGTTTTTAGCAATAGAATCTATAAAGGAAAATCCTGAGCCACAGATAGAATCGAGTTTTAAGTTGTAAATTAATTCAAGTGATGCTTGGTCCCCTTTAATTGCTTTATCAAGCAAACTGACAGAATTTACATCTTTTTTCTCTCCACGAATCCATTGATATACACTTTTTCCACCTTTAAAAACAGATTCTATTGCACCAACTACCGTATTAAATGCTTTCCATGGTCCAGCAACCAGTTGAGCACCAGGAATTAATAATAAAAGGTTAGCGGTAAAGTCTGAGATGGCCATGATTACATTCTTGATGGTTCTTACAAATCCTTTCCAAATTTTACTAAGTCCATATTCTGCTTCTTTAGGAGCACCAGCTTTTTTCTCTTTTGTTTTTGGGTCAATAGTGGCTTTTTCAAATTCAACCCATTGTGATTTTTTAGCTATTGCACTTTGAATATTATTATAAGCCGTCACTAAAGGTTTGGCAATACCTGGTATCTTACTAAGTATTTTAAAAAAATTTGTTTTGCTTGAAGCTTTATTAAAAACTTCTTTTGTTTTTTCCATTATGCTGCTGCCTTCTTTGGCTGGGTCTTGTTTTTTATTGAGCATGCTTACTCCTTTGCCAACTCCACCTGCAGATGAAGCCCCAACACTTACGTTATCCACAATTTCGTCACCATTTTTTGCTAAGAAGCTTCGTTCTTTTTTATCTAGACTTGGACTAAGTTCCTTGCCGTCTTCTGTTGCTGTAGCAGTTGACTCTTCTTCTAAAGGGGTTGTTTTTTTTATCTCTGATTCTTTTGAAGCAGTAATTGTCTCTCCAGCAGAAATCTCCTTTGGAGATACTTCTATTTTTTTAGTTACTGCTGGTGTCTTTTTTTCTGGTAACTTGCTAGCATCATGATCCACAAAAGCATCTGCCTTCTTTTGAAGCTCAAGTAGGTTTTTATTATCAGACCGTTTATCAAGTATTTTAGCTTGCTGAGAATTATTATCCTTTTTTTGTTTTGAGCCGTCAGAAGATTTTTTTTTATCTTTAGACTGTTTAAGAGTGGTGTTCAAATTATTAATTTGGACTAAAATTAATTATAAATTTTAAAATTAACTCATTTTGCATATAATTTATTAATTAACTCATATAAAGACGCATCTCTAAGTTAATCGTCAATCATATTTCTTATAAGTCTAAAGATATATTTCATTTATATAAGACTTTTAAAATTCCCAGATTAGACAATGGTTGAAAACAAATATGCTATATTGTTTAATAAATGAAGTTCTGCTAAAGTTTGCACTTTTGTTAATATCTCTTTTTTTGATGAAAATTGAAGATGTAAAAGAATGGAAAAGAAACTTTTGAAGCTTTTTGAAAAAATTCAGCTTCAAATTATTGAGAACTAAAAAATAGCTTCAAATCATATAAAGAATCTTCATGGTTAGCAAAAAAAATAAAAAAATATTTCAAATTGATTCCTTCCATATTCGAAACCACTTAAGAATCGTAAAGTTTACTTAGATTTTATTTTGATTAATTTTAAAGCCTTAAACTTGTAATTTAAAGTTACAAATCAATTTCAATTCATAAATGAAAAAGAAAATATACATCAGCGTATTAAGCATCGGAATTTTAATATCTGTTGGATTTACCACCGTAAAAACCGATTTTTTTGAAATCGCCAAACAAATTGAAATCTTCACTACCTTATTCAAGGAAGTCAACATGAATTATGTAGATGAAATCAATACCGCAGAATTGATGAACACTGCCATTACAGCTATGTTAAACGATTTAGATCCGTATACACAATTTTACAACGAACAAGATGTACAGGATGCCAGAATACAACAATCGGCAAACTTTTCGAGTATTGGCGCTGGCATTCGTTTACAAAATGAAAAAGTAGTACTTACTCAAATCAGCAAAGATGGACCCGCTGATGAAGCTGGTTTACAAATTGGTGATGTACTGCAAAAAGTAGAAGGAATTGCGCTTTCTGGAAACCTAGAAGAAGCAGAAAATTTGCTAAAAGGTTCGCCAGGAAGCAAATTAAAAATTGAATTTCTCCGAAAAGAAAAGCTTCAAAAAACAGAGTTAACACGCATTAATGAAAAAGAAAATGCCGTTCCGTTCTACGATTTATTAGCAGATCAAACGGGCTATATTGTCTTGTCTCAATTTACTAGAACAGCTTCCAAAGAAGTTGAAAATGCGGTAAAAGAATTGAAAAGTCAAGGTGCAAAACAAATCCTTTTAGATTTACGAAACAACCCAGGTGGTTTACTTGGCGAAGCCGTAAATGTGACCAATATTTTTGTTCCAAAAGATGTACAAATCACGTTTACTAAATCGGCTATAGAAAAATACAACGCCAATTATGTAACCCAAAACAGACCGGTAGATACCGAAATTCCTTTGGCAGTTTTAATCAACGAACGCAGTGCTTCTGCTTCCGAAATTGTTTCTGGAAGTATTCAAGATTTAGACCGTGGTGTAATCATCGGCAACCGTAGTTTTGGCAAAGGTTTGGTGCAACGACCAAAGAATTTGAGTTACGGTACTTCGGCTAAAATCACCATTTCGCGCTATTACACACCTAGCGGAAGATGCATACAAGCCTTACAATACCAAGATGGCAAAGCCATTAGAAATACCGAAGATGCCTATAACGAATTTACCACCAAAAACGGAAGAAAAGTATTTGATGGCGGCGGAATTATGCCAGATATCAGCATAGAAGATGCTAAAGTAGAAGGCATAACTCAAGCACTTTTACAGAAGTTTCTCATATTCGATTTTGCTACACAGTATTTTTATGATAATGAAATTGAAAAGATTGAAGATTTCCAATTAAGCGATAGAGACTTCAAAAAATTTGTAACTTTTACAGAAGAAAAAGGATTTGAATTTGAAAATGAAACCGAAAAACACTTTCAGAAAATGTTAGCTGCTGCTGAAGATGAAGCTTTAAAAACAGTATTAAACAAAGAAATTGAAGCTTTACAAGAAGGTTTAGCTGATGCTAAAAAAGATGCTTTAGTACAGCAAAAGGAACAAATTATGAAACTGCTCAGCCGTGAAATAGTACAGCGTTATTTTTACGAAGAAGGAGTTTTTAATTACGACATTCAACAAGGTGAAGAAATTAAAACCGCACAAGAAATTCTAACTAATCAAAGTAATTATAATGCCATTTTACAACCTTAAATTGGTTAATGTAAGTAGGTGTTAATTTGAAGATTGAAAAGAAGTGAGAGATGAG
>NZ_BMGM01000010.1 GCF_014640195.1 Psychroflexus planctonicus
TAAATATTTTTACAAAACACTCTACATTACCAAAACCAAACATCATAGCGAACTTGCGGGGCGCAAAAATACAACCTTTTTGCAATACAAAACAAATGTTTTTAAGGAAATAATTGAGGGAATTTTTACACCATCATAACACTCTCATAACAAGCATTTAAGCAACACGAGTAATCTTTGCTCCGATATTTTTTAATCGCTCATCGATATTTTCATAACCTCTATCGATTTGTTCTATGTTATGAATAGTAGAAGTTCCTTTTGCAGAAAGTGCTGCAATCAATAATGAAATTCCAGCTCTAATATCTGGACTTGTCATGGTAGTAGCTTTCAATTTAGATTGAAAATCATGTCCAATAACAGTTGCTCTGTGTGGATCACAAAGAATAATCTTTGCTCCCATGTCGATTAGTTTATCTACAAAAAACAATCGACTTTCAAACATTTTTTGATGTATAAGCACACTTCCTCTAGCCTGAGTAGCGACTACTAAAATTATACTCAATAAATCTGGTGTAAAACCTGGCCAAGGAGCATCACTAATATTCATTATTGATCCATCTATAAAACTAGCTACTTCATAACCATTTTCATGAGCTGGAATATATAAATCATCATTACGTCTTTCTACAGTAATACCTAGTTTTTTGAATGTAGCAGGAATTAAGCCTAAATTATCCCAGCTAACATTTTTGATTGTTATATCACTTTTGGTCATAGCAGCAAGACCAATCCATGAACCTATCTCGACCATATCTGGCAGAACAGTATGTTCACAACCTTTTAGCGAATCAACACCATCTATATGTAATAAATTAGAGCCAATACCTTCAATTTTGGCTCCCATGCTAACTAACATCTTACAAAGTTGTTGCAAATAAGGTTCGCATGCTGCATTGTAAATTGTTGTTTTTCCATTTGCTAAAACTGCGGCCATTAAAATGTTTGCTGTTCCTGTAACAGAAGCTTCTTCTAGAAGCATGTAAGTTCCTTGTAAGCCATCAGGAGCTTCAACACCATAAAAACGCTCTTCTTTATTGTAACGAAATTTCGCCCCCAATTTAATAAAACCTTCAAAATGGGTGTCTAGTCTTCTTCTTCCTATTTTATCTCCTCCGGGTCTTGGAATATACCCCTTTCCAAATCTTCCTAAAAGTGGACCAACAATCATAATTGAACCACGTAAACTACTCCCTTCTTCTTTAAATAGCTCACTTTCTAAATAATCTAAATTAAGTTCATCGCTTTTAAAGGAATAACTACCATTTCCTAATTTTTGTATCTTAACACCAAGATTACCGAGAATTTCAATTAACTTATTTACATCTCTGATATCTGGAATATTATTGATAACTACTTTTTCTGGTGTTAATAAAACGGCACAAAGAATTTGTAAAGTTTCATTTTTTGCTCCTTGTGGTTTAATTTCACCTTTTAGCTGATGACCACCTTCTATTTGAAAAGTTCCCATTAACGAATTCGTTTTTTTCGATTATTTTTATTGCTGCTTTTAACTCCTTTTTTTACAACATTTCTAGGCTTCTTCTTTACTAGATCTGAAGCTTGTTTTAATGCTTCTTCTTCCGTTTTAAGTTTGATTTTGCCATTACTTAATTCGTTTAGATGTTGAAAAATCACTTCATCTTTAACTGAATCTTTGTTCCAATTGAGGTAACATTTCTTCATATGGTTGGCTATGTTCAGAATTAGAGCTTCCTTCAAGTCACCTTCATCCATAGCAATAGCTTCATCAATCATCAATTGAATATTGTTTCCATAAAAACGATATTTAGGGTGATTTTGCGGATAATTTAATGGCTCAGGTCTTTCAAACAAAAGTTCTCTTGTTGGTTTGGGAAACGGAGCATCTACATCTAACTCAAAATCGCTGATTATAAATAATTGATCCCATAATTTATGCTGAAAATCTGCAACATCTCTTAAATGTGGTGACATATTTCCCATTACAGTAATGATGTTCTGAGCAATCTGGTTTCGTTCATTTTTATCTTCAACAGTTAAGGCATGCTCCACCATTTTTTGAACATTTCTGCCATATTCTGGCATTCTTAACTGTGTTCTTCCTGAATTGTATTCTAAATCTTCTATCAAAGTATTTATTTTAGAGTTGCAAAATAAGCAATTAAAGAGAAATAACTCCTTCAATTTTTTCGCCTACTTCTTTATATTTTGAAATTACATCTTGTGGGTTTTTCATTTTCAAATGAATAGATACACTGGTAAATTTACCCTTAGATGATTTTTTGGTTTTTATTACCGCTCCCAAGTTGTCAAATATTTCAACTAGCTTCTCTATCTTTGCATCTGAAGTTGGAACAATAAATTTATATAAATATGCCGATGGCCAATTGGATGTTTTAGCTAGTTTATTTTCTAAATTAGCATAAAATTCAGCATCATTTTTTTGTGGCATATATCTGTTTTTTTGCAAATATACTTATTGTTTTAGATAAAATATACTCAAACTTACCACTTAATGATACAGAAAATCCAAAAGCATTTGTTAATAGGCGGTCCTGGAACTGGTAAAAGTACAACTTTAAATTATTTGTCTAGCTTAGGTTACTGTTGTTTTCCTGAAATAGCAAGAGAAATTACTTTAGCTGCAAAAGAAAAAGGAGTTGACCAACTTTACCTTACAGATCCACTTGCATTTAGCAAAGCTTTGTTGGAAGGCAGGATAAAACAATTTCACGATGCAAATCTAATAAATGAAAATGTAGTTTATATAGATCGTGGAATTCCAGACGTTTCAGCTTATTTGAATTATTCTAACCAAAACTACCCAGCTGAGTTCAGCCAAGCTAACAAGAAATACATTTACAATAAAGTCTTTTATTTTCCTATGTGGGAAGAGATTTTTATAAGTGACAATGAGCGTTATGAAAACTTAGACGAAGCCAAAGAAATAGATTTTCATCTTCAGAAAACATATACTGACTTGGGTTATGATTTAATTAGTGTACCTAAAGTTAGCATTCAAGAACGAGCAGACTTCATCTTAAAACATCAAGACTGATGAAAACACCTCTCCAAATTTTAGAAAAATATTGGGGATATACTTCATTTCGCCATCCGCAAGATGTTTTAATTAAGCATGTTTTAAACGGCGACAATGTCTGTGGTTTTTTGCCTACTGGGGGCGGAAAATCAATTTGTTTTCAGATTCCAGCATTATGCAAAGATGGTATTTGCATTGTTATTTCTCCTTTGGTTGCACTCATGCAAGATCAAGTTCAAAATTTAAATGATCGAGGAATTGCAGCAACTTATCTTAAAGGCGGAATGAATTATAGGGATGTAAACAGAATTCTTGACAACTGTATTTACGGAAAGATAAAGTTTCTTTACATATCTCCAGAGCGGCTTCAACAAGAGCTTGTACAAGAACGAATTAAGCAAATGAATGTGAATTTATTTGCCATAGATGAAGCACATTGTATTTCTCAATGGGGACATGATTTTAGACCGGCTTTTAGAAAATTAACCGTTCTAAAAGAGTTGAAACCCAAAACAAATACAATTGCATTAACAGCAACAGCCACTGAAGAAGTTCAGAAAGATATTCTAGAACTTTTAGAGTTAGACAATCCTAAAGTGGTAAAAAAAAGCTTCAAAAGAGCCAATATTGCTCTAAAAGTAAAATTTGCATTTGACAAACGCTACGAGTTATTACAAAAGCTTCAGCAAAAAAAAGAAACTTCTATAATTTATGTCCGCAGCAGATCTGCTACCAAAGAATTGAGTTCGTTTTTAAATCAAAATAAAATACCATCACTTTCTTACAATGGTGGTATGGAACATAAAGAAAGAAAGAAAGTTTTAGAGAAATGGCTTGATGAAAGTGTTCAAACTGTTGTAGCTACAAGTGCATTTGGAATGGGAATTGACAAAGCAAATGTTAGACAAGTAATTCATTTTCATCTACCCGAAAATCTTGAAAGTTATTTTCAAGAAGTAGGAAGGTGTGGCCGTGACGGTTTAGCTTCAACAGCAACTATACTGTATAATGAAAGCGACTTTAAAAGGTTAAAACAACAATTTATTGATGTAATTCCAGAGTTAAATGAAGTTATTGAAATTTATAAAAAGTTAACAGCATTTTTCAAAATAGCCTATGGCGAAGGTGAAAATGAAACCTATGATTTTGACTTATTTTCATTCTGTAAGAAGTATAATTTTAATACCCATTTAGTTTACCAAACCTTAGAATTATTAGAAAGATTAAGCATTCTAAGTCTCAACAAATCATCAAACAAACAAACTTCTATTCAGTTTATTTGCAATCAGAATCAACTTTTCAATTTTTTAGATCATCATCCTTCTTATGCGAATGCTATTCAAACTATTTTAAGAACCTATGGTGGCTTGTTTGATAATAAAGTAAATATAGATTTTAATTTAATTTCTCATTTGGCTAAGGTTTCAAAAGAAGACTTGCTCAAAAGCATTCATCTTCTAGAAAAACAAGCATACATTAATGCTGAAATATACATGCATGATTTAAGCATCACTTTTCTTGTACCAAAAGAGAATGAAAGAAGTGTTTTAATGCACGCCAAATACATTAAAAAATACAAGCTACATAAATATGAAAAAGCAAAAGCAGTTGTTGAGTTTGTTAGAAATAAAGATGTTTGTAAAAGCAGACAGTTAATGCAGTATTTTGGAGAAGAAAAATTGGAAGATTGTGGTATTTGTTCGGTTTGTTTAGGCGAAGAAGACAAACAAAACCATAAAATAGAATATGTTGAAGTTTCTGAATTTATATTAGAAAAACTTTCTGAAAACGAACTAGATGCTAGAAAACTAATTGAATTTGGTATATTTTCTAAAACTGAAATTATAGCAACATTAAAAAAACTCTTAGCACAACAAAAAATTAAACTGAGTTTAAAAAACACTTATAAATTAACAAAATAATGGAAAAAAGATTACGTGTTTGTTTTATGGGAACACCAGAATTTGCTGTAGGCAGCTTGTCAAAAATAACAGAAACTAATCATGAAATAGTAGGTGTGGTTACAGCTGTAGACAAACCCGCTGGACGTGGCAGAAAGCTACAAGAATCTGATGTAAAAAAATTCGCCATGAAAAACAATTTACCTGTTTACCAACCAACCAATTTAAAATCAGAAGAATTTCAACATCAATTGAAACAAATGAATCCTGATGTAATTGTTGTTGTTGCTTTTAGAATGTTACCAAAAGAAGTGTGGAATTTCCCAAAATATGGAACTTTCAATTTACATGCATCATTATTACCTAAGTACCGAGGAGCTGCACCTATTCATTGGTCTATTATTAATGGTGAATCTGAAACAGGTGTAACTTCATTTTTTATAGATGAAAAAATAGATACTGGGCATATTATTTTGAATAGAAAAACCAGCATTAACCACACAGAAAATGTAGGTGATTTATATAAAAGACTCATGAATTTAGGTGCAGAATTGGTTGTTGAAACGCTCGATCTTATACAAGAAAAAGGTACTCATATTGAAACAAAACCCCAGAAGCTTGATCCAAACAAAACTATTCCAGCAGCTCCAAAACTCACCAAAGAAAACACCAGAATTGAGTGGAATAACAAAAGTAAACACACATATAATTTAATACGCGGTTTAAATCCTTTTCCCGTTGCATGGACAAAATTAGTCCTAGACGAAGAAGAAATTAACGTAAAGATATTTAGTTCCACCTTTGAGATTACTGAACACAACAAAACACCAGGGCAAGTACTTTTTGATAAACGGAAATTAGGAATTTTTACGCAGGATGGTATTCTTTATGTTGAAGAATTAAAAACAGAAGGAAAAAGGAAAATGAAAATTATAGACTTTTTAAATGGCTTTAGTTTAAATGAAACTGCTAGGTTCGAGTAAAATCGGCACTTCATACAAAGAAACTTTTACAAGTCAAAAGTTATTAACAATTAAGGCGATTTATTAACAATATCGGGTAAATTAGTGCTCATGCCTTGTATGGTAAGGAATTCCGTATAAATTTGTAAACAATATTTACGTTTAACCATAATTTAAATTTAATCATGAACAAAACAAACTTAATTGATGCAATGGCAGAAGATGCTGGCATCTCAAAAGCAGCAGCAAAAAAAGCATTAGAATCTTTCTTAAACAATGTAGAAGGAGCCTTGAAAAAAGAAGAGCGTGTTTCTTTAGTAGGATTCGGTTCTTGGTCTGTTTCTAAAAGAGCAGCTAGAGAAGGAAGAAACCCACAAACTGGAAAAACTATCAAGATTGCTGCTAAAAATGTAGTGAAATTCAAAGCTGGATCAGAATTACAGAAAGCAGTAAACTAATTTTTGTTTACATACTAAACTTAAAAAGACCTTTAATTAGGTCTTTTTTTTATATAAAGTAGTTTGTGTAATTAAAAATTTCAATTTATTTTTATATAAATAAAATATGTTATGAAAGAATTAAATCCACAAAAAGGTAGCTTACTTGTAGCAGAGCCATCTATTATAGGTGATTTATCTTTCAATAGATCTGTAATACTATTATCGCATCATACCGAAACAGGTTCAGTTGGCTTTATTTTAAACAAGCTTTTAAACGTTACGCTAGACGAATTGGTGCCAGATGTAAAAACAAAATTTAAATTATATAACGGCGGACCAGTAGAACAAGACAATTTGTACTTTATTCATAAAGTACCTGATTTAATTCCAGGTAGCGTAGAGATTTCGAATGGAATTTACTGGGGAGGCTCATTTGAAGCCATTGTAGAATTAATAAATGAGTATAAAATAAGCGAACACGAAATTAAATTCTTTTTAGGATATTCTGGTTGGGATGCAAAACAACTTGAAGATGAGCTTAAATCTGAGGCTTGGTTAGTGGCTGAAGACGTAAATTACAACCAAGTTATTATCGCTAAAGATTCTATTTATTGGAAAAATGAAATTCAAAAAATTGGAGGTGAATATTTAATTTGGCAAAATGCTCCAGAAAACCCAAGCTACAATTAATCAGCTAATCTGAAAGTCTCGCTCTAGCATTTAATTTACCTATTAATTGAGTTGAAAATTCAGTATTGAATTCTTTTTTTCTGTATTTGTTAATTGATACTATTCCTTGTATAGCATTGGTATAAAATAATTCATCTGCTTTTTGAAGCTCAAAAGGAGAAATTGAAGCTTCTTCAATTTCATACTCATCAAGCTCACCTACAATTTCAACCAATTGTTTTCTAATAATTCCATTTAAACAACCGTCCGATAAAGGCGGAGTCTTTAGTTTGTTATTTTTCAATAGAAACAAGTTTCCATTAGTGGCTTCAACTACAGATTTATTTTCGTTCAACATCAAGCAGTTATCGTATCCATTTTCTTTAGCAAAAATGCTAGCTAGAATTTGAGTAAGCTTATTATTGGTTTTTAGCGTAGATAATAATCCACTATTTAAGTAATGGTCTTTAAACAACTCCACTTCGCAATACGAATTACTTTTAATAAAGAACGGCGATGAAATTGGAGATGCGCTTATTATATAACCAACATGTTTAGAGTCTGGCAAATACAAACCTTTGCCATCACGATATACATTTATCTTAACTTTTACAGCTTGAGATAGGTAGTTGTTAGCTTCAACTACATCGTGAATTAGTTCGGCTAATTTTTCTGGCGAAAAAAAATCTGGTATTTCCATTCTTAGGATTCGCATTGAAGACATAAGTCTAAAGTAGTGGGTTTCCCAAAACATTATTTGGTTATTAATTACCCGAATACTTTCAAACAAAGCATCTCCATATTGAAATCCGCGATTTAAAATACTAAGTTTAGCAGATTTTTCTTCTACTAGTTCGCCGTTTAGGTGAATCATGTAATTATTTTTATGCTGATCCTAAAATTTGTTTTAACTCTGAAATCATGTTTTCCCATAGCATTTTACCTTCGTCAATCTCATCATCGTAGGCAAAATCGGTTATCATGAGCGAAACATCCTTGGTAATTTCATCAACTTGAATGCGCATTTGAAAATAAGCAGATGGATCTTCATCTTCTACCCACTTAAGTTTTATTTTTTCGTCAGATTTTTTAGTAACCAATTTGGCTTGTTCTTCACTGCCTTCCCATATAAAAGTAAATAACTCTCCTCTTGAGTTTACATTATCTGCAAACCATTCGCTAAGGCCTGAAGGTGTAGAAATATATTGATATAGAAGCGATGGCGACACCTGAATGGGAAATTCCATCTCGTATTTTACTTTTTCACTCATTATCTTTATTTATAATTGTTATATATAATTGAGCAATATAAAAAATAATTCTCGAAGCATTAATTTTTTAGTTCGAAAAAATTAAAATGTATGTTGTTTTAAAGACTTAAGATTGTATATTTGCAAACTCAAAAATGGCGTGATAGCTCAGTTGGTTAGAGCGTCGGATTCATAACCCGGAGGTCGCCAGTTCAATTCTGGCTCACGCTACAAAAAAAGGGAAAGCATCTAGTGCTTTCCCTTTTTTATTTTAAAATATTTAGATTACTTCTTAAGTATTTTATGCGAATATTCATTTCCATTTGCATCTAACACTTTAAGTAAATAAGCTCCTTGGTTTAGATTAAAGTTATTAATTTGCATTCTTCCTGAACCATCTACTTCAAGGGTTTTACTGTAAACTTGTTTACCTAGCATATCAAATATTTGAATGCTTGTTTTCTGATTTGCAACATTTGGTATAACAACATTTAAAGTACTTTCTACAGGATTAGGGTATACTTGTAAAGTGTTCTTTTCTACAACTTCCGTATTTAAAGTTTCATTCTCAAATACTATTGAAAACCGATTAAAAGCTACTGAGGCATTTACACTGCTATTTACTGTGAAGTAAACTTCATTTTGACCTGCATCTAATACATGTAACTCATCGGTATAATTATCTTTTAAAAATACATTAGTATTTGCATCAAAACCTTCCAAGTCTAAAGTAAATACATAATCTGTCATACGGTATTTATTCACAAATAAAGGCAAGACTTCTCCTTCTTGTGGTAGATTTCTTTTTTCGTAAGAACTTAGATCTCCAGCTATAAAGCGAGCTAGATTTTCATCTGCATTTTCCATTTTAGGTGCATCTTCAACTTCAAAAGCATTGTTGTAATATTCAGAAAATTTGATAATGATTGCATCTCTAGAAGTACTTCCTGAATTATACGAATTTTGATCGAACAATTTAATAAGCATCTGCTGGCTCGAAGCTGGCTGACTAAATATGGTGGTTTGATCTTCTTGTATTCGCTTATCAGATTCATTAAAAACAATTGATGGCTGTCCGTTGCCATCTGCAAAAAAGTAAATTCCTTGGTAAGCTTGCAAATATTTATTTGCATCGCTATCAGGATTGGAACTTTGGTCTTCTAAATTTGGTTCATTTAAATCTATATTGGTAAATGCGCCTCGACCACCTAAAAATCCATCGTTTTCAACTCCTCCTAATTTTGGATCCCAAACCTGCACAAACGAGCGTATATTTGATGAATTGGCTAGTACCAATTCTAAGTCTACAATAGCTTGAAATGGATTTCCTATAAAAATCACATCATCAAAGTTTTGCCCAAATCCAGCATCATTAAAAGTAACAGGACCTCTCTCGATGAGGCCAGTTCCTCTTAATATCGTATTACTTGATGCAGATGCATTAAATTGAATATCTACATCCCGAGAACCACGAATCATAATTCGATAAGGTTTTCCAGCTTCTAAAGTATTTACGTCTGTATTATCTATAGGTGACCAAGTACCTGTAGAATTATCAAACTCAAATAAGGATGGATTTCCAGAAGGTTGCCAATCAAACCCGTTTAAGCCATCGTTTGTTGGGGTTTCATTTTCTACACCCAAACCAGTAATATGTGTACCATAACCAGGAACAGGATTATCATTCCAAGCACTTGCATCTTCTTGCCAATATTCTCGTATAGGACCCGTTGTGTTTACGCTTGAAGTAACAAAACGGAAAGCACGACGACCTGGAAAACATTGTTGTGTAGTAACATCTCCAACAACTCTTGCTCCTGATGCTAATTCATCTATCATGGCTGTTTTTGGATTTGTTCCTGAAAAATCACAGAAAAATGTAGCTCTTCCGTTTGACACAAAATCTCCTACTTCAACATTCAAAGAACTAGTTATTATAATGTCGTCTTGGAGTGTTAATCCTGAAGAATTGTCAAGTTCGATATTTGTAAAAGTACCTGCATAAGTTCCATCACCAAATATGTTTTGAGCAACAGCACCATCAAATACAACAACACCATCTCCTTCAAAATCTCCGTTGTTGGTCAGATCTCCTTTGATATTTACTGTATTGCCGTTGTTTATACTCACTGTGTAAGTAGGGTCAACTTCTAGATTATTTATGGCTTGATTAGTGCTAACTGTAGAGTTAGCACGGATTATAGCATTATTATCTAAGGTCGGCACGATGTCAAAATTCCAGTTTGAAGCCGTAGACCAGTCTCCTGCAACATCTTGAATAAAATCACAACCTCTAACCACCGTATCATCAGTTACTGATGAAAGATTTGTACCATCATAACCAGCGGCAATAACTAAACCGTCTGAATCTACACTTGGTGTACCTAACCCAAAGACGCCATCGTCTCCACCATCAGCAGTATTACTCTCGTAATATTCATTAGCATCGCTACAACCATCTCCATCCGAATCTAAATCTAGATTATCAGGTATACCATCACCGTCCGTATCAACTGTATAATTTAAAGTTCCGGATGCATTAGTAGGACCAACTATTGATTGACCAATAACGATTGTATTATTTGAAGTCCAAGTAACATTATCAACACCTAATTCTGGGTACATAGGCTCTAATGGTGATGTTGCAGAACGTCTACCAAAAAAGCTAACATTACCGTTGCCATCAATAATAACACGAACGACAGGCTCTGCTGTAAATGTCCAAACACTTGCAATCCCACATTCTTCATAACGACAATCATCAGAAAGAAAACGCATAAAATTAGAATCTACTGGTACAGCACTTGTAGAATATTCAAATTCTGGATCGGATGGGTTTAAACTTTGGCCATTAAAAGTTAAGTTAAATGAATTGTCGAGACTAGTAAAATCTAAAACTAATTGCCCACCGTCAGTACCAATATTAGGTATATTATCAAATGTAAAGCTATCCCCTTCAGATATGTTAAATGTATCATTAGCTACTTCATCTGTATCTAAAATACCATCATTATCATCATCAAGGTCGTCTACATCTAAAACACCATCACCATCGGTGTCCACTTGAGGTGCAACAAATATAGAAGTATTATTATTACTTAAATCTGGATCTCTTAAATCACCATCAATGGTAGCTGAGTAAACATGATCGCCAGTGGCATTTACCGTAGCGACAACTTCAAGCGTTTCACTATCGCCGAAGTCTAAATCACCAAGTGTCCATAAACCCGTACCAGAATCATAAGACCCAACACTCGGGCTGGCACTCACAAAGCTATAACCATCAGGTAAAAGTGCATCAATATCAACACCAGTTGTATTAGATGTCCCTAAATTTTCAGCTGTAAATGTAAAGGTAACATTATCATCTGGGTCAGGCGTAGTGTTACTCACTGATGAAGAAATTTCTAAATTAGACTCGCCAACTGAAAACCCAATATAAAAGCCATCACCTGCAGGATCAGTTGTGTTTGTAGACCAATTACCAGCGCCATCACCGCGTAAATAAGTTCTTAAAGTTAAACTCGTTAAGCCTTCACCATTTAAGCGAACAGAACCCGAGCCAGCCGTTGCACCTGTTGCGCCAGGACTAGCGTCGGAGTGATTAATTTGATTACCAACTACTTCAAAGGGTACTGTTCCGGATAAGCGATCAAGTGTTACGCTAGTATTGGTATTCACTACGTCAAATTCTACTGAAAAATTAGTACCGCCTGCTGAACCTCCTAAACCTGCAATATGAAGAATAGGATTATCAACAGGGCGATCAAAGTTGATTTCAATATCATACATTTGTTCACGACTTGATGTCGCTACGACACCATTTAAAGTTGATGATATGGCTTGTAATTCAACACCTTGATTTTGAGTTACATCAATTCCTGAACCAGAAACCGAATTATAAGATGTGAAATATGCATTTATACCGCCACCAATGATATTCATATTTTCAAATACAGGGTTGGCAGCATTAGCATAACCAAAAGCACCTGTTGCAGAAGCAGCAAATCCAGAGAAATTATATTGATGATTAGTCAGTGTAAAATCAACATTTAATTCCGGTGTATAAGTTGAAAACGTATTAGCCGCTGGGTTATCTTGGTTATTTCTAAACCGGATTGAAGTTGACTGTATTGGGCCATTACCAGTTGGATTACCATCGCCTTGGGCAAATTCTAGAGCGCCATCTTGCCCGCTATTTGTTAATTGAGTATAAGAGATTACTATACGTCCATTACCACCAGCTCCACCATCGGGAGAGCCACCAAAAGAAACTCTTCTTGAGCCACCGCCACCGCCACCAGGAGCTTGACCAGCACTACCACTTCCAGACCCAGAAGTAAGACCATTACCTCCGATACCGCCTCCGGCAGGAGCTGAAGCCCCAGTTGATCCAATTGCATTATTACCATTTGAAGAAGTTCCAGCCGATGAACCGCCACCACCTGAATTATCTGATGATTCACTTGCTCCATTACCTCCGCTGAAACGAACTGCGCCTATACCTGATGAAGCTAATCCACCAGAACCCCCAGGAGATGAATTATCACCTACTGAACTACCACCGACTGCGCGCACAAAAACACTTGAATTTGTGCTAGCTTCTGAAGTTCCTCCAGAAGCCGTACTTGTTGAGCCAGCACCAACGGTATAGCTGATTATTTGACCTGGAGAAACGCTAATTGTTTGGCGAGAATAAGCGCCGCCGCCGCCGCCGCCAGATGCTTCAGTTCCACAACAGCTTGCATCACCTCCACGGCCACCGCCGCCCCAGGTTTCTACTGTAATTTCTGAAACACCTGAAGGTACCGTAAAAGTTCCTGTGCCTGGTGTTGTAATGGTTTCTACTTCTTGTGCGTATCCTAAAGACACCATAAGCATGATTACAACTAATACTAAACGTTTCATAATGAATTATAAAAATATTATTTACAAAACTAATATTAATTATCATGATTAAAACAGATTAGCTGTAAGTGTTTTTCTACAATTTTAATTATCTACAATTTTGATTATCTTCAACTTACATTAAAATATCAATACAAAGAAGTATCATAAATTAGGTTTATTTTGTATTAAAAAGATTAAATGAATGATAAATAATAAAAGCATCTTATGTATAGATACGTATAGATTTTGTAGACCTAAAGCCAAAATAAATTTTTATTGTAACCGGCATTATTCAAAACTTATTTCGCCAAAAAAATTAACTTTTTATAAACTTAACCGTAGTATTTAATTTTTGCTGATCTTTAACTTTAAGAAAATAAACTCCACTATTCAAGTTTAAATTTTCAATTTTTAATGAGCTTGAATTTTGATTTTCGTAAATCTTCGCATTTACTTTTCTTCCTTGCACATCAAATATTTCAACTGAAATATCACCATTTAAATTTTGCGGAAGTTCTACATATAGGTAATCTGATTGTACTGGATTTGGGTACAGAGTAATTGCATTTTCATCTTCAAAAGTGGATGTGTTTAAAGTAATTTGTTCGAAGCTTAATGAAAAACGATTGTAAGCTCTAGATGCATTGGAAGCATCAACTGAAAAATTCACTAAATTAATTCCTTCGTCTAAATCATGAGTGATGCCTGTGTAGTAATCAACCAATTTCATTTCTACATCTTCAAATTCAGGCACATTCAATTTTACGGTGTAATCATCACAAGAAAATTGATTTATAAATAAACCTAAGTTTTCATCTGCCACAGGATAGGCTCTATTTTCTACAACTAGTAAATCTCCATTATGAAATCTTGCAAAATTTTCGTCTACATTATCCATTTTAGGAGCATCTCTGTAGTCTATTCCGTTGTATCCATCATCTGTAAAGTGAATTACAAATGCATCTGAAGATGTGCTGTTTGCATTAAATGCTTCTTGTGTATACAATTGAACTTGCAATGTTTTGTTTTCGTTTTCTTCAACAGAAAAAGTTTGCAAAGTTGTTTGGTTTATTGCTTTGTGTTCTTCTTTAAATTGAAGACTTACCGCTCCGTTATTTTTAGTTTGGAAAACCACTGCTTGATAAGGCTGTAGAAAACCATCGAATTCTGAATCAGAATTCGAATCTACTCCACTTGAAAGATTGTAGGTTATCCACGCACCTCTTCCACCTGGCTGACCTGGCTCTGGAACACCGCCTAACCATGGGTCCCAAATCATTACAATTTCAGAGATATTTGTAGCATCTTGGTAAACTTGATGTAAATCTACTACTGCTTGATAAGGGTTGGCAATAAATGCATAATGATTTGCATAAGGTGAAAATTGATTAGAGAAATCTTGCGTACCTACACTCATGCTTCCATAAGTACTTAATTTAGTAGGAGAAGGCGCCGCATAAGAAGAAGTAATATCTGTTGTACGATCTCCTCTTACCATTAATCTATACGCATCTCCAGACTGAAGTATGTTGAGGTTTGTATTGTCTATTGGACTCCAAAATTGATTGTCTTTACTCCAAACAAACATTGATGAATTTCCTGAAGGATTCCAATCAAAACCATCTGTAGTATCATAGGTTGGGCTCATACTAGAAAAACCTAATCCAGTAATGTGAACTCCATATCCAGGAACTGGATCATGACTGTAAGCAGTTGCTCCTTCTTGCCAGTTGGTATGAATGCTTCCGGTTGTATTTACAGGAGAACCTACAAATCTCCAAGCTCTTCTTGCTTCAAAACATTGCTCTACGTCTACATCTCCAATAATTTCGGAGGTTGCAGGCACCTGATCAATTTGTGCAGTTTGAATTGATGAAGTGTTAAATTCACACGCAAAAGTTAAGCTTGCTGCCGAAACATTCAAATCACCTGCATCTATTTTAAGTAATTTGGTAATTTTTAAATTATTAGTAATGCTTAATTGGCTTGGGTTGTTTAAACCTAACTCCCATAATAAATTATCTTTTATACTTGAAGCATCAAAATTTTGTTGACTTGCACCAGAAAATAAAATTTTTGAATTTGATGCGGAAGCAACAATCTTACCTCCGTTTGTTTCAATATCGTCATCGTTAATAGTTAGTGTAAAACCATTCAAATTTAATTCTGAATCTACACTTAAAAGTAATCCTGCTACTTCTAAATCTCCTGTTAAGGTAACAGTTGTAGCAGAAGCCACTTGAATGTACTGAGTTGAATTTGGTGTAAAACCATTTTCTCCATCATAACCATACCATAAATCATAGGTTAGTTCTTCAGCATTTAATGCTGAAATGATCTCTGCGTTTGCTAGTTCTAAAGCCTTGTTTTCATTTACAAGTGATGAAACTTTGCTGTTTGCCAATAAGTTTGCGCTACAAACAAACATTAAAATACTTGAAAACACAAGTGTAAAAAACTGATTTGTGTAATTTGCTTTCATGGCTTTTAAATTTTGATTACCTTTTAAGTAGTATTTGTTCTACAAATTTAGATGAAACAGTAGTATAAATTCTACTTTATTGTAGAATATTTTTAAATTTTAACACTTTCACACCAATGAATTCTTTGTATTCAAGACTTAGTAAGTGTTTTGCTAACAGACACATGGGGATATTTCACAAAAAAAACTCCAATAAAAGTTCGTCTAATTAAAAAAACCGTCTTGTAGAATTTACAAGACGGTTTTGAAATTAAAAATGTGCGTGGGTTCTATGACTTAATAAACTTCTTAGTTACATTCAAATTATGTTTACCTTGAATTTTGAAATAATATACCCCTTGGGTTAGATTTAAATTGTCAACTTTAATGGTATTTGATGTTTGGTTTTTGAAAACTTGAGTCTTCACTTTTCTTCCTTGCGCATTAAATATTTCTACAAGTACATCTGCGTTTGAATTGCTTGGCACTTCAACATAAAAATAATTGCTTTTCACTGGGTTTGGATACAGACTAACTTTTGCTTTGTTTGCATAGTTTACAGTACTTAGCGTAATTGGTTCAAATACTAGAGAAAAACGGTTGTAAGCTTGTGATGCGTTAGAATTATCTAAGACAAAATTAACTGTACTTTCTCCAGTTGGCAAATCATGACTTACATTGGTATAATTGTCTACAAGTTTCAATTTTACATCTTCAAATTCTGGCAAAATAAATTTCAGAACATAATTAGTTGTAGAAAATTGATTCATAAACAATTGTAAATTTTCATCTGCTTCAGGAAAAGCTCTGTTTTCTAACACCAAAAGTTCTCCATCTTGAATCCGCGCTAGATTTTCATCAACGTTATTCATTTTAGGAGCATCTCTATCGTCTAAACCATTAAAGCCATTTATTGTAAAGCGAATTTCAATTGCATCTGAAGATGTGCTACCTGCGTTGTATGAATCTTCTCTATATAAAAGTACATTCATTTTTTTTGTATCTTCTAATGTTGGTTCTTGAATTTGATCTACTGCAAGGGCTTGCCAATTTGCTTCGCTTTGCTCTTCGAGATTAAATATTTCATTTTCTAAAGTAACATTGTAGTTATAATCTTCCGTTGCTAGGTGGTTTGCCTTTGCAGTAGTAAAGCCGATAAGCATTGTCAGGCTTAGGAACACTAAAGAAAAAATCTGGTTTCTGTTTATAGTTTTCATGACGTACAATTTTAAATTAATAACAAGTAGTATTTATTCTACAAATCTAAGACGAATTGTAGTACTTGTTCTACTTACGAATATGATTCTTATCAGGTTTTACTTTATAAAAAGAAAATGCAATTCAATATTGATATTAAAACAGATTGAACGCTCTAGAAGATTGGATTTTACTTGAGGAAAAGTGATTAAAAAGTTATAATTTAATCTCAGCTTGAGAGCGGTTGGAAATTTTATTTAATGGAAAGTGACAATTAAAACAAATTTATTTATCTAAAATAATGTATCAGCTTCATCCCTTCCATTGATGGAAGGTTAGAGATGGGTGTAAAATAACATACTAAAACACCCTTTGCCTTTCGGCATTTCCCTTATAGGGAAAAAATTTCAATCAAACTTATTCATTAATGGTAAAGCCATTTTTGATAGTAGCTGAAAACAGACAAATTACATAAAGAGGTAATTGATAGTGATTTTTTGATAAAAAAATCGTGTCGAAAACCAATTCATATCCAAAAATTCTTATTCCTGATACTCCCGATACTTTGGAATCACTCATTTAAAACGTGAAATTTATTCGAATTGACAGAATTCTATCAAAATGCACAATGGGTTGAAGCTTTCTAGTTTTATTGAAATAGCATCAGTTGGATTAAAACAGCACTAAACGATTTTTCTTCTAGTTGAAAAAGCATTGTTAAACATTAAACCTTTAGATTTCTGTTTTACAAATATCTTTCTTGGATTATATGTATGTGGTGAAGCTCATGTCCTAATAAAATAAAAGGAATTGCGCGAACACTAATTGGCCCGCCACTTGCTTTTCCTAAACGTTGAAGCATTTCTGCATTAAAACCTTTATACAAGGCAATATTTGCTTTGCGCAAACTTGTAAATTCTTCTACTAATTGAAGTATGGGTTTTTGGTTTGCTTGTGAAGGTGGAACATAGGCATTTTCATCAAAACCGGGTAATTCCGTAGTGTCGTTTCTAGAAATTCGAAGTGCTCGGTAAGTAAAAATACGTTCTGTATCAATTAGGTGTTGTAAAATTTCTTTGGGCGTCCATTTGCCTTCTGCATAAGCATATAAAAGCTTGGTATCTGGAATTTCTTTAAAAAAAGTAGGCGTAGCATCTAAACTGGCTTCAAAACCTTGCATTAAACCTGTAGATGCTTCAACATTTTTCAGGTAAGTTTCGTAATATGTATCGTATTCCTTAGTAGTAAGGTCAATTTTTTTCATTATTCAACTCGTTTTACATATTGTCCTTCACGTCTTTGTTTCTCTTCTTTCAATAAAGCTAGTTCTCTTCCAGCTTCTCCTTGCACAGATGAGTTTTCTTCTGCTCTTCTAATTAAATAAGGAACCACATCACGAATAGGACCAAATGGAAGTAGTTTTATAGCATTGGAATTTACTCCTGCAATATTGTAACTAATATGGTCACTCATACCATACAACTGCCCAAACCAAACTCGGTCATCATCACTTTCAATTTCTTTTTGCCCCATAAGCTGTAATGCCATATAACTACTCACTTCATTATGCGTACCAATAAACATCCAAATGTCATCTAGGTTATCTAAGCTGTATGTCATAACCGCATTAAAGTTTACATCTGTTGCTTCTTTGTTTTCACAAATAGGTGTGGGATAACCTTTGCGTTTGGCTCTTCTATTTTCTTTTTCCATATAAGCTCCTCGTACAATTTTGAAACCCAATTTATAATTTTTCTGTTTTGCACGATCATGCATTTCTTTTACATAAGAAAGTCTATCCCATCTATAGCATTGTAAGGTATTATAAATAATAACCTGTTCTTTATTGTACTTTTCCATCATGCGCTCGCATAATGTATCTGCTGCATCTTGCATCCAAGATTCTTCAGCATCAATTAAAAGTTTGGTGTTGTTTTGGTAAGCGGCTTCACAAACGCTTTCAAATCTCTTTTGAATACGCTCCCACTCTTTTTCTTCATTAACCGAAAGCTGTTTATTGCTTGTTACTTTTTCCCAGATATCAAATCTTCCTAAGCCTGTTGGTTTAGCCACAGCAAAAGGAATTTCTTTTGCATTTGCAGCAAATTTAATAATGTTAATTTTATTTTTAGCCGCTTTATCAAATTCTGCTTCTGTATCTTTTCCTTCTACAGAATAATCTAAAACGCTATGTACTTTTTTAGTATACATTAATTTTACAAGCGGTAAACATTCATTTTGAGACTCACCTCCACAAAATTGAGCAAAGATGGTTTTCCTAATAATCCATTCTACTGGTAAACGAAGTTTTAAAGATAAATTGGTGAAAAAAGTGAGTAATGGTACTAAAAAAGGAATACTCATTAATCTGAAAATAAATAAAGAACGATTTAAGTCTGAGTCCGACTTTAATACAAAAGCATCTTTTGTATTATTGAATATTTTAGTATCAATCATGTAAAAAAATTTGCGTTCCAAATATATTAATAGAACTAGGATATTTTTGTTATAATTCACCTTATTTTAGCAACATTAACAGAAGCCTTTTTAAATGAAACCACTGCAATTAGAAGAATGCGCTATTTATTTTGAAAATGAATCCTACCACGCGGTAAACAAGCATATTGCAAATGCAAATTATTCATCTGTATTTATTTTAACTGATAGTAATGTACATGAATCTTGCTTAACAGAATTTTTGCAAAACCTTAGTATACAAATCCCATTAGAAGTTATAGAAATTGAAGCTGGAGAAGAAAATAAAAAACTATCGGTATGTAACGAAATTTGGAAAACCTTATCCGATTTAGGTGCAGATCGAAAAAGTTTAATCATTAATTTAGGCGGTGGCGTAGTTACAGATTTAGGTGGTTTTATTGCAAGTACATTTAGACGCGGTATTGATTTCATTCATGTACCAACTTCGCTTTTAGCCATGGTTGATGCTGCTCTAGGCGGCAAAAATGGAATAGATTTAGGCCATTTAAAAAACCAAGTTGGCACTATTGTTTTGCCAAAAATGGTTTTGGTAATAACCGACTTTCTTAGAACTCTACCACAGGAAGAATACAGAAGCGGACTTGCCGAGATGATTAAACACGGCTTAATTTATAGCGAAAGCTATTTTAGCTATTTTGAAAAGCTTCAAAACTATGATGCTGCTTTTTTAGCACAACTTATTCACGATTCTATTAAAATTAAATTGAATATTGTTGAAGCCGATCCTTTTGAAAACAACCTTAGAAAAACACTCAACTTTGGTCACACACTTGGACATGCTATCGAGTCTTACTTTTTAGCAAACGAAAGCAAAAAAAGACTTTTGCATGGTGAAGCCATTGCCATAGGAATGATTTTAGAGAGTTTTATTTCCTTCAAAATACTTCAATTAAATGAAGAAGAGCTAAATAGAATTACTCAAGCCATCATGCCCGTTTACAAAAAAGTACATTTTACGAAACAAGATATTGAAGAAATTATTCAGCTTTTAAAATACGATAAGAAAAATACAGGCTCGCAAATTAATTTTGTATTGTTAAACAAAATTGGAGATTGTGCGCTAGACCAAGAAGTAGATAATGAGTTAATTTATGAAGCCTTTGCGTATTATCAAAAATCGTAGTTAAACTGTGCTCCAAAAAAGTAATTTCTAGGTAATCCCGGATAAAAAAATCGGGCAGGTGAATTACCAAATCCTACTGCATTAGGCAAAACACTAGCTGCATATTTTTCATTTAGCAGATTGTTTACTCCCGCATTTAATTGAATATCAAAATTTCTACCTATTTGAAAAGTGTAGGCCACTTTCAAATTAACTAATCGGTAGGATGCAGAACTCAAACTGTTTGCATCATTTAATGGAATTTCGCCTACATAATTCCAATTGGAAAAAACTTGTAAATTTTTCCAAGCAAAATCTAGACCTACATTAATAATCATATCGGGAACGCCCGTTAAATCATTTCCACTGAAATTGTTTTCTTCATCTACAAAATCATCAAATTCAAAGAAATTAAAGCTACCCGAAAAATAAGGTTGCCAAAGTGTTTTACCTTTATTTATGTTTCCTTTTATCAAACTTTCAATTCCGTTGTGTATGGTTTTCCCCGCATTAATTCCAATAAATTGATCTTCGGCTGTTCGGCGAGCTACCAATAAATTATTTACATGTAAGCTATATAAATTCACTTCTGTATACAAGGCATTATTAAAGAAATTCAATTTGCTGCCTACCTCGTAATTCCATGCTTTTTCTGGTAATAAATCTGTGTTTAAAATTCCGCTAGGCGTTAAACTTTCTGCGACTGTTGGAACAGCAAAACCTCGGCTGATGTTAGCATACAAATATTTGTTTCTACCTACTTCGTAATTTATTCCAAGCCTTGGATTTAAGGCTGTTTCGTAACGGTGCTTACTACTTTGATCTATTCCATCATTTAAAAAACGATCTTCTATTTGAAAGGAAGTAGAATTTAAACTTATACCAGTTTCTAAATTGATTTTTGGAGTGAGTTCGTAACTCAATTCAGCAAAATAATTTTGGTAAAACCGTACTTGATCTATATTGAAAAACAAATCGCCTTGTACACTGCCTTGGTTTGGAAATTCCTGATACAAATTATCGTAATTGGTAGTAGCATGCCATTCATACATTAATTCTGTTCCAAAATTGAAGCTGGCATTTCTGTTGAATAATTTGGTCTGTAATTCAAAATTAGAACGCAAACCTAAACCCGTAGTGTTTTCATCTAAAATATCAAAGGGTCGTGGTTCGTAAGCATTTTTAAAATTGGTAAATACACTGGTTTTATTTTTTAAATTATCTGTGATTTTCTGATTTAAGGTAACACCAAATAAACCTCGCGTATACGACTCAAATCCTTGAGCAGCATTCCAATTAGAAGCTGCATTACTCGGATTATTTTCTAAATCTTCTTGTGTTATAGAACTGGGTATAAATGCTTTTAAATCGGTTAGCACACTAAGAAAATCAAAACTTGTATTTTCGTTAGCATATAATTCACTAATTATATTTAAAGATTCTCTTTGGTAATTGCTGTTTTCTCTAAAACCATCTTGTTGTAAATTGTGATAACTTACTAGTATTTGTTTGTTATCAGACTTATGTCCTGCTAGAATACTATGTTTTTGGAGCCCATAACTTCCAAACAAATTCGTGTATTTAGAAAAGTTTTTATCAATTGAAATCTCTTTGGCACTTAATTGTATTACTCCACCAATATCAGCGCCAAATTGCGTGTTGTTAGGTCCTTTTGTAATTTCAATTTGTTCAAGAATTTCAATATCCAAATCATCTAAAGTGGTTTCTCCGTTTGCACTTGTTAGCGGTATGTTATCTAAATAAGCTTTAAGCCGATTGGTAGAAAATTGTGAGCGCGCACCAATACCGCGGATTGTAATTCTGTTGGTATTTAATGCACCTTGTTGCATAAACACACCAGGAACACGATTTAAAACAGGAGTAATAATACTTGGATCTATTCTGGATATTTCCTGTTTACTTACTAAATGTATAGGTTTGGAATTGTTCTGGATTTGTTTTTGTCGGGTACTGGATTTTACAACTACTTCTTCAATTTGAGTAGTATCTTGTTGAATTTGAGAAAAAGAAAATATTGTAAATAAAAAAGTAATTACCAAGCTTATACCCTTTCTCATCTTTTTTTCGCCAAAAGTAATTTGTTCAAAATAACTTCGCATTAAAAAAGTGATAAAAAAAGCCCGATGTTTCCATCGAGCTTATGTGTATTTTAATTAGTGTTATACTTATTTAACCATAAAATGGCGTTATTAAACTCATTCATTTTCCCTTATATTTTCTTGTTCATCATTTCTCCCGAAGCTTCAGGACTATGCAAATAATTCACAGCGTCATATAAGAAAAAAGCAATTTCGTTTTCTTAAGGACATTGTATAATCAAATTGGTATTATTTTTTCAATATATTATGATTGTAATTTCCCGCACTTGTTTGTAGAGTTAAAATATATTGTCCTGCAGCTAAATCTGAAGCATTCATTTTTCCATCTACAAAATTGGCTTCTAATTGTTTCCCATTCATGTCTGTAATTCTAGCTTGTTCAAGAATTAAACCTGCGGGTAATTCTAGATTAATTACATCTGAAACAGGATTCGGGAAAACTTCAATTTTTTCTAACTCAGCTTGATTAATTGAAAGAGTTTCTTGCCCAATTACATTCATCAAATAGTGTTGTCCTCCACCAATACCTGCCGAATCCATGTAATCATCTACACCACAGTTTGAAGCTTTTATATAGCAAGGTTGAGTTTGTCCATCTGAATTAACTCCCATGAAAAATTCTTCGTCTGTTTCTGTCCCGCTGTTGGGCACAAAAACTTCCATTACTAAAATCTCACCTGCGGGAACTACAGCGTCAATAGGAACAAAAAGCACCGTTTCGTCAGCTTGAGAAATAATAAAAACATCTTCACTAGCAATTAAATCAAGCGTTAAGTCCTCACTCGTTAAATCCGTAGTGTTGGCTGTATATAAGCTAACTGTAATGGTTGTATTTCTTCCTGTACCTTGACCAATTTCAACAGAAGAAATAGTAAAGTCCGATTCTATATCGTGGTCCGTTTCCAAATCAAAAGCTCTAGCAAAGTAATTATCAAAATACATTCCTAGAAATAAATCTTCATCTTCATTAACTTGATCTGGCCCAACTGTACATGCAACAGCAGAAGTGGTTACATTGTTAGGATCATTATTTTGGGTTATGGTTATGTCCTGAGCAGAAACAAAAAAGCCAAAAAATAAAAATAAAATAAGTGTAATTTTTTTCATGTTCATGGTTTTAGTAATATTACCAAACAAATCTACAAATATTTTTAATCGAAAATGAAAATGTATCATAAAATATTGATTCTGTTAGTAGTATCATCTCTACATTCCTGCAAAAACAAATCTGAATTTACCTTCCCAATAGCTTTTGAAGCATCTTCTGGTAAACAGACATCTAACTATGCAGAAGTGCTTCAATTTTACAGTGAAGCTTCAGCTTTCGCTGATGCTGTTTCGTTAAAAAAAATTAAAAATACAGATAGCGGTGAAGAATTACAACTGGTTAGCATTAAACCAGAAAAACCTATAAAAAATCCCTTAAAAATCTTAATTTTAAATGGAATCCATCCAGGGGAATCAGACGGCATTGATGCTAGCATGTTGCTTGTAAAAAAAATAATCAACAAAGAATTTAAACTACCAAACGAAATAGAATTAAACATTGTACCCATCTATAATATTGGTGGAGCATTAAACAGAAATAAATTTACAAGAGCCAATCAAAATGGTCCAGAAGAATATGGTTTTAGAGGCAATGCACTGAACTACGATTTAAATCGGGATTTTATAAAGTCAGATTCCAAAAACAGCAAGGCTTTTTATCAGATATTTCATACAGTAAATCCAGATGTATTTATAGACACACACGTAAGCAACGGAGCAGATTACCAATATATTCTCACACATTTGTTTACACAGTCTCAACAACTAGGTGGCAACTTGGGAGCTTATATCAGTACCGATTTTATTCCAAAATTAGAAGATAACTTACAAAGCAAAAACCTAAGTATTACACCTTATGTAAATGTATTTAACCAGACTCCCAAAAAGGGTTTCACTCAATTTCTAGACACACCTAGGTATTCTACAGGTTACACTAGTTTGTGGAATTCGCTTGGTTTAATGATAGAAACGCATATGCTAAAACCATATCCAAAAAGAGTAAATGCAACTTTAGAAATGTTGGAAAGTGTAATTGAATTAAGTTCAGCCGAAGCAGAGGAAATTCAATTGAAAAGAGCTCAAAATTTTGAAAAATACCTAAATGCAAAAAATTACAATTTCAATTTTAAGGTAGATACTACAAAACATGAAACATTCTCATTTTTAGCTTATGAAGCAACTCAAGAAATTAGTGAAGTAACAGGAAAAAACAGACTCAAATACCAAACAGACAAACCCATCACCTATCCAGTAAAATACTATAATTATTTTAGTCCTGCTGCTTCGGTAGAAATTCCTAAAGCTTATGTAATTCCAAAAGCCTATCATAATATCATCGAATTATTTAAATTGAATAACATAAAAATGAACACTTTTCAAAAAGACAGTATTCTTGCTGCTGAAGTGTATTATATAGACCAATTTGAAACCAGAACAAATCCTTATGAAGGTCATTATCTACATTATAATACCGATGTTAAAAATAAACTTGAAAAAATTGAAGTAAAATCAGGAGATGTTTTGGTAAATACTAATCAGCCAGGCATCCGGTATTTACTTGAAACCTTAGAGCCAAAAGCGGTAGATTCCTTTTTTAATTGGAATTTCTTTGATGCTATTTTGCAACAAAAAGAAGGTTTTTCGCCATATGTATTTGAAGATGAAGCTGCGAAAATTTTAAATGAAAATCCTAAATTGAAAACTGAATTTGAAGCGCTAAAGAAAAACGATAGTCTTTTTGGTAATAATGCCTACGCCCAATTAAATTGGATTTATAAGCATTCCAAATTTTACGAAAAAGCACACAATCGCTATCCTATATATCGGATTCTGGAATAGTTTGGTCTATAAATAGTTCTCTAATATTGGCATAGGATTTTTGTAAAGCTTTGTCTGTTTTTTCAGCATTTTTCCACTTTACTTTGGTAATTCCTTCTTCTTTTTGTGGCACTAATTCTCCTTTAAAAGAAGTTTTCATTTTATACCAATAGGTTTCTTTAAGCCTGTACTTCCCTTTTCTTTTCATGATATGGTAAGTTACTTGCAAAAACTGATCTATTTCAAGATTTTTCACCTTTGTTTCTTCTTCAACTTCTCTAATTGCAGCTGCTTCAATTTTCTCAAAACGCTTTTTACCGCCTTTGGGTAAATCCCACTTTCCATTTCGGTAGATAAAAAGGGCTTCCCCTTTATCATTATATACCAAACCACCAGCTGCTGTAATTACTTTTAACTTACGCCTTAAGTGTTTAATAAGTTTCTTTTCGTTTTTATGATATAAGTTTACATATAAAACTGCTCCTTGTTTAATTTGTCTAATTAACCACTTTAGGTTTGTCTTTTTAATTGGAAAATTAGTGTACTTTTCTCCATAATTTGACTTTGTAGACAAAATAATTGGAAGGTCATTAAGAAAAACTTTATACATTTGCAGTTATGATTTTCGATAAACATACCAGCCGAGAAACCTCGGAATTATTATTACAAATTAACGCAATAAAATTGAAACCACAAGAACCATTTACATGGGCTAGCGGTTGGAAGTCTCCAATATATTGCGATAACAGGATAATTCTTTCTCACCCTAAAATTAGAAATTACATAGCTGAACAATTGGCTAAACAAGTTGAAAAAATCTACGGCAAACCCGATGTAATTGCTGGCGTTGCTACTGGCGCAATAGGTATTGGAACATTGGTAGCTCATTGGCTAGGATTGCCTTTTGTTTACGTGAGACCAGAACCCAAAAAACACGGAAGAAAAAACCAAATTGAAGGTCAACTTGAAGCAAACCAAAATGTTGTGGTTATTGAAGATTTAATCAGTACAGGGAAAAGTAGTCTAAATGCGGTAAAAGCCCTAAAAGATGAAGCTAACGCCAACATAAAAGGGATGCTTGCTATTTTTAGTTATGGATTTGATGTAGCTAAAGACAACTTTGAAAAAGATAAAGTTGAATTGTACACCTTAAGCGATTACGAAACGCTGATTAATCAAGCCTTCGAGAATAGTCATTTATTTAAAAAAGAACTTTTAGTTCTACAGGACTGGAGAAAAAACCCAGCAGATTGGAATCCAAACACATAAAAAATGAATTTAGAAAGCCCAAAAGTAAAATTAAATAAAACACAAAAAGAAGTTTTTGATTTTTTAGCCGATGTAAAAAACTTTGAAAAAATAATGCCCGAAAGCATTGAAAAGTTTGAAAGTTTAGACGAAAATAGTTTCCTTTTTCAATTGAAAGGAATGCCTGTTTTAAAACTTACTTTAAAGGAAAAAACCGAAGCTAGTAAAATTATTTTGGGAGCCAAGAGTGAAAAACTTCCATTTAAATTAATTGCAGATATTCAAGAAGTAGATGGATCTACATCTGAATTACAACTTTTATTTGAAGGTGAATTTAATGCCATGATGAGCATGATGATTAAATCTCCTATTCAAAAATTCATAAAAAGTTTAAGCGAAAATTTAGAAAAGCGATTTAACTAATTGGTTAGTACAAAAGTTTAATTTCTTTTACATCAAAACTTTCTTCTTGTTCATCTTCAAAAAGAACGCGTAGACTTCCATTGGTTTTTACACCTTGTATGATTCCGGGGAGTTTTCTTCCGTCTGGAAATTGAAACATAGAAGCACTTTGTTTTCTAAATAAAAGTTCATGATAACGTTCAAATATTTCAGTTGTATTTCTGGTTTTCAACTGAATGGGGATTTTCTGCATTTCAGATAATATTGCATACAGCACTTCGTCTAAATTGTAATGTATTCCCGTTATTTTTTTTAGAGAAGATGCTTGCGGCAAACCAACAAACTCGGTTTGATTTACATTTAAACCAATACCCACAATTGCAGAATTTACCAATCTATTTTGAATAATAGTTTCAATTAAAATTCCTGCAATTTTATATCGGTTAGAAATAATATCGTTAGGCCATTTTAGTTGAACCTTAAAAAAGCCAAGGTTTTTTAAAGCATTTATAAGATTTAAAGAAACCAAAGCACTTAATTTAAATTGATTTTTTACATCTAATTTTAAATTTTGTAGAACCAAACTGAAAGTTAAATTTTGTCCTTTATCGCTTTGCCAACTAGCACCAAGTTGCCCTTTACCAGCAACTTGATTAGGAGTGAGCACGCAAAAATTAGTAGTTATGTGGCCTTCATGTAATAGCTGCCGAGCATAATTATTAGTAGATTCTGTTTGAATAATTGATAATACTTGAAACTCCATGTTGTTTACAGCAATAAATGTTTTGTTAAGTGGCTAATTAAAAGACTAAAAAAAGCTAAATTTGCATAAAACTAATAAATATAAAGCTTAGCATTGAATAAAATTAACCCTGACCAACAAATTTCCCTAATTATTAAAGGTATTGAAGATGTTAAAGGTAAAGACATTAGTATTTTAGACCTCCGCGAAATTGAAAATACCATTTGCGATTATTTTATAATTTGTACTGGCACATCTAACACACAAGTAGATGCTATTGTTACATCTATAAGAAAAACAGTGAGTAAAGATTTACAAGAAAAACCTTGGAACATTGAAGGACAATCCAACTCAGAATGGGTGTTGGTAGATTATGTAAATATTATTGTACACGTATTCCAAAAGCAAATACGCGAACACTATGATATTGAAAGCCTTTGGGGAGATGCAAAACTAACTCAAATTGAAACTGATTATTAATTTGGTGGAAAACTAAACATGACAAAAAAGACAAATAAAAATAACCCAAAACAAAGTAAAAACCCACGTGGAAATGGTCCTAAAAAACCAAAATTCAATTCGTATTGGATTTACGTTGGTATAATTGTTCTATTTATTGCTGTTCAATTCTTTGGCGGAAACAGTTTTAATAAAGTTGCGGAAACCAGTCCGAGTGAATTTGAAAATTTTCTTAGAAATGGTGATGTTGAACGATTAATTATTTACAAAAATACACGTATTGCTGAAGTATTTTTAACCGAAGAAGCAAAAGAAAAAACAGAACATCAATCGGTTTCCGAAAACGAATCTTTTAGTGGGCAAAGTCCTGACTATAAGTTTGAATTTGGAGATTTACAGAATTTTGAAAATAAGATTAATCAAATCAAAAGAGAAAACGATATTCAGTTGAACCCTCGCTACGAAACCAAAGAAAATTTCTGGGGAGATATTTTAATTGGATTATTGCCATTTGTAGTCATAATTGCTATTTGGATTTTCATAATGAAAAGAATGAGCGGTGGCGCAGGTGGTGGCGCAGGTGGCCAAATATTCAACATCGGAAAATCGAAGGCTAAACTCTTTGATGAAAAAACAGATATTAAAACTTCATTTAAGGATGTAGCTGGATTAGAAGGCGCCAAAGATGAAGTGCAAGAAATTGTAGATTTTCTAAAATATCCTGATAAATACACCAACTTGGGTGGTAAAATTCCAAAAGGAGCAATATTAGTTGGTCCTCCAGGAACAGGTAAAACCTTGTTAGCAAAAGCCGTTGCTGGTGAAGCTGGAGTGCCATTTTTCTCTTTGTCTGGTTCAGACTTTGTAGAAATGTTTGTTGGTGTTGGTGCTTCTCGTGTTAGAGACCTTTTTAAACAAGCAAAAGAAAAATCTCCATCTATTATCTTCATTGATGAAATTGATGCAATTGGTCGTGCTCGTGGAAAAAGCAATTTCTCTGGATCTAACGATGAAAGAGAAAATACACTAAACCAACTTTTAACGGAAATGGACGGATTTGGGAGCAAAACAAATGTAATTGTTTTGGCGGCAACTAACCGAGCAGACGTATTAGATAAAGCTTTAGTAAGAGCAGGTAGGTTTGATAGACAAATTTATGTTGACTTACCCGATTTAAATGAAAGAAAAGAAATCTTTGAAGTACATTTAAGACCTTTAAAGAAAGTAGCAGACGAGTTAGACACAGATTTCTTGGCAAAACAAACACCTGGCTTTTCTGGTGCAGATATTGCCAATGTATGTAATGAAGCTGCTTTGATAGCTGCCAGAAACGAACACACCGCCGTAGGAAAACAAGACTTCTTAGATGCAGTAGACCGAATAATTGGTGGTTTAGAAAAGAAAAATAAAATCATGACGATGGAAGAGAAAAAAGCCATCGCCTATCATGAAGCAGGTCATGCCACAGTAAGTTGGTTGTTAGAACATGCGGCTCCATTGGTAAAAGTAACTATTGTACCACGTGGCCAATCTTTAGGTGCAGCTTGGTATTTACCTGAAGAAAGATTAATTGTCCGCACAGAACAAATGCTAGACGAAATGTGTGCAACCATGGGTGGTAGAGCTGCAGAGAAAGTAGTTTTTGATAAAATTTCTACCGGTGCTTTAAGCGATTTAGAAAAGGTAACAAAACAAGCTAGAGCTATGGTTACCATTTATGGCTTAAATGAAAAAGTAGGTAATTTAACTTACTACGATTCTCAAAATCAAGATCCTAATTTCACAAAACCATACAGTGAAAAGACATCTGAACTGATCGATAAAGAAATTTCAACTTTAATTGAAGCGCAATATCATCGTGCAATCCAAATTCTTACAGAAAACATAGATAAGTTGCATAAATTGGCAGATATTCTTTTAGAGAAAGAAGTTATCTTTAAAGACGACATGGAAGATATTTTTGGCAAAAGGCCTTTCAAAAAACCAAAAATGTCTGAAAGAAATGGAAAAACAGTAGTTAAAGAAAAACCTTCAGAAGAATTAAAAAGTGAAGATAATCATGAAAAAAATGATCATCAGGATTCAGATTCTAATGAAGAAACAAAAAAAGATGATCAAAATGAATCATCGAACAATAACAAAGATACAAGCCATAAATAATCAAAATTAATTTTTGAATAATCATATAAGCAACTCAATTTGAATTTTATATTTTTGGAAGTAACAATTAATATATGAGTTTTTTAAAACGTCTTTTAGGTATATCGGATAAAAAAGACAAGAACACTTTACGTAAAGATCCAGACGAAAGTAAGTTCATGCCTGAAAAAAGCCTACCTATTGATGAGATGTTTATGAATAATTTCAAAGAAAACGGTGGCAAATTCCTGTATTGTGAAGATGAAAACGAATTGCAGTCTACATTCAAACAAATATTAAACGAGAATAACTGGAAAAAAGAAAATGTATTTGCTAAATCTTCAGATTTATTGAAGCGTTTTCAAATCAAAAATTCACTTACTCGTCCGTTAGACGCAGATTACTTTCTTACTACAACCGAATATTTAATTGCTAATACTGGTGCTTTGCTGGTTAATTCTGACCAAATAGGTGAAAAAAAATTAAACGATTTACCCTACAACTTTATAGTAATAGCTACTACAAGCCAGCTACTTGAAACAATTGGCGAAGGTTTACAACTCATTAAACGTAAGAAAAGCGAAATACCTAGCAACATTACTACAATGAAAACTTTTGAAGGCAAAGTAGAATCTGATTTTATGAGCTATGGTAGTCCTTCAAAAAACTTATATTTGCTTCTACTTGAAGATTTATAAGGAATGAATGAAACGCTTAAACGCTCACTTGCCGGTGTAGTTTACATGTTTTTAATTATAGGTGCTGCACTTTTGGGTGAGAAATCACTCATACTGGTTTTCCTGATTCTAGGAATTGCATCAATTTACGAAGTACAACGTTTACTAAAATTCAAAAACCTGATAGGATATTTACTATTAGCAGCATTATTGTATAGTCTAGCAAGCTTTAGAAGCTACTTTAGTTATGTTTATTTTTTAATTCCGCTGGTTTTATTAATCAAAGTGCTACTGTTGAAAGACTTATTTTCCAAAAAAGATTTCGTGATCATTTCAGATAAAAAACCACTTATTTCTTGGTTATTTATTGTTCCATCATTTTTATTTCTTTGCTTGTTGCCAACTGTTGGTGGCGAATATCAACCTTATCTATTCATTAGTTTTTTTGTTTTAGTTTGGACAAACGACTCTTTTGCATATTTAATCGGGAAAAATATTGGGAAAAATAAATTATTTGAACGTGTATCTCCTAAAAAAACAATGGAAGGTTTTTTTGGAGGCGTAATTATGACATTAATTTTTAGTTTTATTATTTATAAAATTTTAAACATATACTCGACTATTATTTGGCTGGGAATTGCCCTATTAGTGAGTGTTTTTGGTAGTTTAGGCGATTTAGTTCAATCTAAATTTAAACGTGTTGCCAACGTAAAAGATAGCGGCAGCATCATGCCTGGTCACGGTGGTGTTTTTGATAGAATGGATAGTACCATTTTTTCTATTACATTTGTATATACGTTTTTATTAATTATAGAATATGTTTCATAAGGAAGGTTTTAAAATACTTGGTGTTTCGCTAATACTATTATTAGCAATAAACTTAATTACAAGTTACTTAACCACAATAGATTGGATTATTTATGTTGTATTTGGAATATCTTCTATTCTATTTATTCTAGTTGCACAGTTTTTTAGAAATCCGAAACGCGGTGTTACTGAAAATGAAAATTACGTAGTTGCCCCAGTAGATGGTAAAGTTGTTGCTATTGAAAAAGTTGAAGAAAAAGAATATTTTAAAGATAAGCGTTTATTGGTTTCTATATTTATGTCTCCTATAAACGTTCATGTTACTAGATATCCTGTGAGCGGAAATGTTAAATACAGCATGTACCACAAAGGAAAATATTTAGTAGCATGGCATCCAAAGTCTTCTGAAGAAAACGAACGTACAACGGTAGTTGTAGATGCTCCTAAATTTGGAGAAATATTGTACCGCCAGATAGCTGGTGCTGTAGCAAAACGCATTGTGAATTACGCAGCTGCTGGGCAAGTTGTAACACAAGGTGCTGACAGTGGATTTATTAAATTTGGTTCTCGAGTAGATGTGTTTTTACCAACAGGATCTGAAGTAAAAGTAAAGATTGGTCAAAAAGTCCGCGGTGCGGAAACCATTATATCTGAATTATAATTGTGAATTACAAAGAACTTACAGACGAAGAATTAGAAAACGTCTTTTTAAAGGCGTATACTAAAGTGGGTAAAACCAAAAAGAAGTTCCCACAAGATGTATTACTTCATTTTTACTCCTATTATAAACACGCAACTAATGATAATAACCTACAGGTTATTCATCAACCAGAAAATGGTGAAGAGTTAGTAAATGCATTTAAAGCAAATGCATTATTCCAAATAAAATCAATTTCTCAACGCGAAGCAAAAATTAGCTATATAACTCTTGCTAAGCAACAGTTAAATGGAGAGTTCTAATAAATTTACCCTGCCTAATTCTTAGTTTAGAGCGCTTTTAAACTTGCTTCAATAGTTTCTATTTTTGCCAAAGCGTCTGCTTGTTTTTGTTTCTCAATGGCAACTACTTTTTCTGGAGCATTGTTCACAAACTTCTCATTGGAAAGTTTCTTTTCAACCGATTTTAAAAAGCCTTGCAAGTAAACCAATTCGGTTTGTAGTTTTTCCTTTTCTGCTTCTACATCAATAGCGCCGTCCATGGGAATAAAATATTCGTTGGCTTGCACTCGAAATGAAAAAGCACCTTCTACACTATCTTGAACTACTTCAATAGAATTTAAATTACAAAGCTTTTGGATAACGCCATCAAATTGATTTGAAAATGCTTCATTGTTGATCATCTTTAAGTCAATAGCATCTTTAAAAGCGATGTTTTTCTCTTTTCGGATGTTTCTAACTCCGCTGATTACTTCTTTGGTGGTTTCAAAATCCTTCAAAAAAGTCACATCAAATTCCTTTTGAATTGGCCATTCGGAAACCACTAAAGCTTCTTTTGGATCTCTTTCTGCAATATTATGCCATATTTCTTCTGTAATAAATGGCATGAATGGGTGCAACAATTTCAAATTGCTTTCTAACAAATCAAGCACTTGTTTTAGAGTTTGTTGATCGATGGGTTGTTGGTAAGCTGGCTTTACAATTTCTAATAACCATGAACAGAAATCGTCCCAAACCAGTTTGTAAGTTGCCATTAAAGCATCAGAAATACGATATTTACTGAAGTGGTCTTCAATTTCAACTAAAGTAGATTGCAATTTTGTTTCGTACCAATGCAAAGCAATTTTTGAATGTTCGGGTTGCATTTCGTTTTCAGAAACTTCCCAACCTTGAATTAACCTAAAGGCATTCCAAAGTTTGTTGGCAAAGGCTTTTCCTTGTTGGCAAAGTGCTTCATCAAACAGCAAATCGTTTCCTGCGGCGCTACTCAACAATAATCCAACACGAACACCATCAGCTCCAAATTCTTCCATCAACTTGAGTGCATCGGGAGAATTTCCGAGCGACTTAGACATTTTTCGGCGTTGTTTGTCTCTTACAATTCCAGTTAAATATACATTATCGAATGGCTTTTTGCCAGTATATTCATAACCTGCCATGATCATTCTAGCCACCCAGAAAAACAAAATATCTGGACCCGTTACCAAATCTTTGGTTGGATAATAGTAGTTGAATTCTTCATTTTCTGGATTGCGAATACCATCAAAAACACTCATTGGCCACAACCATGAAGAAAACCAAGTATCCAATACATCTTCATCTTGATGAATATCGGCATGACTTAATGTTGGATTCCCTGTTTTTTGAATGGCTAATTCCAAGGCTTCTTCTGCATTTTTAGCCACTACAAAATCGTTTTTGCCTTCACCAATATAATAGGCAGGAATGCGATGTCCCCACCACAGTTGCCTAGATATATTCCAATCACGAACATTCTCTAACCAGTTGCGGTAGGTATTTTCAAATTTCTTTGGAAACAATTTAATTTCTTCAGTTTTCAGTACCGCATCTAAAGCTGGTTTTGCTAAATCTTGCATGTTCAAAAACCACTGATCAGAAAGTTTGGGTTCGATAACGGCTCCCGTTCTTTCTGATGTTCCCACTTTGTTGATGTGGTTTTCAACTTTTACTAAATATCCTTTTTGTTCTAATTCTTGTGCAAAAAGTTTTCTAGCTTCAAAACGATCTTTGCCTTGGTAATGCATACCAAAGTGATTCAGACTAGCATCATCATTAAAAATATCAATCACTTCTAATTGATGCTTATCGCCTAACATCTTGTCATTTTCGTCATGTGCAGGCGTTACTTTTAAGCAACCCGTTCCAAATTCTACATCAACATATTCATCTTCAATAATAGGAATGCTTCTATTAACCACAGGTACAATGGCGCGTTTTCCTTTCAGGTGCTGATAGCGTTCATCTTCGGGATGAATGCAAATGGCGGTATCGCCAAACAAGGTTTCTGGTCGAGTTGTAGCTATGGTTAAGTGTTCCTCAGTTCCTTCAATTTGGTACTGAATATGGTATAATTTTCCTTGTTTTTCTTGGTACACCAATTCTTCATCAGAAAGTGTAGTTTTGGCTTGCGGATCCCAGTTCACCATTCGGTAACCACGGTAAATTTTTCCTTTGTTATGCAAATCGATAAAGGTATTGATTACCGATTCATATAAATCCTGATCCATGGTAAACTTCACCCGATCCCAATCGCAGGAAGCGCCTAGTTTTTGCAGCTGGTTTAAAATTTGCCCACCATAGTTTTCAGTCCAATCCCAAGCGTGTTTTAAAAAGTCTTCTCTAGAAATTTCAGCTTTGTTGATTCCTTCCTCTTTCAACTTAGCTACTACTTTGGCTTCCGTAGCAATAGATGCATGATCTGTGCCTGGAACCCAACAAGCGTTAAAGCCTTTGAGTCTTGCTCTACGAATTAAAACATCCTGAATGGTGTTGTTTAACATGTGTCCCATGTGCAAAACCCCAGTAACATTCGGTGGTGGAATGACAATGGTATAGGATGGTTTTTCGTTAGGTTTGGAATGGAAAAATTTGTTTTCCAACCAATATTGATACCATTTTTCTTCAACTTCTCTAGGCGAATATTTTGCAGCTATGGGCATGTAAAAATTATTTAAGCCGCAAAAATACCATTAATGCCATTAAAGTGAAAAAACTTAGGCTTTAGTTTTCAGAATTATTCAGTAAATCTTTTAAACGATCTCTCAGATATATTTCCTTTTCGATATTCTTGTTGTTTCTTAGAAATTCCAACTTTACTTTATTCCCTTCTTTTTCAGCTAAAATAGACTGGATTTGTTCTAAACTTAAATCGTAAGCATTTTTTCCGTTGATTGTTAAAAGTTCGTCGCCTGGTAAAATATCAACATCTTTTGCTGGCGATTGATCTCGGATTGCTTTTACCACAACTTTTGGTTTTACACCTATGCTCATAATAAAATCGTTGGTGTTGTTGTAGCTAATTTCATCCGAATCAGACTTGGTTTTCATTCTCACATTCTTCAACTCTTTGACTATTTTCACGCCATCATAGTCAAATACAATGCCACTCATGTCGTAATTAAATGAATCATCGAAATATATATTTGGGCGGAAATAAATGCGTTTATTAGGATAATCGAAGAATAATTTAAAGCGTCGAAGTACTTCAGCTCCAACTGTTCCATCCCTAACCACATTTTTTTCAATTTCAAGGATTTGTTGAACATCTGGATAAGCTGAATTGGGCTCTTCAAATTCATACTTACCAAAAAATACTTTTTTTACTTTAGATCTTTTTCCTTCAATAATTGAGCTCAATCCATATCCTAAAATATCTTGAAAATACAATTCAGGTTCGCTGATATGTTCATTTTCAAGAAACCAAAAACTGGAGCCTGAACCCGTATCTATCAAAAAAGTTAAATTGGACTTGGATATAGATTCATCTTCTACTTTAAGCGTTGCATAAGGTTTATTTTTATAAAATTGTAAAGGAAGCTGATCGTAGCGCCGTAGTTTTCTATTGAATTTATCGGGATTGTAGAGCTTGATATATTTGGTTTTGTAATTGATTCGAACAATAAAATCTTTAAAAAAATCGTACCCAATTATTCCGTTTACAGGTAGTCCGAGTCTTTTTGCTAATTCATTATTTTTATCAATAATAAAATATACTTCTTGGTTTATGTTTATTGCATCGTTAATTTCTAGTGTATTTCCTATAGACTGAAATGCTTCAAAGCTATCTTTAGAACCTAAACCGCGTATTTTTACTTTTTGAGCTTTTTTTAGATCCAAACTATCTCCAGTACCCAATGCAATTAATAATGTTTTATCTACACCAGAATCTAGTAAAAAAGTAAGCTCTACCCCATTGAGTTTAACGGGCACAATAATTAAATTATTGACTAGCTCAAATTTAATTTTCTCGCTTCGTTGGTCTGGATCTTTAAACCTAAAACCCGTATCATTTTGAGCATTCAGCGTTAAACTGAAAATTAAAAATAAAAGAATACTTCCTAATTTATACATTAGTTAAAAGTAATAAATCCTTATTAAATCGATTATTTGAAGCCACTTATGTAACATATATTTTGCATTTTTGCGAAAAATAAAATACAATGCCAAAAATATCTCAAAAAGGGCTAGCTATGCCAGAGTCACCAATTAGAAAATTGATGCCTTATGCAGACATTGCTAGAAAAGCAGGAAAAAATATACATTTCTTAAATATAGGGCAACCTGATATAAAGACTCCAGAAGTTGCATTAAATGCAGTTAAAAACAACAGGCTTGATATTTTATCTTATAGTCCTTCTCAAGGTTTTGAAAGTTACTTAAATAAACTATCTGAATATTATAAAAAAAATCAAATTCCTTTACATCCTGATGAGATTTTGATAACAACTGGTGGTTCTGAAGCCTTGCTTTTTGCAATGGGTTGTATAACTGATCCAGGTGACGAAGTGATTATTCCAGAACCATTTTATGCTAATTATAACGGTTTTGCCACAGCATCTGGAGTTCGAGTTCGTGCGGTACAATCTAAATTAGAAGATAATTTTGCATTGCCACCCATTGCCGAATTTGAAAAGCTCATCAATGAAAATACCAAAGCTATTTTAATTTGTAATCCAGGAAATCCAACGGGTTATTTATACACTCAAGATGAGATTGAACAATTAGCCGATTTAGCTTTAAAGCACGATATTTTTATCCTTGCAGACGAAGTATACAGAGAATTTGCTTATGATGGTGTAAAACATTACTCCATTATGCAAGTTGAACGTTTAGCAGAACATGCTATTATGATTGATTCCGTTTCTAAGCGATACAGCATGTGTGGAGCTAGAATTGGTTGCATTGCTTCTAAAAATAAAGAATTGATTGTTAACGCTATGAAGTTTGCTCAAGCTAGATTAAGCCCACCTACTTTTGCTCAAATTGCTGCTGAAGCTGCTCTAGACACAGAAGATGAATATTTTGACAATGTAATTGCAGAATATGTAGATCGAAGAAATACTTTGGTTGAAGGCTTAAAAAGCATTAAAGGTGTAAAAGTAGCTGTTCCAAAAGGAGCATTTTATTGTACGGTAGAACTTCCTGTAGAAGACACCGAAGATTTTGCAAAATGGCTTTTATCTGAATTTGAAGTGAATGGAGAAACCATCATGGTAGCACCCGCAGCCGGTTTTTATTCAACCCCGGATACAGGGAGAAATCAAATAAGAATTGCTTATGTGTTAGAAAAAGAAATCATTTTAAAATCAATTCATATTCTTAAATTAGCTTTGCAATCTTATCCTAATTAAATGCAAATAGAAAAAAACGCTTCGTTAAAGGAATTCAACACCTTTGGTCTAGATGTAAAAGCAAAGCAATACATCGCAATTAATTCTGAAGATGAATTAAAACATATTTTAAAGCGTTTTTATGCTGAAGAACTTTTTGTGCTTAGCGGTGGCAGTAACATTTTGCTCACGAAAAATGTTGAAGCTACCGTTTTGCATATTCAGATAAAAGGAATAAAAGTTATAAAAGAACAAAAAAACCATGTCTTGGTGGAAGCAAAAGCTGGTGAAAACTGGCATGCTTTTGTACTGTGGTGTATTGAAAAAAATTATGGAGGTTTAGAAAATTTATCTTTAATACCTGGTTATGTTGGTACTTCTCCAATCCAAAATATTGGTGCTTACGGCGTAGAGTTAAAAGATAGCTTTGTTTCTTGTAAAGCAATTCACAAACAAACTCTTGAAGAAGTCACTTTTACAAAAGAAGACTGTAAGTTTGGCTATCGCGATTCTATATTCAAAAATGCTTATAAAAATCAGTTTATCATTACGTCTGTTTGTTTTGAACTTACAACTAAAAAACACAGTTTAAAAACAAGCTACGGAGCAATACAGGCTGAACTAAAACAGCATAAAATTGGTAACCCTAGCATTAAAGATATTTCTGAAGCAATTATACAAATTAGGCAATCTAAACTTCCAGATCCTCGTAAAATTGGAAATTCAGGTAGCTTCTTTAAAAATCCAGTTGTAGATGCTGCTTTTTTTAAGAAAGTATATACAACACATCCTGAAATGCCATTTTATGAGTTGCCCGATGGCACTTATAAAATTCCCGCTGGCTGGCTAATAGAAAGCTGCGGATTTAAAGGAATGACAAAGGGTGATGCGGGTGTTCATAAAAAGCAAGCCTTAGTTTTGGTGAATTACGGAGAAGCAACTGGAGAAGATATACAAAATTTAGCAAAAGCTATACAGTATAAAGTTCAGCAAGTATTTAACATACAACTAGAAGCAGAAGTAAACATTATTTAATACCGATTGGTATTTTTAATGTTTCAATATGTCTGTTGAGGTATCTGACCAACAGCAGATTTCATAAGGTTAAAAAAACTACAGGATTCGAGATTAATTTCTCAAATTGGTACAATTTACTCCTTAATGACTTTAGTAGTAATGTGTTTCCCTGAATTTGATTCAATCTTTACAATGTACAAACCAGAACTCATATTCAAATTAGTTAAGTCTACTTTTCCTGATGCATCAAACTGAGTGTGTATTGTCTTTGCTATTTTTCCTAGTGTATTATAAAAATGTACAGCCACATCTTCACCTGATAAGATTTGCGAATGTATTTGCAAACGGTTTCCTGAAATGGGGTTGGGATAAATTGAGAAATCTGTAATTTCATCTGCATCAGTACTTAATGAAACTGGGTTCACAATTAAACTAAACCTGTTGAAAGCAATACTAGCATTTACATTTTGGTCTACATCTACTTCAATTGTATTTATGCCGTTGGCTAATGCAATTTGTTCTTGTGTATACTTGTCTTTTAAAAATAATTCATAACCTGTAAAATTTCCTGTTTCAATTTCAAAAATATATTTATCTGTAGTATACGTATCAATGTAAAGCGGCAACTCTGTATAGGTTTCAGGAATACTTCTACTTTCAATACTAACTAACTGACCTTGATGAAATCTTGCCATATTTTCATCAAGATTAGACATTTTAAGCGCATCATTATGATCTAGGCCATCACTCCCATTTTGAGTAAAGGAGATATGCAAACCATCTGAAGATTTTTGATTTTGTTGGTATAAAGTTTCAGAAAACACATTGGCTTGAATAAACGGGTGTTGGTTTTCAGCCAAAACAACAGGAACAGTTTTACTTGGATTTTTATGCGACTCCTTAAAAATAATTTCAGCATCGCCATCATCTTCAGTAATAAAATAACCTGCCTGCTGTGGCAAAAGAAATCTTGATATTTCAGAATTGTTATTACTAATTTCTAAGGTATTCAAATTAATAGCAGCAAAAGCTCCTCGACTTCCCAATGTTGGATCCCAAATAACAAAATATGGTAAAATGTTATCTGAATCGGCATAGACTTGCACTAAGTCTACCACAGATTGGTATGGATTAGCTACCAAGTTAAAATCGTCAGAAACTGAAGATAAATCTGTAATTAGCTTATCTCCTTGGTGTAAATTACCAAAAGCTCTTAATATGGTTCTATTTGGTGCTGCTGAATTAACAGTAACATCTACACTTCTACTTCCACGTAACATTAATCTATAAGGCTGTCCTGCTTCTAAATTTGATGTTGTATTTGGAATTGTACTCCAAGATTGATTTATATTATCGAAAAAAAACATAGATGGATTACCTGAAGGTTGCCAATCAAATCCGTTGTATGCATCTGGATTGTTTCCAACTCCGGTAATGTGCGTTCCATATCCAGGATTGGGGTTATGGTTGTAAGCATTTGCATTTTCTTGCCAATTTTCTCTTATGCTTCCTACGGTATTCACGGAAGATCCGAGCATGCGAAAAGCTCTTCTACCTATATAACATTGTTCAACTAAAACATTGCCAATAATATTCCCAGAAGTTTGACCTACTTGACCAACTTGAAAGGCTTCTAAGTACGGATTATTGGTTAAAAACTTACATTTTAATGTTAGTTTATCGTTGGTTATGAAATCTGAATTGTTTTGCAGAGAAAGTAAGTAATGTAAATTTAAATGATTACTTCCAGAAATGCTTACACTTTTACCAGAAGAAACTACCAAAGAAAACATATTGGCATTGCCATTTACAAGTATGCTTTGTGTTTTGGTTGATGCAAACTCAAAATTACCTTCTTCAGCATCTAAGTTTCCATTGATTTCTAGGTCTCCAATAATAGTAAGACTGGCTTCATTAGTAATTTGTAAACTTGAATTTTCTTCAATTGTAAGATCTAACATTTCGAAATTTCCTGATGCTAATTCTGGGTTCTTATCAGTTTCAGGTATAATTACATTTTTCTGATCTGTAGGCAAACCATTTGACCAATTTTGCAGTTGATTAAAATCAGTATTGTTTCCTAACCATATTGTTTCTGAAGTAGATGCTCCACATGGAGTTGTACTCACATTTCCGGTAACATTTTGTGCATTTGGAAAACTTGTCATAGTCAAAAAGCCATGATTAGCAGTTATTTGACCATGCCATTGATTGATGTTTGTAAAATAAATTTCGCTACATTGGTTGCTGGCATTGGTTTGTAAATGCACATTCCCCCAAATATTTACATTTCCTGTAACATCAAAGTAAGCATTTTCTAGATATAGATTTGATGAATTAAAAGTAGCGTTACCACCAACTGTGTAATTTCCTCCTATGTTTAGATTAGATTCAAAGGTTAAATTTTGAGTTGTATTTATTTCTCCGTTATTAGTGAAATTGATGCTGGAGCCAAAAACAGCTGAATTTAAAATATTAAATGTAGCATCATTATAATTGAAGAAGGAACCTGAGCGGAAATCAATAGTGTTTGTATTGTAAATTCCGTAATTGTAAAGCACTTTAGCATCGCCTTGATTAAAATTAATGTTGGCAGTAGTTTCACCATAATTGAAAAAATCTACATTGGCTAATGCATTAACAGTTGGATTATTAGGAACAAATGCACCGTAGTTTTTAATGGTTTTATGATCTCCCCAATTTCCAGAAACACCTCCTGTAAGAATAATATCTTCTCCGATGCATAACTCAGTATTGTTTTTCAACTGAATATTATGCGTATAGGTATAAGCACCTGTTATACATATTGTTTTATCTGAAATATTGTTAGGCAGTGCTTGATTAGAAGTAATAGTTATATCACAATTGCAATCTGATATTGACTGCGCATCTGAGAAATGAAAAGAAAGTAGAAGTATAAAAAAAACTAAGTATTGCATAGGGTTATTTTAGCTGTGCAAAAATAGCTCAAACTACTTGCAATTTATGGGTAAAACGGGTAGAATGATTACTACATATAAAACGTAAATATTTGATTTTTATGCAATTAATAAACCGAATTATTAAACTCTATACTTAGTAGATTTGATGTGAATTCAGCAGTAATTTTCTTTCCAACATTAACTTTTTTATCAAAAAAAGGAAGTTCCAAAGATCGTTTTTGAGCTGCTTTTTTATAGAAAGTAGCTTTACTTTCTGGCGAAGATTGTACACCATGAAATACCTGATTAAACTTATTTGTTTTGATGATTGTTTTAATTAAGTTAATGCAATCTGCTAAATGAATCAAGTTAACAGGAGCCATAGGATTGGCAAGATTAGGTTTACCTGCTATATAGTAAACAGGATGTCTTTGATTACCAACCAAACCACCAAACCGAATAACCGCAGTTTCAAATTCAGGTGTTTTGATAAATGTTTGTTCTGCTTTAATTAATTGTAATGCTTTGGGAGATGTAGCATTGGGTGTAGATTGCTCGTTATAAACTGGAAAATTTAAAGCATCTTGAAAAACACTAGTAGAGCTAACATAAATTACTTTTCTAATTTGATGTTTTAAGATTTCAATATGTAGACGGTGTATCTTTTTTGAATAAGTTGAAATATCATCTTTGGGAATTTTTGGTGGAATATTAAGGATGAGTATGTCTAGATTTCTGAAAAAAAAATCAGCGTCTCCTACTATTCTGTCTGCTTCAATTTGGATTTGAAAAGCCTGAAATCCTTCCCTTAGAAGTTGAAGCTTTTTAGCTGTTGTTGTAGTTGTTCCACTTACTTGAAAACCTTCCTTTTGAAGCTCTTCAGCCAAAGGTTTCCCGAGCCAACCCAATCCTAAAACACCTATTTTTCTCATAAAAACGGAATGGTATAACTTACAATGGTAGCGTCGTTTAAAACAAAAGGCATTGGTATTTCTGTATTAGGCCGTTCAGGTACTTTGAGATCAGGATGATTAATCAAATTAAATGCGCTTTCGTAAACAACCACATTAAATGCTTCATCTGTATGCACTGTAAATTCAACTTCTAAAGCTTCTTGATTAGCTACATAGTAGTTTAAAAATCTAGTAATTTTTGGCAATGCATCGTCTTCAAAACCAAAATCTTGTATTTCATCATTCACTTTTACATTTGATAAGGAAATAGGCGTATCAAAAAACATTTCATAACGGTTAATGTTTCGTTTGGGTTTGATATAAAATTTAAATGTCTTCTGGTTTACAGTTTCATTCAACTTTTGTACATCAACAATAGATGTTGGTATTGCCATATTTTCAGCTGAAGCAAAATGAGCAAATCGATTTGCATATTTACTTTCAAAATTGATTTTTGCCTTAGCTTCAGATTCATCTTTAAAATAAGTTGAATTCCAAGTTGAAAGGCTTGGATCGTATGAAGCCCAATAGGCTTTATTTTGAGCTTCGTCTTGAAAATAAACCAAACTAGATGGTCTAGGTTGACTAGAATTAAAACTAGAGTTAATATGCGCTCGGCCGAAAAAAAACAAACTTGTGCAAAACAATAGAAAGGCAACTCCTTTAAGCAACCTAAAGTTATACAATAATGGTGAAATGAGCAGTAAAATAAGCACACTTAAAACACAAGAAATAAAGATTGAAGAAATCCCCAATCCTATTGGGAAAAAGTGAACAAAGGGAACAATAAGGAACAAAACTGGCAAACTAATTATAAAATGAAGCGTTTGATTATTTGTTTTTAAGATTACTAGACTAGTGAGTATGAGTAAACCAAAAAAAGCTGGTATAACAAAATAACTAGCACCAGGTAAATACAAATAGGCTAAAAGCGACAATACTAACCAAATAAATATAGCAGCAGGTAAAAAATTAGACAAACTCAAAATTTTACTATACTTATAAAATAATCGAAAATACGCTGCTACAATTAGACTTACAAAGGCAATGATATAAGAAAATGCATTGTATGGGAAACCTTGTAGAATCAAGCTGTAATCTGGATATAAATAAGCCATTAATTTCCAACCAAAATAGCCGATTAAAAAAGAAAGTAAAAGACTGCTTAAAATAAAAATGAAACTTTTTCCTATTAATTTTAAGTCTATTCTATTTTTTCGAATACCAATATGTACAAGTAGCAATAAACCTAGAAAACTTAAAATAATGAAGCCTAGTGCTAAGCTGGTTGAAAAGTGAATTATACCTACAAATGGAAAATTAAAATATACATGATCTGTTGTTGAATTTAAGTTAGCTAAAGATGTATTAGAAAAATAATTTAGTAAACTTAATGCGTACTCACCTTGTTGATTGAGCGAATGTACATCTAAATGCTCTACCGTATCTAAAGCAGTGTGGTAATTAAAATGTTTATCTATAAATGCAAAGAAAAAGCTTGGAACATCTGCTTCTGTTCTAAAAACAGTTGAATCTGTATCGTTGGGTAATAATTTGTAAACCGAATACATCAATGAGTTTGCAAAAGGTTGTTGAATGTTAGCATTCGCAAAATGATTAATCAAATTTTTGTTTCCGCCATTAACTTCAAGAATCATAGAACTTGGACCTGAACTACCTCTGGCTTCAAAATTTAACACAAGTCCAATATTTTCTGCCCAAGGATGTTCTTTTACAAATAAATTAGCGCCATTAAGTCCAACTTCTTCTGTATCTGTAAACAAAATAACAATGTCCTGATTGGGTTGTTCGCCTTGTTCCAAATAAACGCGAACCGATTCTAAAATGGCAGCTATACCGCTAGCAGCATCTGCAGCGCCAACGGCAGAATGAACAGCAGTATCATAATGAGACATTAACACTAAAGCTGGTTCGTCAGGATTTTCACCTTCTATTTTAGCAAGTATATTTTCTGGAACGGCAATACTTAAGCCTTTAAAATATGTTGTACTAAAACCACTTTGCAAATGCGGTTCTAAGCCTAAGTTTTCTAATTCTGAAACCAAATAATTTCTAACTAAGGCATGTTCTTCAGATCCTGTATAATGTGGCTTTTGTGATATTTCCTTAACATGAACTAATGCATTATCTACATTAAAATTGGTGTTGTTTTTTGTTGAAGTTATGCTGGGTTGCAAACTTGTAATTGAAAATGCAATGGCTGCACCAAAGATTAAGACTTGAAGTAAGGCTGAAAAATATTTCATCATCTTAATTTTTTTTGACTACTGCAAAGTAGTCTTCATTTAATGGAAGATACCCATAATCGTATACAAAATAATAAGTTTGTCCTTTTTTTGTGGTGTAAATGCTGGTAAACAAATTAAAATCGAATCCTTTAGAAAGTAGTTTATCTCGAGTAGTTTTAGTGGTAGGTTCAGGTTGAAGGCTTTCTAGAATGCGGTAGTTTTTTCGAAGCTGATTATTGGTGTTTCTAATTAGGTTTTTAGTATCAGAGTTAATTCTGTTATTGTATGCATTCCTACAATAATCTGAACAGAATTTTTGATCTGCTCTACCGGTTAGCTTGCCCTTACATTCTTTACATACACGTTCCATGTATAAATTTTAATAAATATAGAAATTTAATTTGAAAAAACATGATTTTCATAAAACAGAAAACCCTAGCTTGAGCTAGGGTTTTCGAAATAAATAATCTTTTTAAAATTATTCTTTTGAAGATTCAACTTTGGTTTCTACACCGTCTTTTTCTTCAATAATAATAAATTCACTACGTCTGTTTTCTCTGTGTTGATCTTCAGTACAACCAGCTGAACAGTCGTTTATAGGCTTAGATTCTCCTAGACCAACTGCTTCTAGTCTATCTTCTGCTATGCCATTTTCAATCATATAAGCTACCGTACTTTTCGCACGTTTCTCAGATAATTGTTGGTTGTATTCTTCAGGACCTCTGCGGTCAGTATGGCTTTCAACTCGTAAACGAATATCATCATACTTCTTAAGCGTGGCAATTAATTGATCCAACTCAAGGGCTGATTTTGGTATAATTTTAAACTTATCAAAATCGAAGTAAATTTCATCTAAAACTACTTTACGCTCTATAATAAGTGGCTCGATTGGCACAAGGGAGATATTTACTGGCATCTCATTTCCTTCAGCTTTCAATGATTCTGATCCGCTTTCGTATCCTTTTCGGTTAGCCTGTACGTCGTAATCTTCGTAACTAATTACAAGTAGTTTAGCAATACCATCTTTTTTAGTTGCAGCTCTTTTAACTTCATTTTCTTCATCATCGTAAACAATAACTTCAACACCTTCAATTGGCTTTTTAGTTTCTGAATCGGTAACGCTAACAATTAACATGGTTTCATCCATTGGTTGAATTAGTTCTAATTGGTAGATATTATCTGCCGTTCCTAAACCATCTCTGTTAGATGCAACATAACCTGCTTTTTTAGCTGGATAGTAAGAAAATGAAAAGTCATCTGCTTTTGTATTAACAGGCTCACCTAAATTAGTTGGGTAAGAAAATCCTGTTTTAGTTTCTCTGGTATAAAAAATATCTAAACCACCAAGACCTAAGTGACCATCTGTAGAAAAATACAAAGTTTCATCTGTATCTATAAATGGGAAACTTTCTCTTCCAGGTGTATTGATTTTATCTCCTAAATTTTCTGGTTCACCAAAACTTCCATCTTCATTTAAAGTAACTCTGTAAATATCAGATTGTCCGAAACCACCTGGCATGTTGCTTGAAAAATATAAATGCTTGTTATCAGGACTTAATGCTGGATGACTGTATGAATATTCAGAATCTGTAAATTCAAGTTCTTGAACGTCTTTCCATTCACCACTTACCCAAGATGCACGGTACAATCTTAATTGACCAACACCTTCAGAATTGGTTTGGTATTTTCTACCTGTGTAGTCATTTCTAGTGAAATACATGGTTTTACCATCGTTAGTAACCGCAATTGTTCCTTCGTTGTAGTTGGAATTTACATCGCCTTGTAATTCTACTTCATTTTTAAAAATACCACCTACGTTTTGAGCAACAAATACATCGGAACCGGGTTGGTCATTCCAACCGTAAGTTTTTCTAGATTCGTTTCTAGTTGAAACAAAATAGAGTAAACCATCACGCTCATAAGCGCCGTAATCGGAATATTCTTTTGCACTTAATTCCAATAGTTCTCCAGTAAAGTTAGGTGCTTTATTTTGAAGCTTTTCTAAGTAATTAGGATTTGCTTTGAAGAATTTTGCACGTTGATCGTTAGGTGCTTTTTCAGCAAATTCTTGCATTACTTGGTTAGACTCGTCAAACTTAGCATTGGATTTTAAAGCTTGCGCATATCTAAAATAATCTTCAGCCACTAAATCATCTTCAGAACGCATAGCTAGTCTGTAAAAGCGTTCAGCTTGCTTCATTTTTACTAGATTATAGTAAGATTCAGCAAGTTTTCTGTAAACATAAGGATTACCGTTTCCTTTGTCTACAATTTTTTGGTAGTCTTCAGCAGCTTCATAAAAAGCAAAATTATCGAAATGCTTATCTGCTTTTGCTGTGGTTCGATCTTGCGCTTGAAGGGCTGTAACTGCCATCAAAAACACGAACGTTATATTTATAATTTTTTTCATAATTCTATATTATTGAATTTAATGATTAGAAGTATCTTGGTGATAAGTAAGCTTTTTTCTTGAAGAATATATCGAATATAATAAATGCTTCGTAAGATGGTCTGTTCAAGTCTGATTGGGTAGCATCGTAAGCAAAACCTACATGCATCCATTCAAATGGTTTAACACCAACCAATGCACTAAATGCATCATCTACTCGGTAAGACGCACCTACTTCAAAACGCTCATAAAATAAGAAGTTGGCGTTAAAATCGTAAGATAGAAATTCTGAATCGAAATCAGAAAGTTGTGTCTTTACAAATGTAGAAGGTTTAAATTTAATAAAATCGTTTAACTCAAATACATAACCCATAGTACCAAAGAAGTGGCGATTTTGATTTCCAAAGGCAGTTTCTCCATCGGTAACAAAGTGCGTAGATTCTAAAAAGTTAGGAACAGATAAACCTACATAAAAGTTGTTGTTGTTAAGGAATAATCCTGCTCCAAAAATACCATAGGTTTCATTGTAATTAGCTCCAAACGCGGGATCTAAACGAATTTGTCTTTCAACACTTGCTAAACCAATATCGTGAAATGTGGCTCCACCTTTCACACCAAATGCCAGATTCCAGTCATTTCCTAATCTTAAGGTATACGAAACATCTGCCATTAAATCGGTTTGTTCAACAGGACCGATTTGATCGTTAATTCCAGATAGACCAATACCTAAATTATTACCAATTGGCGAATGTGCAGCAAAGGTAAAGGTTCTTGGTGCTCCGGAAATTCCAGACCATTGGTCTCTAAATAATGTACCAACAGAAAGGCTTTCTTTAGATCCTGCATAAGCGGGATTTACCACGTTCATATTGTACATGTATTGTGTGTATTGTGGATTTTGCTGGGCATTTGCTTCAGGAAGAAGCGCTAAGCCAATCACACAGATTAAAACATAAATTTTTCTCATCGCGAAATCTTTAAATTATTGTTGTTGTTACTTTTATTGTTGTTCTCTATTTATGTACACCCATCCTTTTTCAACTTGTTCGAAACCAGCGCCAGCTTCTTCTAAGTCTAATACAAAGAAATACGTTCCGGTTACTAAGTTATTGCCTCCATCATCCTGACCACAAAATTGGTTAGTGTAATTAGAAGATTCAAAAACTTTTCTTCCGTATCTATTAAATATTTGTAGTTTTTTAATACCCGGTTCTGAAGCTAAAAAGCTTAAGTCGAAACAATCGTTTACGCCATCGCCATTAGGTGAAATACCTTGTGGAAGCGAACAACTGTCTATAATGTTTCCTGTATTTTCTGTAGATGAAGCTAAACCTTGTCTTCTAAAATCAACATCAAAAGTAGTTGAAACTTCACATTCTGAAATAATGACAGTTAATGTATACATTCCTACTATTTCATTTTCTGCTACACTAGAACCTGAAGCGATATTCCAATCTAAGTTTAAGTCTGATTGATCTTGAACTGTAGTTCCATTTGGTGTTTCCCAAATAATTTCATCAGCATTTTCAAAGTTATAACCGCTTTCAACACTTAAGTTACCTTCGTCAAAACAAATAACTTCATCAGCAACAAAAACTTCGTGAGCTTGTACAAATTGAACTTCAATTTCATCAAACTCTTCACAACCATTTAATGTAGTGGTTAAAGAGTATGTTCCTGATTCTGTTACAGTAATGTTTGGTGTAGTTTCGCCTGTACTCCAAGCGTATTCCACATCATCTAAATCTTCACTGGCCACTCCACTAATTGTTGGAACAATAGTAAATTCTTGAGATTGTCCTTCTAAAATACAAGGAAGCGGCGCATCGCCTAAGCCTACCATATAGTTTTCAATAAACACTTCTGCTTCAGCAGTTGTTGAACAATCAAAGAAATTAACTTCAACACTATAAAAATCAGGCTCAGACACTTCTAAGATTACATTTTCTTCACCTGCTAATTCTGTTCCATTTTGAAACCAAGTATACGAAATGGCATCAGCGTCTATAGCATTTATTTCGTCTATGTTAGTTGGTGTTGCATCTAAAGTAATGGTGCCATCGTCACAAATTGCCACATCTTCAATGCTTACATCAGGAATGGGTAAGAAAACCACTTCAACTTCATCGGTTTCTTCACAACCGTTAACAGTAGTAGTTACAGAATAGGTTCCTGATTGATCTACCATAATTGTTGGAGTAGTTTCGCCTGTACTCCATGCGTAAGATGAAACATCACTTTCTTCCGCATCAGTGAATTCGGGTATAATTTCAAAACTAGCTGAATCGGTTACGGCAACACAGTTTTCTACATCATCACCTAAAGAAACTTCATAGTCTACAAGAGTTAATGTTGCGTCTAAAGTAACCAAACAGGTATTAAAATCTATTTCAACTTCGTAGAAGCCTGGTGCTTCTGCTGTTAAAACTGCTTCTGTTTCGCCAGCTATTTCATCTCCGTCTAAAAACCATGTGTAACTTGGTCCAGTTGGGTCTTGGTCTAATAAGGTATCTAAATTATCTGGTGTTGCATCTAAAGTTGCTTGACCATCAACACAAATGAAACCGTCATCGATATTTCCTTCTGGTGTGTCAAAAAACTCTACACTGGTTACCCCGGTATTAAAACAACCTAAAGGTGCGCCATCAGGCCCAGGTATAAAAGCAAAGACTGCATAGCTTCCTGTATCTGAAACATCTAAAGAAGGGCTTTCTTCACCTTCTATAAGTTCTGTTGGGTTACTGCCTACTTCACCAAAATACCATTCAAAAACAATTTCGGTACCACTTGGCAAACCTGTATCTAAAGTTATTGGTAATCCGGTACATTGTGCTTCTGGATCTTCTAAAGTAATTGGATCTCCTAAATCTATATCACCCAGTGTAAAGCTTTCTCCTTCGATAAATACGGCAGAATTAAAAGCAGAATCTCTACTGTCTCCAATAGCTAGCTTAATTTTATAAATCTGACCAGCAATAACATCAGCAGATGCTGTTAAAGGTACAGTTTGACCATTATAATCTGTAGAACCATTAGCAGAATTTGCGGTATCGAAAAATTGAGCTGCTGCAAATTCTCCAGAGTCACCTTGACCACAAGTAGTAAGATTATGAATATTTGTAACGGTTGCTAGAATATTGGTACCTGGTAAGGTAGCGATATTCAATCCCCCTAAGTCTATATCAACATCTGGAGTATTAGGGTTACCATCAAGATTATAAGAATTTACTGGCTGAAAAACACCAGGTGTTCCTTCTGGGAAATCATCAATAATCAAGTTTCCATCTGTATCGTAAGGTCCACTGATGATAAAAGCAAAAATATCTTCGTAGTTACATGGAAATGAACCTGTATATTCATTAGAAGCCATTAAATAATTGAAAGAGATTTCATTTACAAAAGGCACAAAATCAAATTCAACTACAGTTGCATTATTAATTTCAGGTGTACCAAAGTCTGGATCAGGCGTTAAAGCAAGCAGGTCATCATCGCCTGGCCAAGAACCCGCTCCAATATTAGAAGGAATTTCACTTACATCATTTGATGCCAGCACAATACCATTTTCGAAAGGAAAAGGAGCTCCATCAGCTTCAAAATATCCAAAACTTTCATAATTTTCACCTCCGACACTAGAGTTCATTGGTGATGCAATGTTATCCACCTGTGCACAGTCTCCTTCAATGAGTATTTCGTTAATTAAATAATCAACTGTATAACCATCTGTTGGAGCTGGTGCTGGATTTATCGTAATTTGTTGAGCAAAACTCCATATTGGAATTATACCTAACAATATCAAGTAGTTTAATTTATTCATGTTGTTAAGTTTTATTATTGTTCTCTGTTAATATATATCCAACCTTTATGTTCTCTACCATAAACTGGATCTTCTTGATTAAATTTAATTACATAGAAGTAAGTACCCGTTACTAAACTTGTTCCATTTTCGTTCTGTCCAATAAACTCGTCTGTATAATTAGCTTGTTTAAATACAGATTTACCAAATCTATTGTAAATCTCTAAGCTTTTAATTCCAGAACGGTCTGCTAAGAAACGTAAATCTAAAGTATGGTTTACTCCGTCTGGAGACATACCTTCAGGAATTATACAGTTGTCTAATTCATATCGGTCTAAATCTACTTCTGCTGTATTAGCAACACAATCTCCACCTACATTTACGCTTAATGCAATTACATCTTGGTTTGGATTAGTAGAATCACTTCCTACTTCGTATACATATTCGCTTTGGTTTTGGTTTGGTTGCTCTACACCATTTACAAACCATGTATATGTAATATCATCTCCTTCAGCTCCAGAAACATCAGCAGCAATTACCACTTCTTCTCCTACACAAAATAAATCATCAAAAGAATCTGTAGCCAAGCTTGCGCTTACGAATCTAGGTGCTACTTCAATTTCTTGAACAAATGCACAGTTTTCTGAATCGCTGTAAGCTGTTAATTCATAAGTTCCGAAGCCATAATCATCTGCAGAAACTAATTCCATGAATTCATCTTGTAACAAAACACCGTCTAAACGCCACTCGAAAGTTGTTTGCGTTGCATCTACATTTGCAGGTGTGGCATCAAAAACAATACTTGACAAATCACAGGTTTCAACAGAAGTTGGTAAGTCAATCTCTGGCGATTGATTAAACGTGTATTCCACTTCAGCTGTTTCAACACATCCGTCTACCGATACTTCTACAATATAGGTTCCTGATTCAGAAACTTGAATAGTCTCCGTGTTTTCTCCAGTGCTCCAAGTGTAAGTTATTACAGCATCATCTTCTACATTACCAACCAAATCAGCTGTAAGACTTTGCGAAGCTTCTTCATCACAGAAAGTTAAATCTCCACCTAAATCAATTTGGTATTCTGCACCACTTACGTTCACTTCAAAAGTATTCTCACATGTGTAAGTTGTACTTCCTATTGATCCTTCTGTGGTAATTTCAACAGTATACAAACCTGTGTTGTTAATGGTGAATTCAGCATTTGTAGCTCCATTTACAGGACCATCTTGATCCGACCATTGGTAGTTAACACTTAAGTACTCATCACTATTTATTGGTGTTGCATCAAGAGTAAACGTTTCTCCTTCGCATAAGTTCTGATTTAAATTGAAGTCTAATTCTGGGAACGCATTGAAAGCATAGCCTACTTCTGCAGTTTCAACACAGCCATCAACACTTACTTCAACACTGTAAATTCCGGTTTCAGAAACTTCAATAGATTCGGTTTCTTCGCCTGTACTCCATAAATAAGTGATATCTGCGTCTTCTCCAACATTACCGGTTAAATTTGCTGTAATCGTTTGTGGATCATCATTTTCACAAAAAGTTTGATCACCACCTAAGTCAATAGCATAATCAGAACTGTTAATATTAATTTCGAAAACATTTACACATTCAAAATTTGTACTTCCTAGCAACTCTTCAGTTGTAATTTCTAGGGTGTGTAATCCTGTGTCACTAAAAGTAAATTCTGGTGATGTTGCTCCATCGATCGGTCCATCTTCGTCTAACCATTGGTAAGAAATGCTAGAATAATCATCACTATTTATTGGTGTTGCATCAAGAGTAAGCGTTTCACCTTCGCATAAATTATGCTCTAGATCCATGTCTAATTCTGGTGTTTCTGATAATCTTACCGTGAAGAATTCTTCTGCAAAAGAATTATCTTGTGCTTGAGAAATAACAAAATAATTACCCGACTCTACAGCTAAATAATCTTGTTCTTCGCCATCTTCAACAGGTATATAATTGGATGTATCTGTAGGATCTGCTTCTGGATCTTCTAAAATGAACCATTGATACGCAGTTCCATCTTCAACTTCTGAAGAAATAGTAACTCCATCTGATGCACAACCATTGACTACTCCAAATACGTCATCACAATTGGTAGAACCTCCTCCCGGTTGATTTATGTTTGTTTGGTTAAGCGAAATATATCCTGGAGATTGGTTAAAATTAGTAATTAAAACCACATAAACTTCTCCTTCTATAGCATTTGGTATAGTCATGATTTCTTCTGAAGTTGGACTATAGCTACAATCTACTTCGTTAGCGCTGTTTAATTGATCACAGTTGTCTTCAACATCACTAAAAGGTCCGTAAGCAATAAAGTCTACATCTAATAAATCTCCAATAACTTGACCATTTTCATCAAAAGCTGTTGCTTGTGTTAATTCAAATTCTAAATCTCCACTTTCTTCAACAGTTAAATAAAACCAAGCTGGGTTGGGTTCTGAACCAAGACAACCATAATCGGGACCGTCTTCAGCCACATTTTCGTTCAAATAAAAGTATCCATTTGGAAAAACAAGTGGAGTTGGATTTCCTTCGTCATCTACAGGAGCACAAAATGGCTCGATATCAGAACAAAGGTCATTGTCTTCAAAAAATTGTGGTGTTGTTATACATAGGTCAAAATTCCCATCCTGAGCAGCTGCACTACCAAAATTATATATCCTAACGTAGTAGGTTTCACCTGGTGTTAAACCTTCTGCAACAATAGCATTACTATTACCAAAATTATCAAATTCTGTACTACAGTAAAGTTCTGTTAAGTTACCACAATCATCTGCATAAATTGCTGAGCCAAATGGCGGAGAAAATGCCGAACCATTTTCAGGAATTACGGTTGTAGTATGCACTTCTGCAGTTGCTTCAAACTCAAACCACACATCTTGTGTAATATTTGGATGACATGAAGAAGGAACATTTGTTGCATTTGCTTGTAATAAGGTACCTGCATTTAATTCTACACATAAATTTTCTTGATTAACTACCGCTATTTCTGCTGTATCACAAGAAGTATTGTCTGGCGGACAAGCGGTTTGTGTTAGGTTTCCACTATCTATTATACAATTTGCATCGTCTACATTTTCAACTGAAATTTCTACATTTGTTCCATTTGGATATGGGCCAAATTGCTCTATTCCTACTGCATCTACGCCCAAAACTTCGTTGCCTTGGTTATCTGTTATATCTAAAGTTGTGGCTGAACCTAAATCCAGCACGTCTACGTCTATGAAAAATTGATCATTTCCACTCGCGCAATCGTCAATAATTTCAAAAGAAACATCCTGATTTACACAAGTAGCACAAGTAACTGTGTATACAAATTCATCCTGACTTCCTGACTCACAAGAAACCGAACCATCTGAAGTAATTTGAAAAGAGATTGAATCTCCCGAAGATTGAAAAGACAAACCTTCAAGATTACCATCACCATCAAAAAGAATCGTTCCATCAGAATCGAAAACTATTAAATCATCAAAGCCACCTTCTACAGTTCCTTCATCAAATACAAGGTTTAAAGGCGCACCGTCTTCACTAATATATTCCAATGTGGTATCTTCATTTTCGCCATAACAAAAAGTTTCATTTAAAGGAGCATCACAAGCCACTTCCGTTAGCGTACAAAACTCTTGTGTAAACACGCTAGAGTTAACTGAACAATTAGCATCGTCTAAACTTTGCACAGTAACAGTTACGTTACTTCCGTTAGGATATGGTCCTACTTGCACAATTCCGGTTTCGGTTACGGTTTCTGTTGAAACACCTTCCGAGTCGGTTATTTCTAATGAAGTTGCAGAGCCTAAATCGGTTACATCTACATCTATAAAAAACTGTGGTGCATTTAAACAGTCATTTACTTGTTCAAATTCTACACTTGGATTTTCACAAGTTGCACAAGTTACTGTATAATCTAGCTCTGGTTGCTGACCTGTCTCGCAAGAGTTAAAGCCACTTGATGTTATTTGAAAAGAAATACTGTCTCCAGTAGACTGAAAAGTTAAGCCTGTCATATCGCCGTCACCATCAAAAAGTACGGTAGTACCGTCTGAATCAAAAACTATAATATTATCAAAACCATCAATATTACCTGCATTAAAAGTCAAGTTTAATAAAGAACCATCTTCACTAACAAATTCTATCTCAGTATCATCATTATTAGGATAACAATATGAATCTTGAAATGGACTACTACATACTACTTCATTTAGCGTACAAAATTCTTGAGAAAATTCATTAGATGCAACTGAACAATTGGCATCATCTAAACTTTGTACATCTATTGTAACGTTGGTGCCATTTGGATAAGGACCTACTTGTACTACTCCAGTTGCAGTCACCGTTTCTGTAGAAATTCCTTCTGAATCGGTTATTTCTAAAGATGAAGCTGAACCTAAATCGGTTATATCTACATCAACAAAAAATTGTGGCGCATTTAAACAATCGTTTACTTGGGTAAATTCTACTGTAGGATTTGTACAAGTTGCACAATTTACAGTATATTCTATCTCGGGACGCGATCCTGATTCACAAGAAACTGAACCATCTGATATAATCTGAAAAGAAATACTATCACCAGTAGATTGAAAAGTTAAACCAGCAATTACGCCGTCACCTGTAAATAAAACTGATCCATCTGAATCGAACACGTTAATAACATCCCATCCTGCTTCAACATCGCCAGCATCAAAAGTTATATTTAAAGGAGAACCATCTTCACTTATAAATTCTAAGGTAGTGTCATCGTTATTCGTATAACAATAACTTCCTTCAAAAGGTTGAGTGCATTCTATTTCTGTAAGCGTACAAAATTCTTGAGAAAACACGTTTGACGAAACCGAACAGTTTGCATCATCTAGACTTTGCACATCTACCGAAACATTAGTGCCATTGGGATAAGGACCTACTTGAACTACACCAGTTGCAGTCACCGTTTGTGTAGAAATTCCTTCTGAATCAGTTATTTCTATAGATGAAGCCGAACCTAAATCGGTTACATCTACATCAATAAAAAACTGCGGTGCGTTTAAACAATCGTTTACTTGCGTGAATTCTACGCTTGGATTTGTACAAGTTGCACAAACCACATCGTATTCTATTTCACCAAATGAACCTGAATCACAAGAAACCGAACCATCTGTATCCATTTCAAAAGAAATACTATCTCCACTAGATTGAAAAGTGAGTCCAGTTAAATCTCCATCACCTGTAAACAAGACTGTACCATCAGAATCCAAAACAGTAATTATATCCCAACCAACTTCTACAATTCCAGCACTAAATGTCAAATTTAACTGAGAACCGTCATCACTCACAAATTCAAGAAGACTTGTATCATTATTTCCATAACAAAAAGAATCGGATAATGGAGATTGACAATCTACCGTAGTAGTTTGAGCGGTAATACTTAATGTAAACAAGAATATAAAACTGAAGAGTATTTTTTTAATCATCTAAATGGGTTTTATTTGGGGGTCAATATAACAATTTGTTGGCTATAACTTAACGATTCTCTAAGAAAATATATTCAATTCTAGCTAATCTCCCTAAAAATGAATAATATAAATTAACTTAAGTACAGCGTTTATAAGAACTTCTGTACTTTTGCAAGAGATTTTCAAATATATGATAGAGAAAGAAAAAATTGAATACGAAAAAGTAGTTTTAATAGGAATCATTAATCAAGCTCAAGATGAAGAAAAATCTAAGGAATACTTAGATGAATTAGAGTTTCTATCCTACACAGCAGGCGGTGAAGTAATAAAACGTTTTCAACAAAAACTAGATAAACCACACCCTAAAACCTTTATTGGAACTGGAAAATTAAATGATGTGAGAGATTTTGTTGATGCAAATGATGTAGGTACCGCTGTTTTTGATGATGAACTTTCTCCCGCACAACAGAAAAATATTGAAAAAATACTGAAGTGTAAGGTAGTAGACCGAACTTACCTAATACTAGATATTTTTGCACAGCGCGCACAAACAAGCTATGCAAGAACTCAGGTTGAATTGGCTCAATACGAATACTTATTGCCTCGCTTAACTGGATTATGGACTCACTTAGAGCGCCAACGTGGTGGTATTGGAATGCGCGGTCCTGGTGAAACCGAAATTGAAACCGACCGTAGAATTGTAAGAGACAAAATTTCTTTATTGAAAAAGAAGTTGGAAACTATCGACAAGCAAATGGAAGTACAACGTGGCAATCGCGGTAGCTTAGTTCGAGTGGCTTTGGTGGGTTACACCAATGTTGGTAAATCTACATTAATGAATGTAATTAGCAAAAGTGAAGTATTTGCAGAAAATAAACTTTTTGCTACATTAGATACCACGGTTCGGAAAGTAGTGATTAGAAATCTTCCATTTTTGTTAACAGACACGGTAGGCTTCATTAGAAAGTTACCAACACAATTAGTAGAATCCTTTAAATCTACTTTAGATGAAGTCCGCGAAGCAGATTTATTGCTTCATGTAGTAGATATTTCACATAAAAGCTTCGAAGATCACATTGCTTCAGTTGAAGGAATTTTGCAAGAAATTAAATGCGAAGACAAACCTTCTATTATGGTATTCAATAAAATTGATGCTTACGAAGCTGAACCTTTCGATAAAGACGATTTGATTACAGAAAGAACAACTGATCACTATTCTTTAGATGAGTGGAAAAAAACCTGGATGAATAAATTGAATGAAAATGTTTTATTTATCTCTGCTATAGAAAAAGAAAATATAGAGAATTTCAGAAAAAAAGTATACGAAAAGGTTAGGGAAATCCATATTACTCGTTTTCCTTATAACAACTTCCTGTATCCTGAATACGAAAAATTTTTACCAGAAGATGAAACGGAAGACTAAGCATTTTTAAAATCATACTTGTCAGGTTGATGAGCTTTAAACATGAATTTTATTTACTTGATGGTAATATTTAAAAAATAGATCTATTTCCTATCATTGGAATAGTTTGCTAAAATTTCCTCCCTTGAGGGAGGATAAAGGTGGGTGTTCTTTCTCATATATAGATGATTGCTGAATTTTATAATCTAGCTTATTCATTCTGGTTTTACTCAGGTTGTGTTACAAGTTCTCGACTTCACTCGAACTTTATACATCTCAAATTCCTTGATGTTTAAACACATTAATTACTTACTTAAAGTTGACTCAATCACTATGGACTTAAAGCCCATAGGTTTGATTGCAGACTGAAAGTCTGTTTAGCCACGAATACACTAATGATTTTAAAGTACAAACCGTATTTATTGGTGTAATCGTGACATTTAATAAGTTTTTAGAAGCCAAAGCGGATGCACTAAAGTGCATAGTTTTAACTAAATTTGAGACCAATAAATTTTAAAATTTTTCTGGTTTAGGTAACACCCAAGGATTTGGTGTAAAGTAATGAAATTTTGCAGTGGCTAAATCAACATCAGAATCTATCAATTGGTAATATGGCCTTTGGTTTACGCTTATTTTTGTATTCGCATACACTTCTACATCTATTCCTTGGTCTGCAAAATCTTCATGAATGCGCTGTGCCAATTGCCAAATGCAATCCGGTTTAGACATCACTTTGTGCTGGCGCTTGGTTAAATAATCTTCAGTTTTTACACGAATCTGCTCACCCGTTTTTTTGTCAATTACTTTATATTTTGTAATTCCGTGCTTAGAGCGTAACATCATTCGCCAACTTAAACGGTGTCCTTCTTCCGTCCACAACACATCGTTTGGAATAAATCGATGTCTCAAGGGAAGTCCGATTTGAATAACAAACCAAACTATTAAAAACACTTGTACAACTTGAATTTTAGAAACGAATGGCAATTTTACTTCGTTTTTGGTATACAAAGGTTTCTGACTCAAGAAATTTTGATTAATGGTTTCTGCTGAAAAGAAAAACAAAGTAAAAGCTAAAGACATATAAGGAAAAATCCCAATTTGAAAAACCAAACTATTGAATAGGTGAAAGAAAATACTAAATATGAATATAAACATTCGTGTTCGTTTCCACAGTAACAAAGGAATAACTAATAAATCGAATAAAATTCCAACATAAATGATAGATTGATGAGCAAAAGAAGTTTGCAATAAATCTCCAACCCAAATTAAATTGCGTTTTCCAGACATTAGTAATTCTGGAAAAGTTCCATCTAACCAATCTGGATAAAATTTTGCCACCGAAGCAAAAGTGTACACCACCCACAATTGCCCAATAATAAAAATACGTATCCAATTGGGCATACTTAAACTCTTAATATTGGGATTGCGTTTTGCATCAGCTGAAAAGTATTTGTGTGCAGGAGCCAAACACATAAACACCAAGATTAAAATCAATAAATAATAATGATTATTGTATGCTGATTTTTGCATAAAATAAGCCGCCATCCAAAAAATTGTATAGCCAATTATTCCTACACGGTAGCGAAAACCCGTCATGACCATTACGCCAAAACAGCCCATAATTAAAAAATGGGCGTACATATATGGACCTTGCAAAAGCTGCAAGAAATCAAGACCTAAAAAGTTAAAAGTAAACTTTGGATCCACTAAAACTTCTTTCACCCAGCCCGTTGCTATTGCGCCCCAAGCTTCTAAGGTAATAAGCAGTCCAAATATTAATCTAAACACAATTAAGGAAGAATTGTCTATGCGTTTAAACAACCAATTTTTCATTTTGTATTGCTTTTGAAATAGTCTCGGGTGTACAATTCATCTTTTTTCATCGCAACTTTTAAATGTTCAACAGAATCAAAATTAACTTCTCCACGAATTCGCTGTAAAACCTCAATTTGAAGATGTTGTCCGTACAAATCTTTATCAAAATCTAGAAAGTGAATTTCTATAGTTTGTTGCGTTCCACCAACGGTTGGATTGGTTCCAATATTCATCATTCCATTTTGATAAACACCATTTATATTAGACTGTACAATATAAACTCCCTTTTTAGGAATAAGCTTATAATCTTCTTTAATAAGAATATTTGCTGTTGCATAACCAAAGCCTTTTCCCATTCCTTTTCCTCTAACCACTTCTCCAGTGAGCAAAAAGTTACTAGCTAAGTATCTATTGGCTTTTTCAACTTCACCATCTTCTAAAGCTGTTCTAATTTTTGTTGAACTGATGCCCACATCTTCAATATCTTGTTTCGAAATTTCTTCCACTTCAAAATTAAATTGGTCGGCATATTTTTTTAAATCAGAAATATCTGCAGTTCGGTTTCTACCGAAGCGATGGTCGTAACCAATAATAATTTTTTTTGCATTTAACTTTTCAATTAAAAACTCTTCTACATATTGTTGTGCGGTTAATCTTGAAAATGCTCTAGTAAATGGATGGATAATGAGATGCTCTAAGCCTGTGGAAGCCAAAATGTTTTTTCGTTCATCAATGGTATTAATCAAACGCAAATCTGCATTTTGTTGAAGCACCATCCTTGGATGCGGAAAAAAGGTAAGCAATGCAGATTGGTAATTGCTTTCCTTAGCGGAATTTACTAATCTTTCAATAATTTTTCGGTGACCAATGTGCACACCATCAAATGTTCCAATGGTAATAACTGTTGGAATTTTAGCATCAAAAGAAGAAGCTTTAGAATAGGTTTTCACAGTTTATTTTCCGTTAAATTGATTCATGGTTTCATTGATTCCTGCCACCCCAAATTCTTGAATTAATGCAGCAGATTTTTCTAAGCGTTCACGTAGTTTTGAGCGTTCGGTTTCATCCCATTCGCCAAGAACATAATCTATTTGATTTCCTTTTGAAAAAGCATCGCTAATTCCAAATCTAAATCTTGGATACACCGTGGTATTAAGTTTATCTTGAATATCTTTCAAACCGTTATGCCCACCATCACTTCCTTTTTGCTTCAATCGTAAAGTACCAAAAGGCAAATTTAAATCGTCTGTTATAACCAATAAATTGTTGATACTTATTTTTTCTTTTTCTAACCAATAACGGACTGCTTTTCCGCTTAAATTCATAAAGGTTGTTGGTTTTAGCAAGGTAAAATTTTTTCCTTTAAAATTGAATTTAGCAATATCGCCATAGCGTTGCGCTTCAAAAGTAAGGCTTTTCTCGGCTGCTAAAAAATCTACAATTTTAAAACCGATATTGTGGCGGGTTTCAGCATACTTTGCACCTGGATTACCTAAACCAACCACTAATATTTTTTTCATGGAATGAGTTTTAGTTTTTGACTTTTTACTGAAAAGACGAGCCAAAAATTGCATTGAAATATTTTTTGATAAAAATAAAAAAGCATCCTTAAAAAAGGATGCTTTCTATAAATTATTTGAAGCGGTTTATTCTTCAGCATTTTCTTTTGGAGTTTCTTCTCCTCCTTCTGCTGCGTCTTCATCTTCATCGTCTGTTGCGTCAATAGCAGCCACATTTCTAGAAGTTTTAACTTGGCAAATTACAGTATTATCCGGGTGCAAAATGCTATAATCTTCGCTTTGCACAGCAGTAACATATAATTTGTTACCAATTTTAAGTGGAGTTACATCTGCTACAATATAGTCAGGCAAATTACTAGCCAAACCACGAACAGTCATTCTACGTAAGTTGAAACGTAAAACACCACCATTTTTAACCCCTTTAGGAACTCCTTCAGCGTGAACTGGGATTTCCATAGTAATGTCTTGATCATCTTCAAATTGATAAAAATCCATGTGAAGAATTTCATCGGATACTGGGTGAAATTGAATGTCTTGGAGTACTGCATTCATTTTAGTACCATCATTCAGCTCCAATCTAACCGTGTGTACATCTGGTGTATATACCAAATCTTTGAAAGCAACTTCTGGCGCGTTAAAATGAACAACGCTTTTCCCTCCGTAAACTACGCAAGGAACCTCTCCAGCATTACGTAAGGCTTTTGTTGCTTTTTTGCCTACGCTTTCTCTTTTAGATCCTTTAATCGTAAGTGACTTCATTTTGTAATTTTAAATATTATTGTTTAAATCTCTCATTTTGAGTTTGCAAAATTAAGCATATTATATAAAATACTAGTGCTTAACTATTATTTTTTTAGTGCCTGCAACTCTGGAAGTTCTAATTTGTACAAAATAGATTCCATTACTGATACTTTGAGTATTAATTGTTACTTCTTTACTGTAAGGTTTACTTTTAAATAAGGTGTGTCCCTTTAAATCAAAAATTGCTATGTTTTCAATTAACTCAGTATATTTTATAGTGATTTTTTCTTGAGCTGGATTTGGAAAAAGTTCAAAATCTTCGCTTTTAAATCTATTCACATTTAGCGTGTCGCAATCTTCGCTAGCATCATAAGGATCACTACCACAATCCATTTCTTCTTGGTTTGTAAATCCGTCTCCATCTATATCATCATCTCCTTCATCACAAATGCCATCGCCATCCAAATCATCGCCATCATTATTTACATCTCCGCCCGAACCGTCAGGTCCTGTTTGCGAGCAGTCATCACAGCCGTCGTTATCCAAATCTCTACAGATAAAAGGGTCGTTTGGATCAGCATCAAATTCAAGACCAACACCATCATTATCTGAATCGTTATTTAAGGCTCTTGAAATATAGCCGCGTTGCAATTGATTAACATTAGTAAAATACCCACCAAAAATCAAGTCGCCAAATTCATCGACCACCATTGTAGATACAATTCGGTCATCATCTATTTCTGATATTGAAAAGGATGTATCAATAGAACCATCGCTTAATAATCTGGCAATACCATCCGTATCGTGTCCGTCTATTGAAAAGATACGGCCACTTATTAGAATTTTATCATCAGGAGTAAGTTTGATGTCCCAAACTTCTGATATTAAATCGGTATCTTCAAAAGTTGTATCAACCGAACCGTCAGTATTCAATTGAATTATTTTACCTCTGTTTTGACCATTAAAGCTACTTGCATTCCCGCCAACTAAAATTTTTCCATTTGGTTTTACAACAGCTGTTCTCAAATAATTATTTGAGCCAGACCCGATGTCAAAAGAAGAATCATAGGTGCCGTCTGGATTTAAACGCACAATATCAGAACTAGAATTTCCTAAATAGCTACTAAACTGACCCACAAAAATTATTTTGCCATCTGGTTGAATGGCGATTCCTTTTATATCAATAAATGATGGTCCAACAAAAGTTAAGTCTTCTGTACCGTCTGTATTGAGTCTATAACTAAAATTAAGAGTTCTTCTGTTTGTAATAATTTTTCCGTCATCCTGAATAGCTAAGCTAGTAACCGTAGTATTATCTTCAAAAGCATTAGCAAAGCTATTGTCTAAAGTTCCGTTTGCATTAAGTCTTACTACTGCTGGTGTTGTGTTTACATCTGCTAATTCTGAATTTAAGAAAGAACTGGCTACTACTAATTTACCATCATCTTGTACAACTACATCACTTGCACTTCTGTAGGCAAATGTTAAACCAGCATCAAATGATGGATCAACGGTTCCATCAGGAAACAGCCTAACAATTCCAAATCGGGTGTAATTATTAAATTCCTGAAATTGGCCAACAGCTATTATTTTACCATCTGGTTGAACAACGAGTCTCTCTACTATCTTGTTTGCCCCAAAACCAGGATTAAAACTAGCATCTAAAATACCATCTGCATTGGTCTGTGCAATATAGTTTCTACCGGATTTTTGATAAGAATTAAAATCGCCACCAAATATTAATTTGCCGTTACTTCTAAGAAAAATCTCTCTTACTCTTTTATCTGGAGCGAGTCCAGAAAAATAAGATGTATCTAGTGAACCATCAGCATTTAATCGAGCTATATATTCTGAAGGCTCAAACTCAACAGAAGTAAAATTCCCAGCTATAATTAATTTTCCATTGGGCAATAGCTGAATATCATCTATTTCCCGATAACCTGATGTTATTTCTGGCTGAAAAGAAGTGTCTAAGGTTCCATTTTGGCTAAGCTTAGCCAAGAAGCGTTGTGTATTGCTATCAATTTCATCAAAAGGTCCACCTACGTAAATTGAATCATCTGTTAATACAGAAACGCAGTAAACATCATCATCAAAATCTGGTGCGCTAAATGAAGTATCTAAAGTTCCATCCGGCAAAAGTCTAATAACATTTTCAACAGAAGTTCCATTGTAGAAATTAAAATTACCTGCAACTATAATTTTACCATCACTTTGTAGATCAATATCTCTTATATCTGAATCTCCAAATGTTACTAAATTAGAACTCGGATAAGACTCAAATGTAGTGTCTAAAGTTCCATCATTATTAATTCTAGTAATTCCCCTGTTTGATATTCCTAGCTGATTATAAACGCTACCTGCTATTAAAATTTTTCCATCAGGAAGCAGATGACTATCATAAACTAAGTTAGATGTAATTTCAGTAATATCTCTATTGATGCTTCCATCACTGTTTAGTACCATAGCGCTACTTAGGCAAGCTGATGATAATCCGCAATCATATTCAAATTGTCCAGTAATGAGTATTCTACCATCTTGTAGTAAAATAATATTTCTAACTGAAGTAAAGTAAACATCTAAGAGTGGCGATTGAAAGCTGTTATCTATGCTTCCATCTGCAAAAGTGCGAACTATTTTTGGACTAACCGTTGTGTTATAATTGAAAAAACCTCCCCCAATTATAAGTTTCCCATCAGTCTGTTCTGCTATGGCATAAACTCTATTGTTATCTAAAGATCCTGAAACATTGCCATTTGGACCCTTAAAATTTAATTCATTAAAAGGTAAGTCTCCCCAATTAACATCTACAACTCCGTCTTGAGATTGTGCAAAAAATACAGTTAACAAAAAAAAGTATACACAATATCTCATAGAAAAGACTGAATTAAAAATAATTTAATGCAATGAATTTACATTAAAAACTTAGAGCTAATTGACTTGTTGTAGTGTACTGCTTTCATTACGTCTGCAAATAATTCAGCACAACTCACCACGCGTATTTTTTCACTCTTTTCTTTCAGTGGAATACTATCGGTTACTATAAGTTCTTCCAACTTTGAATCTTTTATTTTTTGATATGCATTGCCTGATAAAACAGGGTGTGTACAAATTGCTCTTACACTTTTAGCCCCGCGTTCAATCATTAAATTGGCCGCATGTGTTAAGGTTCCAGCAGTATCTACTAAGTCATCTACTAATACTACGTTTTTACCCGTTACATCACCAATTAATTCCATGTGAGAAATGGTGTTGGCTTTAGCACGTTGTTTGTAACAAATTACCACATCAGATTCTAATGCTTTTGAATATGCGTAAGCACGTTTTGAACCACCCATATCTGGAGAAGCAATAGTAAGGTTGTTTAATCCTAAGTTTCTTAGATAAGGTAAAAATACAGTTGAAGCAAATAGATGGTCTACTGGTTTTTCAAAGAAACCTTGTATTTGATCAGCATGTAAATCCATACTAATAATACGAGTTGCACCAGCGGTTTCTAGCATTTTAGCTACTAATTTTGCCGCAATTGGAACTCTTGGTTTATCTTTTCTGTCTTGTCTTGCCCAACCAAAATAAGGTAAAACAGCAGTAATGTGTCTAGCTGAAGAACGCTTTGCTGCATCTAACATCAGCAGCATTTCCATTAAATTGTCTGAAGATGGAAAAGTTGAGCCGATAATGAAAACGCGCGAACCTCTAACAGATTCTTCAAATGATGGCTGAAATTCTCCATCGCTATAATGAGATGTAATTACTTTACCCAAAGGCATCCCATAATGTTCGGCAATAGCTTCAGCCAATTCTGTGCTTTGGGAGCAAGCAAAAATCTTAGCGACTTTTTCTACATCATTCATAATTAATGTGTTGTGTTGTTGTGTTTTAATTGGCTGCAAAAATAGAAATTTAATCGGAAGTAAAATCGATTATTTTAAATGAATTTAGTGCGTGGTCTATAAATTTATTTACTTTTGCATCTGCAATTGTCAAGTTCTTTTATTGAATTTTTGGAAACAAAAATTGCGACAATTTAGAGATAAGTTGTAGATTTATAAAATTGCTCAAGTGCCTGCCTGCCGTTAGGCAGGGCGGAACTAGTAGACCTTTCTATGACAGGCAGCCCTATCTTCGACAGGCAGGCGCGCTAACTGAAATGTTCTCATCAAAATTATGTTTACTGTTTACGCAATATATAGTCTGAAAAGAAATTATATTTACGTTGGGCTCACATCCAACTTAGAAAATAGACTTGAAAGACACAATGCTGGAAGAGAAAAAACAACAAGACCTTATTTACCTTTTAAAATAATATATACAGAAGTACATCCAGACAGAAAATCAGCTAGAAAAAGAGAAAAATACTGGAAATCTGGAATAGGTAAAGAAAAATTGCTACAATTTAGAGATAAGTTGTAAATTTGCAAACTTAATTGCTCAAGTGGCGGAACTGGTAGACGCGCTGGATTCAAAATCCAGTTCTTTCGGGAGTGCGGGTTCGATTCCCGCCTTGAGTACAGAACAACACCCCAAACAATATTTATTGTCTTGGGGTGTTTTTTATTTATGAATAAAACATATTTTGTTTACGCTACTTCTAGTTCAAAGAAAAACTGTATAATTATGTAGTCAATTTGGTTTAGCATTCTAAACCAAGCCCATTTTTTCTAATAAAAAGGAAGCATTCATGTTTTTACAAACCCCTTCTTTTATTCGGTAATCAAAATGCAATTCGTCGTTGATGATTTCTGCGTCAAAATAGTAATTTTCAATAGTAGAAAATTCATCGGCCAAAGTACATAAGCTTAAATCATGGGTTGCAATAATACCAACTGCTTTTTCTCTGAGCAGTCGTTTCACAAACTTTTGCGCTCCAATGGCTTTGTCTGTAGAGTTGGTGCCTTTTAAAATTTCATCTAAAATAACAAAGTAATTTTCGTTTTCTAAAGTGTCTACAATTTGTTTTAAACGGGTTAACTCTGCATAAAAATAAGAAGACTCATCTGCTAATGAATCTGTGGTACGCATACTGGTAATTAACTTGATAGGGCGGTAAATACATTTTTTAGCACGCACTGGCAAACCTATATTTGCCATGATAATTTGCAAGGCAAGTGTTCTTAAAAAAGTACTTTTACCTGCCATATTTGCCCCCGTTAAAATCACGAAGTTTTCTGTTTGTAAACTTAAATTGTTTGCAACTGCAGTTTCTGTTTCCAATAAAGGATGAATAGCTGCTTCCACATGCAATTGTGTTTTGGCTTGCTCATCAATTGTTGGAAAAACATAATTTTGGTGGTTAAAACTGAAATTCCCTAAACTGGATAAAGCATCGAATTCTGCTATGACATCAAAGGTGCTTTTTACTTTTAAATAATGTTGCTTGATCCAGTTTTCAATTTTATAAGATTGCTGTAAATCCCACAACAAAAATCCATTAAAAACAACACCTAACAACATATTATTTCTTTGTTCTAAATTATCAATATGTTTAGAAAATTTCTTCAAATAAGCAGAAAATTGAATTTGGTCTTGGCTAATTGTAGATTGAATTTCTTTTCCATTTATAGATGTGAACTCAGTTTGTTCGATTAAATCAAGCAATTTTGCATATTGCTGAAAAACACTTTGGGCTTTTCCTGCAAATTGAGACAAGGCATTTACTTTTTTTAGAAAAATACCCGAAATGCCAATCCCTATAAAAAACCAAAGTAAAAATTGACTCCCACTTAAAATCTCAATATAAAAAAGGACAATTACTACTACAGAAAGACCACTAAACACATACGGAATCCAAGACATGAATTGCGGTACAAATTTCTTGTAATTGGTTAACCACGAAAGAATTTTGTCTGTTTTTTCATCTGTTTGCATCAATTTTGCGTGGGCAGCAAAGTCTTGTCGAAAATCAATTTTCTCAGCAATTTCTTTTATTAGTTCTTGTTTTTCAACAATGGCTTCAATATGATTTTCCTGTAGTTTATTTGCTAAACATTTTTCGCCTTCTGGAAGTTGGGTGCGATTCAAGTATTGAAAAAATGATTTATGACCAAATAAATCTGTATCCTGACTAAAAGCATGTTGATCGTTTTGATATTTTTCTCCATCTGGGAAAAAACTGAAATTTGAACGGCTAGTTTTGAATTCTGTTTCATTAATATCAAGTAAAGCTTCTAACTTTTTATTTTGATATTTAAAATTGGAAAACAGGTGAATTAATGCAACAAAAACAGCTATCCCAACAAATAAAATAAGTGCTACCACCCGAAAATCTCCCCAAAATTGATATGCTCCATAAACTACTAAAGCAAAAACAAACAAGCGTAACAAACTGAATATCAATAATTTTTTTTGAACTTTTTTCTTGCTGTTTTTGAATTCAGCTATACGGTTTTGGTAAATCTGTTTGGGATCTGTCATAAAAACAAAAGTAATTTTTTCTACTTAAATAAGGTCAAAATAAAAACGGCCTTTTACAGCCGCTTTATAATGTATAAACTTAAAAAAACTAAACTAAAAAACTATTCAAATTTAGGTGCACCAGCCATGATTTCTGGATTAGCATACTCTTCAAATTTTTCAAAATTATCTTTAAAAGATTTGGCTAGTTGTTTCGCTTTTGCATCATAAGCATCTTTATCTTTCCATGTGTTTCTAGGATTCAACACATCTGCTGGCACATTAGGACAAGTCTTAGGCATGTGTAAGCCAAAGATTTCGTGTTCTTCAAACTCAACTGTACTCAAATTGCCTTGTAAAGCTTCTGCAATCATAGCGCGCGTATACTTTAACTTCATACGGTTTCCTGTTCCATAAGGTCCGCCAGTCCAACCCGTGTTAATTAACCATACGTTTACGCCTGCTTCTCTCATTTTATCGCTTAGCATTTCTGCATAACGCGTTGGGTGTAGCGGCATAAATGGCGCACCAAAACAAGCCGAAAAACTAGGCACAGGCTCGTTAATTCCTGCTTCAGTTCCTGCCACTTTTGCTGTGTATCCGCTTATAAAGTGATAAGCAGCTTGACCCGGGGTTAACTTAGAAATTGGAGGCAATACACCAAAAGCATCTGCTGTTAAAAAGAAAATATTTTTTGGGTTCTCTCCAACCAAATCAGGCTGCACATTATCAATATGCTCTATTGGATAACTTACTCTTGTATTTTGAGTAATGCTATCGTCTTCAAAATCTACTTTAGCATTTTCATCTATACCTACATTTTCTAATATAGCTCCTTTTTTAATAGCTCTAAAAATGTCGGGTTCACTTTCTTCTGTTAAGTCTATTACTTTTGCGTAACAACCTCCTTCAAAATTAAAAACTGTATTTTCTTTAGTCCAACCGTGCTCATCATCACCGATTAGTTTCCGACTTGGGTCTGCAGATAAGGTTGTTTTTCCAGTTCCTGACAATCCGAAGAAAATAGCGGTATCTCCTTCTTCACCCACGTTGGCAGAACAATGCATGGGTAAGGTGTTTTTTTGTGTTGGTAAAATGAAGTTTAATGCAGAAAAAATTCCCTTTTTCATTTCACCAGTATAACCGGTGCCACCGATTAATGCAATTTTGCGTTTAAAGTTAAGGATGGCGAAATTTTTTGAACGTGTTCCATCTACTTCTGGAACAGCTTGAAAATCTGGCGCATTTACAATTTTCCAATCGGCTGTAAAATTTTCCAATTCAGCTTCATTTGGTCGAAGAAACATATTGTAGCAAAATAAATTGCTCCAAGGATATTCATTTACAACGCGAATATTAGTCCGATAATTTTGGTCTGCACAAACATAAGCATCGCGAACGTACAATTCCTTTCCGCTTAGGTAGTTAACCACTTTATTGTATAGTGCATCAAATTTATCACTATCAAATGGCATATTAACTTTACCCCACCAAACATCTTCAGCGGTAATTTCGTCTTTTACTATAAAACGATCATTAGGAGCTCTTCCAGTGAATTTACCAGTATTTATAGCCAATGCGCCAGAATCTACTTCTACGCCTTGACCTTTTTCAACTGTAATTTTGTGAAGTTCTTCTGGGCTTAATTGATAATGCGCAACAGCATTTTTAATCCCAAATTCTTTTTCTAACGAAAACGTTTTCGTTAATTTAGATTTTAAATCCATAAGAAATAGTTATCTATTATATGGCAAACAAATTTAAAGACTTTTATGAAACAGATGCACTAATCTGAAACTTTATTTTTGTTCTTTTTAAAAAAACTGAAAAGCATTACAAACCACGCAATAATTATGAGTGTTCCACCGATTGGTGTGATGAAAGCAATACTTTTAAAATCGAAATTGGTGTAGTTATTTGTCGCTAAAAGATAAATAGAAAATGAAAAAAAGATGATTCCAACAAGCAACAGATAATAAATAGCATTTTTTGCCTTAGGTTGTATTCTTTTTTCGACTCCTAAAAACAAAAGTAATAAAGCATGATACATTTGGTACTTTACTCCTGTTTCAAAACTAGCAAGTGCTTCTGCACTAAGCATTTCTTTTAAAGCATGAGCGCCAAAAGCGCCTAAAATAACCGCTGTAACACCAAAAATACTACCTAGTATTAAAAATTTTCTTTGCCTATCCATGTTTAAGGAATTTTTAAATTTCCTACTTTCGTAGTAAACAAATTTAATAAATTCTAAAAATAATTTTCATTTTATGAGAAATATATTAATTATTGGCGCAGGAAAATCCACTTCATCTTTAATTCGATTTTTAGCTGAAAAAGCTTCAACTGAAAATTTACACATAAAAATAGGTGATGTTCAATTGGAATCGGCACAAAAAATGGCTGCTGATTTTGATACTTGTGAAGCTTTTCAATTGGATGTTTTTGATGATAAACAGCGCCAAGCTGCTATTCAAAATGCAGATATTGTAATTTCCATGCTGCCTGCTCGTTTTCATATTGAAGCGGCTAAAGACTGTTTAAAATTTGGCAAAAACATGGTTACTGCTTCTTATGTTTCTAACGAAATGCAAGCTTTAGATCATAAAGTTAAAGAGAGTAAGCTCACTTTTATGAATGAAATTGGTGTAGACCCAGGTATTGACCACATGAGTGCAATGCAAGTAATAGACCGAATCCGAAACAATGGTGGAAAAATGCTTTTATTTGAATCGTTTACAGGCGGTTTAGTGGCTCCAGAAAGCGATGACAATTTGTGGAATTATAAATTTACTTGGAACCCAAGAAATGTAGTGGTTGCTGGACAAGGTAGCGCTGCTGAATTTATTCAGGAAGGAAAATATAAGTATATTCCGTATCAGCGTTTGTTTAGAAGAACGGAATTTTTAACGGTGCCTGGATATGGACGTTTTGAGGGTTTAGCTAACCGAAATTCTTTAGCATATCGGGAAGTTTATGGATTGGAAAAAATCCCAACTTTGTATCGAGGTACTTTGCGTCGAGTTGGTTTTAGCAAAGCTTGGAATGTGTTTGTTCAATTGGGAATGACAGACGATACTTACCAAATGCAAAATACTGAGAACATGAGCTACCGCGGATTTGTAAATTCGTTTTTACCTTATTCTCCACATGATTCGGTAGAGTTGAAACTTCGCCACAGCTTAAAAATTGATCAAGACGATTTAATTTGGGATAAACTTTTAGAACTGGACATTTTTAATGCCAACAAAAAAATTGGGCTTAAAAATGCAACTCCAGCACAAGCGCTTCAAAAAATATTAGAAGAAAAATGGACGCTAGGAGCTGACGACAAAGATATGATAGTCATGTATCATAAATTTGGATACGAACTCAACGGAGAGAAAAAGCAAATAGACTCTACTATGGTTAGTATTGGCGAAGACCAAAAATATACTGCCATGGCAAAAACGGTTGGAATTCCTGTAGGAATTGCATGCTTAAAAATCCTGAATAAAGAAATAACCAAGACAGGTGTTTTACGTCCTATTTACCCAGAAATTTACGAGCCTATTTTAAAAGAGCTCGAAGATTTTGATATTCAATTTAAAGAAACTGAAAAAGATTATACCGGTTACAATCCTGACCAATTGGATTAATTCAATAAATTGAAATTTTAATAACACTACAATAGGTTTTCTTTTTGAAGCTTTTAAAATCAAAAAAAGTGCTGGGTAAATTACTCAGCACTTTTTTTTGATTTGTTTCAATAAGTTTGAAGTAGAGTTTTTTTCCAAGTAAGTAATTTAGAAAAGAGAAACTTTCAATTTCTGTTTCACTTTCTCTTTAAAGTCGTGTGGATACGTGCGATCGCCCATAAAGATGTCAGTCATATATTCTGCTGCACGTTGACCAAATTTCTTCAACAATAAATTGCGTAAAGTTTTATTTTCGTAAAACAAAGCAGCTAGTTTAACGCCTAATTCCAATTCGGGAATTAATTTATGATTTAGTTTTTCGTTGTATAGTTTTTCTGCTTCAACAAGATTTAAATCACTTTCAGCAATGGCTTCTGCAGCTAATTTTCCGCTGTAGATGGCGTTGGAAATTCCTTCTGCAGTTAAAGGGTCTGCAAAACCCGCAGCATCACCAATTAAAAAAACATTGTGTTTTACAAAGCCATCTTTTCGTGGCGAGATAGGAATAATAAAGCCATGGGCTTGTTCTTCTAAAACGGTTTCAATGCTTAGCATCTTTAAATATTCTTTATAGTTTTCTTTTAAATTGATTTTTTTATTGGATTTGGTAAAATTCCCTACTCCTACCGAAAGATGATTTTTCTTCGGAAAACTCCAGCCATATCCGTATGGAACAACGTCAATATCAAATCTTGCTGATTTAGAAAGACGTTCAAAGTCTTCATCGGGAACTTTTATTTCATATTCTAGTGCAGGACACATCATTCTGGTTTCTTGCCAGCCTGCTAGTTTAGCGGTTGCACTTAAAGCGCCGTCGGCAGCGATAATGAATTTAGCCTGAATTTGTTGGTTAGTTGTAGTTAAAGTGGTGTATTCACTTTGAAAATCTAATGAAATTAATTTTTCACCTTGTAAAACTTCAACTCCAAGTTCTTCTGCCTTTTGCACGATAAGATAATCAAATTCATCGCGCATAATCATGCTAATAATCGGGCTTTTACGGATGGTATTTAAAGCAAATTTTTTGGCGTCGAAACGGATGTCTACATCAAAAAATTCGCGTTCTACTGCTGTTGAAACATCAAATGGCATATTTCTTCTTCCTCTAAAAACAAAGCCTCCACCACAAGTTTTGTATCGGGGTAAGTTTTCTTTTTCGATTATAATGACTTTTAAGCCTTTTTTTGCCAATTGAAATGCAGCACTTGCTCCAGAAGGCCCACTACCTATAACTGCTACGTCATAAATTTCCATGAATTGATTGTATTAGAAAGGGTAAAAATAGACGATTCTAGAAAATACTAAAATTTTCAACTAAAAATAATGAAAAATAGAACTGATTTTGATGAAAATCCAACTCTGTTGAATACTGTTCTTAAACTATTTTCCTTTTCATTTACTATGTTTAAAAACTTCTAGAGTAAAAAAAAGCAGCACTCCTAAAAAGTGCTGCTTTTCACATTGGGTTAGTTAATCCGCTGCTAATTGTCTTTTATTTTTTTGATTCCAAGATAAGCTCCGATGAACAAAGCTAATGGAATTGAAAAATGAATAGGTTCTTCGGGGACATCGTTTACCGTTTCCGAAAAACCTAAAGCATCTTCTAAGCTTTGCGTTTGGGTATTGATGCTAATTAATAATAACATTGCTACACTAAAAACTATTTGTTGTATGTTGAATATTCTACTTTTCGTCTGTTTACTTTTTAATCATTTTTTGAGAGAAGCTAGTTTCTTCACTTTCTACTTTTACAAGATAAACTCCTGCTTCCAATTGATGTAAATCAATCGCTTCATCTGCTGTTTTTACTTTGGTTTGCAATACTTTTTTACCCAACAAAATGTAAAACTGTATTTAAGCAACTACACAAAAGAACAAGAGTTAGCCAATTTAAACCTATTAAATCAGAAGCAATCTTACCAAAATAGACTTTTAAGTATTTTAATTTGTTTCGCTGTAATTAGCCTTATTTTTTATTATTTCTACAAGCGAAAACAAAAGCAAATCATGCTCACTAAAATTCAACTCAATGAAACTGAACATAATAAATTAAAAGCCGAACAAAAGTTAAAAGAAGAATTGATTCTACGTAAAGAACAAAATGAAAAAATACTGAAATTGGCTTTTGATAATGAGTTGAAAGGAAAAGAATTACTTCAATTACAATTGCAACAAAAACAAAATGAAATTGAAGCAGCTCAACTTGAAAAACAATCCAGTGTTAACTTATTAAATGAAGCTTTTTTAGCTTTAAAAGATGAAAAAATAAACGATGCAAGCCTATTGTTGAAGAAACTTCAAACCAATAAAATTATTTCTCAGCAAAACAATAGTTTAAAGGAATTATTCGAATCTATTTCGCCTAATTTTATGCAACGCCTTAATGAAATCAATCCAAATTTAACCGAGCAAGATATTTTATATTGCGCCTTAATTCGGCAAAAACATTCCACAAAACAAATTGCAAATTTTCTAAATGTTTCACCTAAATCGGTCAACCAACATAAATATCGACTTAAAAAGAAGTTGGCTATTTCTAAGGAAGAAAACATCAATGATTTTATTTCAAAAATTGAATTTTCAGCATAATTAAAATCAGAAATAGCTTCAATTCCATTGCTAATTTTCTTCTAAATAAGCATTGTATTCCGTGAGGGTTTCTTTCAGCTGATTTTCGGTTATTGGGTCATCACTTCGGTATTTGTGCATGGAGTAATCTGCTATGGTGATAATTTTGTAATAATTACTTTCTTCAGAAACCTTTTGATGTATGGCAATGTATAAATCATTCAGTTTTTTCAGGCTTTTAATTTCATCAATCTTTCCTTCTGGCTTTGTTAGTTTTAAAATCAATTTCTTTAGGTTTGGATAATTAGAAATGTGATCATTAAAGCTTTCTAATGAACTTAACATACTTAAATGCATGATTTCTAAAGAAGACTTGGAAGCTAAATCTTCAAAACGAAAGTCTAGTGTTTGATTAGGAAAAGCAGTGGTAAGATTTAATTTATTTAAGTTAGGAAGTTGATAGATCGATTCAGGGAATTCTGAAAATCCACAACCTATACTTAAACTCTTTAATGTATTTGGAAACTTAAAGTCTTTTGGTAAATTTATTTCGCAATAGCTTAATTTTCTTGGGCTTTTATTATAACTACTGTTCCCTAATATTAAATGTTCTAATTTGGGTAAATCCTGAATAAAACCAAGGGCTTCAACTTGGTTGTAACCACCCAATAATTTGGGATTAAATCCTATATATAAGTTAGTTAGGTTTTTGAGTTCCCCAACTTCTTTAGGAATGGTTTTCAGTTGGTTTCCTTCTAAATTCAGAAAAGTGAGTTTAGTACATTGTCGAATAGGTTTGGGCACAAAAGATAATTCTTTATACGATAAATCCAATTGAGTTATGGTATCTGGTCGATTAAAAATAGCCATCATCTCAGGTGAAAATGCTTCAATTGGCGATGTATAAAATTCTTGATCTGGGTCTGGCAAATCGGCTATAGTAGTAAATTGAAAAGGTATTAAAGTAGCTCCAGTTTCTTCATGAATATAACCCCATTTTCCATTTTTTTGAGCTGCTATCATAATGCTCCAAGAATAATCAGATTCAATAATGGCTAATTTATCATAAGTGCATCGAATACTTTCTAGCGACCCATCATTACTCCATGGACTTAAAATCAAACCATATTTCTGGTTTTTTTTTACAATGGTAAAATTTGGGCTTTGATCAAAAAAACCTAAACTGTCATACTTAAAAGGAACGAGTTGTTGTGGTTTACCTTCGCCAAAACCCTGGAACATTCCCCATTTTTGAGTCTTCTTTGAGCGCGCAATAAAAACACCATCGCCATTGAATGAATCTTGCACTATACTGTCTGCTCTTAATGTACGTTGCAAACCTTTTAAATTATCATTTGGCTGAGCTAACAACTGATTAGCAAAAAACATGGTTACAAAACTGAATATTAAAAATTTACACTTCATGCTATCATCAATTTAATTCATCTAATAATGCGTTGTTTTTGTCTCTAACTTTATAGTAAAAATCTGCTGGATAGCCCGCTTCTTCTAATCTTGCAAAGTCGGATAAATTGTCTTGCAAAATTTGTTTTGCTTGTTCTTTGTTTCCTAATAAATTATATAAGCTAGCAACTTGAAAGGCAAAATCGTTGTACTTAACTTGGTACTCAAGTTCATCATAACTTATTTCAATGTAGCCAGACAAATCTGTAGTGTTTTTTTTAAGTTCTTTTTTGTATTCCAAAAGTTCCTTCAGAATTTCTTGTGCTTTTGGGTTGTTATTGAGTCGGACTTCTAATTCTCCTAACCTAGCTTGTAACATTTTAGCTCCATAGGTATTATTTTGTTCCAGCTGAAGCTGAACTAATTGGTTTGTAAAAAATTTAGCTTTATCCCAGTTGCTATTATCATAAGAAATACCGTAGCCAACAGAATTTAAAGCAAAAAGGCTTTCAAATTGAAGATGTTCAGGATTTTTAAGCAGCCGCTCGCTAGCTTCTAAAGCCGAATCCAGTTTTGAATCTCCAAGTAATTGATCTATGTAAGTTGCAAAAATTTGTTCCCATTTTTTGATGGTCTCCAAATCATTAGCTTGATCAAAATTTAATGTATTAAAATGATGGACAAGTAAATTGAAGCCTTGATCAGATAAGTCTATATAAGCCAAATCATTCACATCAAAAACTAATAAGTCTTCCCATTTTAAGTAATTAATTTCTGTTTTTTTTAATTCGCTTTTGTCATACAAACTATAAGTTATTTTCTGGTATAGCGTATCCTGATTATTTATAATTTGAAAAGCAGTAGGTCCCATTTTCTCTTTATCCAGTATTTTGAAGTCACTTTTCATTTGGTAATCAACCACAGAATCTTTTGTATTTTGATCTACACTAAATACTTTAAAAAACGTATTCTGAATATTTCGTTTTTTATATTGCATCTCAGATATCTCAAAATAATCACGATTATCTTGTGATTCGTTGTGCTTGATAGATTCAATTAAATAGTCATTTTTATTGTAGGTATAATTTACAGTAGAAATCTCTCCTGAAGATTCATCTTCAAAAAAATCGTATTCTTGATATACTTTACTCAACTTTGGGTAAATGCTTTTGTGATTTTCTATAACTTCCTCTAAGACGTAATTCCTTATTTCACCCTGTTCAGAAAATTTCGTTATAATTTGTTGAAGTGTATCATCTTCGTACAAATAATACTTTGTTTGTTCAAAATTTGGATTTCCAAATACAGATTTTGACAACAATCCGTTGGGATAATAAACAAGTTCCGTTTTTGATGTATTGATAGTATCTAAACTTTGGTCTGTATTGTAATATATTACTTTTTTTACAGGCTGATTATCATATTGGCTCCACTGATTTTGGGCATTAACGAAAAGAGTAAAAAGAAATAAGTTCAAACCGAAATAAATGTAAAAGGCTTTCATACACCATAAAATTTAAATGTTGTGTAAATTACAAAATTTTTTCAAACTACTGTAAATTAGACAGTAAGTAGATTCAAATCTTGTGAACACGCAGAATAGCTTAAATTTTAAGCAGTTTTATACCAATTCTACTTTAGATTATTTTTCTCTCATAAACTTTCTTTTATCAAAAAAGAAAGTCTATAAAATATACATTCCTAAAATAGACTGAGTTCGGTTTTATTTCTATTTTTTTCGTTCCAAAGTATACACGTCTTCTCGTCTGTCTTTTAAATTTCGTACGCTTCCAAAATTATGCAGTTCGGTTAAGTCGTCTAAATTTACATCAGCAATCAAAATCATTTCAGTATTGGGTGTAGTTTCAGCTTTTACACCATTGCTCGGAAAAGCAAAATCGGATGGTGTAAATACAGCTGATTGTGCGTACTGAATATCCATATTGTGTACTTTAGGTAAGTTGCCTACGCTTCCAGCAATAGCTACGTAACATTCATTTTCTACAGCTCGGGCTTGTGCACAAAGTTTCACTCTAGAAAAACCGTTTTGGGTATCGGTTAAAAAAGGAACAAACAAAATATTCATGCCTTCTAGGGCTAATATTCTTGATAGCTCAGGAAATTCTACATCATAACAAATTAAGATGCCTATTTTACCACAATCCGTATCAAATGTTTTTAGTTGGCTACCGCGTTGCATTCCCCAAACTTTGGCTTCATCTGGAGTTACATGTATTTTCTCGAAACGCTCAACACTACCATCGCGTTTACACAAATAACCTACATTGTACAACTTATCGTTAATAACTTTTGGCATGCTTCCAGAAATAATATTAATGTTATACGCAATAGAAAGTTCAGCCATTTTATCTTTAATGGGTTGGGTAAATTTGGCCAACTCTCTAATGGCTTCCGGTTCACTTAAATGATTGTATTTTGCCATTAAAGGCGCGTTAAAGAATTCTGGAAATAAGGCAAAATCTGATCGGTAACCTGAAAGCGATTCCACAAAATACTCCACTTGGTGAAGTAATTCATCTAAATCTGAATACGAACGCATTTGCCACTGCACTAGACCCAATCTAACTTCCGTTTTATTGGTAGAAGGTTTTACAGAGTCTTTTTGAAAGTATATATTATCCCATTGCATTAAGACTGCATACTCTTTGGAATCGGTGTCCCCTTCTAAATAATTAGAGAGAATTCGAACGGGTCTAAAGTCATTTGCCAATTGAAAATTAAGTACATGGTCGTCAATTTCTCTAGAACGTACTTTGTTTATGTATTGTCTAGGAGTTAAATCAGTTGCATGTTTATGGTAGTTGGGTATGCGACCACCAAATACAATTCCTTTAAGATTTAATTGTTCGCATAACTCCTTGCGGTAATCGTATAAACGTCTTCCTAGCTTCAATCCACGGTATTCTTTTTTAATAAAAATATCAATTCCATAAAGCATATCACCATCGCTGGTATGCATTTTAAATTTGGCATCGCCTGCCACATCATCGTAAGTGTGTTTATTGTCTATTTTGTTGTAGTCTACAATCAATGAGAACGCACAGCCCGCCAAATCGCCATTAACCGTAATTACTACTTGACCTTCAGGAAATTTAGATATAAGTTGTCTTAGTTCACTTTTTTTCCAATATGCATCTGGTGAATCACCATAAATCTCTACAAAAGCTTCTTTTAAATCTTCAAAATCGTTTAATGAAAGATACTTTAACTCTACTTGTTCTATTTTGTTTTCCATGCTTCAAAAATACGTAAATTTAAGGACAGGGTTTTTTATTGTTTTATGGTATGATTTCAATATCTACCACCATCCAAAACATTCAACAAAACCTGTAAAAGTTAAGTTGAAAACCTGAATTCGATTTATATATTTATTTATCAATGTTTGTGAAATAAGATAGGTGTTCTTTTTCATATTTAGATGGTTACTGTATTTTAAATTGAAATCATGTAATACAAAAAGCTCATAGTAAAAACTACAAGCCTTGATTATTAATTGTAAGTGAAATTACACTGATTTAAAAGTTCATAACGCATGTAGACATTTACGAGTATAAACCGATGTTCTTACCCGCGATAGACAGTCGATTTTAGGAGAATGATTGTGATGCTTAAACTAATAACTGGTTACATCTCCAACAAATAAGCAAATACCAACGGTGCAACAATCGTAGCATCACTTTCGATAATGAATTTTGGGGTATTGATATCTAATTTCCCCCAGGTAATTTTCTCGTTTGGCACAGCTCCAGAATACGACCCATAACTGGTGGTTGAATCTGAAATTTGACAGAAATAACTCCAAAACGGTGTGTCGGTTCGTTCCATATCTTGGTACAACATCGGCACTACACAAATTGGGAAATCACCCGCAATACCTCCGCCTATTTGAAAGAAACCAATTCCGTTATCGTTGGTTTTTGTGTTTTCTGTATACCAATCGGCTAAAAAGGTCATGTATTCTATCCCTGATTTCATGGTAGAAGCTTTCAATTCTCCTTTAAGTACGTAACTCGCAAAGATGTTTCCTAAAGTAGAATCTTCCCAACCAGGCACAACAATAGGAAGGTTTTTTTCGGCTGCAGCGTACATCCATGAATCTTTTAAATCTATTTCGTAGTGTTCTTCTAAGGCACCAGAAAGCAAAAGTTTGTAAACGAATTCATGCGGAAAAAAACGTTCACCTTTAGCTTCTGCATCTTTCCAAATTTTCACAATGTGTTTTTGAATTCTTCTAAAAGCTTCTTCTTCTGGAATACACGTATCCGTTACTCGGTTTAAGCCTTTTTCCAACAAATTCCATTCGTCTTGTGGGGTTAAATCACGGTATTCGGGAACGCGTTTGTAGTGGCTGTGAGCAACCAAGTTCATTACATCTTCTTCTAAGTTTGCACCTGTACAGGAAACAATATGCACTTTATCTTGGCGAATCATTTCGGCGAAAATTTTACCGAGTTCTGCTGTACTCATGGCACCGGCTAAAGAAACCAACATTTTATTGCCTTGGTTGAGTTGTGCTTCGTAGCCTTTTGCAGCATCTACTAAGCTTGCAGCGTTGAAGTGTAAATAATATTTTTCAATGAATTCTGAAATGGGTTTACTCATGGTTTTGATTTTAATTTTTGTTTTCTCGCCAATCTGCCTAATGGCCAGACAGGGTCGCTAAGTCGCAAAAAGATTAACTATGAAGTTAATATATAGTTTATAATTCTCCAGCCTTTCGCAAAATTACATTTTTTAGGCTTTCACTTATCCAAACCTTATTATTTGTTAATTGATTCAATAAAGGTTTTAATTCGGCAATCAGCCCCTTAGTTTTTGCTTTTAATAAAACTCCAATAGTTCCTGTAAGTTTTAAATTAGCATGCTTTGCATGAAAACGACCTAGTTTCTCATCGATGATAATCAAATCTGCTTTTAATTCTGTAGCTAAAACAATTGCTTCTGCTTCTCCTAAATCAAGATCTAAAAAATACTTTATGGCATGTTCATCATTTATTTCAACAATATTTACCCAACTTATTTTAGCTAAATCTTTGTAGTATTCTTTAGTTTTGCCTGCTTCTATTTCTTGATAAACTGCGTGGGGAATATAAATTTGGTTATATAGATCCTTTAATAAATCAAGACGATTTAATTTTAGAAAAGATATTATTGGAGTTGTATTTGAAACTACTTTAAGCATTCACAATATCTTCACTTAAATCATCTTCATTGTACGTCTCAAAAATGGAAACCTTATATTTTGATAGCAATTCCAAAAATTCAACTCTTGAAATATTTAAAACTTTAGCAGCTACACCAGAAGAAATTTTACCCAATTCATAAAGTTTGACCAATGAACTTACTTTCATTTCCAGCTCAAAATCTTTTGCATTTAATTTCAATGTATTGGCTAAGTATTTAGGATATTTAATTTGTATCATAATTCTAAAGTTAGAATTTATCAAATATAACGAAATGATAATAAACTTACCGAAAAGCTTGATTTTTGTTCTCGCAAAGTCGCCAAGGCGCAAAGTGTTGAATTGATAATTACATTTTTAATCTTCTTCATCCGTTAAAATTCGATCGGTATAAAACTTATAGCTCAACATTTTATAATACAACTTCGCAGCTAAAAAATCAGATGATTTTTCGTTTTCATTTGGGCAAAGTTCTACAATATCAAAACCGACTACGTTTTTCTTTTTGAAAATCATTTTCAAGAAATCCAAAGTTTCATACCAAAACAATCCACCGGGTTCAGGTGTTCCTGTAGATGGTAAAATGGAAGGATCAAAAGCATCTAAATCTATGGTTATAAATACATTTGGCGTCATTTGTCCAATAGCATCATCCATCCAATCATCGTACAAATCATGTGCAAAATAAGTTCTTCCTTCATCCATGTGTTCTACTTCGCTACTATCCATCGAGCGAATTCCTACTTGAATCAAGTTGGTATTTTTACTGGCTTCATGAACTGCGCAAGCATGGTTACAAGCAGAACCTTCGTAACTTGGTCGCAAGTCTGCATGTGCATCAATTTGAACAACGGTTAAGTCTTCAAAATGTTCGTTGAACGCACGGATACTTCCAATGGAAATGGAATGTTCTCCACCAAACAAGGTAACAAATTTGTCTTGCAGCAGATAGTTCTTAATGGTTTTATGCACGGTTTCTACCATCTTCTCTGGAGAAGAATTTTCTGAAACTGCTGGAGCTAAGTACACTCCTTTTTTATAGACTTCAGACTTGGTTTCTATGTCGTACAACTCCATGTTTTCTGATGCGTGCAGAAAAGCATCTGGGCCTTTATCTGCTCCTTTTCCCCAAGAGCTTGTTCCATCGTAAGGAACAGGAATTAGCACCACTTGTGCATCATCTAAACGTGCATACTTATCGGGTATGCCGGCGTAATTGGTTTTAGCTTTCATGATAACCTAAAATTTTTAAAAATGCTTCACTTGTTTGTTGTTCTTTAAATAGTTCTGTTGTAATATTTCCTTTTTTGTCTTTTTGTATTAAAATATGTTTGGGTGCAGGTATTAAACAATGCTGCAATCCACCGTAACCACCAATGGTTTCTTGGTATGCACCTGTATTGAAAAACCCGATATACAAGGGTTTTTCTTTTTCGTATTTGGGTAAATAAATGGCGTTCATGTGTTGTTCCGAATTATAATAATCGTCACTATCGCAGGTTAAACCGCCCAATAAAACCCGTTCGTAGCGTTCTGACCATTTGTTAATAGCCAACATGATAAAACGTTTGCTAATAGCCCAAGAGTCTGGCAGTGTAGTAATGAAAGACGAATTGATCATATTCCATTTTTCTCTGTCGTTTTGTTGTTTTTGATATAAAACTTCATAAATAGCGCCGCCACTTTCGCCTACGGTAAAGCTTCCAAATTCTGTAAAAATATGCGGAACAGGAACACCTTCTTCCTCACAAGTTAATTTAATTTGATTAACTACTTCATCTATCATGTATTCATAATCGTAAGTAAAATACAACGAATTTTTAATGGGAAAACCGCCACCGATATTTAAGCTATCTAAACTAGGACAGATTTTTTTAAGACGTGTGTAAACGCGTAAACACTTTTGCAGTTCGTTCCAATAATACGCATTATCTCGAATGCCTGTATTAATGAAAAAGTGAAGCATTTTTAATTCTACTTGCTCATTGTTTTTGATTTGCTCTTCGTAAAATGGAACAATATTTTTATAGCCAATTCCTAATCTTGAAGTATAAAATTCAAATTTGGGTTCTTCTTCTGATGCTATGCGAATTCCGATTTGGAAGCTTTTTTCAACCGCATTGGTTAGCAGATTTAGCTCTTCGTAATTATCTATAATCGGGATGCATTTTTGGTGTCCCTGATTGATTAATTCAGCTATATTTTTAACGTATTGATCTCTTTTAAAGCCATTACAGATTACATAATTATCGTTAGATAATTTTCCTGTTTTCTTTAAATGCCTTACAATATCTATATCGAAAGCTGAAGAAGTTTCAATATGAATATCATTTTGTAAAGCTTCATCTAAAACATGTTTAAAATGCGAAGATTTGGTACAATAGCAATAATGATATTTTCCGTTGTAGTCGTGTTTTTTAATAGCTTCTGCAAACCATTTTTTGGCACGTTGAATATTATCTGAAATCTTAGGTAAGTAGGTGAATTTTAAAGGAGCTCCATATTTTTCAACCAATTGCATTAAGTTGATATCGTGGAATGTAAGTTGATCTTCTTTAAGTTGAAATTCTTCTTGTGGAAAATCGTAAGTCTGACTAATTAAGTCGATGTATTTTGTATTCATTCTTTTATAGTTCGCTAACAAAGTTAATTATTCAGTTTTAAACTTTGCAAACGAAAGTATTAAATCATTATAAAGTTTTTAGGATTTTGAATTGAAGAAGATGTTTGTTTACTGTTTGGGTTTGTCATTTTTCCACTCCCCTTCATATTCTTTGTTTCCATCTGGGTCAAACAAAGTTCCTTTTCCGTTCATTCGGTTATTAGCAAATTCACCTACGTATTTTTCGCCGCTAGGCCAGTAATAGGTTCCTTTGCCTGACCGCATATCGTTTTTAAATTCGCCTTCATAAACTTGACCATCAGCCCATTTAAATTCGCCTTTTCCGTGGCGCATATTATCTTTCCATTCGCCTTTGTAAATTGAACCTGTATTCCAAATACCAATTCCTCCGCCGTTAGCTTTTCCGCTTTTCACTTCGCCGAGATAGTGAATTAAGTTTCCATTTTCATTTGAAAAGCTAATCACTTGTTTTGCTTGATTTCGGGCAAGTTCTTTTTTCTGCTGAGTTAAATTTTGTTGAAGACTGTCTATTTGTTTGGTCTTAAGTGTATTTTGAACCAATTCACTTCGCTTTAAACTATCTACATACCTAGTTATGGAATCAATTTCATCTTGTTGATTAGCCAATTGACTGCGTAAATTTATTTTAGTGATTTCATCATCTTCTTCCGAATTGATAATTTCTTGTGTATATTTTATTCTAGACGAAATGGAGTTTTGTAGTTGTCCTTCTGCATCATCAAAAATGGCTTGGTATTGTTCTAAAGCTTTTTGTGGATTTGTTCTTGAAATTAACAAATCGTCTGCAGCAAGAATGGCAAGTAAGGTTTGGTTGTTCTGGTTAATACTTTTTAGTTCTTGTTTAATTTCAAGAATTTCATCAGAAGGCTTTGTATTTTTATTTTTTGAAGTAATAAAAATCATACTCACTCCTACAAAGCCAGCTAAGATTATAAAAAACAGAACTTTGTAAATGTTTTTTCTTTTTTTAGAACTTGTATTCATCATCATTAATCGTAAAAACTTGTTTCGGGAATTTTATCGTCAAACTTTCTGAAATCTAGATTTATGTATACATTAAATTTCACGATAAAGCGTTCTCTATAAATATAACCTGCCTGACTAGTTTGACCTGTTGTGTACATTAATCCAGCAGAATAAGTTACTCTTGGATTAGCAATATAAGCAAAGGTGGGAAAAATCCTTAAATCTTCCAATGGGTTGTCTGTAATTTTACTTCCTGTTTGCATGATTAATTCTACATCTGGACTAAAATAAAATGCACCAGGCTGAAGTTTAGGTTTATTCAATGGAATTTTCATTAAGAATTTATAACGCCATCGATTTCCGAAAACATATTCATCTCCTTTTTCAAATCCTTTTTTCCAGCGGTGTTCAATTCTAATTCTGTGGTAAATTCTAAAGCGCTCATAAGGCATGGTCCAAATGTATTCGTGCCAGATACGCGGTTCGAGTATCATGCTATTAAAGCCTTCTTCTGCATTTGGGTTAAAATCTAAACGCAAAACACCTCCTGCGGTTGCGCTAAAGTTTTTAGTGGGAATATATTTTATACCATGTCTATTATAAACCTGAGCCATTTCGCCAAAGAATAACGTCTTATTAGATTCATTTCTTCGGTAGTGTAACTCTCCATGCCAATACCATTTATCGGTTAGCCTAAATGTTCCATAAGAATTAAACCAAGTTTGTGTTTGAGCTTCTCTAACTACTGAAGCATCTGACTTTTGGTCTCCCATCAAGGCTGTTTCCATTTCTCCAATTCCTTGAGCTGTAAGAGAATTAGAAACAAGGCAAAGTAGACCTAGTAGGCAACAAAAAGTAAAAACATTAATTTTTTCGAGCATTCTAATCTTGGTTTACTTAAGAAGAATTTGTTTTATTTCATCAGCATCTCGAACTCGTCTTAACTCTTTTTCTATGTCAGAAGTATCTTGGTCGCTTAATTCTACCATTCTATTATATAATCTTTCTAAATCATTCAAATGCTTTGGAAATTCATCACAATCTATATCTTGTTTAATTTCTTTCATTAATTCAGGAAAAAGATAGTCTTCAAAAGCTTTGTAAATACGTTCTTTAATGCGTTCAGACATGTCTACCATTAGGTACGGATTAAATGAAGTTCTGGTATAAACATCATCTAACCTATCGAGTTTTCTTGGTATATCTGCTAATTCTGTGTAGGTATTTAATAATTTTTCAATGCAAGTTAAAGTAGATTGAATTTCATCTTTTTTCTGGTCTACTGGAAGTTTTACATAATTTTCAAACACTTGATTGGTGTATTGTATAACTCCTTCTGCTACATCTTCATGAAACTCATTGTAATTATCTTTTTCATCTTCATTAGAATACAGTGCTATGAGTTCCGTTTTTCTAGCAACTAATTCTTCTTCGTCTTCATTCAGTGCTTCTTGTTTAGATAAATCTTCTAAAATACGTTCTACTTCTTCTTCAATTTCAACAACATCTTTATGCCAGTTCCCTACAAGTTTGGCTAAGGTTGGAATGCTTAAATTGTTCTGCTCTGGTATTTCAGGAAATCTGTGTTTTTCTGTAATCTGCTCTTCTTGGTAAGTATAATTTAATTGTGAATTGAAATTGATCTCTAAATTAAACTTAGGTAATAGTGCTTCGCGGTCTACATATTCAAAAGCGGGTTGAGTTAGCTTATTTACTATTTTATCTAACTCCGGATAGGCTTTTTGGTATTGCTTTAAAATAGATTCATACTTGTTTAAAGTTTCAAAATTGAGTTTACCAATTTCAATTTGTGAGTTAGAAAAGAAATTGGCTAAGCTTTCTTTAATTTGTAAAGATTGATCTTTAAGCTTGGCTAGCTGCTCTTTCTCATTTTTAGTGTAAGTGTATTTTCTTACTTTAAATTTACCAAATTGTATGGCTTGATTTCCTTTTAAACTGTTCCATACTTCGAACTCGTTGTAATAACCAAAGGACAACAAAGCGTTTTTCAAAAACTGATTAGATTTCTGAGTAGTGGCTTTTATATCTTCTACAACATCTTTATTGGCTTCTTCTTTAAAACCAAAATTAGTGAGCTCTAGAATTTTAAAATAATCGTCTTTAATTTCTATGTCTACCCAATTTTCGTTTTCTTCAACAATAATATCTAAGCCAACATGTTCAATATGGTATTTTTCATCGTTGATTAAGAAATAATGAGACTTAAAAATTCCATCTTCATAGCTTCTTATTTCAACCAACTTCTTGTTATCTAAACGGTGAATAATTTCCCAGTTTCCATCTAGAAGTCCATCTTCAGTAAAATTACCATCGATGTTTACCCGATTGGATGCTGCACTAAAATGCGCTACCATTTTAGCATTCTTAAATTTTGAAGAAATACTGTAAAGCGTATCTGTTGGATTAGACGATTCAAATTTTTGATTGACCACTTGCCAATCGCCATCGGCTAAACCATCTTTAAAGTTTCCGTTTATTTTGAATTCGCTTCCTGAAGTAGAAAAAGTGACTTTGTAATTCTTCTCTTTGAATTTCTTTTGGGGAGTAAGTTCTTTTTTACTGAAAACCCATTTACCTGTTTTTTGGTTTTCTTGGTATTTGCCTACATAATTATACGAAACTACATCTTCTTGGTCTTTTACTTTTTGGGTAGAGTTAAACTCGAAGTTGCCATTGTAAATTGTATCTTGATTGTTTAAATAATATTGAAAAAACACTTCACCAATAATACTATCGTTAATTTTCTTTGCTTTTGTAATTTCTTGCGCAGTGGTGTGTAAGCTGAACAAAAAACAAAGGCAAACCAAAAGAAAACCTATATTTACAATTTTGTATTTAAAAAGATACACTTTCATTTTTGATGTTTTCAATTAAAACATTCCTAAGTTAATTATTTCTTGTTTAGTTAAATGTCTGTAATGTCCTCTTGGCAAGTTTTTCTTGTCTAAATTAGCATAAACCACGCGGTCTAGTTTAATAATTTCGTAATCAAATTTTTTAAAGATTCGTTGCACAATGTGCGAACGCTGACTTCTTAATTCCAAACCTACTATGTTTGGCGGTTTATTATCTACAAAGGCAATTTCTTCGATAATTACTTTTTTGCCTTCAACAAATGGACCTTCAGCAATAATGTCTAAATCTTCTTGTCTAAAAGGTCTATTTAACTCAATTTGATAAATCTGCTTTACTCCTTTTTTGGCATTGCTTAATTTTTGAGATAGCGTCCCATCGTTGGTAAAAAGCAGTAAACCTGTGGCAGAAGTTTCTAATTTCCCTACTGGAGCAATTCTGGCTTGAGTTGCGTTGTGCACTAAATCCATCACTGTTTTGTTCGATTTTTCGTAACTACCCGTTACGTAAAATCCTTTGGGTTTATTCAATAAAACATAAGCTTTGGGTTCTGGGTTGATGCGGCGACCGTCAAATTTTACTTCATCGTCTAATTTTACTTTGTAACCCATTTCATTAACCACTTTGCCGTTTACAGTTACATTTCCAGCTTGTATATAAATATCGGCATCGCGACGAGAGCAAACTCCCGAATTAGAAATGTATTTGTTTAGGCGCATTCCAGCTTCTGGATTTTTAACTTGCTGATCTACTTTAGACTGAGCAACTTCCTTTCTTGTGAAGCCTTTTTTATTGGTTTTTTTATTGTTGTTTTTTTTATTATTCATGTGTTTGTGAATTAAAATGAATACCCAAAATACATTTGAAATTGAGCGTTGTATTGGTCTTCTAAAATACTGCTGGCATTTTTTGAAACATTTATAAAACCGCGCGAGTAACGAAAACCTAAGAAAAAGTTCCATTCGGTTTGATAAGTAGCACCTATAGCTAATCCAGAATCAAACTTTTCTATAAGATCATAAAAATTAGAAGACTCAAAATTGGTTCCTTCTAAAATTTCTTTTTTTGCTGTAACAAGATATGATACGTAAGGTCCAGCTTCAAAAGAAATATTATTCTTTAACCTATATCTTGCCAAAATTGGCAATTCTATATAATCTAAAAGCAATCGGTTTTCTGCTCTTAAACTAGATTGCGAATCTGTGCTTCTAGACATTTCTCCTTTTCTCGAAAAAAGCAATTCTGGCTGAACAGACCAAGTTGAATTGAGTTTATATTCCGCATGAATTCCAGCAAGAAATGTTGGTCTTGGCTCGACACTGTTAGAACTTGTTATTAAATCAGACAAAGATAAACCAAAACGAAAGCCAAAATCAATTTTATCTTCTGTAACATCTTCTTTTTGCGAGAAGCTACATGTGCTAATTAAAGCAAATATGTACAATATGCTTTTACGCATCAAAATATTTTTAAAGCGCAAAAGTACGGAATTAAGTAGAATAAGTCTTTAAGAAAACTTAAAACTAAAACACTGGTTCATAAAGTTATAAAAATCGCTTGATAACCAAGTCTACATCGATTAATAAAATGCAAAAAACACCCAATACAATTAAGAATTTCAACAAATTATGAAGCCAAACATACTGGTATTTTGAAGCCGATTTCCAAAGCATAATTAAGTAAAAAAGCAGGACTACTAAGCTGAGCATGAAATAATAGTTCATGTATCCCAAATCAAATTTTGTTAAAAGTACAATTACCGGAATACTGGACATCAAAACCAATATACTTGCTGTTTGCTTGGCTAATTTACTACCAAACTTTACTGGAATAGTTTGGTAATTCTGCGCAAAATCTCCTTTAATATTTTGCATATCTTTTGTAAGTTCTCGTAAGCTAATAAGCAAAAACAAAAACAAAGCATGGACAAATATTACCAGGTCAAAATTTCGATAATAAATAAACACCGCAAAAAAAGGAACAACTGCTAAAATGGAAGCGGTTATGTTACCGATAAAAACATTGCGCTTTAATTGATGCGAATACAACCAGATAGCAAATATGTAAGCCGAAAAGAAAAGTACTGCATTAAACGAAATAGAGCTAGCAATAATAATGCAGGCAAAATTTAATATAAAGTAAAGCGACAACTTGGTTTGTTGGCTCACCATATTTTCCAAATAGGTTTTTTTGGGTCTATTGATTAAATCTTTGGCAGAATCGTAAAAATTATTGATGATGTATCCCGATGCAATAGCTAGCGCGCTACTTACTACAATCAAAAACAAATTAACATCGAAAACAATTTTTTTAGCCGAAAGATAATTGGGCGCAATGATAAAAACAGAAGCCAAGTATTGAGCAACAACTATTACCAAAATATTGTAACCACGAACCACCGCAAACAAACTCAATAATTTGAGAAATATATTGGGTTTTTTAGGTGACATGAAGTAAAATGAATTTAGAAAGTGTAAACTACTTCTAATTTATGACCTTCCAAAGCTTTCTTAGCTTTTTCTAAATCTTCAGTAAAACCTAAAATATAACCTCCACCACCAGAACCACATAATTTTAAATAGTATGCGTTGGTATCGATTCCATTTTGCCAAAGTTGGTGAAATTGTTTAGGAATCATTGGTTTAAAGTTATCTAAAACCACATGAGAAAGCTCTTTTACGTTAGTGTAAAGCGATTTAAAATCTCCAGATAAAAAATTATCTACGCACGCATTTGTGCTTGTAATAAACTTATCTTTCATCACTTTCTTGAAGCTTTCCTGCTTCATGTTTTCCATAAATATATTTACCATTGGTGCAGTTTCACCAACAATACCACTATCTAATAAAAACACGGCACCTTTGCCATTTTGAGCTTGTGAAGGAATTCCAGCAGGCTCAATATTTTCTTTAGAATTGATTAAAATAGGAAGGCTTAAATAGGAGTTTAACGGGTCTAAACCAGATGATTTTCCATGGAAAAAAGATTCCATTTCAGCAAAAATTCCTTTTAATGTGGTTAGTTTTTGCTTTTCAAGGTTTTCTAAAACGGTAATTTTATTGAAAGCATATTTATCGTAAATAGCAGCTACTAAAGCGCCGCTACTTCCAACGCCATAACCTTGCGGAATGCTACTGTCAAAATACATGCCTTGGGCTATATCTGCGTTTAAAGCATCTAAATCAAACTGCACTAATTTGGATTGCTCTTTCTGAAGCTTTTCTAGATGAGTTGAAAAATTGGCTAATTCTTTATTAGATTGTTTTGCAACACCACTTAATTCTTCTTCGATTTTTAAAGCTCCATTGTAAAAATTGTAAGGAATAGATAGACCTTTAGAATCTTTGATAATACCATATTCGCCAAACAATAAAATTTTTGAATAAAATAATGGTCCTTTCATAGTTAATCATTTAGTTAGTTGCTGCAAATATCTGTAATAGTTGCAATTAAACAAAACTTATTTCAAATCAAATGTAAAATGAATCCTTTTGAATAAAAACGAATTGGTTTTTGTTTAACATTTTGCTTAAATAATTAAACACTAGAGTGCGTTTTCAAACTGATAATCACCAAAAAGCTGTTCAACTTCATCAAAAGTAGCAAACACATCTGCTGGATCATCGCAGGTTACCATTTTAGTTCTAAAAGGTTTAAAATCAGGAATTCCTTTAAAGTAATTGGTGTAATGTCTTCGGGTTTCAAAAACACCTAGTTTTTCGCCTTTCCAATCAATAGCCATTTGCAAATGTCTTCTAGCAACTTCTATGCGTTCTTGCATGGTGGGTGGTGGCAAGTGCTCACCGGTTTCAAAAAAATGTTTTACTTCTCTAAAAAACCAAGGATAGCCTATACTTGCACGACCAATCATGGCTCCGTCTAAACCAAATTTATCCCGCATTTCTACTGCACGTTCAGGAGTGTTTACATCTCCATTTCCAAATACCGGAATATGCATTCTAGGATTGTTTTTCACTTCGGCTATGGGATTCCAATCGGCATTGCCTTTATACATTTGTGCGCGTGTTCTACCGTGAATAGAAATGGCTTTGCAACCTACATCTTGTAAGCGTTCTGCTACTTCTACAATTTTTATAGAATCGTGATCCCACCCCAAACGGGTTTTTACCGTAATAGGTAAGTTGGTGTGTTTCACCATGGCTTCCGTTAAAGAAACCATTAAATCTATGTCTTTTAAAATGCCAGCGCCAGCACCTTTGGAAACCACTTTTTTAACTGGACAACCAAAATTAATATCAATGATATCTGGCTTAGTTTTCTCAACAATTTCAACTGAGCGCAACATGGAATCTAAATTTGCTCCAAAAATTTGAATCCCTACTGGACGTTCTTTTTCGTAGATATCTAATTTAATTACACTTTTTGCCGCATCGCGAATTAACCCTTCCGAAGAAATAAACTCGGTGTACACCACATCTGCGCCTTGTTCTTTACACAAAGCACGAAATGGCGGATCACTTACATCTTCCATGGGAGCAAGCAGTAAAGGAAAATTTCCAACGTCTATATCACCAATCTTTGCCACAGTCTTTTTTTTTGCAAAAGTAAGCAAAAAGTGAGTGTTGCTCAAAATCAATTTGTTAATGTAATTTCTAAAAAAAGTAATTATGAAAAAGAAATGTACATCAGTAAAAGTAGACCTTCAAGCTACCTAATTAAAAGCTCTACAATACAATCATTTTTTCCCATCTTAAGCTTTCCACATTTTTATTAACTTTAACTACCTTTGCCGCCATGAAATTTAAGCAAGAAATTAACCGAAGAAGAACTTTCGGAATTGTATCTCACCCCGATGCTGGTAAAACAACCTTAACTGAAAAATTACTGCTTTTTGGCGGTGCTATTAACGAAGCTGGAGCTGTAAAGAGTAACAAAATAAAGAAAGGAGCCACGAGTGACTTTATGGAAATTGAGCGCCAACGTGGTATTTCGGTAGCTACTTCTGTACTTGGGTTTGAATACAAAAATATTAAGATAAATATTTTAGATACGCCAGGTCACAAAGATTTTGCAGAAGATACTTTTAGAACGCTTACGGCTGTAGACAGCGTAATAGTGGTTATTGATGTAGCAAAAGGTGTAGAAGAGCAAACCGAAAAACTAGTAGAAGTTTGTAGAATGCGCAAAATTCCAATGATTGTATTCATCAATAAATTGGATCGAGAAGGAAAAGATGCATTTGAGTTACTCGATGAAATTGAGCAAAAACTTCACCTAAAAGTTACTCCTTTAAGTTTTCCTATCGGTATGGGATACGACTTTAAAGGAATTTACAATATTTGGGAAAGCAATGTGAATTTATTTACTGGCGACCCTAAAAAAGACATTGAAGAAACCATAGAAATCAGCGACCTTGCTACTTCCCAATTGGACGAATTAATCGGAACGGATGCAGCAGAAAATTTACGAGAAGAATTAGAGTTGGCGCAAGGCGTTTATCCCGATTTCAACAAAGAAGCTTACGTAAACGGAAATTTACAACCCGTTTTTTTTGGTTCAGCCTTAAATAATTTTGGAGTCCGTGAGCTACTTGATTGCTTTGTAGAAATAGCTCCTTCGCCCCGAACCAAAGAAAGTGATGTGCGATTGGTTAAACCAGACGAAGATCAATTTACAGGCTTTGTTTTTAAAATCCATGCCAATATGGATCCCAAGCATCGAGACAGACTGGCTTTCGTAAAAGTAGTTTCTGGGAAATTTGAACGCAACAAACCTTACCTGCACGTTCGTCACGGAAAAAACCTGAAGTTTTCCAGTCCAAACGCTTTTTTTGCTGAAAAAAAACAAGTGGTCGATGAAATGTTTCCTGGAGACATTGTCGGTTTGCACGATACAGGAAACTTCAAAATTGGCGATACCCTAACCGAAGGCGAAGAACTCAATTACCGCGGAATACCGAATTTTTCACCTGAACATTTTAGGTATATTAACAATGCCGATCCTATGAAAAGTAAGCAGTTGTACAAAGGCATCGAGCAGCTAATGGACGAAGGTGTTGCACAGTTGTTTACCTTAGAACTCAACGGCAGAAAAATCATAGGGACGGTTGGTGCGCTGCAATATGAAGTCATTCAGTATAGACTCGAACATGAATATGGCGCCAAATGTTCCTACGAAAACATCAATGTACATAAAGCTTGTTGGATTGAACCTAAAGATGCAAAAAGCGAAGAATTTGCAGATTTTAAGCGCGTTAAAGCAAAATATTTAGCCAAAGACAAGCAAGGTCAATTGGTATTTTTGGCAGATTCGTCTTTTTCTTTACAAATGACGCAATCTAAGTATCCAAATATTCATTTTCATTTCACTTCAGAATTTTAATTTGAAATAGGTTTAGAGAAGCCAAGAACCTGCTTCAACGCCAAGTTCGCAGTATCAATGAAAAACCCTGCAAGGGTTTGAAACCCTTGCAGGGTTCATATTTATTCAGCTTAGCAAGAAGCTCCAAAGTTGAAAACTTCGCACTAATTTAATGTCGATCAAAAAACTATTCCAAGTATCCCATTTTCTTCATCCAGTCGTCGTTGTACATTTTTCCAACATACCTACTTCCGTGGTCGTGAAACAAAACCACCACTACATCATCTTTTTTAAAATGTTCTTTTAACTGTAGAAGACCTTTAACAGCAGCACCGGCAGAATTTCCTAAAAACATGCCTTCTTCTTTGGCTAATTTTTGTGTATAAACGGCAGCATCTTTATCGGTTACTTTGGTGAAACCATCAATAACTTCAAATCGAACATTTAAGGGTAAAATATCTTCGCCGATGCCTTCGGTAACGTAGGGATAGATTTCTTTTTCGTCAAAAACACCTGTTTCATGATATTTTTTAAAAACCGATCCATAGGTGTCAATTCCCCAAACTTTCACATTCGGATTTTTCAATTTTAAGTAGCTTCCCACTCCAGAAATGGTTCCGCCAGTTCCAACACCTACTACAAAATGCGTTACTTTTCCATCGGTTTGTTCCCAAATTTCGGGTCCAGTAGTTTTAAAATGTGCTTTACAATTTGAAGGATTATCATATTGGTTTACATACCAAGAGTTCGGCGTTTCTTCAGCCAAACGTCTAGAAGTAGAGTAATAGGATTGTGGGTCGTCTGGAGAAACATCGGTTGGGCAAACATGCACTTCGCAACCAACCGCTTTAAGGATATCCATTTTTTCCTTACTCTGTTTATCGCTTAAAACGCAAATTACTTTGTAACCTTTTACAATAGCTACTAATGCCAAGCCCATTCCAGTGTTTCCAGAAGTTCCTTCAATTATGGTTCCCCCTGGTTTGAGCCTTCCATCTGCTTCAGCATCTTCAATCATTTGCAAAGCCATTCGGTCTTTGGTAGAATTTCCTGGATTAAAGGTTTCGTATTTAGCCAAAACCAAAGCATCAATTTCGTTTACAATAGAATTCATTTTAACCAAAGGTGTGTTGCCTATGGTTTCAATAATGTTATTTGCGTAATTCATTCTTTTTTCTTGCTTTTTGGGTACAAAGGTAACAAACACCTTTGTTATGTGAGAAGAGAAGTGAAAAGAAGTAGTATAGAAATTATTTTTTCTTTTTTCTAAAACTGAGGTAGAAAAAAAGCATACTCAAAAGAAATAAAAAACCACTTCCCCACACCAATCCTTTTCCGAAATTTGTTATAATGCTATAATCAGGTACATATTTGTAAAGCTGAGAAGCGGAATAAATAAATAGGATGATAGCTACAATGAAATAGATAATTCTCATAAAATAAAATTAAAAAAAATACTGATTCGGATTAGAAATCTGAATCAGTATTTATAAAAGTATACAATGCTATTTGGTAACTTTTGTAGTTGTTGGGTTGTAAATTCCAAAAGTCAAACTATTGATTAATCCATCGATAAAGGAATGTGTGATGGTTACATCATAATTTTCAGCTCCACCAGCCATTTCGGTAGGATCTGATTGACTAATGTTTGCCAAACCGTAAATTAGATAATGGTTTTTCTTTTTTACTTCAACCCCAGTTTGTGCACCGTCTCCTACACTATAAGTATAGGTATAACAAGATGTCATCACAAAAGCAAAAGCCAATAGCATACAAATTTTTGTTACTTGTCTTTTCATAAGTTTATGTTTAAATTTTTACTAAAATAATAAAAAAATCACAAAACAAGAAAATGTGCTTTTAATTTTTAAGTAAAATTTTAAGTGCAAACAGAAAAACAACAAATAAAACAAAGCCAAGCAGTATTTTCAAACTGCCTTTGTACTGTTTTTTGTGTAGCTTTTTATCTCCTCTGTAACTAAAAATCATAAGTATTACAAAAGCAACAACAAAGAAACCTGCAAACCACCATTGTCCTTCAGAAAACATATATTTGATATTTAAAACAAAAGTAATTTTAAAATGATAAATAAACCTTTAGATGCCGTTAAAAAATTTCATGAAACTTACGGATTAGGCGTTAGCGAAAAACCGATTGCAAGCTTAGGTAAAGCCAAAAATTTGTTACGTTTTAACTTGATGAAAGAAGAAAATGAAGAATATCTTGCAGCTGCAAATGCGAATGACATAGTTGAAGTAGCCGATGCACTTGGAGACATGCTGTATATTTTATGTGGCACCATGATAGAACACGGCATGCAAGAAAAGATTGAAGCTATTTTTGATGAAATACAGAATAGTAACATGAGCAAATTAGGGGAAAATGGCAAACCTATTTATCGTGAAGATGGAAAGGTTTTAAAAGGTCCCAATTACTTTAAACCCAACATTAAACAGTTTTTTAAAGAAGATTAATTTCTAAAATAATCCGTTAATTTCTGCATCGATTTTGTTGATGATGTTTCCTAAATCTTCCGGATTGGAAACAAAATCCATATTATCTACGTCTACTATAAGTAAATTTCCTTTGTTGTAGTCATGTATCCAGGCTTCGTAGCGTTCGTTTAGACGATTGAGGTAATCTATAGAAATTGAATTTTCGTAATCTCTACCACGCTTTTGAATTTGGTTAACCAAATTAGGCACTGTGCTTCGCAAGTAAATTAATAAATCTGGGGCTTTGGTAACTGATTCCATTAAATCGAAAAGCGATTTATAGTTTTTGTAATCACGGTTACTCATCAAACCCATTGCGTGTAAATTAGGAGCAAAAATATAGGCATCTTCGTAAATGGTTCGATCTTGAATAATATCTTTACCACTTTCTCGAATTTCTAAAATTTGACGAAAGCGACTGTTCAAGAAATAAATTTGAAGATTGAAAGACCAGCGAGACATTTCGTTATAGAAATCTTCCAAATATGGGTTTTCCAGAACGTCTTCAAATTCAGGCTCCCAATTGTAATGTTTCGCTAAGAACTTTGTTAGTGTTGTTTTTCCTGCTCCAATATTACCAGCAATCGCTACGTGCATACAATTTAGTTATTAGGGGTAATTTTATAGATATTAATCTTTTTTCCGTCGTAAAGATATAGTTTTTCATTGTTTAAGAGAGCTTGTTTGTAATCAATTTTAGGCATTTCTATATTGCTCAACTCTTCACTCTTATAATTAAAGTAATAACTATCTCCTTTTTTGTTGAGTAGTAAAATGTAGTTTTTGTACAACTCTAGCGCATCAAACTTAACGGCAACTTCTTTAATTAAGCTGCCATAAACATTAAATTGTTTGTAACCATTTTCGGTTTGTAGCCAACAAAAATTAAAGTTGCTTTTTTGATTTATAATATTTTCAGAAATGGGAAGCGTTTGTAACGCTGATTTTTCTTGGTTGTAATTAAAGATTTCTAGCTCTTGAGTATCTGCATTAAAAATCCATAAACTTTTATCGTTTGCAGTAGTACAAAAGTCTACCATTTTAAAATTAGCTATTCTATCAAAAGCAATTCGTTTTAATTCGTTTAGGCGGTTGTCTAAAATTACAACCGTATTTGCATCTTTATAAAACACAGAAATTCGTAACGGATTGAGTAAGTCTACACTGCTTATGTCTCCTAATTGAAGTGCTTTATACTCAACTATTCTATCCTGACTTTTTCTAAAGAGTGTGTTTTTATTGATGTAGAATAGATTTTCAAATTTATCTTCCCCTACAAATCGATCTGCAATTAAACCTATTTCTTGAATTTTTTGGGTAGTATAATCCTGAGCAAAAATATTATTTGCAAAAAACAGCATTCCACAGAAAAATAAAAATTTGTACACTTTATAGTTTATTGTCCTCTAAAGAAGATTACAGTACTCATTGTTTTCAGAAAGATACGCAAATCTAAGAATACATTTCTTCTTTTAATATAATATAAATCGTATTGAAGTTTTTCTAAACTATCTTCTTCAGTAGATGCATACCTTGCATTTACTTGCGCCCAACCTGTTAGTCCTGGCTTTACCACATGTCTTATTTCGTAAAAAGGTATTTTTCTGTTCAGTTCTTCAACAAAAAACGGCCTTTCTGGACGAGGTCCTATAAAACTCATGTCGCCTTTTAATACGTTTATAAACTGCGGGATTTCGTCTAGTCTTGATTTCCTAAGAATTTTTCCAAATTTAGTTATGCGAACGTCATCTTTTATTGCCCATTGTGCGCCCTTCGTTTCTGCATCCTTAACCATACTCCTAAGCTTTACAATTTTGAAACATTTACCGTTTCTACCAACTCGTTCTTGCCTGTACAAAAGCGGTCCACGATTTCCTAATAAATTGAAAATAAGTATAAGTGGAGTGATAAGTAAGAGAAAGCTTAACCCAATTAATGAAATAAAAATATCCATAAGTCTAGTAAAACTTAAGTATAATTTATTTTGATTGCTTCGGCTGAAAGGGAAATAGCAATAAAAATCGTTTCGAACATTTTCTACTGGTATTTTTCCAGTTATATCTTCATAAACAGAAGTATAGGCTTTTATTGGATAACCTTTTTTGAGAACAGGAATTAGCTTTTGGTATAGTTCTGATCCTACACCTTGAAGCGAATTGGTAACTACAATTTCACTAATTTTCAATTCTGCCAAGGCATCTTGAAAATTATCTAACTCTATTCTTAAGCAATTTGAAACATAAGTGTTATTTACGTCTGTGTCTAAATATCCGACTATTTCGTAGTTGGGGTCTTTTTTTTGAAGCTCATCAATAATAGAATTTACATCAAATGTTTCACCCACAATTATTACTCTTTTGTAAAACCGTGGAGCTGCAATAAGTCCTACATAGGCAAATCTCCAAATGGTAATGGTAAGTAACAATATGCCAAAAAAGTAAAAAATCTGCAGTCTATTTTCTGGTAAGGGTGGAGTGTAAAAAGGCGTCATTAAAAAGCAAACTACACTTAATGATACCGTTAATGTTATGCTTTTAAATATCTTATAACGTGATTCTGCTTTTTGAAGATCGTACATTTCGAAAATGGTGCCAAACAAAAGAAAATAAAACCCGATAATTAAAAACCATTGCACATAATTTTCGGTATTTTTAAAATAATTGTTTTCGCCAAATTCACTAGCAGTATATATAGCAATACAGGCCACTAAAACATCTATTAAACGCAGCAATATTTTGCGCTCTGAAATTTCAAAATGATAAGATGTATTAGATTGCATAGCTAATTCTGTTATCAACAATAAATGATGATTCAGGCGAGTAAAAATATGACTTTTAGGCTTACCAAAAAATGGAAATTCAATTATTTTTAATAGGCCTTTTCTTTATCAATTTCATAATTCAATGACTTATTGACTTTGAACCTCTTATAATTCTCAGCAAGTTGAGAAACTACTTCTGTAGGTTTAGTCACGCTTGCTATGTGTGGAGTAAGGTGTATGGCTTCATTGTTCCAAAACCAATGTTCAGTTGGTAAGGGTTCTTCAGCAAAAACATCTAAAAAAGCGGCTTCAATTTTACCATTTTCAATAGCTTGCTTTAAGTCTTTTTCATTGAGGTGTTGACCACGCGCTACATTGATCAAGCAACTCTTATTAGGCATTTGACTAAAAATTGCTGTGTTTAAAATTCCTTTGGTTTCTTCGGTTAGTGGTAAAAGACAAACTAAAATATTGGTTTTCTTTAAAAAAGCCCTTAATTGATTTTTTGAGAAACTCTCTACTCCTTCAATTTGTTTTGTTGAATTAGACCAACCGCTCACCTTAAAATTTCGCGCAACTAGAGTTTCTGCAACAGCTTTCCCAAGTGTTCCTAAACCTAAAATGCCTACCTGTACATCTTTTGGCGCTTTGTATTGCTTAGGTTCCCACCTATTCATTTTTTGTTTTTTAAAATAATAAGGCGTCTTTCTTAGGTAATTTAAACATTGCATTAGCACAAAGTCGCACATGTCTTTGGTAAGCTGCTCATTTACAATTTTAGTGATTTTAAGGTCTTGGGGAAGTTCTTTATCGCTTAAAATGTGGTACACACCCGCACCAAAACTAGCAATAACTTTTAGGTTTTTAAATTCTTTAAAAATGCCGTGAGGGTGTTTCCAACTAATTGCAAACTCTACGTTGTCTGGATTTTCTACTTCGTCGTATAGTTCAATTTTAGTGTTGGGTAGCTTTTCTTGAAGCAACTTTTTAAATTTATCTAAATCTGAACGTTGATGTATTAAAACTATGCTCATGCCAATTGGTATTTATATACAAAGATAAATTTAATCAATTCAAACTTGTTTTTAGTCTTGAACTTTCTATGTTTTATTTGTTCTTCTTCAACAAAAATCTCTTCCCTTTCTTCGCTTTAGGTAGTTTTCTCCTATTTAAATGGTTTCTGATTTTTTATATCCCAATCACTTATTCAAATTGCATTGCTTTAATTGGGGTAATTTTTGAAATAATTACAGAAGGCAAAATAAGCATGAGCAAACAAAGAATTAGGGTGCCTAGATTAACACCAATTATATAGTATAATTGAATGCTAATGGGAGCTTCGGTAACATAATAAGTTTGTGGATTTAATGGAATAAGCTTCAGATACTTTTGAGCAAACAAAATTCCTAGTCCTATTAAATTTCCCCAAAATAAACCACGTAAAATAATGTAACTAGCATTGTACAAAAACACTTTACGGATACTCCAATCTGAAGCACCCAAAGCTTTTAAAATACCGATCATTTGTGTGCGTTCTAGTATTAAAACCAACAATGCAGTTATCATATTTATACCTGCAACCAAAATCATAATACCAATGATTAAAGCAATATTCATATCGAACATTTTAAGCCATTCGAATATAGTTGGATATTGCTCGATTATGCTAGATGCATTTAAAAAAGAATCGATATACTGATAAACTTCTCTTGTCGTGATTTCCAGGTCATCAAAATCGGAAACAAAAACTTCAAAATTCCCTATTTGATCTGCATCCCATTTATTGATGCGTTGAATTTGTTGTAAGTCTGCAATTAAAAATTGATCGTCGAATTCCTTAAAACCAGAATTGTAAATGCCCACTAAAGTAAAAGCGATAAGTCTTGGTCTAGATGAAGCATCTTCAGCCAAAAAATAAACTACAACTTGATCGTTTAATTGAAGCGCTAACTTATTGACTACACTTTGGGAAAGTAAAATTTCTGTACTGTTTTCTTTTTTTACATCAGGTAATTTTCCTTTTACTAGATACTCTTCAAAATAATCCCATCGGTAATCTTCACCTACACCTTTTACAAGGATGCCTTCAAAATCAGTTTCAGTTCTAATTATTCCGTATTTGGTAGCCACAGCTTGAATGTGTTCTACATTTTCAACTTCAGAAAACGCGGGGTAAAACTCTTGGTTTTTAGGAATTGAATTTTGATTAACTTGCTGGCTTCGGCTAGAGAAACTTTCAATTTGAATATGGCCATTAAAAGCAGCTATTTTATCTCGGATTTTTTCTTGTAAACCTAAACCCGTTCCAAAAGCAATAAGCATCATGATTACCCCAACCGAAATTGCTGCAGTTGCAATTTTAATAATTGGAGCAGAAATACTACTTTTAAAATCTTTTTCGCTGATTAAACGGCGAGAAACAAATAATTCAAAATTCAAATGAAGACATTTTATCTTTGGTTCAAAAATACATTTTTATTTTTTCTACTTGCGTGCATTTCTTGCAATTCCGTTTCTCAAAATTCACCCAAGTTAGGAATTGAACAAACCAAAGCTTATTTACCCTTGTTAAAAGACAAAAAAGTAGCCGTTGTAGGCAATCAAACTTCGGTTGTATTAAATAAAAATGGAGAGTTTGTACATTTAGTAGATACACTTTTGGCTTCGCAAATTTCAGTAAGCAAGGTTTTTGCTCCCGAACATGGTTTTCGAGGCAAAGCAGATGCAGGAGAAAGCATAACAGATGGAATAGATAGCAAAACCGGATTGCCTATTATTTCGCTTTACGGCAATAACAAAAAACCCACTCCAGTGCAATTGCAAAACATAGATGTGCTTGTTTTTGACATTCAGGATGTAGGTGCGCGTTTCTACACCTATATTTCTACTTTGCATTATGTTATGGAAGCCTGCGCAGAAAACAATGTTGATGTGGTGGTTTTAGACCGACCTAATCCCAATGGAAACTATATTGATGGTCCTATTTTAGAGCCTGAATTTTCCAGTTTTGTTGGTATGCATCCCATTCCTGTGGTTCACGGTCTAAGTATGGGTGAATATGCAAGAATGATCAATGGCGAAGGCTTTTTGAAAAATAAAATGCAAGCTAAATTGTGGGTGATTTCTATGAAAAACTACAATAAAGAAGACACATACCAATTACCCATTAAGCCATCTCCAAATTTACCTAATGCAAAATCCATCAACTTGTATCCAAGCCTTTGTTTTTTTGAAGGAACCAATGTAAACGCAGGCAGAGGAACAGATTTACAGTTTCAGGTATTTGGCTCACCTTATTTGGATGCAGCTATATTTCCTTTTGAATATACTCCACAGTCTACCGAAGGTGCCAAATCTCCAAAACACTTGGGAAAATTGTGTTACGGAGAAAAGCTAACCGATGCCAAAAATTTGAATCGCCTAGAGTTAAAATGGTTGATAAAAGCTTATCAAAATACAGCAAACAAAGAAAAATTCTTTAATAATTTCTTCAATAAACTTGCAGGAAATGCTACTTTACAAGAAGCCATACAAGCTGGGAAGTCTGCAGAAGAAATCAGAGCTACTTGGCAAGAAGGCTTAGCTAAATACCGAAAGCAAATAGAACCTTATCTGTTGTATAGCAATTAATTTTCTGGAGGTGATTATACATTTAGATTTCTTTGTTTAACCCTACTCAATAATTCATTTTATCCGCTTTTCGCTTAACAGAAATGCTCGATAATAGTGGTGTATGTAGCGTTTTTTCTGAAAATTATCTTTTTACTTCATCGATTCTATTAACGAAAACAAAAAGGAGCAAAAGTTGCATTCAAATCGATTACATTTGCAGCCTGAAATTTCAAAATAAATAAGATGAAAGTAGCTGTTGTAGGAGCCACTGGAATGGTAGGCCAAGTAATGCTGAATGTATTGGAAGAACGTAATTTTCCCTTAACTGAATTAATTCCTGTTGCATCGGAAAAATCAGTTGGAAAGGAAATTAAATTTAAAGGGAAAAAATACAAGGTAGTTAACCTAGCAACAGCTGTACAAATGAAGCCAGACATCGCCTTGTTTTCAGCTGGTGGAGAAACTTCTTTAGAATGGGCTCCAAAATTTGCTGCAGTTGGTACGCGTGTAGTAGATAATTCTTCTGCATGGCGAATGGATGCTGACAAAAAATTAATTATTCCTGAAATCAATGCGCAAACATTAACAAAAGATGATTTCATTATTGCCAACCCCAACTGTTCTACCATTCAATTATTAATGGCATTACATCCTATTCATCAGAAATATGGAATAGAGAGAGCGATTGTTTCAACCTACCAATCCATTACAGGAACGGGAGTAAAAGCAGTACAACAACTGGAAAATGAATACAATAATGTAGATGGCGAAATGGCGTATCCGTATCCAATCCATAAAAATGCTATTCCGCATTGCGATGTGTTTTTAGAAAACGATTATACCAAAGAAGAAATGAAGCTAACCAATGAAACCAAAAAAATATTAGGTGATGAGCAGCTTCAAGTAGTAGCTACTGCTGTTCGGATTCCAGTTGTTGGTGGACACAGTGAATCGGTTAATCTTGAACTAAAAAACGCATTCGAAATAAAAGATATTAAAAAACTATTAAGCGAAACTTCAGGTGTGGTTGTTCAAGATCAAGTTGAAGTAAATCAATATCCTATGCCAATTTATGCAGAAGGTAAAGACGAAGTTTTTGTTGGAAGAATACGAAGAGATTTCACCAAAGAAAATGCACTAAACTTGTGGATTGTAGCTGATAATTTAAGAAAAGGTGCAGCTACCAACACGGTTCAAATTGCAGAATACCTAGTGAATAACATATTCGTTTAATAGAATTAGTGTTGACTAAGCGAAGTTGCAAACTTCGCTTAGCATAGTGTAAAAAACACCCCTACAATAGGTCAATAGAGTATTTTATATAATAATCATTTTCCCCCTTACTATTACTGATTCACCCTTACTTGTCCTGAGTTAATAGTTGAAAACTGAGTTCGATTCATAATTTCTGTATCAATATTACATAATATATTTACTACTATATGTAAATGAAAACACCCCTATAATCCCATCAAGGGGATGTTCGTTTATAGTGATCTCGCTTTAAAGAATATAGCAGGTTGTTACTTTATTTTCAATCACAGAACTGAATAATTAAATCAAATTTGCGTTATTAAAAGTAGACTTACATAAAATTCTACAATTCTGTTCGCGTTTTGTAATCAAATGTATTCTATATTTGCAATTAGTATTGTTCGTTTTTAGTGTAATATTTACTAACTTGCAATACACCAATCTTATAATGAGATAAATATTTATGAGTAAAAAAATAAAATCTAAAGTTATAACATGCTGTTTGTTTTTATGTATGTTATCTCCTTTAGCGGTAATAAGTCAAGGTGGATTTAATCCGCCAACCCCTGGAGAAGGAGACGACGCTGGTTTTGGTGATGATGTAGATGATGAAATTGTACCCATTAACTCACTTATTTTATTAAGTTTAGTTGCTGGAGGCATTTTTGGCATTAGAAAAATACGAAAAAACAGTGCTTAATTTATAAGCATTTGTTACAAATTAAAAATCCCTGCTAAAAATTTAGCAGGGATTTTTTTGTTGTTGGAGATTGAGTCTTTACATTTTAATGAAACTTGATAGGCTTAGCAGGTATACCAACTGCCGTGCAATTGGCGGGGAGCGATTTTGAAACTACAGCACCTGCACCGATAATTGACCATTCTCCTATTTCTACACATTGAATTATAACTGCACCGATTCCTACGTGTGCTCCTTCACCTATATTTACTCCACCTGCTAATGCTGCGCTTGGTGAAATGTGAACGTAATCTTTTAGAATGCAATCATGTTCAACTATCGCACCAGAATTTATGATACAATTCTTTCCAATAATTGTACCTGCATTAACCACAGCGTTGGGCATAATAACCGTACCTTTTCCAATTACCGAATTTGATGACACTATTGCACTTGGATGTATTAAGGGTTTTTCAAGCTTTATTTCTAAGTTTTCATATATTTTTTTTCTTGTACGATTATCACCAATACTTATAATAGTTGTATTAATATCCAACAATTCTTTACTGTAAATTGAAACAACATTTCTTCCTATAAAGCTATTTATATCAGAATTATCATCAAAAATTTGTCCTACATCAAAACCATTATTTTCAATGATGTCAATAATTACTTTTGCATGACCACTTGCTCCAAACAAATTAATTTTTCTCATTTAATTCTTTTTGAATTTGTTAGCAGTTGCCTGTCCCACTTGGTTAATTCCTTCCGATACAAATACTTTCTTAATGGTTAACAATAGTATTTTTAAATCTAACATAAAGCTTTGATTCATTACGTATTCCACATCCAATTTAAACTTATCTTCCCAAGAAATAGCATTTCTACCATTGACTTGCGCCCAGCCGGTGATACCAGGTTTCACTAGGTGTCTTTTTTTTTGTTCATCACTATACAATAGCAGATATTCAGGTAATAAAGGTCTCGGACCGACTAAACTCATGTTACCCTTCAGCACATTTATAAGCTGTGGTATTTCATCTAAAGATGTCTTTCGTATAAACTTCCCAACTACCGTTAAACGTTCTGCATCCGACAGCAAATTGCCCTTTGTATCTTTTTTATCGTTCATGGTCTTAAACTTGATGATACTAAAAATACGCTCGTTTTTACCTGGGCGTTTTTGTAAAAAGAATGGTTTGCCTTTATTGGCAAGACCTAATAGAATAATTACAATAATAAATATTGGACTTAGGAGTATTAAACCTACAAAGGCTGTGAGAAGATCTAAAAAAGGTTTTAGGATTGCTTTGTACATTTTACTGTTGGCGGTTGGCGGATATCGGTTGTCGGTTTTGATTATTTCGGGTTGCGGGTTTGTTTATTAAGGGTTTAGTGTTAACTCGGAATAAAGCGTAGCGCAAACTCGCAATGGAGCGCAGCGACCAACTCGGAATTATTATGGGTTGCGTAGTTTTTTATTGCGGGTTATTTTATTACGGGTTACGGATTAACTCGCAATGGAGCATAGCGACTAACTCGGAATTTTCAAAAATGTATTATGCTGAGGTTAAGTGAACTTCTGAAAGTTTGGCAATTGCCATTTTAGCTAATTCATCGGTTAAACCAATACCACTACTTGTTTGAATTAATCTATCTTTTAGATTAGTGGGTAAGCCATTTAAAGATTTATCATCATCAATTATTACAAAATTTCCATGTAAACCATGCTTATCAAAATGATTTAATAATTCTTCTTTTCTGTTCAAATGGTTTTTATTTTCAGGAAGCCTACTTATTTGATTAAAGTTAAGGTTTCGTTCCTTAAATATTTTTTCCCATTCAGCTATTGAGTATGTTGTTTTGTGAGATGTTGTCAATACAATATTTGCCCCTGTAGTATTTACAATACTATTGAGTGCATTCACAGCTCTTATATTAAATCTAGGAAAACCATCATTAAGCATCTCAGGTCTTTTCCATGAGTTAGCAGAAACCATTACTCCGTCTATGTCTAGATATATTTGCATATTACAAATTTACAAAAATTAATCGGTTAAAGCCATTACATCTTTCAATGTTAAGTTGTTATAGCTTGCATCAATCTCATTTAATCGTTTAATTTTTTCTTTCGTATCCCATTCTTCATCGAGAAAAGTAACTGAAGACCATTTAAATTCTTTCGTTGCAGAAGTTTTTGGATAACTAACAACTTCTAATTTATTAAAACTAGCAAGTATTGAACTTACGTACCTGTGATGACCATCAATAATCAAATTACCATTGACTCTAATCGGCTCAAATTTTATACCATATTCCATTTTTTTAAGTATGCGATTTATTATTGGAATTGATAATTTATCGTGTGTTGATTTGTATTTTGCTTTTTCTAGATGTTTTAAAATTGTACTTGTCGTTATTTCATCCATAGCTTTGGTAGTTGGTTTTCTAGGGTTGTGTGAACCCTCCCCAATTGTTTAGACAGTATTTATGGTTTTCTTATTACGCGTTGCGGGTTAACTCGGAATGTCGCAGAACGACTAACTCGAAATCTCTCTCAACAAACTTCTATACTCATCCAACAAAGCTTCCCAAACTACTTTTTGCTCGTATCTGGAAGTAATCATCTCGCGAGCCTTGCTTTTGAGCTGCTGATGTAAGCCTTGATCTTCTAGAAGACTTAACATCGCTGTTTCTAAAGCTTCGGTTTCTTTGGGTGGAATAATTAAACCATTTTTGCCTTCAATAATAATTTCATTACAGCCATTAATATCCGACACTATACTGGGCAAGCCCATTGCGCCTGCTTGCATTACCACATTGGGAAAACCCTCACGGTAACTCGGAAAAGTTAACGCATCTGAAATAGCAAAATAAGGCCGTACATCTTCTTGAAATCCTACGGCAATGATATTTGGATTGGTTTGTATTTCTTGTAAAGTTTCGGGGAGTAAGGGGTCAAGTTCAGATTCTTGGGGACCGACGAGGATGAGTTTGGGGTTGTGGGTTTCTTTATTGCGGGTTGTTTTATTTTGGGTTTGCGAGTTGGTTATTGCGGGTTCTTTTATTACGGGTTGCGGGTTCACTTCGATACTATTCCGATGATTATCGGAATCACTCAGTGACCTTGGCGCACTAGAAACTCGTAATAGTGAACTCACAATATTTTCAGAAATTTCATTAGGTGTTTCTATGTTTCTTTCTATATCTTCGGTATAAAGGGACTTAAAAGCATCTACCAACTCATTAATGCCTTTGTCTCCGACTAAACGACCGACGAAAATGAAAACAAAATCTTCTTCTTGTATGCCTAATTGCTTTCGTAATGCTTGGTTTTGTTGTGGGGTATAGTTTTCTGGGTTAAAATAGGAAGTGTTTATGCCATTAGAGCTTCCATTGGCAATGACTTTTACTTTTTGTGCTTTGGCGTAGTTGTTTTTTAAAATAAACTTTTCTAATCCTTTGCTATTGGGATATACTTTAGTGGCGCAGGCATAAGTGAGTTTTTCGACCGCATCTAAAATTTTACGCTTAACTCCCGAAGCCTCAATAAGTGGCATTCCTGCTACGGTGTGCAGACGTATGGGAACACCAGCCAGATTTGCGGCTAACATCCCTAAAATTCCAGCTTTTGGGGTGTGGGTGTGGACAATAACGGGTTTATCTTTTCTAAAAATTCTAATAAGTTTAAAAAGCGCCAACAAATCTTTGATTGGCGTAATCTGCCTGCTCATGGCTACTTCTTGCACTGCAACGCCTTCATCATGCTCAACTGTTTCTAAGTCTGTTAAAGGACCTGATGAAATAGCTTTTACAACAAAATACCCACGCATAAAACCCAACTGCCCTTTGAGTAAATATTGTAAGGACATTGGAACAGTGGTTAGGCGGAGGAGTTTTTTTTGAGTTTTATAATTAATTGATTGTTTAAATATGGATAACACAGCAATATACAAAAAAGGCATATACATCATTTTTGTACGCATAAATAAGCCTAAATTTGAATACCTTTGAATATAAAATAATGAAGCTATTAAGAAAAATGACAGGCAAACTGACATCCAAGGCTTTATCTTTATTTTGCGGAAGTTTTTGATAAGTAAAAGCAAACCAATTATTATAAATAGAAAAGAAAAGATATTTTCTATACTTGCTAGAGTAGTAATACAACTATATGCATCATAAAAGAAAGGTCTAAAATTTAAAGAAAATATTTTATATACAAATGTGTAATCTAACATAGGCACATAACCCGTTGTACCTTTCAAGGACAAGACCGAAAACTCATTAAAATGCTGAATTCTGACCCAATCTAAATACCTGATGTTTGAAATTTTAAGCATTAAATAAAATAAAAAAACACCCATTGAAGATAAAATGAGACCTAATGAAATTTTAACTTTCTTATGAGTTTGCTTATTGAAACCAAGTCCTATGAGAAGTGCAACTAAGAGCATGAAAGCTACATGAGGTCTAATCATGATTAACATAAAGCTTGCTAATGCACCATAAACCCAGTATTTCTTAATATTTAGGCTTGTATAAAATAATGTTGAAATACTTAAAAAAACAATGCTTTCCTTCCCTATAATAGACGTCCAGATATGCAAATTAGGAGAAAGTAATACTAATCCTAGCAATAGTAAAACAAAAAAAGAATCATTTTTTAAGGCTAAAACTTTGTAAGACCATTTAGCAAAAATAATAATGCCCAAAAAACCAATCAACGAATAAATTAGGTGCCCCAACCAAAATGGAAAACCTAATTTTAAAAATGGATAATTTAAAAACACCATAAAAGGCGTTCCTACCTTAAAAAAATATAGCCAATCGTAATTGTGCACATCATAATTAAGAAGCCAATATAAGGTGGAGTCTGAGGGATTCTCTATAACATAGCTATACGAAAACCAGCTTATGACAGCATGAAAGATAAAAAGAAAAATAAGGTGACTTGACTTCAATTTATGAAATTAAGTAAAAGCTTTCTGAGCCTTGAGTTTTCTTTCGTGAGCGTAAGAAACACTCCATAAGATAATGAATATAAGAGATGGCATAAACATATTTTTTTGTCTTAACATAATGCCGAGATTTCCTAAAATTAGAGAAAAAGAAACTGAACCTATGATTAAAAATAACATCATATTTTTAAATAGCATTGTTCCTCTCTTGAACATTTTGTAAGGATTTAATTTGAAAAACTTAAATGTTAAAATGAATAAAATTAGATTTTCAAGACTGGCAACAAGACCTAAAATCCCAGATGCATCAAAAAATAAAGGCCTAAAAAGAAATGTGAAAATTTTTAAAGGCAAAGGGTAACCTGAAATATCCACACTTGAGCCAGTATTATCTTTACTTAAGTTTTTTACACTTGTATTTGAAAAGTTTGAAACCGATTCAGAATCCAATTCTTCTAAATTTAAAAATGCTATTAATGGATTTATTAAAACAGCTATGATTGCAGCGAAAATTATAAAGAAGAAAATCTTCTGATAAAGTTTTAGCTTACCTGAAAATATTAACGCTAAACCAGTAGAAAAAATTAAAAAAAGAGTGATGTGAGGTCTCACAAAATAAGATAGAACTAATGCGAATAGTATTTTACCCAAATTCTTTTTATAATCTAGAATGCCATAAAAAAACAAACTAATACAAAAAAATAGCAATGTATCCTTACCTACACCTGCAGTCCAAAAATGAAGATTGGGCAGAAATAGTATAGCGGGGAAAACATAAATTCCAAAAAATTTGAAATTATATCTTATGTATTTTTTAAAAAGTATATAATAAAAAATGAAGGCGAGATAACCTAAAAAAGCATAGATTATTGAACCTGCAAGAAACGATAAGCCTAAGATTTTACTTGGAAAATAGTTAATGACGTACATAAAGTTTGTACCCAATCCCCGTGCCAGATAATCTACCAAATATTTATTCCCATAATACTTGACCGTAAACCAATAGTTTCTAGCATCACCACCATTAGCGTTCACATACAAGTAGAAAACAATCGCTACAAACAGGTGGAGAATCCACAAATAAGATAGAATTTTTTTATCACTGCTATCAAACTTAAAATCAAACCAGTTTTTTGAAGCAAACCCAAGAAAAATAAAAAAAACAATTACAATAAGGTTCATGAATCTAATTGAGCTTTATACAATTTTGAGTGCTGAGATATTGAATAGGAAATATCGTATTTTTTTATTTTGTCATACTGCAATTCCAATATTTGTTTTTGATTCTCCTTGTCATTTTTAATTTCAAGCAATAAAGAGGCAAGTTGCTTGAAGTCTCCAACCTCAAACAAAAGATTTTTATCAGGTATAATCTCATTTAATCCATTAACATTAGATCCAAACGTAATAAGACCACATGCCATATATTCCAAGGCAGCTATTCCAAAACCTTCCCAATGGGACGACTGGATGCCATAACCACAAGATTTTAGTATGGAATACACATCATTTCTTAAACCTAATAATTTCACCCTACTATTTAATTTATTCTCATCAATAAATTCCTCTATCTTATTTCTTAAAACTCCATCTCCTATCAAAATTAATTTGAAATCATCTGGCAATTCTATTAATGCTTTCAATATTGTTAATTGATCTTTCTGTTGGGAAAAACTGCCCACCATAACTAAGAGTTTGTTATTATTATTAAAATCCAAAAGTTTTCTATCAATTGGTTTTGCATTGCCTATTTCTTTAAGATCAATGAAATTAGGGATAACAATCATTTCTTTCTTTTTCCCAATCCATTTTTCAAGCTCGAGTTTGACCGATTTTGAAATACAAATTATAGGTTTAAATCTTGAATAAATTATTTTTTCAATAGGCTTTAAGAAACTTTTGTCTCTTCTTCTATTGTAGGTATTATGTTCTGTAAAAATGTATTCTTTTTTTAAAAAAAATGAAATAAAACCCACGATGTATAGTGAAGGAAATAAATGAACATGAATCACATCGTAATTTTTAATAGTTTTAATGAGTTCGATTATATTCTTTAAAGAAAAATAGTTGTTTGATTTTGTGTTTACATGTTGCAGACTGGAAGCTTCGATATCTGTAAAAATATCGTTTTCATTATTAAATGTGAATACCCCCACGACATTGGTTTCAGCTTGTTTCTTCGCCAAACTACTTACAAGTTTTTCAGCACCACCAGCGCCTAATGAATTAATAACATGGAGAATCTTCATACTCTTATTCCTGTATAAATGATTTGTACTTAGCAAACATCGCCTCACTGCTGTATTTTTCTTTTATTTTACTGTAAGCGTTTAGAGCAAGTTTGTTCCTCATCTCAACTGAATTCATTAAACATTCCATTTTTTCAATTAAGTGATTTGTATTTTTTGGCTTGAAAAGTAAAGCCTCTTCACCATCCACCAACAAATTATTTATTCCTGGAATATCCGTAGCGATAATTGGAACTTTACATGCCATGACTTGAAGTAAACTCGTACTCAAGGTTTCTGCTAAAGAAGAGTGAATATAGATATCGGTCTTGTGTATTAAACTTATAACTTGTTCTTCATTTAGATTTCCTGTAAATATAATTTTGGAGGAAAGGTTTTTTTGAGCCACATAAGCTTCCAGCTCTTTCTTTGTATGACCGTTTCCAGCAAAAAAAAGTTTGTAGTCTTTATTATTGGAAACTTCTTTAAATGCATCAATTAATGTGTAATGATCTCTTAAATCTGTCATTCTAGATATCATTGAAAAATTAAGCGTGTCTTTTTCTATTAGTTTACTTTTAGGCTTAAACTTTCTAATATTGATACCGTTATTGATGACTTTAATTGATTTACCACTAGAAATTCTATTAAATTTATTTTTGGTTTCTCGCCAATAATTTTTTGTGAGGTAAACAATTTTTGGAGATAGCTTTAAAATTAGAAACGAATAGATCCAATCCTTTTTTGTCTTTGCATCATTTGCCTGATGTTCTACGCTTATAAAGTCTATACTATTAAACAGTCTGTATAACCAAACACAAATAATAAGGCTTGTACTGTGCATAATGATCACATCTGGTTTGACTCCTTTTATCTGACTGTAAACTTTAAAATAAGACCTTAAGGATAAGCCCTTTTTCTTTTTTACAGAGGTACAATTTACTTTGACTTCCTCTCCCTTTTTTATAAAACTTTCTGAAGGTTCTTCAATCCCATAGCCTAAAAGTTCATGAGTATAAAAGTTTACTTGGTCACCTTCAATTATTGAAAAGGCTACAGACGAGTGTCCACCTAATCCTGGATATAAGATTTGAAGTAAAACATCTTTCCTTACCATCAATGACGATGCAAAATTTCGCTAATTGGTTTCTTCTCTGAATAAGCAGTTTTAAATTCTTCTTTGAGATAGCCAACACCTATCATCATTATTAATCTTTCACTTTCTGTAATATTCGCTATTTTTTTTATGCGCTTTTCCGTCGTGTATGGCACACAAGTGTTTAAACAACAGGAACCCAATCCTCTAGAGTGAAGTGCTAATATAAGGTTCATTGAAAATAAACCACCGTCAGTAAAAACCTGATTGCCTTCTAGCCTTGTAAATTGTTTGGTGTCTGAGGTTACAACAAATAACCCTTTTATACTATTGGTAAATCCAGAATTGCCTGCTTGTAAAAATAGAAGTTTTTTCATTGTAATCTCATCCTCATAATAATGCAAGTTCCAAGCTTGTCTATTACACACTGAGGGAGCATGCCTCGCTATATCAACTGCTGCTTTAATATCATCATAATTAATTTGCATAGGTGAAAAATTTCGTACACTAGTCCTCGTTTGAACAAACTCTAAAAAATTAATGCCTATAGCATTTTGTATTTTTGCTTTATTAATAATTTTTGTACCTCCAATATTTTCAAACTCATGATTTAGTGTGAATTCGTCTATAGATGTTGCAAGAGAAGGATATACATTAGACAGGTTTGAGTTTGAATTTTTATATTCAAGCAAACAGTTTTTTATTAGTTGACTTAATTTATCACTTTCATATTTTTCAATATATTCTTTAGTAATATTTAAAAGAATCTCAATTTTTTCTTTTCCAAAATTTTGCCTTGGATTAGGTAGGCTCAATCCTTTTTCTAAAATATGGTATTGCTTTGTAAGAAAAGCTCTATAGTTAGATTTTGATCTCAAATTGTTTTGTGAAAAAGAATATTTTAATAAAATTCTGAAGCCATACATAGCATTGAGGAAATCTCCTAAACGCGTACGACCAAATAAAACTCCTCGAGTTCTATTCCTTATAAATTGTGAAAAACTTTCTTTAGACATCTATTTTTTAATTTAAAGCCTTTTCAATGAAGTCCTTAGAAGTCTTAATTAATTCATTGATTTTTATGTTAACGTCTTTATAATCAATTTCTCCTTCCATTGTGGTTGTTCCCATCCTAGTATCAAGATTTAAGGAGTTTAGTAGATCTTTCATTCTGGTGTTGATGCCAACGTTTCTATTGAACACTACAAATTGTTTTTCGAATATTAAAGAAAATGCCAAAGCATGAAAAGAATTACACAACACAAATTTTGAGTGGTATAAGAGTGTTAAAAACATTGCCGGATCACAACTCCAAAATATCTCATCTGCATAAGTTAGGTTTTTGTTTAGTCCAAATATTTTCCAACCCTTCTCTCTAGCTAATCTTAGAGCAGCATTTTTTAAATCAGTATTAGTATCGAAATCATATATAAGTATAAAATCTTCCGGAATTGGCTTAACAAATTCGTCTATCCAGAATTGTTTGTTTAATAAAAATACAGGATCCATAACCCGTGTTGAATTCTTAATACAAATGTCTTCAAGTATTTTAACTCCAGAGCTTTCCCTTACTGAAATATGATCTAATTTTTTTGCTTTTTGATACACAAAATCTTCGTATCCATCGTGTAAGTGATCGGTTGCAAAACTTGCAGCATAAGAAAATTTAATTTTATCTTCTGGTACGAAATCTAAATAAAACGCAGGGTCTTTTCCGTTTTGGAATAAAGTATTCCATATTTGATCGCTACCACAAATGTATGCATCAGCAAGGGGAAGGTTGCGAATGAGATCCTCGTTGCTTTGATAAATTACTTTAGTTTCGTCAATATAATTACTAGAAAATTTATCGAAAGCTTTATAACGTTTTAGATTTGATAAATGTTTAGGCAATTTTGCAGCTACATAGACTGCTCTTTTGATAAAATTTGATTGCCATTTTGGACTAGGTACGCCAAAAAATCTATAGCTATCTACTAGATATTTAGGTTGGTAATTTATTGCTTGTGCTTCATGTCCAAGTTGTTTTAAATATTTTAAAAGTGCATATTCCTGTAGGATAGCACCATGATTATAAACCCCGTGACATGTGACTGTTAATATTTTCATTTATTATCTGATTTTTTTTCGAAAGAACTACTTAGACCATACATCCAAATATTGCTTAGCAATTTGAATGTGATTATGGTATTTCTCTACAAACTGTCGCGATTGATAACCAAGTTCGGGTATTTCATTCTTATTTTCAAGAAGATTTTCAATCTTAGATACTATGTCTTTTGCATTAGGTTTTATATTTAAAGCAGGACATTCGTCGTATCCTAATTCTTCTATACTCTGTTTTTCAACCCCACCCAATGTGACTTTACCAGAAGCAAGTGAATTTAAAGCGTTAATGCCAAATGAATAAGTATTTGTTTGATCTACATTTACATTTACAGTCTTTATGAATTTTAAATAATCTTCATATTTCATATTACCTGATATAACTAATTCAAGATCATTTGGATATTTCTTTCTTAAAATATCAAAGGCTTTTTTAACATACTCAGTTCCCTTAGCTCCAGGTCTATTCAGACCATGAAAAACAACCAATTTTCGATTTATTTTATTTTCTTGATATTGTATTTTATTACAATTGATTGGAATTGGAATTGTTTTACGAATATTTTTTAGACACCTGTAAGGTTCAGCATACTCATACATTATAGGAATGTAACCATTAGCCTCAGTAATGAGGTCTGTAGTCTTTTTTGCTTCAATTGGATCCAATAACATTTTTACTAGTCTTGAACTTAAATCAATTTTATTAGTCTGGTCAATTAAATTAGACATTAATTTATCATTTTCATGTAGCCAATACTGCCAAATATTCGGATCACCTCCTGCACCGACAAAAAAACTTTTATTATTATATTTGATATAGTTTTTATAACAAATTTTACCAATCCCAAAGCGATTATCAAAAATCGTATAACTTGAAATAAATTGAACAATATCAAAGTTTTTAAACATCTTTGAAAATTTGTATTGCTTAAGAAGATGTTCAATATGTCCTACTTTACCTTTAAAAATTGAGGCTGACCAATTAAAATCACTTGGGAAGTTTTTCCATCCATCGCCTGTAGAAGCTAAAACAACTTCATGTCCAAGTTCTTGAAGTCCATCTTTAAGGTTATTATGTAAACCACTAAATTCTCCTACCAATAAAATCTTCATTAACTTTTTTTTAATTTTATGATTAATTCTTTTAAACTCTTCATCTCTAATATTTTGATAATTTCTAAATAGGCAATATAAGTTAGAATGATTCCTATGGCACAAACAATAATAGATCCCCATAATTGGTTTAAAAATTGCAAAATTGTAAAAGCTAGACCAAATAATAGTGAAAGAATTACAATAGTTTTCATCACTTGCTTTGTCCACCTAAAGTTGTTCTCTCTTTTTAAAAGATAAAACATCATTGTTGTATATAATATATATAAAACAAAAAAGGCAATCCCAGTTCCTTTGAGCCCAAAAAATTTCAAACCAAAGAAAACAAATCCAACTTGTAAAGACCAAGTAACTATTTCAGTCCATAAAAAAGTTTTCCCTTTTGCTCTTGCTATAAATAAATAACCCATAGGAAATGCTATTGTCCTCAAGAAAACCCCTAAAATCATCCATTGTAAAACTGGATATGCTTCAATATATTCGACAGAATAAAGTAAGCGAATTCCAATAGGGGCAAGCGCTAGGGTAAACATAAGTCCTGGTGCTGCCAGTACCATTCCAACCTGAGTTTGCTCATTAATCAGTTGAATTTCTTTTTTAGATTCAAAGGCTATACCTGCTAGTCTAGGATAAAAGTCCTTACCCATCGCTTGAAAAATAACACCCGCATAAATACCACTTATAGCATAGGCAGCCTGGTAGATTCCAGCATCAGTAAGACTTAAATCTCTAATGATAATCACTCGCACAAGATAAGCTCCTAAAACTGTAGCTAAAGACGCTCCCATAAAAGACGAGCCAAGCTTAATCATGCCTTTGGACTCCTCAAAAGCTCTTCTCCAACTCACTTTAACATCCAGTATCTTTATTTTCCTAGCATAGTAAAGCGAAACTAGAAATTGGCCAATAGCTAAAGCCACCAAATAAACACTAATGCCATCAAATTCAAAAAAGTAGATCAGTGGTAAACTTAAAACAGTTCCCATTACACTTGAAAGAATAGACATTCTAGCCAGATCTTTAATACGTCGCATGCCCTGTATCAAAGCACTTTGGCCAGCTTGTATCAAATTAAAAAATACAGCTATGGACAGTAATCTTATTTCCCAGGTATAATCAATTGTCTCAAAGGTAAATTCAGATAAAGGTTGAGCAAATATGATAGTCAGTATTAAACCTGCTAGCCCTGTAAAAAGTACAAGTTTCCTAAGACTCTTAACAACAATGCTTAGCTTACCCTGATTATCTTTTGAGTTAGCTTGCGCAATGTCTCTTACTGCAGAATTGTTTATCCCTAAACCTGCAAGAGTTTGAAGTAGAGAAGTTGAAGATTGAAATGCACTAATCAGACCAGTCCCAGAAGGCCCTAAAAGTAACGCAATCACTTTAGACCTTATAATGTTTAAGATGATAACTATGACAGAAGAACCCCCAATAATGGAAGTTGAGGACAAGATGGATTTTTTACTGTTACTCAAATTTACTCGCTAAGTCTGAAACAATTTCTAAAGCATTTTTTTCCATTCCTACCCACAATGGCAAGCTTATCATAGTCTTAGCCAATTTTTCAGCGATAGGAAAATCTCCTGGTTTATAGCCTAAATGTTTATAAGCTTTTTGGAGATGTGGCGGGATGGGATAATGAATTAATGTACCTATGCCATTAGTGTTTAAATGAGCCTGTAACTCATCACGCTTGTTCGTACGCACCACATAAAGGTGATAGACGTGATCTGCGTTATTAGCAACTTGTGGTAATATTAAATTCGTATCTTTTAGTTGCTTATTATACATTTCAGCTATTTGTCGTCGTTCTTGTGTCCATTGGTCAAGGTATTGTAATTTTACCGACAAAAAAGCAGCTTGCAGTTCGTCCAAACGTCTGTTGAGGCCAATGTAGTCGTTATGGTACTTTTTCTGGCTGCCATAATTTCTAAGGGCTTTGATTTTTTCAGCCAGTGCTTCATCATCGGTGGTTACTGCACCAGCATCGCCAAGCGCACCAAGATTCTTTCCCGGATAGAAACTTACCCCATTAGCATGACCAAAACTACCTGTTAATTTCCCGTTATAGCTTGAGCCGTGAGCCTGGGCGTTATCTTCTACCACAAACAATTCATAAGCTTCAGCCAGCTTCATGATGTGATCCATCTCACAGGCCTGTCCATATAAATGCACCGGCATGATTGCCTTGGTTTTTTTGGTAATCTTTTCTTCTATCAACTCGGGGTTGATGTTATACGTTTCGATCCTTGGCTCAACGAAAACTGGCGTGGCTCCAACAGCCGTGACCGCTAGAACAGTGGCGATATACGTGTTGGATGGCAAAATGACTTCATCGTCTTTACCAACTCCAAGAGCTTCTAAAGCTAGAATTAAAGCATCCAAGCCATTGCTTACACCAACACTATACTTGGTTTGGTTGTATTTAGCGTAGCTGGCTTCAAAAGTGTTAAGTTTCTCGCCCATGATGTACCAATAGCTGTCATACACCTCATTAAAGGCTTGCTGCATTTCAGAGTGTATTCGCTCGTGCATGGGTTGAAAATTAAGAAAAGGAATACTTTGTTTCATTTATAATTAGATAAAAAATTTATTACTGACTGGTTTTTGTATTCAGTAGCATAGTGAAATATATCAAATCCATTTAAATCAAAATGCTTGTAATCGGCTCCTTTATGTAATAAATATTCCAATATCGATAGATTTCCAGTTTTTGATGCATTAGTCATGGCATACATTAAAACACTAGTCTCTTTATTATTAGAATCATTGACATTTGAGATATTATTTTCTAAAAGAAATTTTACGACTTCAAAAGATCCATTAAAACAAGCTACAATTAATGCATTCCAACCTTTATCATTTTTTTCATTTAAATTAAAACCAAGGTCAAAGTATGTTTTGATCAATTCTAAATCATTTTTTGAAGCTTTATCTAATATATTCTCTAGATTATCTTTCAAAAGGTTAACATTATAATCTATTGTTGATATTTCAAAAAGAAAATCGTTTTCTAAAATTAAAGTGCCAGGTTTATTAACTGATTTTATGTGTCTAGGGATAGCTTTTGAAATTTTTACATTCTGATATGATAAAAGCTGGTAGGGTCTGAATGAAAAAGCATTTACATAATTACAGACCTCGAAACAGGTCTTATAAAAATTAATTTTTATACTTTTGAAATCAATTGTTTTATTAGAAAAATAGCTAGCGTTTTCTAGTGACTGAGGTTTTGATTCACATTTATTATTTATGATGGAATCAATATTTTTCTTCAAAAGTTCTTCGGAATACTTGATATAAGAATTATACAATTCTAAACCTGTTGTTCCAAAAGGTATATCAAATTCAATCTGATCTATAATAAAGCCTGTGTCAATACCATTGTCAATTTCATGAAGTGTAACTCCAGATTTTTTTTCACCCCTTAAAATTGGATGCACAGATGTGAACATACCCTTATAAGCCGGTAATAAGGAAAAATGAATATTAAATAACTGTTTAGTTCTAAATAAATCCGTTTTTATGATTCTATCATACTCAAGTGAGATAAAAATTAAGTCATTTATTTCATATAAATCTTCTAATTCGACTTCTTTAATACCGTTATCGTTACAGTATTTCTTAAATGATGGTTGCCAGTCATGTGCAACACCTTTATCATTTTTGTTAGTCAATACAACTACATCATTGTTATTTATGCCTTTACTTATTAATAGCTTTACTCCGAAAACAGCTATTTCATTTTTTCCAGCTATGCAAATCATCTCTGTTTATAACTTATGAAGTCTTGATAACCTCTGATGTAATCGTTTTCATCATACGTATGCGAAGCTAAAACCAAACAAATGGCTCCCGATGAAAAATTATTGATTTCACGCCAAAGTCCAGCGGGAAAGTAAAGACCTTTGTTAGGTCTATTGAGGGAAAAAGTTTCTTTCTTAGTTCCGTCATCAACCACAATATCAAAACTACCTGAAACAGCTACAATAAGCTGTTGTAATTCTTTGTGAGCATGCCCTCCCCTTTCTTCTCCACTTGGTACATCGTATAAATAATAAACCCGCTTTACCTCAAAAGGCACTTCTCTATTGTTTTCCACTACCGAGATATGTCCGCGCCTATCTCCTATCTGATCAATTTCTATCAACTTACAATCGTCTATAGTTGTTGGTTTCATTATAAGTCGTTTATATTTCTAATGTAATCTTTTGCATCAAACTTATGACTGGATAAATGCAAAGTTACGGCGTTAGTCGAATGGTTTTCTATATGTCTCCAAGTTTTAGGTGGTATATAAATGGCATTATAAGAACGATTCAATTGAATTGTCTCCTTTTCACCGCTTTTACTTGTGATCACTACATCAAAGCTACCTGAAAGTGCAATAATTATCTCTTCCTGTTGGTGATAAGCATGCCCACCTCGTTGTTGTCCACCAGGCACATCGTACGTCCAAAACACACGTTCTACTTTAAAAGGAATATGTGTATTCTCTTGAAGAAACGTCAAATTACCTCTGTCGTCTTCAATCTTTGGAAGTTTTAATTTGTTCACTCCAGTTTTCATTAAAATATTTCTTAATTAATAAGATTAAACTCTATCATAATTATCTTCAATCCGCACAATATGGTCTTCACCAAAATATGTTGCAAGTTGTAGTTTTACAAACAGGCAATTTTTATTTTTATGTTTCATTTATTGTGGGTTTTTTGTTATGTGAGTCGGGGCTTCGGTACATTTCTCACTATTGTTTGAGACACTCGTCTTCGATAAAACTCAGTTAAACTGAATTACTCAGCCCGAAAGCCGCTTTTTATAAAATTGTACCGAAGTCCGGGTTTGCTAAGAGATTTCTCCTAGCGTCGAAATAACAAAAATTTTCCCTTGAGGGAAATGCCGCAAGGCAAAGGGTGTTTTACATTCAATTACTTTTCACTTTTCATTTCGTCTAAAATTGACTCATATGTAGTGTCATGAGATTTCTCCTAGCGTTGAAATGACATTTGATTCGTCTTTCACTTATTGGGAGATTTCTCCTATTGTCGAAATGACATTTTAGTTAGTTAGTTAGAATGACAATTTACACTTAACTAAAGTTCTAAAAGCACATCTACTATCCGCTCTGCCGCTTTGCCATCCCATTTTTCAGGGATTTGGCCTTGTTTCCAGTTGCCTGAAAGTAATTTTTCTAAAGCGGGTTTAATCTTTTTGGGATTAGTTCCAATTAATTCATTGGTTCCGATGTCTATGGTTTCGGGTCGCTCGGTATTGTCACGTAAAGTAATACACGGAACATTCATCACGGTGGTTTCTTCGGTGATTCCTCCGGAATCGGTTAAGACTCCTTTGGCGTGTTTTACCAAATAATTAAATTCCAAATAACCCAAAGGTTCTACCAAATAAATGTTTTTCATTTGGATACCGGCTTTTTCTAAAATCCCTTTTGTTCTAGGGTGGATAGGAAAAATTACAGGCATGCCATTGGTATTCTGATCGATGCTTTCTATAAATTCTTTTAGTTTGGCTTCTTCGTCTACATTGGCAGGTCTGTGCATGGTCATGACCAAATAATGTTTCGGTTTCAAATCCAATTCATTCCAGACTTCAGGTTGCTGGAAACGACTTTCATTAGCACGAAGCGTGTCGATCATTACGTTACCTACAAAATGAATTTGTTCTTTTTTATGTCCTTCTTTTAATAAATTTTCTCCTGCTAAAGTTGAAGTTGTAAAAAAATAATCAGTAATGCTATCGGTTAACATGCGGTTGATTTCTTCGGGCATGCTTCTATCCCAAGAGCGAATTCCTGCTTCAACGTGAGCTACCTTTATATTTAATTTTTTGGCTACAATGCTACAAGCCATCGTAGAAGTAACATCTCCAACTACCATGACTAAATCGGTTGGATGAGCTAAGACTTCTTTTTCAAATGCCAATAAAATGGCGGCAGTTTGTTCTGCTTGAGAGCCACCACCGCAAGCTAAATTTACATCAGGGTGAGGAATATTCAATTGTCTGAAAAAAGTTTCACTCATTTTTTCATCGTAATGCTGACCTGTATGCACTAAGCGATAGTGAATTGATTTTCCTTCATCTTGCGCCTTTTTAATGGCATGTATAATAGGAGCAATTTTCATGAAGTTGGGTCTTGCGCCTGCTATAAGTGTAACTTTCATTGTATGTATTTTGTTATTATAAAATTGTGTTTTACTTAGAAAAACTAAATTAAAGAAGCGTCGGTTTCGCGTTTATATCAAATGAGTTAAGTTGAATAACGGCTTCGCCACAGCCAGTCCCAAAATGAGACTAACTAAACACAACAAGTAATGCAAATGTAAAAGCTTTCTTAAATGAAATCCTGTATAGAATTCATTTTAACTTTAAACAGGTTAAAATATTTAGGAAAGAATTGAAAAATAGAAGAATTCATTTATGAAACTTACATTGGCTAATTATAGGCAAAAATCGTAAAATTTATCTGTTACACAAGAAAAATTTTAAAGAATAAAATTTACATATAAAATTGTATGAATCACATAATCAAATGTATATTTAAAATTAAATTTATGTTTATGTTGCATATAATGAGTTGAAAATGTTTGTCAATAGATTTAACTACATTATATTTGCCAAATAATTTAAAATTAACAATCATGAAAAATAATACACTTCTAGCTGTATTTTTATTTTTAACGGCAACAACCGTATTTGCTCAGGAAGATTTCAATAAATGGTCTATAGATTTTGGAGCAGGTGTAAACAAAGCAACTGAGCCTTACAGTCTAGGTTTTGATCAAAATCAGATGTCAGACCTTGCCTTAGAAGTTGGCGCAAGATATATGTTTAACGATCGTTTTGGTTTACGAGCAGATTTTGGATATGCAGATATTCAACCTTCTTCTGGAAGCTTTGATTTTGAATCAGAATTTATGCGTTTTGGTGTTCAAGGGGTTGCAAATTTAGGAAGCATTATGAATTTTAGAGATTGGACAAACCGATTTAACTTACTTGGGCATGCAGGAGTAAGCTACGGCAGAAACAAAACTCAATTTGTATCGGAAACTGACCAATTTATTGGTATTACTGGTGGTTTGACACCACAATTTAAAATAACTGATCGCTTTGCATTAAACTTAAACATAACCGCAATGGCTTTTGATTCAGCCGATTTAACTTGGGATGGTGCAAGTGATGGTACTAGACGCGGTTTTGACCATAAAATGTTTACGACTACTTTAGGTTTATCCGTTTATCTAGGGGACAACGAGCAACATGCTGATTTTGTTGATAACTCGAAAGTAAAACAACTTGAAAAAGAAGTAGAAGAAATTGAAGGTCGCTTAGCTAAGTTAGAAAGTGACTTACAAGATGATGACCGTGATGGCGTTCCAAATTATATAGATACAGAGCCAAATACGCCTACTGGAATTCGCGTAGATTCTAAAGGAAGAGCAATTGACGTGAATAAAAATGGCATTCCAGATGACATGGAAAGTGCATTAAACAAAACGTTCTTAACACAAGAAACAGCTGAAGAATCAGGCATGATGGGTGATAATGCTAACCAGCTGGCTAAAACTTTATTAAACGAAGGTTATGTAAATGTATATTTCAAGTTTGATAGTACACAACCTGAGATTTATTCTTTTGATGCAGTAAATTATATGGTAACTTATATGCGTAATAACCCAGATGCTACTGCTAAATTAACTGGTTATGCAGATCAAGTAGGAAATACAGAATACAATAACACCTTATCTGAGCGTAGAGCTAAAAAAGTATACGATATTTTAGTTAATGCAGGTATCGATGAAGGTCGCCTAGAATACCAAGGTGGCGGAGTTGATGAATCTGTTGATGCTAATGCTAAAGAAGCAAGAAATATTGTTAGAAGAGTTACTTTTGAACTTAACTAATTAATATTAATATTAGAATTTAAAGCCGCATCATTCCGATGCGGCTTTTTTTATGTACATACTTTTTGTTCAGCATAAATGAATAAGTTTGATTGAAATTTTTTCCTACAGTATAATACCGAAAGGCAAAGAATGTTTTTGTGTGTTGACCTTCAACTACCCTTAGCCTTCCCTTAATGGAATGAACTTAACTTATGCAGAGTACAAATGAAAATTTTGTTTTAATTGTCACTTGCCATTAAATAAAATTACAAAATTTCCTGAAGCTTGCACTTATCAAACAAAATAGGCAGGCTGACATTATGCTATCTATTGTAACTCAAAATGCACAACGACTTTAGGGTAAATTTCACAAGCGTTTTCTTTAATTACTCGGTTACAATTGATTAACTTCTATGAAATGTTACAATATAGTATGATTCTGTTGATTTAAGAAACATCTTTTATTTCATTTATAATCTATTTATACCAAGCACCAGTTGGATAAAAGGAGTAAATGCTATGAAAATCAATTATTTGACGCTTTCATTTTATAAAATTCAACTTTACTTTATTGGCATTGAATAATAAATCTTATATTTATCCCATAAAATACATTATTCATGAAAAAAATATTTACACTTTCACTTTTAGCTTTTGCATTTGTACTAGGAAGTTTTTCGGGCGTAGCTCAAAAACTTGATATGGAAAAAGTTTATTTAGATTCTAAAAAAACAGCTTACAGTATAGCAGAAGAAATTAATTTAGATGAAGACGAAAGACTATTACTAGTTCGCCAAATTACGGCTAGAGAACAGTCTATAGCTAAAGTAAAATTCAACCAAAAACAATCTAAGACTGAAATAGATTACAACAAGTATGTAGAACAAGCCAATGTAGAGTTCAAACGTAATGTAGCTGATTTATTTGGTGAAGAAAAAGCGAAAAGAATAATTTCACTTTACGAATTTTAAAGACTAAACTCAGGCTAATAACTAGTCAAAAAATTAATTAAAGCCTTGCTGTATTCCAGCAAGGCTTTTTTATTACAGTGCTCCAAAAATAGCAACTCCATATATTGCAAAACGAAGAAAACGCAATAATCCAAAAAGTAAAAAACTACCAAAAGGAAACTTAATAATTCCTGCAGCCATACTGGAAATAGCAAATGGCAACGGAAGTACTGCGCCTGCAATAATCAACAATCCACCCCATTTTCGCATATTTTTGATATGCTTAGCCATTTTTACTTCCAAATACACAAAAACGGAAGGAATGCTAGCAAATCCACGGCCAACAAAATAAGAAATTATCCCACCTAGATAAGACAACACTCCTAAAAATGATAGTAAATACCATTGGTATTCTTCAAATTTGCCTGCCCAAGCTATAAATATTTCGGGCGGTATTAATCCTAAAATAGATTCTGAAGCAAAAAAAACAGCGAGTACACCTAAAGGATGAAAATTTTCAGTTACATACACCAGAATATCATTAATATCCATTACAAAAAAATGAATTCCTAAAACCACAGCAACAAAAGCTGCTATAGGAATAGCTGCCTTCATCATACTTCTACCAATGAAACTGTAAAAACCAGTATATGTGTAATATTGATGTAACAGCTTCCACCTTGGTTTCTTGTTACTTTTATTGGATTGAGATTTTGACATGTAGTTAATAAGTGAGCTTGCAAAAATAGTTGTTTGCTATTTGTATTATATCAAATAAATGTGAAATCTTATTAGATACATGAGTGAAGTTGTAATAAAACTTTTGTAAATCTGCACAATCGTTTACATTTGTTGAAAATGTTGTAATGTCAGGAAATAGCTTCGGAAATATATTTAAACTTACCACTTTTGGAGAATCGCATGGGGTTTCAATAGGTGGTATTATAGACGGTTGTCCAGCAAATATGTTGATAGATATTGAAGCTATTCAGCAAGAAATGCAACGCCGGAGACCTGGACAATCTAAAATTGTTACCCAACGTAAAGAAACAGATGAAGTTCAATTTAAATCTGGCTTATTCGAAGGGAAAACCACAGGAACTCCCATCGCATTTGAAATTTTAAATGCGGATTCTAAATCGAAAGATTACGGACACATCAAAGATGTGTATCGTCCTAGTCATGCTGATTTTACTTACCAAAAAAAATATGGTAATCGAGATTACCGCGGTGGCGGAAGATCTAGCGCTAGAGAAACCGCATCCCGGGTTGTAGCAGGTGCCATTGCTAAGCAACTTCTACCAGAAATAAAAGTGAATGCATTTACTTCTGCAGTTGGTTCATTAAATTTGAACAAGACGTATCAAGAATTAGACTTCAGCAATATTGAAAAAAATGCGGTTCGCTGTCCAGACCTTCAGTTAGCTGAAGAAATGGAAACTTACATCAAACAAATCAGGAAAGAAGGCGATAGCATTGGCGGAGTTATTACTTGCGTAATACAAAATGTATCTGTTGGTTTAGGTGAGCCTGTTTTTGATAAATTGCATGCCGATTTAGGAAAAGCCATGCTTTCTATTAACGCCGTGAAAGGTTTTGAAATTGGAAGCGGTTTTGAAGGAACTAAAATGAAAGGTAGCCAACACAACGATTTAATTGAAGCAGATGAAAAAACAACCACCAATTACAGCGGTGGCGTTCAAGGCGGAATTTCAAATGGAATGGATATTGTTTTCAAGGTTGCGTTCAAACCTGTGGCTACGCTCATGCAAAAACAAAAAACCATCAACATACATCAAGAAGAAGTTGAAATGCAAGGAAAAGGCAGGCATGACCCATGTGTTGTGCCTAGAGCAGTGCCTATAGTTGAAGCTATGGCGGCTATGGTAATTTTAGACCATTTACTGATGCATCGTTCCAGAGAGAATTTCAACCCAAATCAATAGTTCTTTTATATAAATCAAAATCATTTTTGAATGCAGAAAAAGTTAGCTTTACATTGGCAAATATTATTAGGAATGGTACTAGGCGTTTTATTTGCCTTAGCGCTAAGTTATTTTGAATGGGGTTCAAAATTTATAACAGATTGGATCAAACCCTTTGGAAATATATTTATCAATGCACTAAAACTGATTGCTGTTCCGTTAATTCTGGCTTCCTTAATCAAAGGAGTTTCCGATTTAAAAGATATTTCTAGTCTTTCTAAAATGGGTTTTAAGACCATTCTCACCTATTTAGTCACAACCGTTATTGCTGTAAGCATTGGTCTTACGGTAGTTAATGTATTTCAACCCGGAAAATCCATCACCGAAGAAACACGAGAAGAACTTATTGAAAGTTATGGCGGCGATGTGGAAACCAAAAAGCAAGCGGCTCAAGCACAAAAAGATCAGGGACCGCTTCAACCTCTTGAAGATTTAGTTCCTGATAATATTTTTGGCGCTGCAACAGATAACGGAAATATGTTACAAGTTATCTTTTTTGCTATTTTCTTTGGCATTGCACTAATCTTAATTCCAGAAGAACAAGCTATACATGTAAAAAACTTTTTTGATGGTTTTAATGAAGTCATCTTAAAAATGATTGATCTCATCATGCTAACTGCACCTTATGGTGTTTTTGCCTTACTAGCTGCATTGGTTGTAGAAGCACCAAGTACCGATTTATTTGTTGCGCTTTTCTATTATTCCATTTGTGTAGTGGGTGGACTATTACTTATGATTGTTTTTTATACATTAATGGTGTGGTTTACCACCAAAAAAAGTCCATCAGAATTTATTAAAGGTATTTCACCCGCTCAACTTCTTGCCTTTTCAACCAGTTCTAGCGCTGCCACACTTCCCGTAACTATGGAACGTGTAGAAGACCATTTGCATGTAGACCCAAAAGTAAGCAGTTTTGTGTTGCCTATTGGCGCTACGATTAATATGGATGGAACTAGCTTATATCAAGCAGTTGCAGCAGTTTTCATTGCACAAGCATTTGGTATGGACTTGAGTTTTGCTGCTCAAATCGGAATTATAGGAACGGCCACACTAGCTTCCATTGGATCTGCCGCCGTCCCTGGTGCTGGAATTGTAATGTTGGTCATTGTACTTGGGCAAGCAGGAATTCCTGAAGCTGGACTAGCTTTAATATTTGCAGTAGACCGACCGCTAGACATGTTTAGAACCAGTGTAAATGTAACAGGTGATGCCGCTGTAGCCATGTTTGTTAATAAGACAACTTCCGTAAATCAAAAGGACAAAGCTACATAAAGCTGAAATACGGAATTCCTTACATCATCACCAAGGTAATTGGCTACATCATCATCCATGATGTTTTGTAGACCATAATGATAACGAACACCAATGGTTAATGGCTGCAGTTCAATATTTGCACCGCCAACTAAACCGTAGTCAAACTTTTTGAAGTTGTCACTGCTAATATCGTCTGAAAAATTAACGCCATTTGAAGTTTCTCCCGAAACACTTGTATTTACTAAATACGCAGCATACATCCCACCTTCTAAATTAATTAAATTAGCAAAACTAACGGAAGCCATTAAGGGTAAATCGATATAACCTAAATTTAAACTTGCTTCGCCTAGGTCACCTTCAACTTTTGAACCTTTTGTGGTGTAACCCAATTCCGCTTGTAGATAAAACATATCTTCAATCAATGCTGTTTTAGTAGTTAAACCAACATTAAAACCAGGCCTTAAATTAGTATCATCTGGTTCGTCTGCAAAAAAATTAGACAGGTTTAAACCACCTCTAACTCCAAACCGAGTTTCTTGCGCAAAGATTTGCGTAAAAGAAAATAACACAATTACTAAAACTAAATACTTTTTCATGATTCTGATTTTTTTAAAGGTAACCTTAAAAAGATAGGAATACAGCTAAGTTAATGGTAAATAATACCAAATGAAATACTAAAGAAGTAATGTGAGATATTAGATATTAGATATTAGATATTAGAAGTTAGAAATATGAGATTTGAGATATTAGATATTAGAAGTGAGATATTAGATATTTGAACTTCCCTGAATAGCGTTGACCGTTTTGTTATAAATACTAGGCTGCTTTGTACTTTTAATATTGTACTCCTAGTACTTCTAATATCGTACTTCTAATATTACATTTTATACTTCTCAAAGTAGCAAAGTTCGATTCCGCTAAAATAGCTAAACTACTTTTTTTGAATGCTTTTAGCTCCTTCGATAACCTTTTGTTTAAGTGAATCCTTGTAATCAATGATTTGCTGTTGAATTTCAGCATTACTTGAACCTAAAATTTGCGCTGCTAGAATTCCTGCATTTTTAGCTCCGTCTAAAGCAACAGTGGCTACTGGAACACCACCTGGCATTTGCAAAATCGATAAAATAGAATCCCAACCATCAATAGAATTTCTGGATTTTACAGGAACACCTATTACAGGTAAGGGAGAAAGCGCGGCAATCATTCCCGGTAAATGGGCTGCTCCACCGGCACCTGCAATAATTACTTGTAAACCTCGTGTGTGTGCATGGTTTCCATATTCCATTAATTTTTCTGGAGTTCGATGAGCCGAAACAATGTCAACTTCTACAGAAATAGATAAACTTTCTAAAAAATCAATTGCTTCTTGCATAACGGGCAAGTCACTTGTACTTCCCATAATTATTCCTACTTGTGCCATTTTCTTATTTTTTAGAAATTACTTTTATCTTCTTTTTTACTTGTTCTGCAATTTTTCGCGCTTCATTTATATCTTGATGTACAATACTCACATGTCCCATTTTTCGAAAAGGTCGAGTTTCACGTTTCCCATAAATGTGTGGAGTAACGCCAGGCATTTGCATGATTTCCTCAATATTTTGGTAATGTACATTTCCAGTATGATCTGCATCACCCACCAAATTAACCATGACCGCAGCCAATTTTTGTTGGGTTTCTCCTAATGGCAAATCTAAAATTGCTCTTAGGTGTTGTTCAAATTGATTGGTATAACTGGCTTCAATACTAAAATGTCCAGAATTGTGGGGTCTTGGTGCTACTTCGTTGATTAAAATTTCATCATTTTCCGTTTGAAAAAGCTCAACTGCCAATAATCCTACATGCTGAAATGCCTCGGAAACGCGCATAGCTACTTTTCTGGCTTTTTGCTCTACTTCTGCTGAAATTCGAGCTGGACTCAACACGTATTCTACTTGATTGGCTGTTGGATGAAACTCCATTTCCACCACTGGATAGGTTTTGATTTCACCTGAAACATTCCTCGCTACAATTACTGCTAATTCATTTTTAAAAGGAATTAAATCTTCACGCATACAAGCTGTTTCAGGTAAAGGAATTAAATCTTCTTGCTTTTTAATCACACTTACACCTTTGCCATCGTAACCGCCCTTACAAGCTTTCCATACAAATGGAAAATCTACTTCCTTGCGAATAATGGCTTCAGTGAGTTCTGCTTTAGAAGTGAATAGTCTAAAGTTGGCTGTAGGTAACTGATGCTCTGCATAAAATTGCTTTTGAATGCCTTTATCTTGAATTTTCAAAAGTGTTTCAGCTGAAGGATACACCTTTTTACCTTCTTTTTCTAATTGTTGAAGCGCTTCTAGGTTTACACTTTCAATTTCGAAAGTAAGCACATCTACTTTACGACCAAACTGAAGCACTGTTTCGTAATCTTGTAAATCGCCTATTTGAAATTGATTAGCAGCTAACTTTGCTGGAGCTTCTGGATTGGGATCTACTACTGAAGTAGCAATGTCGTATTTACGGGTTTCATACAAAAGCATTTTACCCAATTGACCTCCACCTAAGATTCCGAGTTTAAAATCTGAAGAAAAGTAATTTTTCATAGTGACAAAAATAATTAAAAGCAATTGAGAAGCATTTTAAAATTGAAATTTAATTGAATAATATGTCATGGAGTAATATAGGTCTGAGCTAATTGGGATAGCTCAAATTTGCAATCCAGAATTTCTATTCTGAAAGTTGGTGTTTACAAACTGAAAGCTAATTTATAGCAGAATCCTGAAAATAGGTAACTTATATATGTAGTTTTGCATACTTCAATTTTAAAGAAAGTAAAAACCACTACTGCTTATTGATGAACTAAAATTACGTATTTAAGTTTAAATCTGCGTTAGGGATAGCAATGAAAACCCGTAAAGTAAAAAGTTTTAAAAAAATAAGGCTTAGTAAAGCTACGTTAGAAGCTTCGCTAAGCCTATATTTTTTGACTTTGTACTGCAGCGCGTTGTAATGTATAGCCCGGCGCCAAGCTTTAGTTGGCGCAACGCCCAATTACTACTTATTATTTTGAAACAAATCTGTAAAATGTTGATAAAAATACGGTATAGTTTCGATGCCTTTTAGGTAATTCCAAATGCCAAAATGTTCGTTAGGACTGTGAATGGCGTCGGTATCTAGACCAAATCCCATAAGAATGGTTTTGCTGCCCAAGTTTTTTTCGAACATAGAAACAATGGGAATGCTCCCGCCACTTCGCTGTGGAATGGCCGATTTACCAAAGGTTTCCTGAAAAGCCTTATCGGCTGCTTGGTACTCGATTCCATCGATTGGCGTTACATAAGCTTGCCCACCGTGATGCGGTTTTACTTCTACTTTTACGCTGTCGGGTGCTAGGCTTTCAAAATGATTTTTAAAGAGTTGTGTTATTTCTTTCCAGTCTTGGTTGGGTACTAAACGCATAGAAATTTTAGCATAAGCTTTACTCGGAATAACCGTTTTTGCGCCTTCGCCAGTATAACCGCCCCAAATTCCGTTCACGTCTAAAGTTGGACGGATTGAATTTCGCTCGTTAGTAGTATACGTAGCTTCGCCGTGAACGTTCTTGATTCCGATTGCCTTTTGGTAATTTTCTAAATTAAAGGGCGCTTCGGCCATTTTTGCACGTTCATCTTGGCTCAAGTCTTCCACTTGATCATAAAATCCAGGGATGGTGATATGGTTGTTTTCGTTGGTAAGTTGAGCAATCATTTGCGTGAGAATATTGATGGGATTAGCCACAGCACCACCATACAAACCGGAATGTAAATCGCGATTGGGTCCTGTAACTTCTACTTCAACATAGCTCAATCCACGTAAACCCGTGGTAATGGAAGGTGCGTCTTTACTAATCATTCCTGTATCGGAAATTAAGATAACATCATTACTGAGTTTTTCTTGATTTCTACTTAAAAACCATTCTAAACTTTCGCTGCCTACTTCTTCTTCGCCTTCAATCATAAACTTTACATTACAAGGCAGCGCTTCATTTTTAGTCATGAATTCCATTGCTTTTACGTGCATGTACATTTGCCCTTTATCGTCGCAAGCTCCACGGGCAAAAATTGCGCCTTCGGGATGTAATTCTGTTTTTTGAATCACTGGCTCAAATGGTGGCGAATTCCACAAATCGATAGGATCAGGCGGTTGCACATCGTAATGTCCGTAAACGAGAACGGTTGGTAGGTTCTTATCGATTATTTTTTCGCCATAGACAATTGGATAACCTGGAGTTTCACAAACTTCTACCGTATCGCAGCCTGCTTCTTGAAGTCGGTTTTTCACTTCTTCGGCGGTCAGCAAAACTTCTTTTTTGTAATGTGGATCGGCGGAAACGGAAGGTATTTTTAGCAAGCTAATCAATTCGTCTATAAAACGTTGTTTATGTTGCTCAATGTAATTTTTGGGTGATTTCATATTTTAATCTTTTGTGGTTGAAATATACAAATAATCGATTTTTTTCTTGAAGCAAATGCAGTTTAATTCTAATCTTTATTTATATTTGCACTCGCAAATTTTATTTGCATATTTATATTGAAAATGCGGACGTGGTGGTCCCGAAGTTTCGGGAAGTAGACCTGTCTAACGACAGGCAGGCACGCTGGAGATATGATTACAAATTAAAGTTCAGTACAAGTTTTGAAATAGAATGCGGGCGTGGTGGAATTGGTAGACACGCTAGACTTAGGATCTAGTGCCGCGAGGTGTGAGAGTTCGAGTCTCTCCGCCCGCACTTTTTTAAAAGCTAAATAGTTGTTTTTCAATTGTTTAGCTTTTTTTGTGCAAAAAACTGTACTATATATGTACTAGAAATGTTTGTTGCTCAACTCTTAATCAGTTTTAAGGCTGCAATTGAGTGAAGCTAATAAAATTCAATAGCTGTTTACTTCAATGGCTTCTTACTTCAATAGCTTTTAATCTGAATAGCTGTTTACCTGAATAGCTTTTAATCTCACATAATCTTAGCTTATTTCTTTGACTTCAAATAAAGTGTTCTAATGCGCTCAAATGTTTTTGCTTATAACTTATTCATTCGTTTGCTATAAGCTGTTAAGGCGTTGGCTGTGATGCTGTGGTAATAAAAAAAAGCTAAGTTTTAAGAAAGTTTGCCCTATGTGAAGCAATATTTTACGCTCTGCATTTTATAGGCATTCTGCATTGATTTGAGACCTGTTATATTTATTGTTACTTATATACTTGTTTTTCAAAGAAATAAGGGTTTTATGTAGAAATTTCTCTATATGCTGCCTAGTTTGCTAGTGTTAAGCTATAAAATATAACAACTGAATTAAGATACTGGAATTAAATTTTATTTGCTGTGGTTCTGGTGCTGCTTCGCCTTAGCTCCGTTGGCTGTAAAAACAAAAAACCCGCCTATTAAAGCGGGTCTCTCTCAATTAATCAAAATCTAAGTAAGGTTATGACGTGCCAATTACTTAAACATCAATGCGTAAAACGTTGCTTCGCTATCCAGTTTGAAATTATCGTGAAGCTTGTAGCCTTTTTTCAGTAAGGCATTTATTTCGGTTTCCAATTCTTTTGGATTGTAGCAACGTAAAATTTTTACTTCATTCATAATTATAGTTTATAGGTTAGAATTTCGTTGTAATTGAAAACAACATTGTTTAATTGATAATCACTATCACTTGCTAAGTATTTCTTAACTGCATCATAAATAAATTTCGGCTCAAATTCTAATTCCCTTGAAGCTTCGATAAATTTATTAATTGATACGATTAACTCCTTTTGCTCATTATTCAATAAGTACATCTCAAACGGCTTTTTAGGTATGTCTAGCTTCACTTTATTGCCAGTAATTGTAAACATATCGCCAATACGATAATCTCGCTTTTTGGGGGCTTTTTTGAATATCTTTTGCTTATATGGGTCTTTGCTATGGTATGCATTCTCGCAATGCTTAAAAAAACCATCATTAAAATCATATAACTGCTCATTTCTATTGATTAGATTATTATATGAGCTTTGCAAACTCTCGATATTTGAAGTTTCAATTTTTCTGCGTTCCTTAAAATCTTCTGGACTTAATTTTAAATCTTTAACCGTTGTAGATTTTTTATATTCAGCATCTACATATTGGTTAAGTATTTCAATAAAATTGCCTTTGCTTAATTCCTCTAAGGTTTTAATCTCAATTTTATTGCGCTTAAATTCATCTCTAGCATCCTTTATACATTCAATGGGTGCGTTAACCGATTTAGCTAAAACATCATGCCCTTGTTGGTCGGATTGTATTTGTAATTCCTTTTTTGTTTTGAAAATTGATAAATTCATATTTATTTGATTTTTGGCGGCATATTAAAGTTTTAAAATTGCTGCCCTTGTTAATATTAATATTCTGGTTTTGTAGTGCAAGTAGGGATATTTCTGAAATACTTTTTATATAGTGTTTTTTCTCTATGCGTATATTTTTAAAATTGCCCTACTTCGACTACTTTTTTAGCTTAAGCCTAGTATTTACGGCGCATTAGCCTTGTAGGGGACTTCTTTAAACTTATGTGAAGTTGTAGGGCAAAGCTTTATTTTGATAAATAATAGCTGCATTAGTCTAGTTTTTTAAGAAAAACAGAATTGCTCAAAGCCTCCTGAAGTTCGAAAGTCAATTTTAATATTCATATAACTGACGTATGTTTTAAGCCAATTTTTCGCAATTTTACTTTTAACACTGTTTTCATTAGAGTTAATTTCAAGCTTTGAAGCAAGCTCTTTAAGACTGTAATACTCATTATTGAAATAATCACTTTCAATCAGTTCAACAAATAATTTTGAAGTATTACTTATAAGGTTTTGCCTTTTCAATTCAGGGTCTTCATAACTTAGTAAACCATTTTTTAAATAAAATTGAATGCATTGCATCATAAAATTGTCAAATGCTAAATATTCGCTTTCATTCCATTGCAGAAATAAAAGCTTTCCTAATTCTTTTTCAGGCTTACGGTTTGCGTTAAAATGATTGTTTAGAATTACTAAATGTTTTCGGTCTGTGAAACTATCTGTATTCTGTGGGATTGTGTAATTCGTTGTTATTGCTATTTTTGGACTATCAGCAAATTCTATTATCATTTTTTGCGTATGCTTACGCTGTACATCCATTTTATCAGTAATTTGACTAAACAAGTCTTCAAAATCAAAGCTTTTACCAACGTCCTGAATAACAAATAATCTCGTGCTGTGGTCAATACTTTGATAAACAAATTTATCCCGTTTTAAATCAAGGTTTTTGCCGTTATACTCAACTACGTTTGTAAACTCGCTAAATGACTTTATTATAAGTCCCTTTCCGCTTCTGCCGTTAGGTTCGTTTGTCGCTTGGGATAAAACATCTGTTATAATTACGGCTTTAGCATTAGCGGGATTTTTAAAATCGTGTAATAAATAGCCTTTTGAGCTGCAAACGCTATTAAAGTGTTCATCTGAATTTGTGGCAAGGTTCAAAAATTCCTTATAATCTGAATTAGTAGAAGACTTTTTAAAATTGTCTACATCTGGATTTATTTCATCCAGTATTTTATAAGGTCTGTTTATAATGGTTTCCTTAAAAATATACTGCTTACGTTTTTGAAAATCTTTGTAAGGAATTGTTTTAATTTCGTTAGCTGTAACCTCAACAACGCAATTATTATAAAAATATCGACTTGTAGAAATATCATTTTTGTACGGTTTTAATTCAATAGGTTTTAAGCTACCTAATAAAGCTTTTTTAGTCATTAAATATTTTTCTCCATGTTCTAAAAAAATGCTTTCAAAATCGCTGTTTTCGGCTTCTACATATTTCAAACAATAATTAAAAACATCTTGAGGTGTAAATACTTCGACTACGTTATAGGTAACTTTTACAACTTTTGAAAGTTGGCTAATTTTTAGCGTTCTAAATCCGTTAACTTCTAAAAACTTTTTGAGTTTACTAACTACTATTTTGTTTCCGTTCCAAAAATCTAATTTTTGAAAATGCTTATCTTTGCCCTGTAAATCTTTCAAAATATTACTAAGGCATTGGGCTAATTTATCCATTGCCTTTATTTTTTCAGTTCTACAATAGCGTTTTCTATATCGTTGGCTTTGTATAAAACTCTGCCGCCAATTTGATAGGCTGTGAGTATTCCACGAGTAGTATAATTGTGTAAAGTGCCAATAGTAATATTTAGCATCTTTGCCACTTCGTGCCTTGTTAAATACTTTGTTGAGCTTGCTTTAGGTTGCAAGTTGGTTTTTAATTCAGCTAGTTCGCTTCTAAGTGCCTTAATATCGTTGGTAAGGCTTTCAGGGATTTGAATTTCTATATTCATAAGACTATAATTTTTTAGGTTAAATCATAGTGCAAATTTATATAGTGTTTGTACTTAATTTGTTGGTTTTTAATACTTTATAGTAACATTAGTTATATCAGTTACATCAATGTAACTATATTTTAATTAGCCGTTTTTAAATCTAACAAATAATATTTCATTTTCCTTTTCAAAGCTTTCCATGTTAGGTAAAATATCTTTGTAAGGTTTTGAATTTTTGTTTATTGCCTTAGTTGGGTTTTCTTTGAAATCTCTTATCAGTTTATTGTAATTTGCGCAATCTAAATCTAATTCTTCTTTGGTGCTTTTACCATTAAATAGCATTTTAAAATAACCAACTAAATCAGTCGCATCAAAATCAATATCTATAAAATTCCTTTCAGCCAACAAAAGTATTAAGTAGTTGAATTTTTGTTTTTTCCCTTTATTTAAGTCTTTAACTATTGAATTTTTAAAGTGTTTCAAAAGTTGTTTTTCAATTTTTTCAATTTCTTTATCATTAAAATTGTTGGAATTAATTAAGAAGTCTTTAAGCTGTTTTGGCTTTTTTTCTTTGGTCTTATATTTCTTTTTGCTGCCCTTAGATTGAGTTTTATCTGGCGTATGTAAATCAGTTAAAAGCATCTCGAAATTATTTCTAAGACTTTGTAAAGCTTCGATTTTATAATCTTCATTATTTACGTTAACATTAGAGTTGTTTTTGTACTTATATAAAGCTTCGTTTATTTCATTAATAAATCTTTCTAGCATCTTAATTTTGCCGCTTTTAGCGTGGTTTTTCTCGCTATTATATTGAGTATTCAAACTATCATATAAGCCACTAAAATAGGCTTCAAAATCCTTTCTTTGATTGATTATATTTTCAGCGTTGTTAACTCTCATTTGCTTTTCAAGTGCTGCTAATTCATTTCTATTTGCTGTATTCTCTTTTTTGGTTTCCATTTTCATAAAATTATTGGTTTACTGCATCGTTTCTAACTACTTCTAAAGTTCTTTGCTTTGTCTTATTAGCATCCATATTAGCAAAGCTGTCATAAGCTCTATTTGCTTTGTCCTTGTCTGGTAAAACAATATAATTTAGAAACTCTTTTTCAGTTGTATGACCTGTAAAATACATTAAATTAGGGGTGCTTATTTTACTATAATTCAAGGTTGCAAAGGTTCTACGCCCTATATGGCTGCTAACTAATTCCCACTTTTCAAACTTTCCTAAAACATCCCTATAATCATATTTAGTTGCTTTTGATTTATCGGTTTCAAGGCATATTCTTTTTTTGCCCTCACAAATTGAATTTAGCTTTGCCACTTTGCAAACTTCTTTAATGAAATCGTTATATTTTTGGTCTGAAATTTGGCGTGGAAATTCTCCATTTCTCTTATTTAAAATATCTATTAACTCGCTTCTAATTGGCAAGTACATTTCATGACCTGTTTTTTGCTGAATAAATTTCAGAAATTTACGTCCGCTTTCGTCTGTGTTTATCATATCGGACTTAAAACGCATAAAGTCGCTTATTCTCTGCCCTGTGTAGATTGATATTAGTAACCAATCTCTAGCATTTTCTAAATAATCGTGTTTTAATTCAGCCTTTTTAATTGCATCAATATCCTCGTAGGTTAAATATATTTTTGGGCTTTTGGCTTTTGTGATTTTAAAATCAGTTTCAAATATTACATCATTCACTTGCAGCCCTTTTTTTGATGCGTGTTTGCAAATTGTTTTTATCCTTTGAAAATCTCCGCTTTGAGTATTTTGAGAATATTTATATTTGGTTGAAAAACTTACAAAATCCGCTTTAAAATAGTCGTCTATATCTGTTATTCTGTATGTTTTATTGAGTTCAGCTTGTAACCTTATTATTTTGTTTTTAGTAGTGTTAACTCGCTTTCTTTTGCTTTCTTTTAGTTCATTAATTGCTTTCATATCCTGCAAATAGAAATCAATAAAATCAACTAAAATAGTAGGGTAAATTCGCTTTTCAACTTTAGGGGTGTAGTATTCTTTGATTATACTTTTTAACCATTCCTTATTTTCTTTGGTTGGCTTATCTTGTTCGTACTTTTCTAAAATAAAGTTTTCTAAGTTTTTTGTTTTTTCATTTATCTCATTTAGTTGGCTGCCTAAATTAGTGCCGCTTAATTTTTGATAGGATAATAAACGAACTGGCAAAACAGAATAATTTTCTAAATTCCTACCGTCTTTAAGCTTTCCATTTTTGTCTTTTTTAAGTTTTCCATTCCAAAATTCTTTTGAAGTATGAATTTTCGTATTTGCTTCAAATTGGTAAGAATCATTATTAACATCCTTATCCTGTAACCTTACTTTTAAAGGTGCGTTTTCTTTATGTGAACGATAAATAAAATTTACACTAGCCATATCATATTTGTTTAGTACAAATATATAAAAGTTGTACTATAATTGTACTAAAAACTTGTATTGCTTTATATTGCTTTATATCTATTTATACTTTTAAGTCAACAACAACAAGGGTTTACGTATGTTTTTAGATACAAATAAATATGTTAAAATACAATGATAGTGTTATTTCCGCCCGCACTTTTTAAAAAAGCTCTTCACTTAGTTGAAGGGCTTTTTTTATGCAGTAAAATTTGTTGATAATAGTAAGAGACGAGAAGTTTACCCTGAGCTTGTCGAAGGGAGTCTCCCTACCTATAACGGCAGGCAAGTCCGCCCGCACTTAATAAAAAAGCTCTTCACTTAGTTGAAGGGCTTTTTTTATGCAGTAAAATTTGTTGATAATAGTGAGAGACGAGAAGTTCACCCTGAGCTTGTCGAAGGGAGTCTCCCTGCCTAACGGCAGGCAAGTCCGCCTGCACTTAGCAAAAGCTCTTCATTAAATTGAAAGGCTTTTTTTATTCCGCAAAAGTTTGATATAACTTGGTGATGCGCGAAGCAATTGAGATTAAAAGCTTCAGATGTGTACGTTAAATTTGTACTATAGGTATACTAAAATTCTTTATTCATCAATTAATGGTTATTTGATTCATTTTCTTTTATTTCTTTTAAAACTTTTTCAAATTTTGATAAAATAGATTCGTCATCACAATTCAAAATAAATTGAATAATTTCTAGCTTTATTGTATTCATTTCAGATGCTGTCATTTCTTATGTGTTTATTTCAAGTTGAGAAAAAAATCTAAAAATAATAGATATCGCTTTTCGAATTGAGCTTTAAAAAATACTGTAATTAAAGACGTTCTCTAAACTCGTTGATAATTCCACCTTTTATGAGTATTTCAATCTGGCGATTGCTTAAGGTGTGTTTGGTTTTTATCGTTTTATTTTCCTTATTCGATTTATGAATAACCACTTCAATCGGTTGATTTGATTTTATGGAATTAATGACATCTTTTAACTCTATATCATCACCTTGATCTATCAATTCATAATCTGATTCATCGATGAATTCTAAAGGTAAAATTCCAAAGTTGACTAAATTTTGCCATGCAATTCTAGCATAACTTTTCGCAATCACTGCAACCTGACCAAGATATTTAGGTGCTAAAGCAGCATGTTCACGACTTGAACCTTGGGCATAATTATCTGCAGCTACTACAACGTGTCCGCCTCTCGATTCTCTTACTTCCATTGCTCTATCGTAAAATGTATCATCGATTACAATGTATGAATATTTGCTTATTTCAGGAAGATTACTTCTAAAAGGAAGAACTTCTGCACCCGCTTTTAAAATTTCATCAGTAGAAACATTATCACCCATTTTCAGTAAAACTGGAACCTTGTACGACTCTTTTAATGCTGGAATTTCAGGTAAAGATTTAATATTTGGTCCTTTTTCCAATTTAATAGATTCGTTATCATCTAATGGAGCTACAAGCATTTCTGTGTTTATAATTTCGTAAGTAGGATACTCAAATTTGGGATATTTCATGTTGAATTCCTTTTCCATATCTCTTGGATCTGTGATTTTTCCCATCAAAGCAGAAGCAGCAGCAGTTTCTGGACTACACAGATGAACTTGGTCGTCTTTAGTTCCACTTCTATCTGGGAAATTTCTAGGCATGGTTCGTAAACTTATTGTTCCACTCGCAGGTGCTTGTCCCATTCCTATGCAACCCATACAACCGGATTGATGAAATCGAGCACCTGATTTGATAAGGTTTCCAAAAGCTTTATTTTCAATCATGTTTTGCATGATTTGTCTTGAAGTTGGATTGATGTCGAAACTCACTTCTGGACTTATACTTTTGTCTTTTACAATGGCACTGGCCATCCAAAAATCCCGCAACCCAGGATTAGCAGAAGAACCAATTACTACTTGACTTATTTCTATCCCTTCTACTTCAGAAACAGGAACTACGTTGCCAGGACTGGTAGGTAAAGCAATAAGCGGAACCAAATCATCTAAAATGATTTCTTCATGAAAATCATATTCGCAATCTTCATCAGCTAATAGTTCTACCCAATCTTCTTCTCTTTCTTGAGATTTTAGAAAACGTTTCGTTTCTTCATCGCTTGGAAACACAGAAGTAGTTGCGCCCAATTCAGCACCCATATTGGCAATTACATGACGATCCATTGCACTTAATTCTTGAAGTCCATCCCCATAATATTCAATGATTTTTCCAACACCACCTTTCACATCATGTCGTCTCAGCATTTCTAACACCACATCTTTGGCACTTACCCAATCGGGTAGTTTTCCTGTAAGTTTTACGCCCATTACTTTGGGCATTTTTACAAAATAAGGTTGTCCTGCAATGGCTGCAGCTACATCCAATCCACCTGTCCCAATGGCTAACATTCCTAGAGATCCTGCGGCACAGGTGTGCGAATCTGAACCTACTAAAGTTTTACCCGGTTTTCCGAATCGTTCCATGTGTACAGGATGACTCACTCCATTTCCAGGTCTACTGAACCACAAACCGAATCGCTGTGCAGCAGATTTCAAAAACTTGTGATCATCTGCATTTTTAAAGTCGGTTTGCAGAAGGTTATGGTCTACATATTGTACAGCCACTTCTGTTTTTGCTCTATCCAATCCCATCGCTTCAAGTTCCAGTTGCACTAAAGTTCCAGTGGCGTCTTGCAATAAAGCTTGGTCTATTTTTATCCCAATTTCTTTTCCAGGCTTCATATCGCCTACCATTAAATGAGATTCGATTAATTTCTGAGTTACATTCTTTGCCATAATATGTTGTATTTAAATTATTAAATTAATAAATATTACAACAACAAGCCTTTCAATTAACAAAATTTAATCTCAATCTAACATTTTCGTATTTGATTTCAATTTCAAAAATTGATTTTGAGCAAGCAGGGAAACAATTGAAATTTGTTTGAGCGGATTTGAAATCCGCTCTAGCTTCGTTGAAGAAATGCGATACACTTTAAAACTTCCTACTCACCCTTAAATTCTGGCTTTCGTTTTTCCATAAATGCAGTAACGCCCTCTTTGTAATCTTGGGTTCGCGCGGAAGCAATTTGTAATTTCGATTCCAAAGCTAATTGCTCTTCTAAAGAATTGCTCATGGATTGATTGAAAGCAGACTTGATATTCGCTAAAGCTTGGGTAGGCATATTCGCTAATTTTCCAGCTAATTTCTGCACTTCATCGTCAAAGGTTTCCGAAGAAAAATAGGTATAAATCATGCCCATGCGTTCGGCTTCAATGGCATCTACTTTATCGCCCAACATCGCTAATCCACTAGCTCGTTGAAATCCGATTAATCGGGGTAAGAAAAAAGTGCCTCCTGAATCGGGTATCAATCCTATTTTGCTAAAAGCTTGAATAAAACTGGCTTTTTCGTTGGCAACCACGACATCGCAAGCCAAAGCTAAATTGGCTCCTGCTCCAGCCGCAACGCCATTTACCGCAGCAATAACGGGTTTTGAAAGCGAACGAATTAAAGTTACTATCGGGTTGTAATGTTCTTCTAGTATTTTTTTAAACCCCGGATTCAATTCGGGATTGGTTACTTCTTGCAAATCTTGACCTGCACAAAATGCTTTGCCTTCACCAGTTAAAACTACTGCACGGATAGCTTTGTTTTCCGCACAAGCTTTTAATTCGTCTTGCAGCAATAAAGCCATTTCACGATTGAAACTGTTGAATTTATTGGGTCGGTTAAATTTGATGTAAGCAACTTTATTTTTGATATTTACGAGAATACTTTTTTCCATTTTGTACTTATTCATTTAACAATTGTTGTATTTCAGTTTTTAATTTTAGTAAATGATTGACCACAATACTCCAAATCAATTCATCAAAAATCATATTATTTATGAGAATAATTTTATTGACTTAGGCTTTAAGTAAATATTAAAATTATTCATTGTTCTCTGCGTTCTTAGCGTCTTAGCCGTTATTTAATACTCACCGCAAAGACACGGAGAACGCAAAGCTTGTTGATGTTTATTTCAAACATAAATATACAAATCTATGAACATTAAGGGAAATAAGAATCAATAGATTTCACAAACAAAAAAAGCCAATCCGAAGATTGACTTTTTTATAATTCGTTTGAAAGACTTTAATCGCGCCCTAAATAAATCATGATGAAGTATAGTAAGGTTGCTAATGAACCTACTGCAGCAACTACATAGGTTCGAGCTGCCCACTTTAAAGCATCTTCAGAATCTTTGTATTCGTTTGGCGTAACAATATTGTGGTTTTTTAACCAAGCAAGCGCACGATTACTGGCATCGTACTCTACAGGAAGGGTTACGAAACTAAACAATGTACCCAAACCAAACATGATAATTCCTGCCAAAAGCACCATTTGTCCTACCCCAACGCTGACCATTCCGTATAAAATTAAACCACCGAAAATCACCCATTGACTATAGGTAGAAGCTACTTGTACAATCGGCACCAACTGACTTCGCATTTCTAACCAAGAATAAGCTTTGGCATGTTGCACAGCGTGACCTACTTCGTGAGCTGCAACAGCAGCCGCAGCGGCGTTACGTTGATTGTAAACCGCTTCACTTAAATTGACTGTTTTCTTGCGTGGGTCGTAATGATCTGTCAATTGCCCAGGTGTTGAAATTACTTTTACATCGTAAATTCCGTTATCGGACAACATTTGCCTAGCGATTTCTGCGCCCGACATTCCGTTTTGTAAATGTTGTTTTGAGTATTTTTTAAACTTCTTTTTCAAGGCACTGCTTACGTACCAACTTACCAGCATAATTGCGCCAATAAGTACATAATATCCCATCATAATCTTTACTTTTTTTTGAATTCATAATAGCAAAAAATCAGCCAAATTGTATTTATCTGACACTTTTGCGAAATTTTAATTTAACCTACAATATTTACAATTTTTCCAGGCACCACAATTACTTTTTTCGGTGTTCTGCCATCCAATTGTTTTTGCGTTCGCTCGTCTTCCATAACCGCTTTTTCGATTTCATCTTTGCTTAAATCCAAAGACAAGTCTAAGGTAAAACGCATTTTTCCGTTAAACGAAATAGGATAGGTTTTGTTTTCTTCTTTTAAGAATTTTTCTTCAAAAACAGGATATGCTGCTGTCGAAACGCTTTCTGAATGCCCTAACTTTTCCCACAGTTCTTCAGCAATATGTGGTGCATAAGGCGAAATTAAAACAGCCAATGGTTCCAAAATATCTTTTGCATTGCATTTTTGTTGCGTCAATTCGTTGACACAAATCATAAAAGTGGAAACCGAAGTATTGAAGCTGAAATTTTCTATGTCTTCCGTTACTTTTTTGATGGTTTTGTGTAAGGTTTTTAAAGCTTCTTTTGAAGCTGGCTCTGCTGTAACTTCAAAATTATCTCCATTGTAATACAACTTCCAAAGCTTCTTTAAGAAGTTATGCACACCTGTAATTCCAGCAGTATTCCAAGGTTTTGCCTGTTCCAACGGACCTAAAAACATTTCGTACATGCGGAGTGTGTCTGCTCCAAAATCTTCACAAATATCATCTGGATTGACCACATTATATTTGGATTTTGACATCTTTTCGACTTCTCGACTTACAATGTATTTTCCATTTTCATCTTTTATGAATTCTGCATCCTGAAACTCTGGTCTCCATTTTTTGAAACCTTCAATATTTAATTCATTTGAAAAGTTGATTAAAGAAACATCGGTGTGGATAGGAATAAATGATGAGTCTTTAATAAGTATGTTGTTCAATCCAGAATTAAATAAACTTTCAAATGTGACGTTTAAGTTTTCAATGTTTTTAGTTTGAATTTTTTCACCATTAATATCAAAGACACCTTCAGGTCTAATGAAGACATGTTTCGAAGCTTTTAATTCTTTATTTATTATATGGACTAAATTATAGCTTATAAACAAATTATTCATTTTTAGAGACAGCATCTCTCTCTCTCTTTTCGTCTTTGCATTTGTATCAAATGATGGATTATACCGATGAACAAATGCACTCTCCCCTAAAATCATGCCTTGGTTGATCAGTTTTTTGAAAGGTTCTTCAACGGGCAAAACTTTTCTGTCGTTCAAAAACTTGGTCCAAAAACGAGAGTATAACAAATGTCCTGTAGCATGTTCGCTACCGCCGATGTATAAATCTACGTTTTTCCAATAATTCAAAGCTTCAGCTGAAGCCATATGCTGATTTCTGTTTTCTTTGGTCTCCATATAACGGAACAAATACCAAGAACTACCCGCCCAACCTGGCATGGTGTTCAATTCCAATGGAAAAATGCTTTTATGGTCGATTAATTCTTTATCAACCACTTTATTTTGCGTTGTATCCCAAGCCCATTTTTCTGCTCTTCCTAAAGGTGGCGCTCCATCTTCAGTAGGCAAATATTCGTTGATTTCAGGTAAATGTAAAGGCAAGTATTGTTCGTCTATCATTTTCGGTAAACCATCTACATAATAAACCGGGAAAGGTTCACCCCAATAGCGTTGACGAGAAAAAACGGCATCGCGCAATCGGTAGTTGGTTTTGCCCGTGCCAGCGTCGATTTCTTCCAACTTTTCGATGGCTTTTGCAATAGCATCTTCGGCATTTAATCCGTTTAAAAATTCTGAATTGGTAATGATAGTTTGAGCTTTATCGGCAAAAGCTTCTTTGGAAATATCAACACCTTTAAACACATTGGGAATGGGAATATTGAAGTGTTTAGCAAAATCATAATCCCGTTGATCGCCACAAGGAACGGCCATTACGGCACCTGTCCCGTAGCTAGCCAAGACGTAATCGCCAATCCAAATCGGGATGGGTTCTTTGGTAAAAGGATGTTCTGCATAGGCTCCTGTAAAAACTCCTGTAATGCTTTTTACATCGGCCATTCTATCGCGTTCGCTTTTTAAGGAAGCGGCTTTGATGTAAGCTTCTACTTCTTCTTTTTGCTCTGCTGTTGTAATTTTTGAGACCAATTCATGTTCAGGAGCTAAGGTCATAAAGGAAACACCGAAAATGGTGTCAGGGCGAGTCGTAAAAACTGAAATCCCTTCCCTTTTGGGGAAGGATAGGATGGGGAATTTGAGTTGAGCTCCAACCGATTTTCCAATCCAATTGCGCTGACTTTCCTTTAAACTATCTGTCCAATCTAATTTTTCTAAACCTTGTAGCAAGCGTTCTGCATAAGCTGAAATACGCATGCTCCATTGTTTCATTTTTTTACGAACTACAGGATGTCCTCCCCGTTCTGAAACGCCATTAACAATTTCGTCGTTGGCTAAAACCGTTCCTAAGGCTGGACACCAATTGACTTCAGTTTCTGCTAAATACGTGAGTCTGTATTGAAGTAAAATTGCATCTTTTTTGTTTGCCGAAAATGCATTCCATTCTTCTGCAGAAAAACTTTCAACTCCATCATCGCAAGCTGCATTGGTGTTTTTATTACCTTCATTTTCAAAAGCTTCAACCAAACTTGAAATCGGTTCTGCTTTATCGGTATTATTATTGAACCAACTTTTAAATAATTGAATGAAAATCCACTGCGTCCATCGATAATAGTTGGGATCGCTAGTTCGCACTTCTCTACTCCAATCGAATGAAAAGCCGATTTTATCCAACTGTTCGCGGTATCTTTTGATGTTGACTTCGGTTGTTTTGGCAGGATGTTGTCCCGTTTGAATGGCATACTGCTCAGCAGGTAATCCAAAAGAATCGTAACCTTGTGGATGCAATACATTGAAACCTTTGTGGCGTTTGTATCGGGCATAAATATCACTTGCAATATAACCTAGCGGATGACCCACATGTAAACCCGCTCCCGATGGGTAAGGAAACATATCCAACACATAAAAAGGCGGTTTTTGTTCGGTTAATTCTTCTGGCTGTAAGGCTCTAAAAGTTTGTAATTCTGCCCATTTTTTTTGCCATTTGGCTTCAATTTCATTGAAATTGTACTGCATAATTGTATCGTGTAAAGTTTGCACTTAAGTAGCTGCAAAAGTAGCATTAATCAATTTAGGATAAAAAGATTTTCTCATTTTACAGTAGATAAGATTCCTCGTCGAAGCTGAAAAAGCTTCTCTGTCGGAATGACAGTATTGATATAATATTTGCTAATGCGCTTCCAACCAATTTTGTCCTGTGCCGATGTCTACTTTTAACGGAACAATTAATTCGTAAGCGTTTTCCATTTCTTGTTTGATGAGTTTTTGTAGGTCATCTAATTCTTCTTTCGGAACATCAAAAATCAATTCATCATGTACTTGAAGTAGCATTTTTGTTTTGAAATTTTGCTTTTTTAATTTTTCATGAATACGAATCATAGCAACTTTAATGATGTCTGCTGCGCTTCCTTGAATGGGTGCGTTTACAGCATTTCGTTCTGCTGCACTTTTTACTACATTGTTTCTGGCATTGATGTCTTTCAGGTATCGTCTTCTTCCTAAAACAGTTTTTACATAGCCGTTTTCTCGAGCAAATTCTACTTGCTCATCCATGTAATCGCGAAGTTTTGGATAGGTTTTGTAATAGGTTTCAATCAATTCTTTGGATTCGCTTCTACTTAGGTTGGTTTGGTTACTTAGTCCGAATGCAGAAACACCGTAAATAATCCCGAAGTTTACCGTTTTGGCATTGCTTCGTTGTTCGCGCGTTACTTCATTTAAAGGAACATCAAAAACTTTTGCTGCTGTTGAAGCGTGAATGTCTTCACCATTTTTGAAGGCTTCAATCATGGTTTCTTCTTCGCTTAAAGCGGCGATAATGCGCAATTCAATTTGCGAATAATCGGCTGCAAGTAAGATGTGGTTTTCATCTCTAGGCACAAAAGCTTTTCGCACTTCCCGACCGCGTTCAGTACGGATGGGAATGTTTTGTAAGTTGGGATTATTGGAACTCAATCTTCCGGTAGCCGCTACGGTCTGCATAAATTCAGTGTGCACTCTACCTGTTCGATCATGAATTTGTTTAGGCAAAGCATCTACATAAGTACTTTTGAGTTTGCTTAATCCGCGCCACTGCAAAACTTTGTCTACAATAGGATAATCTTTAGCGAAATAAGACAACACATCTTCCGCAGTGGAATATTGACCTGACTTGGTTTTTTTGGGTTTTTTAGCGATTTCGAGCTTCCCAAATAAAATTTCCCCCAATTGTTTAGGCGAACCAATGTTGAATTCTTCTCCTGCGATTTCAAAAACTTCTTTTTCAAGTTGAGCGATGTCTTTGGTTAAACCTTCTGATAAATCGTTCAAGATGTTTTTATCTACGTTGATGCCTTCCAATTCCATGTCGGCCAAGACGCGCAAAAGTGGAATTTCTAAATCGCCAAACAAATGTTCGTTGGAAGCATCTTTAAGTTCTTCTTCAAAATATTTTTTTAATTGAAAAGTAATGTCGGCGTCTTCTACCGCATATTCAGTTACCTTTTCCAATTCCACATCCCGCATTGATTTTTGGTTTTTACCCTTTTTACCAATTAAATCAGCTATGGGTTGTGGCGAATAATTCAAATAGGTTTCTGCCAACACGTCCATATTGTGGCGCATGTCTGGGTTAATGATGTAATGCGCTAACATAGTATCGAATAGCGGGCCTTTTACTTCGATGTGGTAATTGGCCAAAACCTTGATATCGTACTTCAAATTCTGCCCTATTTTTTCGATGTTTTCATTTTCAAAAAATGGCTTCAATTGATTGACCAATTCTTGCGCTTCATCTTGATTGGCCGGAAATGAAATGTAATATCCCTTCCCTTTTTCCCAAGAAAACGCAATGCCAACCAAATGTGCATCTAAAGTTTTTAGTGAAGTGGTTTCGGTATCAAAACAAACCGATTTTTGTTGATTCAGTTTTTCTAAAAATATTTTAATCCCCATTGCGGAATTCACATATTGATAGCTATGGTCGGTGTTTTCAAGGATTTTGTAACCTTGGAAGTTTTCTGCTTCTACATCTTCACCAGATGCATCGTTCCCAAAAAGTGAAAACTGTCCTGATCCAGCTTCTTTTTTATTTTGTTTATCTGAAAGAGTTTCGCTTTCTTTGGTTACATCTTCAGGCGAATTGAACATTTTCATGAATTGTTCGGTAAGTCTTCTAAATTCTAAGTCTTTAAAAATTTCAACTACTTTTTCAACATCAGGTTGACTTAATTTGAAGTTTTCTGCATGAAATTCAACTTCGCAATCGGTGAAGATGGTGGCTAATTTTTTAGATAACCTACCGAGTTCAGCGTTTTCTTCAATTTTCTCTTTCATCTTTCCTTTTAGTTGGTCTGTGTTTTCCAACAAAGCTTCCATGCTACCGAATTGCTTCAAGAATTTCTTGGCTGTTTTTTCGCCTACGCCAGGTAAACCGGGAATGTTATCTGAAGAATCGCCCATCATTCCCAAGAAATCGATAACTTGTTCTGGGCGTTCAACTCCATATTTTTTCTGCACTTCTGGAATGCCCCATTTCTCGATTCCGTTGCCCATTCGGGAAGGTTTGTACATGAAAATATTTTCCGAAACCAATTGTGCAAAATCCTTATCGGGTGTGACCATATACACTTCAAAACCTTCTTTTTCGGCTTGCTTGGCGAGAGTCCCGATGATGTCGTCTGCTTCCATGCCTTCGATTTGCATAACGGGAATTTCCATGGCTTCGAGAATTTGCTGAATAACGGGAACAGAATCTCGTATTACTTGGGGAGTTTCATCGCGATTGGCTTTGTATTCTTCATACATTTCGGTTCGGGCATGGCTGCCGCCTTTATCGAAACATACGGCCAATAAGTTGGGTTTTTCTCGTTTAATGACATCAAAAAGGGAATTCATAAATCCCATGATGGCGGAAGTGTCTTGTCCTTTGGAGTTTACTCTCGGATTTTTGATGAGTGCGTAATAAGCACGGAAGATGAGTGCGTAAGCATCGAGTAGAAAAAGTCGGTTTTCTTTTACCATGAAAATGTGTCTTTATTGAAGCTATAAAAATAGGAGATTTGTGGTGAAATTTTGGAGTGTGGTGGGATAAATATGAAATTATGTGTTGAAGAAATTTTCAAATTTTGAAAAACTAAATTATAAATGATTTGGCCCGTAATTTTTATTCAAAAAGCATTTACGTCTTGTAGCGACAAAGAAAAACTAGAATTTTCGTGCCTCAAATTTGAGTTTTTCTAAATCGGGGTTAACCGCCAAAAACAACAGAATTATTAATATCAAGGAATAATGCCGGTTAACTTGATGTTGTTCCTTAGATTAAATTGGTTTCACGTAGAGTTACTAAGACAAAAGAAATTGGTAGTACTGAATAGGTATCTCGCTAAGTCGCAGAGACGCAAAGTTTTAACAATGCTGAATAATTATCTTGCAGAACAGTAGATTTAGAGTGCCCTAAGTATTTGTCTTTAGTTATTAGCCTGTAGCTTTTAATTACTAGAATATAGTACGCCGTACTTAATACTCAAAACTAAAAATCACTCATTCACATCCAGCGCATCACGCAAAGCATTTCCGATTAACATAAACGCCATGACCAAACTCATAATCGCTACTCCAGGAATAATGGCTAAATAGGCTTTCCCCATAACAATGTAAGCGTAGTGGTCTTTAATCATTGCGCCCCAACTCGGTGTAGGTGGTTGTGCGCCGATACCTAAAAAACTGAGACCACTTTCTATTAAAATAGCAGCGGCAAAATTGGCTGCTGAAATTACAATAACAGGAGCCAAAACGTTGGGTAAAATGTGCTTGTAAATAATTCGGAAATGACCAAATCCTAAAGCATGAGCAGCTGTAACGTACTGCATTTCTTTTACACTTTTTACTTGTCCGCGTACAATTCTAGCTACCTCAACCCACATGGTTAAACCCACTGCGATAAAGACTTGCCAAAAACCTTTGCCTAAAGCCAAACTAATAGCGATAACCAGTAACAAAGTTGGTATTGACCAAGTAACATTGATGAGCCACATGATGGTTGCATCTATTTTTCCGCCGAAATATCCTGCGGTAGCACCCAGACTAATGCCTATAAAAAGGGAAATGAAAACGGCAACAAAACCAATCGATAGCGAAATTCGAATACCGATGAGCATTCTGCTTAATAAATCCCTTCCATAACGATCTGTTCCTAACCAATAGCGTTTGGTTTCAATGAATTCTTCTTCGATTTGTTGTGGTGTTTTTCCTTGAAAAGTTTCATCGAGAAGTAAAAATTCACTTTTGGATTTTTCAACTGAAGCTGTTCCGTAAACTTGATAAAAAAGCGTATCATTTTTGAAACTATAATCATCCACAGGATAAAATTGTGCAACTTCTTTCTTCCCGGTAAAGATTTTGGATAGCCAACTTTGCCTAGATTCTTCTTTAGATGAGTTAGGAATGCTAATCGTGTTAACTTTAAATCCAGGTGATTTGGAGTGAATAGACAAAGCCATTTGATTGGCATTCTTTGAGTCGTCTGGAGCGATAACATACGCAAAAATAGCAAAGAAAGCCATCGCTAAAATGAAGCCGAAACTGAAAACGCCCCAAATGTTTTTTTTAAACCTTTGGAGCGCTAGTTTGCTTAAAGAAGCTGACTTATTTGTCATTACTTAATCTATTTTTAGCTAATTTAGTAAAACAAGCTTACTTAGCATTAGCTAATTTATATGCTTTGGTTTGTTTACGTAAATCTTCCAAAACATAAATGGCTTCTTCGACGTATACATCTTTCTTTAAATTTTTATGCCATCGTTCTCTTTTTTGGCCTAAGACAGAATCATTTTCAATTAATTTTTCTTCATAAGGAAGCGACACATACTCTAGGTCTGTAGTATAATCGTTTATTTTTTTAAACTTACTATTTTTCTCTTCTAACTCGAAATTTTCAAGTTTATATTTATCGAAGTTTAAAGTGTAGGTATTAATGTCTCTTTGTTCCTTAATCCATTTTGCGTTCTGATCTATTAAAGCAAGTTGTTGGTTTTCTTTCATTCTTTTCTTGCTACTTTCTAGAACTTTATCCAAGTCTTTATAACCATTCCATTTATTGTACTTAGCGGGTTCGATTTTGTCCCATGGTAGTGGATTGTCATAATCACGCTCGCCAATGTCTACATAAGAATAACGGTCTGCAACCACCACATCACTTTCAACACCTTTTAATTGTGTTGAGCCTCCGTTTATGCGGTAAAATTTTTGTGTGGTTAATTTTAAAGCGCCCATGTCTCCAAAAGAACTTTGACGCATCCAACGGTTAAGATCAGATACATTTTGTACGGTTCCTTTTCCATAGGTTTGTTTACTACCAATAATAACAGCTCTTTCGTAATCTTGCATAGCGGCTGCTAAAATTTCTGAAGCTGATGCTGATAATTCGTTCACCAAAATAACCAGTGGACCTTCCCATAAAATTGAAGGGTCTTTGTCTTTTAGGACTTCGCGATTGCGCTCTTTGTCTTTTACTTGAACAATTGGTCCTTTTTCTATAAATAAACCAGCAATATCTACGACTGTTGAAAGCGAACCGCCTCCGTTGCTTCTTAAATCGATAACTAGACCTTCTGCTTTGCGTTCTTTTAGACGGATAATTTCTTTTTTAACATCGGATGCCGCGTTACGTTGGTTGTAATCTTGCATATCGAAGTAAAACTTAGGAAGGTTAATTACTCCATAACTAACTTCATCTTTTTCAACTAAAGAAGTTTTCGCATAGGTTTCGTCAATTTCTACAACATCTCTGGTTATTTCAATTTCTTCAATTGTTCCATCTACTTTTTTAACAGTTAAATACACTTTTGTGCCTTTAGGTCCTTTAATTAAGTCTACTGCATAATCCAGCCGCATACCACCAATGTTTACCGCTTCTTCTTCATCTTCCTGCCTAACTTTTTGAATAACATCTCCTACTTCCAGTTCGTCTCCACGCCAAGCTGGCCCACCTGATATTAACTCCATTATTTTAACATGGTCACGTTCTTTTTGAAGCCTTGCGCCAATTCCTTCTAGTTTGCCAGACATTGAAACATCAAAGCGTTCTTTATCTCTTGGTGCAAAGTAACTAGTGTGCGGATCAAATTGACTTACCACAGAATTGATATACATGCTAAACCAATCTTTACGTTCTAAATCATCTGAATTTTCAAAATACATTTGCATAGACTCTTTTGTAGTTTCTCTAGCTTCTTCTTCTAAAGCTTCTAAGGATTTTACTTCAAAGTCTTCATCTACATCTTCATTTTTGTCTTTGTTTTCTGTGTATTCTAGTTGAGTTTCGTAATTATCGTAAAAAATTCCTAGGGTATTAAATTTCAATTGCTTTCTCCAACGTTCTTTTAACTCCGCTTGATTCTTTGCATAAGGTAGATTTTCATAATCTGTATTGATATCTTCATCTGTATTAAAATCAAATGCTTGGTCTAAAATTTCTTGATAAAACACCTTCGATTCTTTTACTCTAGTGAGATGGCGATTGTAAACCAGTTCGAAAAAAGAGAGGTCTTTATTTTTAATTTGCTCGTCTAATTGATGTTTGTATTCGGCAAATTCTTCATAATCAGCTTGTAGAAAATGTCTTTTTAGCGGATCTAAATTCTGTATAAATTCGTTAAAAACATCTTCGGAAAAATCGTCATCCATGGCTCTTAAGTCGAAATGACCTTGTTCTAAAACATAAGTAATGAGCTCAATTAGCACCTTGTCTTTATCGCTATCTGGATCAAATTTTTTGGTAGTAAAGCTGCAGGAAGTTACAGCTAGTAAAACGGTTAATAGGGCTACTACAAAATTCTTCTTCATCATAATATTTTTGTTCAAAATAAGAATCGAAAATTACTATAAATTAGAACAAATAAAGTGAATATACTTATAAAATTGTATAAAGATTATTTGAAGGCATTTTGTTGAATTTTTAAACTAGCATATTTAACTCTTAATGACGTCAAAAAAAACACTGCAAGAGTTTAGAACTCTTGAAGCGTTGGATAGTTTATTTTTATTGCAAAACACTAGTGTTCGATAAGACATTTTGAAAGTGGGATTTCCAAGAAAGGATTTCCCACTTTTGAGAAATTTCTCCTGTTTCATCGCTTCTCGTTTTAAATCAAAAAACTCAACATGCATTACAATCCAAGGTCGATACCTAACGGTGTAGCCTTTCGTTGCTAAAAAATTGTGGGAATAAAAACGATTGATTAAATCTGATGTATAACCAACATAGGTTTTGTCAAAGTTCCCAGAATATAATATGTAAACTATAAATTGTTCCATAAAAAAAGCCCCAATGTGGGGCTTAATTAGTAGTCTGCCACAGGCGAAGACTCGAACCAGTGTCCGCCTCAGGCGGATATGAGCCCAAACAATCATTTCAAAAAATTTGATTTC
>NZ_BMGM01000011.1 GCF_014640195.1 Psychroflexus planctonicus
GGGCAGAACTGATTTGACGAATATCAATTTTTGTCGTGTACTTTATGAAAAATTATAATTAAAACCATAATTTTAGTTCAAACTCAAAACGGCTTCTTCCCTTTTAAGGGAAGACCAGAGATGGGTATTAAATATAAAACAACACCCTTTGCCTTTCAGCATTTCCTTCCTAAGGAAAAATTTTAATCAAAGATAAGTTCAGCAACTATTTTTTATGTCTTTTTTGCTATTTAGTTAAGTATGCGAATCCTTCAATTTGAGTAAGTTTGTATAATATTTGAAATTGAATGATAGACATTAGTGAAAAAACCTTACAAGACCTTGAATTTCCTGCGCTCCTCAATCAGTTAGCTGAATTTTGCATCACCGAAAAAGGAAAGGAAAAGGCGTTGAATTTAGTTCCCAAAAAATCGCATAAGCGTTCGTATTTTTCACTTTTGCAAACCCAAGAATACAAATCTTCTGCTTTTCAAGAAGTTCGGATTCCCAATCATGGTTTCGACCGAATTGATAAAGAATTGAGTTTGTTGCAAATCGAAAATTCCCGTTTGGAGCTGAATGGTTTCAGAAAACTCAAAGAACTTTCGATTACCGCAACCACGCTTCAACTTCATTTTGAAAAATACAAGGAAGTTTATCCGCGTTTGTACCAAACTTCTTCCAGTATCGAACACAGCTTGTTTATTCATCAACGCATTGAAGAAGTGGTAAATCGCTTTGGCGAAATTAAAGACGATGCTTCTCCCCTGCTTCAACAAATCCGAAAAAATCTGAATGTTGTAAAAAGCAAAATCGGCAGCAGTTTTGCTAGCGCACTTGGCAGATACAGTAGTTTTGGCTATTTGGATGATATCCGCGAAAGCGTGGTAGAAAATGTTCGAGTATTGGCGGTTTCAGCAATGCACCGACGCAAAGTAAAAGGCCGTGTTTTAGGGAATTCAAAAACGGGAAGCATTGTGTACATGCAACCAGAAGAAACCCAACATTACGATACCGAATTCAATAATCTTCAGTATGAAGAACAGGAAGAAATTCAACGCATATTATTGGCTTTAACCGATGACATGCGACCTTTTATAACAGTTTTGGACGATTACCAAAAGTTGTTGAGTGAAATCGATTTGATTTCTGCTAAAGTGGAATATGCTAGATTGTACAACGGAATTTTACCTAAACTGAATAAAGAAAAAGAGCTTCACTTAAAAGACGCCTTTCATCCATTGTTGCTGATTGACAACCAAAAGAAAAAGGCAAAAACCTATCCGCAAGACATTCGATTGGATAAGGACAATCAAATCATTGTGATTTCTGGACCGAATGCGGGTGGGAAAAGCATTACCCTAAAAACCGTTGGACTCATTCAATTGATGCTGCATTCGGGCATGTTGATTCCTGTACATGAATACAGCAGACTTTGTTTTTTCGATAAGATACTTACAGACATTGGCGACAATCAAAGTATTGAAAATCATTTAAGTACGTACAGTTATCGCTTGAAAAATATGCGGAATTTCTTAAAGAAATGCGACGAAAATACCTTATTTTTAATCGATGAATTTGGAACAGGAACCGATCCTGAATTGGGCGGAGCTTTAGCGGAAACTTTTTTAGAAGTTTTTTACGAAAAGCAATCCTACGGAATCATTACCACGCATTATGCCAACTTGAAAATGATGGCGAATGAAAACAAAGAAATCGTGAATGCCAACATGCTATTTGATGCGCATTCTTTGGAACCAATTTTCAAGTTGAAACTCGGTGAAGCAGGAAGCTCGTTTACTTTTGAAGTAGCGCAAAAAAATGGAATTCCGTATAGTTTGATCAACCGTTCGAAAAAGAAAGTTGAACGTGGGAAAATTCGATTTGACAAAAGCATTGCCAAGTTGCAAATGGAACGTTCAAAATTGGCAAAAACCAATAATGAACTAAAAAACCAAAAACAAGAAGCCGCTTTAGAGCAAGAAAAATACGATGAAATCAATGCGAAGATTCAAGATAAATTAGAAAAATACCAAGAGTTGTATGATTCCAATCAACGCATGATTAGCTTGGGTGAGAAAATCAATTCCATGAGTGAAAAGTATTTCAACTCCAAAAATAAAAAGCAACTCATCGGCGATTTTTTAAAGGTAATTGAAAAAGAAAATTCCAAACGAATTCAAGAATCAAAAAAAGAGCAGCAACGTAAAAAACGAGAAGAACATCGGGTAAAGCAAGAACTTTCTAAAAAAGTGGAGAAAATCCGAGAGAAAAAGAAAGTAGAAAAGGAAAAACAAGCTGAGGAAGAAAAGAAAGAACTACTAAAACCAAAGCACCAACTCAAGTTGAACGACAGCGTTAGAATGATTGACGGGAAAGCCGTTGGTACAATTGATAAGTTTGAAAAAAATAAAGTAGTGGTGAATTACGGTGTGTTTACCACCAGCGTTTCTGAAGATCAGCTGGAATTGGTGAAAAGAGCAAAATAATGGAAAAAGAAAAGCTATTACCCGAAGGAAAAATGCTCATCTTATTTGATGGAGTTTGTCACTTTTGTAATGATTCGGTTAGGTTTATCTTAAAACGAGATAAATATGATTTGTTTTATTTCGCCTCTTTGCAAAGCGAATTAGGTCAGCAAATGACCAAAGAACGTGACATTGACACTGAAAAAGTAGATTCCATTATCTTAATCGATCCTGGAAATGCGTATTACATCAAATCTACTGCAGCTTTGGAAATCGCTAAAAAACTAACTGGTTTGTGGCCAATTTTAGGCATTTTCTCCTACTTACCGGAAAGCTTTAGAAATTGGTTTTATGATTTTGTAGCCCGTAACCGCTACAGTTGGTTTGGAAAAATGGAAACCTGCCCCATGCCAAGCCCAGAAGAAAAATCACGGTTTTTGGATACTTAAATTAGAAGTTATCTGAGAAAAGATAAATCAATTTGTAAGCGTTTAGGATTACATTTTAAAAAAGTAAGTTTACTTACAATTTCTATCTAGTAAATACGTAATTTAAAATATTGGCACCCATTTGAAGCGCTTTTAAACGAACTTCTTCCGGATCGTTATGCACTTCTGGATCTTCCCAACCGTTGCCCAAATCACTTTCGTAAGTAAACAAAACAATTAATCTATCTTCATCAAAAATCCCAAAAGCTTGTGGTGGTAGAGCGTCGTGCTCATGAATTTTAGGTAAGCCTTTTGGAAATGAAAAAGCTTGGTTAAAAATAGGATGATTTGCACTTAACTCTACCCATTCTTTCTCTGGAAAAACCGTTTTAATGGCTTCTTTAAAGTACGGCGCCATTCCGTAGTTATCGTCTGCGTGTAAAAATCCGCCACTCAGTAAATACGTTCTTAAATTTTCTACATCTTCTTCAGAAAAATAAACATTTCCGTGCCCAGTCATGTGTACAAAAGCATAATTAAACAACTCTGGACTTGAAGTTTCAACGGTAACAGGTTGAGCTTCAATTGAAGTGTTAATTTGTTGATTGCTAAATTCAATTAAATTAGGCAAAGCTGTAGGATTACTGTACCAATCGCCGCCACCTTGATATTTGAGTAAGGCAATTTCTTGTGCAAGTCCTGAAGATAGCACGAATAAAAAAGCAATTGAACAGAAAATTTTACGCATCTAAATTAGAGTTTTTTATAGCTATAGAATGGCAAGCAGAAATAGCCGCGGTTTCGGTTCGCAATCTATTTTTGCCTAAAGATACAGCTTCAAAGTTATGTTGCAAAGCCAATTTAACTTCATCTAAACTAAAATCGCCTTCTGGACCAATACAAAGTAAATAATTCTGTTTTGGATTAACAGATCTAAATAGTTCTGTTCGGTTTTCATCTTCATAACAGTGTGCAATCCATTTTTGGTCCGCTTCGATAGAAAGTATGTTTTCAAAAGCTGTTAGATCATTCAATTTAGGTAAATGAAACTGTAAAGATTGTTTCATAGCACTCAAAATTATTTTTTGGTAGCGTTCAATTTTGATGTGTTTTCGTTCGGAATTTTCAGTTAAAATTGGCGTTATTTCATCTACTCCAATTTCAGTAGCTTTTTCCAAAAACCATTCAAATCTATCGTTGCTTTTGGTAGGAGCTACAAGCATGTGCAAGTAATATTGATGATTTTTAGGATAGTATTTATGTGCTAAGACTTCAATTTGGCAGCGTTTGGTTTGCGCCATTGTAATTTTACACAAAAACCAATCTCCTTGTCCGTTGGTAACTTCAATTTCATCTCCAACTTGTTTTCGCAAAACCTTTACAATATGCTGACTTTCAATTTTTGAAAAATCTGCTTGTTGTTGATTTTTAGACAAGTCTGAATGGAAAAATAATTGCATAGTTAATCTGAAATTTTTACCAAGATCTCGCGAATTTTAGTGGGAGTAAATGTTTTTTGAACTAGATAATACCAATTGGCTTCAGCTAAATCTATTTGATAAACTTCATTTGCTAAAAGCTTGGGGTTGTTGATTTCTTCGAAAAAAACAGGAACGGTTTGTTCTTGTTTAAACCAACCTGAATCACCGCCATTATACGAATTTCTGTCCATAGAATACTGTCTAGCAAGCGATTCAAATTGAATGCCTTTATCTAACATTCCTTGTATTTTCTTTCGCAGTCTATCAACTGCTTTTTTAGACATTTTATCTCCATCTAAAAAAATATAATTAATGCGGTAATGTTTTACTTCACGATCTGCTAATACTTCGTAAATTTTGGTTCCCGTGCTTCCTTTTTCTTTGTGTTTTTTTCCAACTTTCTTATCGAACAAAGTAAGGGCAAGTCTTGTTTCGTGTTTTGCTTCATTAAAAACAACTAATTCTCCTTCAGACTCCTGTTCTTTTAATTCTTGCTCGCTTAAACCAAAACCAGTAAACTCATTATAATTTTGGTTAAATAGTCTGTTTTGTGCAAATGTGTTTACTTGTAAAAGTACTAAAGTGATAAGTAATAGTTTTTTCATCTTTTTGGTTAATGTGTGATAATTTTTAAATTTTAAATCGAGCTTGTGCTAGTTTTGTGTTCTTAAAATCTTGTTCTATATATTTATAATAGCCAACAATGGCAATCATTGCAGCATTATCTGTGCAATATTCAAATTTTGGAATATAAGCGATTAAAGTTCCCTGTTTTTCGGCTTCAAGCAAGGCATTTCTAATGGCTGAATTAGCAGAAACACCTCCACCAATTGCTACGTGAGTAATCCCCGTTTGTTGAATAGCTTTTTTTATTTTAGTCATTAAAATATCTACAATGGTGTATTGTAGTGAAGCACAAATGTCTTCTATATTTTCGGATACAAAATTGGGATTTTTTTGTTTTTCACGCTGCAAAAAATACAGAACAGCAGTTTTTAAACCGCTAAAAGAAAAATTTAGATCCTTTACTTTTGGTTTAGAAAAAGTGAAAGCCTTAGGATTTCCTTTAGCTGCTAAACGGTCTATAATTGGTCCAGCTGGATAATCTAGTTGCATCATTTTACCACACTTATCAAATGCTTCTCCAACAGCATCGTCCAAAGTTTCTCCAATCACTTCCATATCAAAAGCAGCATTTACTTTTACAATTTGGGTATGTCCACCACTAATGGTAATTCCTAAAAACGGAAAAGGAGGCCTTTTTTGGGCTTCATCTTCAATAAAATGAGCTAAAATATGCGCTTGCATGTGGTTCACTTCCAACAAAGGTATATTTAAAGCCATTGCTAAAGATTTAGCAAAAGATGCGCCAACTAATAAAGAACCCATTAAACCTGGACCTTTTGTATACGCAATTGCAGATAAATCTGAAGCTTGAATTCCTGCTTTTTCTAAAGCCTGATGAACAACTGGAACAATGTTTTTTTGATGCGCCCGAGAAGCTAGTTCTGGAACAACACCACCATATTCTTCATGAATTTTTTGTGTGGCAATTACATTGCTCAAAGGTTTCCTTATATTTAGAACAGCTGCCGAAGTATCATCGCAAGAAGATTCTATTCCTAGAATATAGACATCGGATGGATTTGGCATTTCTTTTGTTCCTTTTGTTGAAATTAGTCACGCAAAGCTAACTAAATTTGTAGCAGAATAGAAATTTTTTTAAAGGCTTGTTTTTAAAAAGCCATATATTTGAAAAACCTTGATGAACACTAACAAAATAGTATAAAAATTAAAAAGTTTTTCCGCATACTAGGCAGAATTGCCTTGGCCATTATTTTACTTTTACTTTTGGTGGTAATTATTTTTACCATACCAAGAGTACAAAGCTATGCGGCTCAAAAAGTTACAGAAGACATCAATAAAGAATACAACACCAATATTGCGGTTGAAGCCTTAAAAATACAACTTAATGGCGATATTGAATTGAAGCGTGTGTATGTAGAAGATCATCATCAGGACACGTTAATCTATATGGATAAGTTTTCGACTTCCTTGATTAGTCTAGCATCATTTTGGGACAATTCTGTTCAATTAAGCAACACAAAAATTAACAAACTACGTTTCAATTTGGTTCGCTACAAAGGAGAAGAAGAAGATAGTTTTATTCATTTTATCAATCAGTTTAAAGATCCAGACCAACCTAAAGATTCGCTAAATAGAAAAGAATTTCAACTGAAAGCCAATTTTTTATTGGCTACAGAGTCACATGTAAGCATAATTGACGAAACCCGAGCAAATTCAAATTTGTTTAGTATTAAAAATATGTTACTCAATGCTGAAAATTTCAAGATTAAAGGCAGCAATATTGGTGTAGAAATTAGAAAATTAAGTGGTCTTACAGGTAGAAATTTTTTAATTGAAGATTTGCAAACTAAGTTTCAATATTCCCCAACTCAAATTCACTTAGACCAATTAAATTTAGCTACAGATTTATCTAAAGTGCAAGGAGATATTGTAATGAATTACAATCGGGGCGATTTTTCAGACTTTAATAACAAAGTACAATTAGACGCAAAATTTAAATATGCAGACCTTTCAACTTCAGATTTAGCCAAATTTTACAGCGAGTTTGGATACGGTGAACAACTTAGCTTTACTGGTCATCTAACTGGAGTAATGAATAATTTTGATTTGGAAAACATCAATTTGAAAGGGATGCGAAATTCAAAAATTATCGCTCAAAAGTTGAATTTCAAAAACATCATGGATGATGAAAAAGACTTCATTTTAGAAGGAAATTTCGGCGAGTTACAGACTGATTATTCAGATTTGGCTAATTTACTTCCAAGAGTTTTAGGCAATACTATTCCAGAAGAATTAAGCCGTTTTGGCGAATTGAAAATACAAGGTTACACTTTAATTGATGGTGTAAATTTAAAGTCAGACTTTAGCGCTCAAACCAGTATTGGAAATGCGGTTGTAAAACTAAATTTCAAAAATTTAAACGACCAAAAAAATGTACGTTATGTTGGAGATTTGAGTTTTAATGAAATTCAACTTAACAAGTTGCTTTTAGAAGAAAAATATGGAAAAGTTAGTTTTAATTTAAACGTAGATGGTAAAGGCTTTAAACGAAAATTTTTAGACACTGAACTGCAAGGAAAAATAACGAGTTTAGGAATTAATGACTACGAATACAAAAACATTGAAATAGACGGAATACTAAAAGAGCCTAAATTTAATGGGAATTTTAAAATTAAAGATCCCAATATGGACTTGAATTTTTCGGGCTTGGTAGATTTAAGCGAAGAAGAAAGCTTGTATAATTTTGAAGCTAAAATAAATTACATTAACCTGAAAAAAATCAATCTTTACAAACGCGATAGCATTTCTGAAATTGCTGGAAATGTAAAGATGGATATGCGCGGAAAAGATATAAACGACTTAAAAGGAAACATAGATTTAAATAACTTTATTTATAAAAATGAAAATGAAACCTTAGAGTTTGAAGACCTTCAACTCACTTCTAGATTTGAAGATGAAATTAGATATATTGATGTAAACTCTCCTGATGTAATCAAAGGTAAATTATCGGGTATTTTTGAATTAACTGAATTGCCGAAGATTACAGTCAATGCCTTTCAAAATTTATACTACAGGAAAAATCCGGAATCCCTGGGTCAATTTGCCTATGTAGATTTTGAATTTGACATTTACAGTAAAATTGTAGAAGCCATTTTTCCTGAAATTAGATTTGATGCCGGGACCAGTCTTGAAGGAAGCATTGTAGCTAACGATAATTATTTTCGTTTAAACTTTGTTTCGCCAGAAATTGAAGCTTACGGAAATGTTTTCAAGAAAATAAATCTTCAAATAGATAACAAAGACCCACTGATTAATACCTTGGTAAACGTAGATAAAATTAAAACTTCGTTTTATGAAGCTTCAGAATTAGAAATTATAAATCAATCTAAAAACGATACGCTTTTTGTCCGTGCAAATTTAAAAGGTGGTAAAAATAATCGTGACAATTACGATTTAAAGATTTATCAAACTTCAACCGATGCAGACGAATTGATTTTTGGTTTTCAGAATTCTCAATTTTCAATTAAAAATTACGATTGGGAAATTAAAAATGAAGATACCCAAAACAATCGTTTGGTTATTGGAGAAAACTTTCAAAATTTCGAATTTGATTCTATAGTTGCTCATCATCAAAACACATTTGTGAAGTTAAACGGCGTTGTTCGAGATTCAACTTACAAAGACGTTTCTTTGAATTTTAATAAAGTAAAGCTAGAAACCATTACGCCCAGTATAGATAGTCTAGCATTAAAAGGCGAAATGAATGGTATAGCTAGTTTGTTTCAAGACCAAGGAGATTACACGCCAAATGTAGATTTTAGCATTACAGATTTTGAAGTAAATCAACAAAAATTAGGGGTTTTATCGCTTTTTGCAGATGGAGATAAAAACTTAGAAAACTTCAACATAAATGCAAGTTTAAAAAATAACAACGACACGCTCTTAGTTAGTAAAGGCCGAATTTTTAAATCTGGAAGTCAACAAAAAATTGATGCAGACATTACCGCAAATAATTTAGATGTTAGCATGTTTTCTCCTTTAGGTGGCGATGTTATTAACCAAATGCGAGGTGATTTAAGCGGCAGCGTTTCAGTAACAGAAAACTTAACAAAACCCGCGCTAGAAGGAACTTTATTTTTAGAAAACGGTGGCTTACAAATTCCATATCTAAATATCGATTTTGACTTGTTGGGTCAGACCGAAATAAATGTGCTTAAAAATGCTTTTGTATTTACAGGGGTTGAATTAGAAGACACAAAATATCAGTCTGAAGGCAGGTTAGACGGATTAATTGCACATAATAATTTTAGCGATTGGGAGCTAGACTTAAACGTTGGTGGCACCAATTTTATAGCTTTAGACACTCCATTTGAAGAAGGAAAATTATATTATGGAACAGCTTTTATTACTGGAAATGCTGAAATTGTTGGACCCATTGATGATTTAGTGATTAATGTAGATGCTCGAACCAATAAAAATACACTTTTTAGAATTCCGTTAGACGATTCTGAATTTCTAACCGATGCTTCATTTATTTATTTTTTAACCGAAGCAGATAAACTTGCAAAAGCGGAAGGAAAAAGTCTTGAGTTAAGAGAAGTGAAAGGATTGAGCTTAAATTTTGACCTTGACATTACGGAAGATGCTGAAGTTGAAATTGTAATTGACAAAGAAAGTGGAAGTACTTTGCGAGGTCGCGGTACCGGAAACTTACTTATAGAAATTGACACCAATGGCAAATTCAATATGTTTGGAGATTTTGAAGCCATTGAAGGTATTTACGATTTTAAATACGCCGGTTTGGTTAACAAGAAATTTAATGTGGTGCCTGGCGGAACATTAACTTGGGATGGCGATCCGCTGCAAGCCAACATGAATGTTGAAGCCGTGTACAGAACGCAAGCCAATCCTGCCATGATCCTGGAAAATCCGAGTATTAATAGAGATATTCCCGTTGAAGTGACCATCAGTTTAAACGGAGAATTAATTCAGCCTGATATAAATTTTGATATCAACTATCCCAATTTATCTTCCATTGTAAAATCTGAGTTAGATTACCGTATTCAAGGAAGAGAAAATACAGAATTGCAAGCCATTTCTTTAGTGGCGCAAGGTACATTTTATAATATAGACGGAATTGGTGGACAAGGCGCTATTACAGGAAATTTAGTAGAAGGCGCTTCCGGCTTAATAGATAAAATATTTTCTGATGAAGAAGGAAAATTTAAAGTTGGTTTAGATTATACTCAAGCTCAACGAACTCCCGACCAAAACCAAACTGGCGATCGCGTTGGAATGAGTTTTCAAACACAAATAAGCGATCGAGTGCTAATCAACGGTCGTTTTGGTGTTCCCGTTGGTGGAACTACCGAAAGCTTTGTTTTTGGAGATGTAGAAATTAATCTGCTGCTAAATGAATCTGGCTCATTACGAGCAAATGCGTTTAATCGGGAAAGCGATATTCAGTTTATAGGAGAAGAACTAGCTTACACCCAAGGAATAGGTGTTTCATATAATGTAGATTTTCAAAATTTTCGGGATTTGTTATATAAAATCATTAATAAAGAAGCCATTCGGCAACCTGAAACTGAAAAAGAAAGCACAGAAGAAAAAGAAAAGAAAAAATCAGTTTTACCAGATTATATTGAATTACCGAATAACGGGAATTAAATATAAAACGCTAAAATTTTAGATGCTAATCTAAAACGTGAAATCAAAAAAAGTTACTACATTCAACTTTAAAATTGTATTAAATTTCACTTTAGCATATACTAAAAAGATATATATTTGTGATATACAAATAAGATTATGAAATCAATATCATTAAAAATAGACGAATCAATTTTTGGAGATACTGAAAAGATACTTAGTAGCTTAAAAAAACCACGCAATAGGTATATTAACGAGGCAATTGAATTCTATAATAAATTCCAACGCAAACAAATACTTGAAGAAAAATTAAAAAAAGAATCGGCTTTGGTTCGAGAGAATTCGATGTCAGTTTTACAGGAATTTGAAAAAATAGACCATGCAGATTAAACAATTTGAAATTTGGATTGCTGATTTAAACCCACGAATAGGAACTGAGCCAGGGAAAAAAAGACTTGTTTTAGTAGTTCAGACCAATTTGCTTAATCAAGTACCGCATCCTTCTACAATTATATGCCCAATTACTACAAATATTAAGAAAGAATCAGAAATATTAAGAGTGCATTTAAAAAAAGGAACGGCCAACTTATATGAAGATTGTGATGTAATGGTTGATCAAATACGTTCAATTGATAACAATAGGCTAACAACAAAAATTGGAGCTTTACCAAAAGACAGCATTAAGTTAATCAAGGAAAATATCAAAATTGTTATGGACTTAGATTAAATTTTTGCTGGTAGAAGAGCAATACTGGATTCAAATCACACATGCAACTCGATCATTAAATAATATTTTTTAACTGAAAGCGCGAAGTTGCAAACTTCGCAAAGCTGAGTAAAAAGTTATTTATACTTTGATATTCGTACTTCTAATATCATCGCACTTTTAATACTATTTTTTTTTAAACGGTACTCTAAATGAAATCCTATTCTTTATGCATAAAAGATTGCTTACCGAGTAATTCTTCTTCCGTTTCTTCGTGTTCTTCATCTGGAACACAACAATCTACAGGGCAAACCGCTGCACATTGTGGTTCTTCATGAAAACCCATACATTCTGTACATTTATCTGCTACAATGTAGTAAACTTCATCATCTATAGGCTCTTGCGCTTCTTCAGCATTCACTTCTTTTCCGTTAGGCAATACAATATTTCCTTCTAAATCTGTTCCATCTGCATATCGCCAATCGTCTGCACCTTCGTAAATTGCTGTGTTCGGGCACTCTGGCTCACACGCACCGCAATTAATACATTCATCTGTTATCTTGATAGCCATCTTTCTTTTTTTAAGTAATTTTGTTCAAAAATACGCAGAAAATAAGTTATGGCAAAGCCAGATAAGGTGCAAAGCACAATAAATTCGTTAGTGCAATTAGGTAATTCGTTAAATGAATTTCTTCAACAAAACAGAGCTCAAATTCCCGATTTTAAAGATGATTTACATCAGGAATTGCAACAACATATTCAGCTCGCAAAGCACCATAATTCTTGGTTTACTGAAGATGAAATTCTTTTTTGCTTACAGTCTTGGAGCGAAGCCTTAACTGAAAAAAATCTTCATTTTTGGCTAGATCAATACACTTTTAAAGAAAAAATAGCTAAACGGATTGGTTTGGTCTTGGCAGGTAACATTCCTTTGGTAGGATTACATGATGTAATTAGTGTGTTGCTATCAGGAAACCATGTTGTTGCCAAGTATTCATCAAAAGACAAATTACTTATTCATTGGGTTGTAAAATTCTTGATGAGGGAAGACCAATCTTTTGCTAATCGAATAGAACTCACCAAGGACCAATTGAAAAATTTTGATGCCGTAATTGCTACTGGAAGCAATAATACCGCTCGCTATTTTGAATATTATTTTAGAAATAAACCACACATTATTCGTAAAAACCGAAATAGTATTGCGATTTTAACCGGTAAAGAAACCTCCGCAGATTTTGCCAACTTAGCCGAAGATATATTTAGGTACTTTGGTTTGGGTTGCCGAAGCGTTTCAAAATTAATGGTACCCAAAGGATATGATTTTACTTCTTTTTTTGAAGGTTTATTTCATAAAAAAGCTTTGCTACAACATGATAAATACACCAATAATTACGATTATAACAAAGCGGTTTATTTAATGAGCAGCGTAAAATTATTCGATAATGGATTTTTAATTTTAAAAGAAGACCAAGGCTTGTCCTCTCCTATTGGTTGCTTGTTTTACGAATTTTACAATTCGAAATCGGAATTAGAAAATGAGATTAGCAAACAAAAAGAAAATCTGCAATGCGTAGTAGGAAATCCTGAATTTTCATCTCAAATTGATACGGCTTTTGGTCAATCTCAACATCCAGAAGTATGGGATTATGCCGATGGAATTGACACTTTAGATTTTTTATTGAAATTGAATTAACTTCATTGTAGTGTCTTAGCTTATTGGTATATACAATTGAAAGACCTTGATTTTCAACTTCAAATTGAAAATTTGTAAAACTTAAATAAACTATAATATCAAGTTATAAATCTTAAAATTATTAACATCGATAGTTTAAATTTTTCTAATAAATATGTATTTTGCTTGCCAAAATATAAACCATGAAAAACTTTTATCCACTCCTCATTTTATTTTTTCTTTCCTATTTTCAAGCTACTTCACAAATCAACATCAATGACATTGTAAACGAAAATGAGTTTGCTACTGTTTCTTCCTGTGATGATTCTTATTTTATTAATAATGAAAACAATGGTTTAAGTAATAAAAATATTGTCTTTACCATTTGTCCAGATAATGACAACTTGGTAAGTACACTGGATTTTACCACTTTTACAGCTCCAGAAGCGTTTCTAGATTTTATTATTTATGATGGAGATGATATAACCGCAAATGAAATTCCTTACGATGGTTCTGTTTCTTTAGTAACTGCTTCTGATCCTGAAACAAACCCTACAGGCTGTATTACAGTTGCTATTTCATCAACCTTTATTCCTTCTGTGATTAATTCTGAAATAGCTTTTGATGTTGGTTGCCGTGAAATATGTGATATACCTTCTTCATTAGTGAATTTAGAACCTTCTTATTTTAATACCACTTCAGGCTTTTACGAAGTTGGAAATTATATTCCAGTAACTTTTGAAATTGACCACGAAGAATTAGACAATGAAAGCTATACCTATGAATGGGATTTTGGTGATGAAGAGACTACAACAACAAATATACCTTTTGTGCAACACGTTTACACAGAAATTTCAGAATACAATGTACAAGTTACAGTTATAGATCAATTTGGTTGTGAAACATTAAATACAGATTTAGCTAATGTAGAAGTAATTTCAAGAACCAGTGATTCCTGCGCTGATGCACAGCCCTTTTGTGCTGGTGGAGAATTGTTTTTCTTTCCGAATATAAACAATGAAACACCTGGTGGTGCTACATCAGCAGAACCTGGTCCAGATTATGGCTGTTTAGGTATAGAACCTTATCCTGCTTGGTTTTATTTTCAGGTAGACCAAGCAGGTGACTTTGAATTTCTTTTACAACAAAATACAAATGCAGACTTTTCAGGCACAAATTTAGATGTTGATTTTATTGTTTGGGGACCATTTGATACTCCAGCAGGAAATTGTGACAATCTAACTTCAGCTAATGAAATAGATTGTAGTTATTCTGTTTCAGCTACAGAAACCATGATCATACCCAATACGGTTCAAGGTGACTTTTATATTGTTTTAATCACTAACTTTAATACAAACCCTGGCTTTATCAGTTTTCAACAAACCAATGCCGGTGGAGAAAACGCTGGACTTTCAAGCTGTCCTATTTTAAATGAAGAAATAAGTTTGTGCAATGGAGATGAATATACCATCATTCCTTCTATACCTGCTAATGTTGTTGATAACCAAGTAAATTATACTTGGGAAATTTTTAATGAAACTACTCAAGCATTTGAAATTATCCCCGATGAAAATGATTTAAGCATCACTGTACAAAGTCCAGGTGGAACTTTTAAACTTACTGCTAGCAATCCCATTACAGGTTCTTTTGTTGAAGGAACAATAGTTGTAAATTATTTCGAAACTCCTTCTTTTCAGTCTAGCATTGAAAACCTAGTGCTTTGTGAAGAAGATTCAAATAACCTGGAAGTAAATTTAAATCAAGCTGATTTTACAGTCGAAGGAATAAATGAAAGCCAATTATCTATTGCTTTTTATGCAACAGAAACAGATGCTTTTAATGGATTAAATTCAATTGCAAATCCTTCCGCTTACCAACCACAAAATCAATCTGAAACAATTTTTATACGAGCTGAAAACAATTTATCTCAGTCTTGCTATTCTATTTCAAGTTTTGAAATTATAAATAACTTTCCTGAAATTACAATTCCTATCGAACCACTCTTAGATTGTGATGAAGATGCTACAGGAACAGCGACTTTTGATTTAACTAGCTTTGAAGATGTCATTTATCAGAATTTAAATCCAAGTGATTTTTCAACAACTTATTATGAAACTCTAGAAGATGCAAATACGCAAGAAAACCCAATAGGTAACCCACAAGATTATGCTGCTATAACAGGTATAACTCCTATTTTTATTCTTGTAGATAATGGTGATTGTTCAACAACTTTGAGTGTGGAAGTTAATGTTAATCCAAATGATGTTTCTTGTGAAGGCATTGGCACGGAAAGCTTTAGCCAACAAGTAAAATTCTATCCAAACCCTGTAACATCCATTTTAAAAATAGACTATTCATCTTTAACACCAATTGAAAGCCTAAAGATTTATAACATCAACGGTCAGCTTATTTTTCAGCAGAAATATAATAGACTTCAAAACTACTTAGCATTAAACTTCTCAGATTTTGCTACAGGTATTTTCTTTGTAGAAATTGACAATGGTATTGAAAAAGCAGTCAAAAAAGTAATTAAAATTTAATGCTAACTCAAAAATGATGAGTTGTTCATTACCAATCTGCATTCCTTAAAATTTAAAAAATGTAAACGCTAAATTTTATTAAAGATTTAGCGCTCTTATAAAACTAAAATCTTGTAAATTAGGCGACAAATTATTTACCATGAAAAAAATATACTTTATCCTTATTGTTTTCTTAACAGTTTCTAGCAATTATGGGCAAAATTTTAACTGGACATCAGACTTTAATGATACTGACCAATTAAACACTTGTAATGCTACTTTAGCCCTAAACAACAACGATGGCAACTTAAGCAATCAAGAAAAAACGCTAACTATTTGCCCTGACGATCCGAATGAAGTGATTACCTTAGAGTTCATTAGCTTTAGTTTAAATACCACTTTCAGCACCTTAGAGATTTACAATGGCGACAGCACCAACTCACCTTTGGTATTTGAATATGTAAGCGATGCTATGCCGCCCAACCCTACTTATATTGCATCTAATCCAAGTGGGTGTATCACCATCAAATTTACTACAGTTTTTATTCCTAGTATTATCAATATTGGTTTTGGAGCTCAGTTTGTATGTGGAGATCCCTGCCAACAAATTTTTCCAGAAGTTGACATCGATGGAAATACAACTTGTGAAGTTTCAGATGATGTTCCCTTTTACAGAGCAAACGAGTTACTAACATTTACGGGTTCAGCTTTAACTTCAAATAATTCACCTACAAGCGAATTGAATTTTGAATGGGAAATTGATGGAGATGATTATAGTGGAGAAACCGTACAACTTTCTTTTGCTGATGTAGATGAAATTGATGCTAGCTTAACCGTTACCGATTTGCAAGGTTGCCAAGAAAGCATCGATTTTGAGTTTGAGATTAGAAACGATGTTTTAAACATCAATGAAGTAGATGATGAATATACTTTAGACGAATTGGTTTCAGATGTATTTATTTCGGGAGATTGTGCTATTGTAGATAATATTAATTCACCTAACAACTTAAATATTTATGATTCAAATAGTCAAAGTATTGGGTACTTTTCAAAGAATTGTAGTGATTTTCCTTTCGAAAATGGAATTGTAATTGGTTCTGGTAATATTGAAGGTGTAACAACTCAAGCTGGAAATTCAGGACAAGGTTGGCCAGGAGAAGATGAATTAGCAACAATTGCAACAGGAGACCCTAATGTAGGAACTAGTAACAATGCAACAGTAATTGAATTTGAATTCAGTTCTTACGAAGATGAAATTAGCTTTAATTACATTTTTGCTTCAAATGAATATGGAGGGACAAACAGTTTCGTTTGTAATTTCGCGGATACCTTTGCTTTTATTTTAAGTGGACCCGGAATTAATGACAGCAATCTTTATAATAACGATGCAAACCCCAACACACCTGCTATAAATTTAGATTTAGGTGGACTCAACATAGCTACTATAGATAACGGTAGTGGTAATGGCTTAATCCCTACTACTCCTACCAACATTCACCCGAATCCAAATTGTCCTACTGGTAGCCTAGGAGAGTTTGCTGTTTCTAGTTTATACAACCAGAACAATCCACCCTACCATATTTTAGGAGGAGAAACCCAAGTACTTACAGCTACTGCAAATGTAATTCCTTGTGAAGTATACACTATGAAAATTATGGTAGCCGATTATGGCGATAGCGCTTTCGATTCTTACGTATTTTTAGAAGGTGGAAGTTTTAACTTAGGAGCAAATTTAGGAGACGATATTTTCTTTACCGATACAGAACCCTTATTTGAAGGCGATGTATTTAGTGCTGAAGCTTTCGAAGGCAGCTTAGGTGGTGCTTGTAATTTTACAATAGAATGGTACAAAGATGGTGAGTTAATTGATGGAGAAACCGAATTAACTTTAGACATAACAGAAACTGGAAATTACGAAATTTTCATTATTAGTGAAGAAGATTCCACTTTAGCCAATTGCAATAGCAGCGATTCTATTTATGTGGAATTTATTCCTGTGCCTGACCCAGATAATATAGAAGATATACAAGATTTATTAATCTGTCAACCTCCTGTAAATGAATTTGACATTAACTTAAGAACAAATGATGCATTTGTTTTAGGGAGTCAAAATCCAGCTAACTTTAATGTAGATTATTTCCTATCGGAAGCTGATGCCAACGCTGGCACAAACGCTATTGCTAATCCTGAAAATTTCTCCTTAAATGCAAGTGAATTACAAAATGAAAATATCACCATTTGGATTCGTGTAGAAGAAGCACTAACAGGCAATGCACAAAGCTTTGTTACTTCTAGTTTTGAAATTGGTATTTCTGAACCTAACCTAGATTTTGCAATTCCTGATTTAAATGGTTGTGCTATCAATAATTCTAACGTAGGCGTATTTGATTTAACGCAAGCAGAAACAACCATTTACCAAGAAAATAGCGCTACTGGTTTTAATGTAAGTTATTTTACAACCGAAACCGATGCCTTAAACAACACAAATGAAATTGAAAACCCAAATGCATACGAAAGCAGTGGAGCTACAGAAACAATTTGGGTTAGACTTTCAAGCACATTCGATGAAAGTTGTTTTGATGTAACTTCTTTAGAAACTGAAATTTATTTACAGCCAGAAATCAATCAATTAACAGATTTGAGTACTTGTGGAGATTTCTCTGGAAGTCAAAGTTTCGATTTAACTATCATTACACCAACATCAGTAAATACTCCAGATCCTAGTATCACTTTATTGAGTTTTTACAATAATGAAGCCGATGCCATTGCAGGACAAAACCCAATAACTAATAATCTTGCAACTTATCAATTACCAAACGGAATAGATTCTCAAGACATCTTTGTAAGACTTGCCAATAACGATGCAAACGGAAATTGCTTTACAGTTGAAAGCTTTAATTTAAGCATCAATAATGTTGAGATTGCTAATGAAATTAATGACATATTTTTCTGTAGTAGTATTGCTTCACCTATCTATATCTTAACCGCACAAAATAATAGTATTCTAGGAGCAAATCAAGTTATAGAAAATTATACAATTAATTACTTTACAAGCCAAAGTGATGCAGATAACAACGTAAATGCCATTTCAAATCCTTCAGGCTACCCCTTGCCTAGTGGAGTAAGTTCACAAGATATTTTTGTAAGAATTAGCAATAATGATGATGTAAACTGTTATGAAACTACAAGTTTTGAAATTGGCAGATACATTATACCACAAATATCTTCAATTCAAGATTTAAGTGTGTGTGGAGATTTTAGCAACACCCAAACTTTCGATTTAACTACTAACAATGAGAATACGGTTAACACTCCAGACCCTAACATTGTTGAAGCTAGTTATCATACTAGTTTTGTTGATGCTATCAATGATTCAAACGCAATAAGTTCAGATTTAACTTCGTATCAAATGCCTATCGGATTAGATGAACAAACTATTTACCTTCGTTTAGAAAACAATCAAGAAAATGGAAATTGCTCAGCTGTTAGCAGTTTCAACTTAAAAATTAATAATGTTGAAGTTGCTAATGAATTAGATGATTTACTTTTTTGTCCAGACGATACTTTGGCAATTCCTGTATATGATTTAACCGCTCAAAATGAATTCATTCTAGGCGAAAATCAAAATGAAACAGATTATGTAATTACCTACTTTACTAACCAAAATGATGCAGATAACAATACGAATAGTATTCCAGACCCTTCAAGTTATATGCTTAATGCAGGTGAATTAACCGAAGATGTTGTTGTCCGAATTAGTAATGTAAACGATGTAAACTGCTATGAAACTGCAAGTTTTCAAGTTGGTGAATTTGTTTCTCCAGAGTTGAACAATCTAGAAAATCTAAGCCAGTGTGGTGATTTCAGTTATACCCAAATTTTCGATTTGACAATAAATAATGTAAATACAGTAAATACACCCGACCCCAATATTATAGAAGCTAGTTATTATACCAATCAAGTTGATGCTGAAGATGGAATTAATTCCATAGATTCTAATTTAACAGCCTATCAATTGCCTGATGGAATAGATGATCAGACTATTTTTATTCGTTTAGAGAATAATGAAGAAAATGGTGGTTGTTTTCAAGTGGGCCAATTTACTATTAGCTTAAATAACGTAGAAATAGCCGAAGATTTAGATAATTTGGTACAATGTGAAGAAGAAGAAGTTGCTCAATTTCCTATTTTTGATTTAACACAACAAATTCCTTCCATTTTAGGCATCAATTCTAGTGCAGATTACACTATAAGTTTTCATTTAAGTGAAACCGATGCTGACGACAATATTTCTCAAATAGCAAATCCAACTGGATTTCAGCCTAATGTTACCAATCAAGAAATCTGGGTTAGAATAGAAAATAACAATGATGCAAGCTGCTTTGCTACTTCTAGTTTTCAAGTTGTAAGTCAAGAGTTAGCAGATGTAAATCTAACAATAGATGATATTTCAGTTTGCGATAATACCAATAACAGCGGCTTTTACGATAATTTTGACTTTAACGTACTAATCCCTGAGATTAATAATTTGAATTTATCTGATGTAAACATCAGTTTTCATGAAAGTTTGAGTGATGCACAAAATGCTACAAATGCCATTACAAGTCCGTATACCAATAGTCAAGCTTTTTCACAAAGCATTTACGTTCGCGTTGAAAATGGAACAGAACTAGATACTTGTGAGCGATTTACAAGTTTCGATATTTTTGTAAATACACTTCCAGACATCACACTTCCTGACGAACCCTTATTAGATTGTGATGAAGATGCTACAGGTACAGCAACATTCGATTTAACTAGTTTTGAAGCTATTTTGTTTGAAAATGCCAATCCAGCTGATTTTACAATTGCTTATTATGAAACTCAAGAAGATGCTGATAACCAAGTAAACCAGATTGCAAATCCAGTAGAATATTTTGCAAATTCTCCTTTAACCAGTATTTATATTGCTTTAGATAATGGCGAATGTCCGATAACTGTAAATGCAACTTTGAGTATTGACCCAAATAACGAAAGTTGTGAAGGAATTGGTGTAGATGATTTCAGCCAGCAAATTCAGTTGTATCCCAATCCTGTTCGTTCAATTTTACATATAGATTATTCTGCTGTAACACCTATTGAAAGCCTAAAAGTTTTCAATATGAATGGGCAACTTGTCTCAAAACAAAATTACAATAGATCGCAAAATCACATACAATTGGATTTTTCAGAATACGCAGCAGGCATCTACTTTGTTGAGATTAGCAATGGAAACCAAATAGACATTCAAAAAGTAATAAAAAAATAAATGGAATAGGCCAGTATAAAAAAACTCGTTAGATATTGTTCTAACGAGTTTTTTATTAAATCAATATGAGTGATTACATTTCAAGGTTCACCTCATCAGATTTTAAAATCAACAAATCGTCGTGTTCCCATTTTTCAAGCCCGCCTTCTAATTCGTAAATTTTAGAAAAACCTTGTTCTTTTAAAACTTGGCTACATTCTTTACTTCTTCTCCCCGTTCTGCAATACACGGCAACAGGTTTAGATTTATCAAGCTTTAATATATTTTCTTCAAAGTCAGCATCAAAAACAATACTTTGTGCGCCTTTTAAATGCTTATCTTGAAAGTCTTCAAAAGAGCGTACATCTATTAGCTGAACACTATCGGAAAGCAAAAGCATTTCCATTTCATCAGATGTTATTACTTCTACTTGCTGATTACCTAAATTACAAGATGTAATAAAAACAGTCAAACAAAATAAGAGAACTAAATATACTTTACTTTTCAATACTTCCATCCCACTCTATTATGCCAGTTGCTAAATTATTTACATCTTTAAAACCCATGTTTTCCATTACCTGACAAGCCATTTCACTACGCCTTCCTGAACGGCAATAAATGTAGTAAGATTTGTCTTTATCAAGTTGTTCTACACTAGAAGTAAATTCACTTGGGTTTTGTATGTTTATGAGCTTTGCATTTGGAATATAACCTTCTGCAAATTCGCTAGGAGTTCTAACATCAATAATTTCTGAATTAGAATTACTTTCAAAACCTTGTTTCCACTCCTTATTATCTAAGTTTTTCATGTACATATTTTTTACAAAAATACTAAATTATACTACAATTACTTAATGTTTTCATAAGAAGAAAATTAACATAACAATATGATTGTTGTATATACAATAGTATACATTTGTACCTACAATAGTTGTAATGAAAATCGAAGAACAAATACAGACTAAAAAAAAATTACCCTTGTATAAACGTGCATTAATAAATACAATTTATACAAGTAACTGGATTACAGATGAAATGAATTCTGTATTAAAACCCTTTGACATTTCAACACAACAATTTAATGTTTTAAGAATTTTAAAAGGGCGTGAAGGCAAAGCCACAAACCTTTCTACTATACAAGAAAGAATGATCGCCAAAAATAGTAATACCACAAGACTCGTGGATAAGCTGATTAAAAAAGGCTTAGTAGAAAAACAAATTTGCGAAACCAATAAACGCAAAGTTGAAATATACATTACGCAAAACGGTATTTCTTTTTTAGATAAAGTAAATCTTTCTGTTGAAGATAGAGAAATTGAGATTACACAATCTATGAATAAAGAAGAACTCGAAAATTTAAGCAATTTATTAACCCAATTAAGAGCATAACTATGACAAATGTAGATTATTTAGACCAGCTAAAGTGGAGATACGCCACTAAGAAATTTGATACCAATAAAGAATTAGCTGAAAAAGATTTAGAGAAACTTTTAGAAGCAATTCGTCTTTCTGCATCTTCTTACGGTTTACAACCATACGAAGTGTATGTAATTAAAGATGAAGAAACCAGAAAAAAATTACATCCTGCAGCTTTTCAGCAACCACAAATTTTGGATGCATCTTATTTACTTGTTTTTACAGCCATCACCAAAATAGATGAAGCATATTTAAATGATTATATCGATAATATTGTGGAAACAAGAAATATGAAAAAAGAAGATTTAAGCGGCATGAAAGATATAATCATGAATGCAGTTATAAGCCAATCTGATGAAAATAAAACAGAATGGGCAAAGAAGCAAGCTTATATTGCATTGGGAAATTTATTATCGGCTGCAGCGCATTACCAAATAGATGTTTGCCCTATGGAAGGATTTGACCCAAGTCAGTTTGACGATATTTTAGGTCTTAACCAAAAAAACAGAGCAACAGCTGTAATTGCAACTGTAGGTTTCCGACATAAAGATGACGGTTTACAGCATGCGGACAAAGTAAGAAAATCTAAAGAAGAATTATTTACCAGAATATAAACACAAATAACAATAATAATTAAATTAAACACTTATGAACATGAATGGATTAAAAGGCTTAGTTGCCACAGCAGTTATCGCAGTACTTGGATTTTCTAACGTACAAGCACAAGAGAAAGTAAATATTAAAGATAGCCAAGTGAAATGGGAAGGTGAAAAATTAACCGGCTCACACGACGGAACTATCGATATGAAAGAAGGTTTCTTCCTGATGGATGGAAAAGAATTAGTTGGTGGAGAATTTGTAGTAGATATGACTACAATAAATGTAACTGACTTAGAAGGTGACAACAAAGCAAAATTAGAAGGACATTTAAATTCTGATGATTTCTTTGGTGTAGATAAATACAAAACTTCAAAGTTTGTAATTAACACGGTAGCCAAGAAAGGAAATACTTATGGTGTTTCAGGAACCTTGACCATTAAAGGCAAGTCAAATCCTATTGCATTCGATTTGGATATGAAAGATGGAAAAGCAACTACTACCGTTAAAATTGATAGAACTAAATACGATATCAAGTATGGTTCTGGAAGCTTTTTTGACAACTTAGGAGACAAAACCATCTACGATGAATTTACCTTAATGGTAAACTTAAACTACTAATTTAGTAGATTTAAAATAAAAAAGCCATCCTGATTGTATAATCAGGATGGCTTTTTTTTATACTTAAAAATAGCTCACTTACTGCTTAATCAATTTTAGGGTTTTGGTATTTCCTGAATTGGTTAATATCTTAAGCATATACATTCCTGAACCCAAATTAGCCGTATTAATTTCAATTTCGTTTTGCTGACTTACATTCATTTCTTTGATTAATTTACCAGAAATTGTAAATACAGAAAGCGTTTTTACATCAGCGTTTCCAGTTTGTATGTTCCAGTTTCCTTTTGAAGGATTTGGATATACTTTTAAATCACTAAATTCAATATTTTCTGTAGACAAAGTCACAAACATATAGGAAGAATTTTCACGATCGAAAGTAACATCGTAAAAACCTGCTTCATCAACAACAATATAATCTGCTGAATCTAAGTCTAAATCTCCCGTAGGAAATGTGCTTCCACCCCAATTGGTTTCCCAACTTTGGTTTTGTCTAAATTTCAATTCTCCAGGTTGAAGTTCAATACTACTTAGCATATAAATTGCTCCGTTTGAAGAAGACATTGCAATTTCAGGAGTTGAATTTTCATCGGTAGAAGTTTCATTTAAAGCTGAACCCACAATACTAATTTCAGGAATATCAAAAGAAAATGTCAAGTTTTCATGATCAAAGGTAACTTCATAAAAACCTGATTCAACTTCCACAGGTTGAGTATTAAAAATCAAATTTCCACTTGGAAAGATATCACCGCCATAAATATCATTTTCCATTATATATGGATGAATATTTACTGAAAACCAACCCAAAGCATCATAAAATTGCGTTACGGGATAATTAAAAACTTCGTAATCTGTAGTATTCAGTTTAAAACCTATAGGATTGCTGGTATTAAAGGTATTAAATGAAACTTGCGGATAAGATTCGAAATAGTAAGTATTGGTATTCATGTCTACATACAAGTCATAAAATCCTTCTTCAATTATAATATCAGATTCAGCAAGTTCTCCACTTGGAAAGGCCGTTCCACCATAATTTATATCTATATCTTGCTCTTCATAAAATCGAAGATTCCCATCTAATAATTCAAGCCCTAATTTATAATAGGTTCCATCGCCATTATCAATTAGGCTTATATTTGGTATTGGATCTGGATTAGTCCACCAAGATGGAATTGCCGAACCTGCTATGAACATATCTTGAGAGTGAGAAGCTAAAAAACTAAACAAAATTAGTAAGGATACATAAAATTTTTGCATAACAATTAATTTAGAATTTAAAGTTAAGCATTAATTTTTAAATTGAATTTAATAAAAAAAGCTGTCCAGAAGACAGCTTTTTTCAACAAGTTTTATTTAATGCTATTGTTTAATCAATTTAAGGGTTTTGGTATTTCCTGAATTGGTTAATAGCTTAATCATATACATTCCTGAACCCAAGTTAGCCGTATTAATTTCAATTTCGTTTTGCTGGCTTACATTCATTTCTTTGATTAATTTACCAGAAATTGTAAATACAGAAAGCGTTTTTACATCGGCGTTTCCAGTTTGTATGTTCCAGTTTCCTTTTGAAGGATTTGGATATACTTTCAATGCATTAAATTCTGCATTAACTGTAGATAAAGTTACAAACATATAACTTGAATTTTCACGATCAAAAGTAACATCGTAAATTCCGGCTTCTGCATTAATATTATCAGAACCATTAAAAACTAAGTCACCCGATGGAAAACCAGTACCACCCCAGTTGGTATTCCAACTTTGATTTTGTCTGAATTTTACTTCGTCATCAAAAAATTCTTGAGAGCTTAGTGTGTAAATATTCCCATCTGTAGAAGTCATTAACACATCTGGTGTTGGGTTGTCTCCAGGCCATTCTGAAACACCAGGCCCAACTAAACCAACATCTGGAATGTTAAATGAAAAATCTAGAGTGGTTAAATTGAATTCAACTTCATAGTAACCTGCTGTAACAGCTATAGGATTTCCGTTCAATACCAATGTACCAGAAGGAAAATCGTCGCTTCCATAGACATCTCCATTTGAACTTTCAAAAGTAACTGTTCCATCTACAAACTGATTTACAGAAGCTTCATAATTTTCGCCATCAGCAGTAGAAAGGTCGATAGCTTCACTTAAAGCACTTCCCGTAACAGAAATTTCTTCAAATGTACCTACATCTGTAAATGTATAAGTATCGTTATTCAAATCCAGAACAATGTCGTAAACTCCAGCTTGCACTGGAATATCTCCACCTGTAATCGATCCAGAAGGAAAATTGTCTCCACCATAACTAACATCCCAAGCTTGGTCTTCTCTAAATTTAGCTGGACCAGTAGAAAGCGTTAACGCATCTATACTGTAAGTTCCATCACCATTGTTAGTCAACATGATATCTGTTGGGTTTTCGTCACTTGGCCAACCATCGGCCGCTGGACCCACAATGCCTATTTCCTGAGCTTGTGTAAAGCCAAAAGTGAAACATAATAAAATAAGTAGTAATTTTTTCATCATAATATATTTTTAAGTTTGCCTAAAATTATTGATAATATGATTCTTAAATTACTATTTATTCAAAAAGTTATCAATACGAAAACGTTTTCGCTTATTCATTTAACACCTGAAATTGGATAAATGAGTCGTTATACACCCGATGTGTCTGTGTTTTGTAGTCTTCTTCTTTGGCTTCAAAAATATTTTCAACAAAGGTTTGCGGGTTTCTATCTACATACGGAAACCAAGTGCTTTGTACTTGAATTTGTAATTTATGTCCTTTTTTGAAGGTATGGTTAATGTCTTGCAAAGTTAAATCTACTTGCGTTTTGGTATTCGGTTGAAAGGCTTCTGGTTTATCAAAAGTATTTCGGTATTTGCCACGTATTACTTCACTTCTTACCATCATGTGGTAATTGCTCATGCTCAAATGGTCTTGCATGCTTTCTGTATCTTCTGCATCGTGTGGGTGCACATCAATTACTTTTACAATCCAATCGGCATCGGTTCCTGTGGTAGCTACTTGTAATGAAGCTAAAATTTCACCAGACAATTTCATGTCTTCTTCTAAAACTTCCGTTTCATACACCATTACATCTGGTCTGCGAGCCGCAAAACGCTGATCGTCTGTCATGTACTTTCTTGGCGTAAAAGTGACTTTAATGTCTTCTGTAAATGGAACCGGTTTAGTAATATCACTCACAAATTCTTGGTAGGTTTCTGTTGAAGCTGTTTTGCTTAAATTTTGATTTTCACCTAAATAAAAAGTAACTTCTTCTGCTTTGGCCGGCGGCCAATTTTCATATTCATCCCAAGAGTTAGAACCGGTATCAAAAACAAGTGCTTCTGGCAAATCCATTTCACCTTCATCTTTTAGGAAATGATTGAAAAATTTGGCTTCCACTTCTTCTTGATAATACTGCGAAAGGTCATCGCCAAAATAAATATTCCCTACCGATTGACTTTTACTCAATCTGGCCCAATCTCCATGACTCCAAGGACCAAAAACCATCATATTGAAGTTCTCGCTGTTTTTTTCTAAGCTTTTATAAATTTCAAATGGACCATATAAATCTTCAGCATCAAATAAACCACCTACCGTCATCACAGCTGGTTTTACGTTTTTCATATGTTGAATTAATCCGCGTTTTTGCCAAAATTCATCATAATCTGGGTGTTCTTTCAGTTGTTGCCAAAACACATTGTCTTCCTTATAGTATTCATCTAAATTACTCAATGGACCAATATCCATAAAAAATTGATAGGGATCTTTTGTGCCGATATCTGGAATGTTGTACCAAGATGAAGCTGTGGGTTCATCTTTCATATAACCAAAAACTGATGTAGCTATCCAATAACTCAATAAGTAAGCGCCATTGTGATGAAAATCGTCAAAATAAAAATCGCCAATTGGAGCTTGTGGTGAAGCGGCTTTGAGAGCAGGATGATCTGATAAAACCGACATGGCTGCGTAATGTCCTGGGTAAGAAATTCCCCAAGTTCCTACTTTACCATTATTATTGTTTACATTTTTTACTAACCAATCTATAGTATCGAAAGTATCTGAAGCTTCATCGGTTTGTTTTTTCTTTTTATTGGGAATGTAGGCGCGCATATTGTCGTAAACACCTTCACTCATCCAGCGACCACGTACATCTTGATAAACAATAATATTACCTTCTTTCATTAAAGTTTGGCTTGGCCCGATGTTTCTTCTAAATTGATTTTCACCATACGGACGACTGCTGTAAGGCGTTCTTTGAAGTAAAATTGGATATGCTTTGGTTTTATCTTTTGGAGAGTAAATCGTGGTGTGTAATTTAATACCGTCACGCATTTCAATCTGCACTTCTTGTTTGTTATAATGTTCTGAAACAACGAAGTTTTCTTGTGCATTTGCATATAAGAAAAAACCTACAAATGCAATTAATAATCCTATTTTATTCATCTTTAAAAATTAAATTTCGACTAAAATAGTAAAAAGCAATTTGTAGGTTTTCTGTTAAGATGTATTTAACTAGAAATTTAGGTTAATAACTTGCGTTTCATCTTTAAATTCAAATTTTACTTGTTCCCAATTGGGTGGTCCCATTTGATTTGGAGTTCCAGACATGGCGTAATCTTCTATTGGCATTCCATTTTCATTGAAGTCCATTTGCTGGTTAGCATTGATGTCGTGGTAGGCGGTAACAGCATAAAATCTGTAAGGAATAGCATCAAAAACAAGTTCAATACTGGAATCTTCTCCTACTTCTACCTTAGTAGATTTGAAAAAGTTACGCGTCATAAAATCTTGTTTTTTGTTGTAAATAGCAATGTAAATCACTCCTTTGTTATTTACATTCACATTGCTCAACTGTAATTTCATTTCACCCGTGTTTTTGGTAGAAACTGGGTTTTGAACTAAATTAAAAGCCATAAAAAAGGCAATACATAACATTGTTTTCATCATACTGTTTTTTAAGTTATGAAACGAAAGTAACGTAAAGCCTAAGTGCTAAATAGTAAAAAAGGATGAACTGTTGAATAGAAAAGATGAATTGAAAATAATCGAAATTTACTTACCGATTAACCTTAAAAATTCATTTCTGGTTTCACTTTTCTGAAATTCGCCACGAAAGCCAGATGTAGTGGTAGCGGAGTTTTGTTTTTGAACACCCCGCATCATCATACACATGTGGTGTGCTTCAATTACCACAGCCACTCCTTTTGGTTCTAAAGTGGTATTGATGCATTCTAGAATGTCATGCGTTAATCGCTCTTGAACTTGCAAACGTCTGGCAAATACATCTACAATTCGTGGCAGTTTACTCAATCCAACAATATGACCGTTTGGTATGTAAGCAATATGTGCTTTTCCGAAGAATGGTAGCATGTGATGCTCGCAAAGCGAATACAACTCGATGTCTTTTACAATAACCATATCGTCATACTCTTCAGGAAACATTGCAGAAAGCAAAATTTCTTTCGGATTCATCTCGTATCCCTGAGTTAAAAATTGCATGGCTTTCGCTGCGCGTTCTGGTGTTTTAACAATACCAGCCCGTTCTGGGTTTTCTCCAACTGAATGTAAAATAGATAAATAACTATCTTTTATCTCTTCTGTATATTCTTGGGTGTATTCTTCAAGTATCTTGTAAGACATCTTAACTATTTTTAATTAATAAGTGTTGAAATTTTTTTCGTAAAGTTGATAATTTAGGTTCGATGATTAATTGACAATACCTAAATTCAGTATTGCGCTGGTAAAAATCTTGATGTTCTTCTTCTGCTTTATAAAAAGGAGAAGCTGGAGTTACTTCGGTAACAATTGGATTATGATATACATTTTCACTTTCTATAGAAGTTATTACGTTTTCAGCAATTTGTTTTTGCGTATCATTTTTATAAAAGATAGCGCTTCTGTATTGAGTGCCTACATCGTAACCTTGTTTATTTAACGTGGTGGGATCATGCGTTGCAAAAAAAACGTATAAAATTTGTTCGTATGAAATTACATCTTCATCAAAAAAAATCTGTATGGCTTCAGCGTGACCTGTTCGGCCCATGACTACTTCTCTATATGGTGGATTTTTAATAGTTCCGCCAGTAAAGCCTGAATGAACTTCTTTTACGCCTTGTAATTGTAAAAAAACTGCTTCTGTACACCAAAAACAGCCGTTTGCTAAAATTGCCTCAGATAAAGCCATATTTATTTTTGATATTTGTTGAACAAAACTATGTATTAATTAAACAAATAATATTCATTTAACGTATAATTAGCAGCAGAAAAAAGGAATTGATTTTATACCTTAGCGAAATCTAAATTAGCTTACTTATGATAAAAGCTCAGCAAATTAATAAGCATTACAAAGACCTACAAGTTCTAGATAATGTAGATTTACATATACAGAAAGGTGAAATTGTTTCGATTGTAGGAGCTTCGGGAGCTGGAAAAACCACTTTATTACAAATATTAGGAACCTTGGAAAAGGCGGATGAGCAACCAAATCCAACTATCGAAATAAATTCCATTCATGTAACTAAATTGAATGCTAAGCAACTGGCTTCATTTAGAAATGAACATATTGGATTTATTTTTCAATTTCATCAGTTATTACCGGAATTTACGGCTCTTGAAAATTGTTGTATTCCAGCTTTCATCAAAAAAACACCCAAACAAGAAGTCGAAAAAAGAGCTAAAGAATTACTTTCATTTTTAGGTTTATCAGGCAGAGAAAACCATAAGCCCAACCAGTTAAGCGGTGGAGAACAACAGCGTGTGGCAGTTGCAAGGGCTTTAATTAATGAGCCTTCGGTGATTTTTGCAGATGAGCCCAGTGGCAATTTAGATTCTGCTTCTGCTGAACATTTACACAAACTATTTTTTGATTTACGCGATCAATTTGGTCAGACTTTTGTAATTGTTACGCATAATGATGATTTGGCGAACATGGCTGATCGAAAATTAGAAATGTTGGATGGAAAAATAATAAAACACAATCAAAAGATTGAATCTTAAGGAATTAAAAACTTTTCTAGATAGCAAAGCTGAAATTTACAACCAACCTAAATTTATAGGCACTGACCCCATACAAATGCCTAGAAAATTTGCTTTAAAAGAAGACATTGAAATTTCAGGTTTTTTAATCGCTACTATTGCTTGGGGAAATCGAAAAAGCATTATCAATAACGGCGAAAAACTACTTTCCATCATGGGAAATTCTCCCTTTGATTTTGTAATGAATTATAAGTTGAAATCGCCTAAATATGAATTTGTTCACCGCACATTTAACTCAACAGATTTACATTATTTTTTTCAAGCGCTTCAACATATCTACCAAAATCACGGAGGTTTAGAAGCTGTTTTTGAAAGGCATCAAGATGAACAATTTTTAATGCCAGCTATTTATAAATTGAAGCAATTGTTTTTTGAACTTCCTCATGAAACAAGAACCGAAAAACACATTAGTAATCCGTTGAAAAATTCTGCATGTAAACGCATTAATATGTTTTTACGTTGGATGGTAAGAAAAGACCATAACGGAGTTGACTTTGGAATTTGGGAAAAGCTTTCACCTGCAAAACTTTCTTGTCCGTTAGATGTACATTCAGGTAAAATTGCAAGAGAATTGAAGCTTTTAAATCGAAAACAAAACGATGCAAAAGCCGTTTTAGAATTGGATAAAAAACTTAGAAAATTAGACCCAATTGATCCTGTGAAATATGATTTTGCTCTATTTGGCTTAAATGCTTTCGAAGATTTTTAAATCTACTGCATAAAAAAACCGCTGCTTAAAAAACAACGGTTTGTATCTTTAAAAATAAAACAATTTTACTTGTTCATTTTTTTAATCATATTTAAAGCTGAACCTTCTTTATACCAACCAATTTGTGTTTCGTTGTAGGTGTGGTTAGCTTTAATGGTATCTTTTGTTCCATCAGCGTGAACAACTTCAATAGTTAAAGGCTTGTCTTCAGCAAAATCCTTCAAATCTATAAAGTTGAATGTATCATCTTCTTGAATCAAATCGTAATCGTCTTCATTTTGAAAAGTGATACCTAACATTCCTTGCTTTTTCAAGTTAGTTTCGTGAATTCTAGCAAAAGATTTCACTAGTACTACACGAACACCAAGATGTCTTGGTTCCATAGCAGCATGCTCACGAGAAGAACCTTCACCGTAATTGTGATCTCCTACCACAACCGTTGGAATGCCTTCTGCTTTGTATTGACGTTGTGTTTTAGGTACCGCATCGTACTCACCTGTAATTTGACTTTTTACAAAATTGGTTTGTTTATTAAAAGCGTTTACTGCACCAATCAAACAGTTATCAGAAATATTATCTAAATGACCGCGGTATTTCAACCAAGGTCCAGCCATAGAAATATGGTCTGTTGTACATTTTCCGTGTGCTTTAATCAATAGTTTAGCACCGATTAAATTCTCACCATCCCAAGGATCAAAAGGTTCAAGTAATTGAAGTCGGTTAGAATCTTCGGCAACTTTTACTTGTACGTGGCTTCCGTCTTCTTCTGGTTTTACGTAACCATTTTCTTCTACATCAAATCCCAATGGTGGAAGTTCAATTCCTTTTGGAGCTTCTAATTTTACTTCTTCTCCGTCTTCATTGATCAATGTATCATTCATTGGGTCAAAATCAAGACGACCTGAAATTGCAATAGCAGCAACCATTTCTGGTGAACCCACAAATGCGTGTGTATTCGGGTTTCCATCAGCACGTTTTGAAAAGTTTCGGTTAAAGGAATGAACAATGGTGTTTTTTTCATCTCCTTTACGGTCACTTCTATCCCACTGACCAATACACGGTCCACAAGCATTGGTAAATATAGTTGCACCAAGATCTTCAAATACCTTTAATAATCCGTCGCGTTCTGCTGTAAAGCGAATTTGCTCTGAACCTGGATTGATTCCGAAGTCTGATTTTGGTTTCAATTTTTTATCTACCGCTTGTTGTGCAATAGAAGCTGCTCGGGTTAAATCTTCGTAAGAAGAATTGGTACAAGAACCAATTAAACCCCAATCAACTTTAATAGGCCAATCGTTTTTCTTGGCTTTTTCTCCTAATTCTCCAACTGGAGTTGCCAAGTCTGGCGTAAAAGGTCCGTTTAAATGTGGACGTAAAGTTGAAAGATCTATCTCAATTACTTGATCAAAGTATTTTTCTGGATTATCATAAACTTCTTGATCTCCAGTTAAGTGTTCTCTAATTTTATTGGCTTCATCTGCAATATCATTACGATCTGTGGCTCTTAAAAAGCGTTCCATAGAATCATCATAACCAAAAGTAGAAGTGGTTGCTCCAATTTCGGCTCCCATATTACAAATGGTTCCTTTTCCTGTACAAGATAAATTTTTAGCGCCTTCACCAAAATATTCTACAATACAACCGGTTCCACCTTTCACCGTTAAGATTTGCGCCACTTTAAGAATAACATCTTTTGCTGCCGTCCAACCTTGTGGGTTTCCAGTAAGTTTTACACCGATAAGTTTTGGAAATTTTAATTCCCAAGGCATTCCTGCCATAACGTCAACGGCGTCTGCTCCTCCTACTCCAACTGCAACCATTCCTAAACCACCAGCATTAACAGTATGTGAGTCTGTTCCAATCATCATTCCACCCGGAAATGCATAATTTTCTAAAACTACTTGGTGAATAATTCCTGCTCCTGGTCGCCAAAAACCAATTCCATATTTATTGGAAACTGACTCTAAAAAATCAAATACTTCGTTAGAAGTTTCGTTGGCACGTTCTAAATCTTTTTTTGCTCCTTGTTTAGCTTGAATAAGGTGATCGCAATGAACAGTTGTAGGAACCGCTACTTGTTCTTTACCAGCTTGCATAAATTGCAAAAGAGCCATTTGAGCAGTAGCATCTTGACAAGCGATACGATCTGGTGCAAAGTTCACGTAATCCTTACCACGTTCTAATTTTTTAGATGGATCTCCATCCCATAAATGTGAATATAAAATTTTCTCTGAAAGGGTTAATGGTGTTCCAACTGCTTCGCGTGCTTTTTTTACACGCTCGTCCATTTGTTGGTACACCTTCTTGATCATATCAATATCAAATGCCATATAATTTATTTTTTTGTAAGTGACCACAAAAATACAAAATTGCTAGCATTTTTAAAGTATCTCTAAATTTATCATAAAAACTAAAAATTAATAAATAAGAGACTTTATTTCTTTAAAGATTTTGATGAATCATCATTCTAAATTATATATTTTACGAAATTGACATTTTACAGAGACAAGCTATCGTATTAAAAATAAAAAGAAGTGTAATTTAGAGTGGTTTTATATAATTTGTATTGATAACAAGAAAATTTAATTCTGTAAGGTTTTTGAGATTGCAATTTAAATTCTAAAAAAATTACTATAATCACTTTAGCTTCAAAATTTTAAAGTTGATTTGAAATCTTTAAGTAATATTAAACCAAACTTTATTAATTGAGTTGGCTTGGAATGTATTCTAAACCAATATTTAATAAAATTTCATCACCTTCTTTAACAATAATGCTGGTAGGATAATTCATATCGTTATAATCATATTCAAAAGTCTTGGTTTCGGTACCGTTTAAAGTATATTTAACAGGATTATTTTTATTAATATATTTCAAATTTGGCAAAAATTTTAAGATTTCACGTAAAGGCTCATCTAAATACAATAAACCACCAACATCAACTAAATGAGAAACATTAGCATTTTCTGCTAGAAAAGGATTGTATGTGTGAAAATTGTTTTTTTGATCATATTCAATATTCAAAATATTGTCGTCATAACTAATTTCTATAAGGTTACCAGATTCTGAATAATCAAAATATATGGAATTAGTTTCTTGTGTATTTACATTTGTATAAATAGTACTAGTCAACCTACCTTCATAATCTAAAGTATATTCGACATTTTTTTCAAATTGTAAAATCTCTTCACCTAGAAATTCATTAATATGTTTATTTGTTAATGTGTATGAATTTGATGTGAAGTTATCATACCCATATTTATAGTAAACATCGAATCCATTCCTCCAGATAATATTATCAAATAGTCCATTTGGTGAATAAGATATTTGCGCAGAACCGTAGTAACCACTAGCGTTCATAACTGTTCTTAAATTACCATTCGAATTGTAATAATAAACGTAACCTGTCCCATGATAATGATTTGTTTCTAACAGTTTTTCAGTTAAATTTTCATTTTCATTATATTTTAGGTTTATCATCGTATCTCCAAAAAAGTATTTCGTCAATAAAAATTTCCCATTACTTTGTGTTGTAAATGAATCTGATATTGATACTAAATTGTTGTTTATATTTTTGAATTCTAGCCTTATATTGTATTCAGTAGAAGGAGATAAGTTTTCTAAGTAATATTCTTTAATTGAAATTTGGTCATCGACTAAACTTTCGTTTACATACAATGAAAAATAAGTATCATCTAACATATTCTCTTCGTTTAATTCCCAAATTATATCTGCAGATGTAGCTCCAATATTTTGCACATTAATTTCGAAAGAGTTATCTAAATTTATTAGATTATTTTCATCGTCGGAACAGGATATACTTAACAATATTACTAATATTAGAAGTAATTTTAAATATTTCATAATTTACTTTTCATAAATATACAAAAATTAAAGCAGTTTACTAATAATCTCTTCGATGCTTAATCCTTCAGCTTCAGCTTTATAGTTTTTGAGTATGCGGTGTCTTAGAATTCCAGTAGCAACTGCTTTTACATCTTCAATATCTGGTGAATATTTTCCGTTGAGAGCTGCATGTGTTTTAGCACCAATAATTAAATTCTGTGAAGCTCTAGGACCCGCTCCCCAATCTACAAATTCTTTAACTAAATCTGTTGCTGAAGCTTCATTAGGGCGAGTTTTAGCTACTAAACTTACAGCATATTCAATTACGTTATCTGCAACAGGAATACGCCTTATAAGCTGCTGATAATTTAAAATATCTTGGCCTGTAAATAATGGGTTGATTTGATATGTAATATCTTGAGTAGTTGCTTTAACTACATCTACTTCTTCCTGAAAACTTGGATAGGTTAGTTTTACGGCAAACATAAAACGGTCTAATTGTGCTTCAGGCAATGGATAAGTTCCTTCTTGTTCAATTGGGTTTTGAGTTGCTAAAACAAAATAAGGTTTTTGTAAAGGATAATTTTTACCACCAACTGTAACCGCTTTTTCCTGCATAGCTTCTAATAAGGCAGCTTGAGTTTTGGGTGGAGTTCTATTAATTTCGTCTGCTAAAACAATATTTGAAAAAACAGGTCCTTTTAAAAATTTAAAATTTCGTTGCTCGTCTAGAATTTCTGAACCAACTATATCGCTAGGCATTAAATCTGGCGTAAACTGAATACGCTTGAAATCTAAGCCTAAAGTTTTAGAAATGGTATTTACCAAAAGTGTTTTTGCTAAACCTGGCACACCTATTAACAAGGCATGTCCGCCAGAAAAAATAGAATTTAAAACTTGGTCTATTACAGCTTCCTGGCCTACAATTACTTTCGCAATTTCAGCTTTAAGCGCTTTGTTTTTTTGTACAAGTTCATCTATTAGGGCAACGTCTTTCATAAGTTATTTTATTGTAGATTTTCAAGCCATTTTTTAGCGAATTCACATTCTTTATATTCAGCGTTGATTTTCACATAGGTATCTTTCACCTTTATGCTTTTCCAGCGTTCAATTTCTTTTAATTGTTTTTGTTTTAGGGCTAACTCTTTAATCCGTGGATAATCTTTTGTAAAATCCGCCTGATGTTCTTCAATTTTTTTAGTTACCGTTAGAATTTTAAAACTTCTTTTACCTGATCGATCTTCATCTTTAATAACGCGGGAGATTTCTCCTTCATCAAGATTGTAAATTCTTGAGTACAATTCTGTATCCATTTTGGCCAACTCAAAACGTTTATCTCCAGTAGCCGAGTTGATTAATTGTCCGCCGTTTTGTCGCGTTTCTTTTTCGTTAGAAAATTCTCTTGCTGCTTCTGCAAATTCTACATCTCCATTTTCTATGGCTTCTTTAATTTTTTCAGCTTTCTCTTTTGCTTCATCTACTGCTTCTTTAGTTACTTCTGGGTAAAGCAAAATGTGGCGTACGTCTACTTGTTGACCTCTTATTTTTTCTACTAACAAAATATGGTATCCAAATTCTGTTTTAAAAGGCTTACTTATTTCTCCTTCATTTAAACTAAATGCGGCATCTTTAAATTCTTTTACAAACTGGTCTTTTCTGGTTAAAGTGTATTTACCACCTGTTTTTTTTGATCCTTCATCTTCAGAATACAAAACAGCTCGAGTGGCAAAGGCTTTTCCTTCTTCTAAAACTTCTCGTCTAAATTCGTTTAATCTTGCTTTTACCGCTTCAATTTGTTCTTCTCCTACTTGAGGTTCAATTACAATTTGCGCTACTTCAACTTCATCACCAAAATAAGGTTTTTCGTCTTCTGGAATCGATTCAAAAAAGTTGCGGGTTTCTTCTGGGGTTACTTCCACTCCGTCAACAATACTTCCTTGCATTTCTTCAGCTAAAGAACGTTGTAAATTTTGCTCGTACAATTCGTTTTTAACTTCATCAATATCTTCTTTTCCGTAAAATTCAAGAATACGTTCTTCAGTTCCAACTTGCTCAATTAAACCAGCTATTTGCTGCTCTGTTCTAGACATAATCATTTCTTCTGAAACAATTAAACTATCCTGAATAGCGTGATGAGCAAATAGTTTGCTATCCATAATACGTTCTAGCATTTTACAGCTTGTCGTTTCAGATTCAGGAATATCTTGTTGTTTTGCATCTAGCTGAAGCTTTTGGATATCGCTATCTATAATCAGATATTTACCTACAACAGCCGCTACTCCATCAATTTTTAATCTTACTTTGTTGTCTTTGGCTTCTACTTTTAAAGGTGTTTCTTTAACCGAGTCTTGTTCTTTAATCAAGTTGTCCTTTTCGTCTACAATTACCTGAGCAAATCCAGGAAGTGTAAATAAAAAGAACAGTACAAAACCGATGTAATTAAAAGGTTTTAAAGTCATTGTTTTGAATTGCATCATCAATAATATCTTTTTCAAGTTGTTTATTTAATTCTAATTTTCTTTTGTTTTCTAAAATTTGTTCTATAGTTGGTTTTAAATAAGAAATAGGTGGTACTTCGTTAGGCGACAAAATTTCGTTTACATGAATAAAATAAGTAAAAATTGAATCTTGAAAGCTTAGTGTTTTTTGTATTTCGTTATCTATTTTCTTACTAAATTCTTCTTGAATACTAGGCAATTGTCTTTGTACATCTTCAAAACGAACCCAAACAGAATCGTTTAGCATATGCAGTTTAAACTCCAAGCTTTTGGCTCGCAAGTATTCTTGGTCTTCAATTGTAAAACTATTAAATCTAGATTTTATTTTATCAACATCTTTTAAATCTGTTTTCATCACTAAGTATCGAAGTTTTAGCAATTTTTCTTTCAATTTAAAATTTTGTTTTTTCTCTTCATAATAAGCAAGAATATCTTCTTCTGAAGTAGTGTAATTTAAGTTTTTTTCGATGAGCGCATCTTTGTATGCATTAATATAAAGCTGAACTCTATATTGCTCGGCCATTTCATTAAACTCTTCTTGTTTTTCTTTTGTTAAATTGAATTTTGCTTTATCTAGTAATAAATTCTTAAGCGCCCATTTTTCAACAAAACGTTTAACGCTTGCAATGCTATCTTCTTTAGAATTAATTTCTGTTGAAAAATTAGGTAAATCTTCTTCATATAAATAGGCATTTCCTGCTTTAGCTAAAGGTTTCCGATTGTCTGATTTTTGAAAATACGAGCAACTCATTAAAAAAAATGAACCTAAAATCAAGAAAATATGTACGCTTTTTCTATTCAAATTCCTTTTTCACTTTTGCCAATTCATCTTCATTTACAACTAAATTGAATTTAGCTTTTAGGTTTTCAACCCACTCTTTTTCTAATTGATTTTGATAATCTGAAATTACTCTTCCTTTTACTTCGCTGTATTCAAGCTGCCGAACTGGTTTAATTTCGTGAATATTATAAATTAGAAAACGGCCGTTGTGCTTGTATATTTTTGAAATGCCGTTAAGCAACTCCAAATCTTCACTGATAGCTGGTGATGTGGTCTTTTTTACTTCTTTTTCTTGAAATATAGCATCTGTTGAAGCATTTGCTTTAGTAGAAAAATCAGATTCGCTTTTCACTAATTTTAAAAACTTTTTAGCAGCTCTTTTTTTGCTAAAACTAGCTATCTCAACTTCAATGGCTTCTTCGGTTTTATATTTTGAAGCATTTTGATTGTAAAATTCTTTTAATGCAATACTGTCTTCTTTTGCTGGATTCCATATTTCTCGTTCCATTACTTCATAAAGTAGCAAGCCATTTTTATACTCGTTTATAGATGCTGCAAACTCCGGATCTAGTTCGGGTAGGTATTTTTTATGATGCTCGACTAAATTTCCATAAACGAATTTATCTGCTAACTCTTCTACAATGGCTTTTTTTGAAGCTTTACTTTTAGCTGCGCGTTGTTGCTTTTCAATATAGTTAGCAAGGTCTTTTAAAGTGAAGCTAGTTGAGTCTATTTGTAAAAAAACTTCATCTGGAATACTTGTTTCGTCTTCAATTTCCCATTGACTTTTAAAAATATCATCATTAATTACATCCACTAAATCAGCCACAGCGTCTTGATTACGAGAAACATTGTACTGGTTTTCAATTTTTTCTTGAATACGGTTGTTGAGCATTTTTGAGCGCTCGCTAGTTTTGATTTTTTTAGTTAAAAAATTTTTCTTTTCTTCGTAAGATTCTAAATCTTCGGTTCCTAAACGTTTAATAATGTGCCAACCAAATCGAGTTTTAAAAGGTGCTGAAACCTGTCCATCTTCGGTTAAAGAAAAGGCTTCTTCTTCAAAAATTGGAGAATTGATATCTCCTAATTCAAAAGCGGGCATCACACCACCATTTTCTGCCGTGTTATCGTCTTGGCTAAACTGTTTGGCTAAATCTTGAAAATTCTCACCAGCTAAAACTTTTTCATAAATATCTTTAATTCTGCTTTGTGGGGTTTGTGTAGTATCTTTTTGTTGTGCACGCACCATGATGTGTGCAATTTTTATCTTACCGATAGATTTTCTTTCTCCAGTTTTTTTAATGATGTGAAAACCAAATTGTGTTTTAACAGGCTCAGAAATTTCATTTACATTTAAGTTATACACAGCATCTTCAAAAGGATAAACCATTTTAAAAGCTCTAAACCAGCCTATGTTTCCACCATTAACTTTAGCAGAAGGATCGTCTGAATGTTTTTTTGCTAGCTCTCCAAAATCGGCTCCATTTTCTAATTCTGTTTTAAGCTCTTTTGCTTTTTTTTGAGCAGCTTCAATTTGTTCTGAAGTAGCATTAGGCTTAGTAGAAATAAGAATATGACTTGCTTTCACTTCGTTTTCGAAACGCTGATAAGTTTCTTTTACCATTGTTTCGGTTACTTCGCCATTAGCAATGTAATTGTCTGCTAATTGTTTATAATATTTCTGGTATTCTTTTAAAAAAGCGGGATCTTTATCTAAATCAAGTTCAAATGCAGCCTCTAGTTTTAATTGATAGGTTTTGAATAACTCAAAATATTCATCAACACTCATTTTATCTTCATCTGCAATTATGTTTGCGTTCTTGGTGTACACATTTACAAAATCACTTGCGTTTACTTCGCGATTATTCACTTTTAATAGAATTCCATCTTCTCCATTGTTCTGGGCAGTAACCACAAAACCAAAAACCATGGCAATTAAAGTATAAAATGTTTTCATTAAATCTAAAATTTTAATCGCACAAAAGTAAGAAAATTCAGCACGTACACAATGTTTAAGTTTTTATAAAAAAGCTTCTAAATTAATGCGTTGCCTATTAATTGCACTTACTTTGCTTAAAGATTGATAAGCCTTTAAAAATGAAGTACACTACAGAAATCTATATAGATTTACCAAGAGAAGATGTAATTGCACTATTTGAAGATACTACCAGGCTTCCAGATTGGCAACGCGGTTTACAAGAAACCAAATTATTAAAAGGAAAAAGCGGAGAAATTGGAGCGAAACGAAAATTAAAAATTAAGCTAGAAGGACAAAAAATAAGTATGTTTGAAACAATTACAGACAAAGACTTACCAAATTATTGGCACGGAAACTATTCGGGAAAAGGATTTACAAGTTCTCAAAAAAATTACTTTGAAGCTGTACATGCCCATCAAACCTACTGGAAATGCGAAAGTGAATTTAATTTTAGTGGCTTTATGATTGTAATTAGCAAGCTTTTACCTACTATCTTTAAAAAACGCTCTGAATTAGTAATGAAGGATTTTAAGGCTTTTGCCGAAAATGGAATAAGCCAAAGAAATACTTAATTGAAGTTTGTATAATTAACTTGCGTAATAACTAATAAGCGAGCAATTTAAAGCTGTTTATTTTATTTTTGTGAAATGTTTCTCATTACCACATAAAATCTTTTTATTTGCAAAAAATTTTTTACAATGAAGAATATACTTTTAGCTGTTTTACTTTTTACCTTTTCAATAGGTTTTTCTCAATCTAAAGTAGGAACAATTAATACCGACGTAATTTTATCTCAAATGCCAGAATTAGAAGGCGTAGAAACCGAGATGAAAAAATACGGAACAGAATTAGACCAAAAAATGAGAGACAAGTATGCAGAATATCAGAAACTTGTTGCTGAGTTTACTGATAATGAAGATGAAATGAACGACGTGATCAAAAAGTTTAAACAAAATGAGCTTGCTGATTTAGAAGAAGACATACAAACTATGCAAGAAAGCTCACAGCAAAAAATGCGAGCAAAGCAAGAAGAGTTACTCAGACCTTTGTATACTAAAATTGGAAATGCAATAGAAGTAATTGTTGAAGATGAAAATTTTACTCAAATTTTTAATGAAGGTAGCAATTTAATTTATATTTCTCCAGAATATGATGTTACTGAAAAAGCAATGAAAATTTTAGGTTTAGATACTTCCATCCTTGAACCGGAAGAAGAATAGATGCACATTTAAAAATTATAAAAAAGGCTGTTTTAATTAAAACAGCCTTTTTTATACCTGGCGTTTACTTTGAAGTTGCTCAACATATACTTGTAATTCATTAAAGAAAATGAAAAAATAATTTTCTAACACATCATGATTTTCCCGTAATGTAGCAATGCTATTTTGTAATTCTGGTTTGTTTGAAGTTCGCTTATTCATCTGAAATAAAATTTGTTCTATGCCTTCTATTTTTTGATAATTAACAAGCCAATTTCCACTTACCATATGTGGATACATACGTTGTACGGCAAGCGGAAGTTTTTCCATATGTAAGTCTAACAAATTATAAAAATCTTCTACAAATTTGCTCAATGGCACAGAACTATATTTTGCCCAATTTTTAGCTAAAAAGTAATCAAAAAGCACATCCGTAATCACCCCGCTATAATGACTAAATTCATCAAAAAACAGACTTCTACATTTTCTTACAACAGCATTTGTATCGGTAAATCTATCAATCTTTCGGTGCAAATAAATACCATAAACAATATCTTGATCAAACTTAGAAGTAGGATCGCCCTTGACAAAATCGCCTATGAAATTGCCAATTTTAATCATTTTATTATCTCCAGAAAGATAGATGTGAGCTAGATAATTCATGCTTTACAAAGCTAATTTAATAAAACCGATTGGTATACTATTTCTATAAATTATAAGAAACCTTATATTAGCCCATAAATTAATTAACTATGACTTTAATAAAATCTATTTCAGGAATCCGCGGAACTATAGGCGGCGTTCCTGGAGAAAACCTTACTCCACTAGATGCTGTTAAATTTGCTGCTGCTTACGGAACTTGGCTTCAAAAAGAACATCCCAAAACCAAATCATTAAGTGTAGTATTAGGTAGAGATGCTCGCATTTCTGGTGAAATGATTCAAAACTTAGTGTCTAACACTTTAGTTGGAATGGGAATAAACATAATAGATTTGGGTCTTTCTACTACTCCAACTGTAGAAATGGCGGTTCCAAATGAAGAAGCGCAAGGTGGTATAATATTAACTGCAAGCCACAACCCAAAACAATGGAACGCCCTTAAGCTATTAAACCAAAAAGGCGAATTTTTAAATGCAGAACAAGGTGCTGAAATTTTAAGAACTGCAGAAAAAGAAGATTTCAATTTTGCTGAAGTAGATTATTTAGGAAAGGTAATGACCAATTCAGCTTATATCGATTTTCATATCGAAAAAGTTTTAGCACATCCTTTGGTAAATGTAAACAAAGTAAAAAAGGCAAAATTTAAAGTTGTTTTTGATGGCGTTAATTCAACAGGAGGAATTAGTATTCCTCCACTTCTAGAAGCCTTAGGCATAGAAGTAGTTAAGCTTTATTGCGAACCCAACGGAATTTTCCCACACAACCCAGAACCTTTAGCAAAACACCTAACCGAATTATCTAAAGAAGTACAAAAACATCAAGCAGATTTAGGTATTACTGTAGATCCTGACGTAGACCGTTTAGCGTTTATGGACGAAAACGGGAAAATGTTTGGTGAAGAATACACCTTAGTAGCGGTTGCCGATTACGTATTAAGTAAGGAAAAAGGAAATACGGTAAGCAATCTTTCATCTTCACGAGCTTTGAGAGATGTTACAGAAAAACATGGTGGCACATATTATGCAAGTGCAGTTGGCGAAGTAAATGTAGTAGCCAAAATGAAAAAAGTAAAAGCCGTTATTGGCGGTGAAGGAAACGGTGGCATTATAGATCCTAAACTACATTATGGTAGAGACAGCTTAATTGGAGTTGCATTATTTTTATCTCATTTAGCTGAAAAAAACATGAACGTATCTGCTTTACGCGCAACCTATCCGTCCTACTTTATGGCTAAAGAGAAAATTGAACTTACCCCACAAATTAATGTAGATTCAATTTTAGAAGAGATGGCAAAGCAATATGCAAATGAAGATGTAAGTACGATTGATGGAGTAAAAATAGATTTTCCAGAAAACTGGGTACATCTTCGCAAATCTAATACTGAACCTATAATTCGAGTATATACTGAAGCAAAATCTCAGGATGAAGCCAACGAATTAGCTAAAAATATTATTACACAAATAAAAAACCTAATTAAAAAATAAATATGTTTAAACACCTCAAGAGAGATATTCCAGCAAGTATAGTTGTATTCTTTGTAGCACTGCCTTTATGTTTAGGAATTGCCCTAGCAAGTGGAGCTCCACTTTTTTCCGGTTTAATATCCGGAATAGTAGGCGGTATAGTTGTCGGAATAATTAGTAAATCTCAAGTAGGTGTTAGCGGACCTGCAGCCGGATTAGCCGTTATTGTACTTAGTGCAATAGCAAGTTTAGGAAAATTTGAATATTTTCTTGCAGCAGTAGTTATTGCAGGGGTTTTTCAAATTATTTTAGGCGTATTAAAAGCCGGTGTAATTGGGTACTTTTTCCCTAACTCTGTTATTAAAGGAATGTTAGCTGGTATTGGTATTATTATAATCATTAAGCAGTTGCCTATTGTATTTGGTATAAATGAAGAGTTTGATTACTTGATTTTTACAGAAGCCAACTCAACTTCAGTTGTTAGAGAGTACAGCCAAATTTTGAATAATATTTCAATTGGAGCAATTTTAATAACCTTGGTAAGTTTATTGATTATCATTTTTTGGGAAAAAGTGCTTGAGAAAAAATCTAAAATCTTCAAGGTATTTCCTGGTTCATTGGTGGTTGTTTTTTTAGGAATTATTTACAAACTTTTAGTCCCTCAAACAAGTGTTTTAAGTATTTCAGACCAAAATTTAGTAGAAGTACCGGTTGCTTCTAACTTTTCTGAATTTATCAGTCAATTTACCTTTCCCGATTTTAGTATTTTAGGATCTTTAGAAATCTGGGTAATTGCCTTTACCATTGCTGTTGTGGCTAGTTTAGAAACTTTGCTAAGTGTTGAAGCTACTGATAAATTAGACCCAGAAAAAAGAGTAACACCAACCAATAGAGAACTTGTTGCACAAGGAACAGGAAATATAATTTCTGGTTTTATTGGCGGATTACCAATAACACAAGTAATTGTTAGAAGTTCTGCCAACATTCAATCGAACAATAAAACAAAGTTATCTGGAATTCTACATGGTTTTTTACTGTTAATTTCCATTATTGCATTACCTAAATTATTGAATTTAATACCGCTATCTGTATTGGCTGCAATTTTATTGGTTGTTGGTTTCAAATTAACGAAGCCTTCTTCAATCAAGACTATAGTTAAACAAGGTATGTATCAATACGTGCCATTTTTTGTAACGGTACTCGGAATAGTAGTTTTCGATTTATTAAAAGGAATCGGTATGGGACTCGGAATTGGTCTTTTATTTGTTTTATATAAAAGCTATAAAAATTCACATTTCTTGCATAAAGAAGAGTCTGAAAACAAAGACAAAGTGCACAAAACAGTAATTAATATGGCTGAAGAAGTGACTTTTTTCAATAAAGGAGCGCTATTAAGAGAATTGTCTAAAATTGAAGAAAATAGCATAGTTGAATTAAAATTTGACAAAACTGTTTTTGTTGATATGGATATCATGGATATTATTGAAGATTTTGCTGAAAATACAACACACAATAATGTTGAAGTAAAAATTTCGTTCAACGGAAAAATTTACAATGAAGCTAGCAACGCAAGAAAAATATTAGCTAGTATCACCAAATAAGCTTTAGTTATTTAGAACTAAAATTAGCAAAGAAATTACCAACATTGTAAATGCAGGAAAAGACTTTTTAGGAGCATCTTTTACTTTTATATGCATACCAATAGCTCCTAGCATTAAGACAACAATTCCAATAGCCGAGATATTTATTGTAACCGGATAAGCTATACCAACTATTAATCCTAATCCAAATAAAACTTTTAAGCCACCAACTAGGTACATCATAAAGTTGGGTAATCCGTAAGCTTTAAATTCTTCTTTCATACTGGATGCGTTTCCACCACGCCATTGTGTAGATTTATTAAAACGTAAGAGCCAAACATTTAATAAAGTAACTGCAACAATTAATTGAGCAGCTAACTGAATGTAATCAATATTTTCAAAATCCATAATGTTGTTTTCTTCCAAATATAAGTAGTGATAAAGGTTATTTAAGGTTTTGATGAATATTTTAATGATATTTTAAAGATTTATAATTTCAAATAGATTTATAAGTAAGTACCTTTCAAAAAAGACTTTTATGGAAAAAATACTAATAATAGGCGCAAATGGAAAAACAGGACAACATATTGTCGAACTTTTAAAAAACATAGATCGTTACCAAGTTTCTGCTATGATTAGAAAAGAGCATCAAAAACAAAATTTTGATAACGACCACATTAAATTTGTAATTGGAGATTTAGAAGAAGATTTTGAACATGCTTTTAAAAACATTGATAAAGTTGTTTTTGCTGCAGGTTCAGGCGGGTCAACTGGAGACGATAAAACATTAGCCGTAGATCGAGATGGCGCGAAAAAAGCAGTCGATTATTCCGTAAAACACAATTTGAAAAAATTTGTCATGCTAAGTAGCATGGGAACAGATCAACCAGAAAAAGTAGAAGGTTTAGAAGTATACTTAAAAGCCAAAAAAGCTGCAGACGATTATCTAAAAAGCAAAGATTTAGATTATAGCATCCTACAACCAGGAATGCTTACTGATGATGAGCCAAAGCACAAAATTCAAATAGCAGAATCCTTATCTGCGGGGAAAATTAGCAGAAAAGATGTAGCTTATGTTTTAGTAAAATCTTTAACTGATAAAATATGCAAAAACAAAACAATGGCTTTTGTATCAGGCGATAAAGATGTTGATGAAGTTTTAGAAACATATTAATTTACAATAGAAATAGATAATTAAAAATTCATTCTATTTAACTCATTGAAGAAAAATTGAATACCTGCATGATTTGATATGAATAATAGGTTTACATCAAAAATATGAAAAGTTAGGAATTCTATGTAAAGTAAAAAAGCATCGGTGAAAATTCACCGATGCTTTTTTTATACTTTCAAAATTAGCAGAAAGTTTAATTACTTATTTTCTACCCGTCATTTCTTCGGGCTTAACCCATTCGTCAAATTCTGCCTCTGTGGTATGTCCCAATCGTACTGCTTCTTCTTTTAAAGTAGTTCCGTTTTGGTGAGCAGCATTGGCTATTTCAGCTGCCTTGTAGTATCCGATTTTGGTATTTAAGGCAGTTACTAACATTAATGAATTTTTTAATAATTCATCTATTCGTTCTTGATTTGGTTCAATTCCTTGTGCGCAATTTTCATCAAAAGAAACGCAAGCATCGCCCAAAAGTTGAGCAGAAGATAACAAATTAGCTGCCATTACAGGCTTAAATACATTGAGCTCAAACTGACCTTGCATTCCGCCAACCGAAATAGCCACATCGTTACCCATTACTTGTGCGCAAACCATAGTTAATGCTTCACATTGCGTTGGATTTACTTTTCCTGGCATGATAGAAGAACCTGGTTCATTTGCTGGAATAATGATTTCTCCTATTCCACTTCTTGGTCCTGAAGACAACATTCTAATATCGTTTGCAATTTTATTCAAAGAAACCGCAAGTTGTTTTAAGGCTCCATGGGTTTCAACAAAAGCATCATGTGCTGCCAATGCTTCAAATTTATTTTCAGCGGAAACAAATGGCATTCCAGTAAATTTAGCAATATATTCAGCCACTTTTTCTGCATACCCATCTGGTGTGTTTAGACCAGTTCCAACAGCTGTTCCACCTAAAGCCAATTCTTGTAAATGTGGTAGTGTGTTTTTAAGTGCTTTTATTCCGTGGTCTAACTGCGAAACATAGCCACTAAATTCTTGGCCTATAGTTAAAGGTGTCGCGTCCATAAAATGCGTTCTTCCAATTTTAACCACATTTTTAAAAGCTTCTGCTTTTTGGTGTAGTGTATCGCGCAATTGTTGAATTCCTGGAATGGTAACTTCAACTATCTTTCTATAGGCTGCAATGTGCATTCCTGTTGGAAAAGTGTCGTTTGAAGATTGCGACTTGTTTACATCGTCATTTGGAGAAATACTTCGTGTTCCTTCGCCTAATTTATTGCCTTCAATTTGATGTGCTCGGTTAGCTACCACTTCATTTACATTCATGTTGCTTTGCGTTCCCGAACCGGTTTGCCATATTACAAGCGGAAATTGATCGTTGTGTTGTCCGGCTAATATTTCATCGCAAACCTTGGCTATTAAATCTCTTTTGGCTTCTGGTAAAACACCTAATTCTGCATTGGTGTAGGCAGCAGCTTTTTTTAAATAAGCAAAACCTTCAATAATTTCAAAAGGCATTGAAGCTGCTGGTCCAATTTTAAAGTTATTTCTGGAGCGTTCAGTTTGTGCTCCCCAAAGTTTATCTGCTGGCACTTTAACTTCACCAATGGTATCTTTTTCTATTCTGTAATCCATATTTTTAAATTTTTAAGCTATACAAATTTAACAAATTACGGTAGCTATAAAGTAGCATCTTCCTATTATTTAAGAAAAAGATGTTGATAAATTCGGTTTCATTTAAATTGAAATATTTGAGACTTATAGTTATATTTGCAATTATAAAAAACAAAGAACATGTTCGATATTAATCAATACTTAGGTTTTCTTGCATTTTTAACCATTTTAACCATTGGTTTCTGGTTGCTTATTTTTTTAACGGCTATTATTCCTTATTGGATTGGCGGTGCTTTAATTGAAAGATTAAAAGAAATGAAAGAAGCTAAAAAGAAAAAAGAAGAAGAGTAAACTGATTCTAAAATAATATACAACAATGAGCTTGAATTAATTAAGTTCATTACTTCATACAAAAAAACCTAGATTTTCATCTAGGTTTTTTTTATTAGGGTATTTCTCATCAAAGTTTAAAATCCTCCTCCATCATCGTAATCACCACCGCCAGAACCTCTTCTTTTTTCTTTAGGTTGATTAAAACGGTATACAAAGGTTAGTGTTACTTGTCTTTCTCTCCACTGAAATTCACTATCTGAAGAAAAGTTTGGTGTAACTGTAAATTGATCTCTCACTCTAGAGTTAAACACGTCTCTTACATTTAATGAAACCGTTGCATTATCATTCAAAATATCTTTACTAAAGGCTAAATCTAATGAAGCAATTGGATCTGTTTTGGTTTGTGCGTTTTCTCTAGGTCCACGATAAAAGGCATTGGTCTGCCATTGTATTTCCCAAGGTAAAATTACATTGGCACTAAATCTACCAAAATAACTTTCGTTGGTTGCTCCGTATTCTTGACCTTCAAAAGCACCTTCACTTTCGAACCTAAAATAGTTGAAACTCAAATTGGTTCTTAGCCATTTTGTAGGATTATAAAGTATTCCTAACTCTGCACCATAACGTTCTTCGGTTGATAGATTAATAGGAATATTTTCTATAATATCTATTCCATCTTCTTCTGTATCTTGACCTGTATCTCTTTGTACTCGCTCAAAAGATTCAGTTTCTCTTTGGTAATATACAGAACTGGTTAAAGTAATTTTTTCCCATCTTTTCAAATACCCCAAATCAAAAGCATTTGCAAATGCAGGATCTAAATCAGGATTTCCTTGAAAAATATTGGTTCTACTGGATTGCGAAGGAAAAGGGTTTAGATACCAGCTTCTTGGACGGTTAATTCTTCGGTTGTAACCTAAAGAAATGTTCTCTTCTTCTCCAATTTCGTAGATTAAATTTACCGTTGGAAACAAACCGTTAAAGGTCTTATCAAAGTCAAAGTTTTGTGTAAAAACATCTTCATTAACAGGAGTTGTTTTACCTTTTAATTGGGTTTGTTCAAAACGAAGCCCTAATAAATAAGAAAAACTATCTCCTAGTTTATTTCCGTATTGTGTGTAAACAGCAGTTATATTTTGCTGAAAATTAAAATTACTTGAAAGGGAATCGTTGCGTGTAAAGTTTGCATTTTCTGTAAGCTTTCTTTGTACCAGAAAGTCTTGAGATGTATCTGAATAATCTCCTCTAAAACCTGCTTCAAATTGAGCATCGCCCATGGGTAAAACGTAATCGGCTTGAAATAAAAAACTATCTTCATCTTCCGCTTCAAATACATTTTGTCGTGCAACAAAATCTGGTGTAGGATTTATAATATCTTCAAAAATCCGATTGTCTTTAGTTTCATCTTTTTTAGAATATTGAAAATCTGCAGTTAATTTGTGGTCACGGTTATCTGGATCAAATCGCTTTTCATAATTTAAAGAATATTGAAAACGCTTGTCGTCTTCATCTTCTTCTTCTGTTCTAAGCGTAGTACTATTCTCAACATCTTCAACAAAACGTGTTGTTCTGTTTCTAGTTCGGTCTAAATCGTCTCCTAAACGCATAAAAAAACTACCGGTTAAAGATGAACTTTCATCAAAGAAATATTCAATACCAGTATTCATATTGAAATTTTTCCCGCTTCTATCATATTCCCGATCTTCTATAATTCTATCAAAATTTTGACCAGTAGTGTATCGGTTATCAAAAAATGCATTCCCTGGTCCTTTTCTGTCGGTATAACCCAAATTATTAAAAATATTAAATTTATCGGTACGTAGATTAACATTGGTATAAGCTCCAGTATTTCTAGGATCACCAATTGTTCCCCGAAATGAACCATTAATTCCCAGTGTTTTTTCTCTTTTCAGAATAATGTTGATGATACCACCCGAACCTTCTGCATCATACCGAGCGGATGGACTCGTAATTACTTCTACAGATTCAATAGCGTCTGCTGGCAATTGTTGAAAAACGTCTTGATCTCCAAAACCTGCAACCGAAGAAGGTTTACCATTGATTAAAATACGAACATTTGAATTTCCGCGTAAGCTAATGGCGCCATCTACATCTACTGTCACGGAAGGTACATTCGCTAAAGCTTCACTTACCGTTCCGCCTTCTGTAGTTAAATCTTTTCCTACGTTGTAAATCTTTTTATCAAGACGAACGTCAACTTGTGTAGTTTCATAAAGCACATTAACTTCATCTAGTTCTTCTTGAGCAAATTTCAGTCTAATTTTACCAAGGTCTAAATCAGATGAAATTTCCTTATTCTTTATATTCTTAGTTTCAAATGAAATAAATTCAACTTTAATATTGTAAGTCCCTTCATCTACATCAATTGAAAAATTCCCATCAAAGTCGGTAACACCACCTGAAACATCATCGGGATTATTCACCGGTATAACTTTAACGGAAGCCATTTCGAGTGGCACTCCTTGATCGTCTAATACAGTTCCTTTAACTTGGTAATTTTGAGCAAAACTTAAGCTCGTAAATAGGCATAAAAATAGTACAGTTATATATTTCACAATTTTGTTTTTGATGGAATTAAATTTCACAACCTTTTGACTATCATAAAAAGATTGCGTTTAATGGGATGTAGTTAATGTTGCGTTAACAATAAGAAGGAAATTATAAAAGCATCTTAATTAGATGATTTATCAAGTTGAATGCGTATTACTTAGCTATTTTAGGCTTAGGTTTAGCATAAAACTTTTTATATTTTTTTCTTGAAAAATAGCCGAGTATTAACCAAACCAGTAAACTACCGAAAATAAATTTATAACTGATAATTTGGTCACCGCTTGCATAAGAATGCAAACCTGTCAAGTAAAAATTAACCCCAAAATACGTCATTAAAATAGATCCAAAGGCAATAACAGATGCCCAATTAAATGCCCAAAAACCGCGCATTCCAGGAACCAAACGCATATGAATAACAAAAGCATACACAAAAATACTAATTAAGGCCCAGGTTTCTTTTGGATCCCAGCCCCAATATCTTCCCCAGCTTTCGTTTGCCCATTGACCGCCAAGAAAGTTTCCAATAGTTAGCATAACTAAACCAACGGTTAAAGCAAGTTCATTAATGTAAGAGAGTTCTTGGATGTTTAACTTCATTTTCTTGAAGTTGTTTTTATTGGTAAATATCATTAAAATTAATGCTACTATTCCTATAATAGTTCCTAATGCAAAAGGTCCATAACTTCCAACAATAACCGCAACATGAATCATCAGCCAATATGAATCTAATACAGGTTGTAAGTTTGAAATAGACGGATCCATCCAATTCCAATGTGCCACCATTAGAATAATGGCGGTGACAAAAGCGGTTGCGCCCATGGTTAAATCACTTTTTCTTCCAAAAGCTAATCCCATAGCAGCAGTTGCCCATGCTACATAAATCATACTTTCGTAAGCATCACTCCAGGGTGCATGACCAGAAATATACCAACGAGCAGCTAAACCTAAAGTATGGAGCAAAAGCAGAACTACAAAAGCTACTTTTGAAATGGAAATAACAATAGTATTGAACTTAGATTCTTTGAATATTTGAATGATTACAAAAATCACCATCAATAAACCAACGTATAAATAAGCCTGAAAAAGTGCATTAAAAATATCGATTTCATTGTAAAGGATTTCAGCTTTTACCTTTTTTTCTGATGGAATAACTTTGGAACCATGCTTTTTTTGAAAGCCGTCTAAAATGGTAAGTAACTCGTTTGGTTGCGAATAATCATCCGTTTTAATGGCATTTTGAAGTGTACTCATGTACAACGGAAAGACTTTATGTACTATGGTTGAGTCTGGACCCACAAAGAAAACTTCGTCTTCTGTTTCTCTTATTTCTGGAATAGAAACCCAACGATCGCCAGGATGATTTGGAATAGGGAAAACACGCAAAACGTTTCCTTGTAATGCATCATACAATAAATTAACTCGTTGGTCTGCTTCAATAAAATCTTTTTGAAATTGATTTGGGACTGCTGCAGAATAAGCATCTCGAAGAAAAGGAGCAAGTTTGTATTCGTTGTTTTCATCAAAAAAATCGGTAATTGAAACGTATTTTTTACCACGGTCAATTCCTAAAAGATTGTGTAAACTATCATTTTTTGGCTTTAAATAAATAATAGGCGCAGGAAACCAACGCATAGGATTTTCAATCATGGAAATAAAAGCCTGATCGCTGGTTAATCCAGCATATTCATCTTTCTTACTCAATTTTCTGAGCAATTCTGAAGAATAGGTGTTTACAGGTTTCATCCTACCATCTGCATCTTGAATAATTAACTCTCCAAAACGTTTAGCATGACTTTTACTTACTGCTTTAGCTTTAATTATAGAATCTAAGGATGCTTTATCAATTTGTGGAGCTTGATTTACAGCCTGAGAAGTTTGTTCTGGTAAGTCTTGTTGCTCAACTTTTTCTTCAACATTTTGAGCTTGCATCTGCAAACCAAAAAACAGAATTACCAAGCTTGCTAATTTTGTTTTTTTAGCTTTAACAGCATCTAATTTTTTACGCAATACACCAAAACGCGAATGTGGATCAAACAAAATTGCCATTAACCCAAGATACAATAAAAAGTAACCGATGTAAGTTACCCAAGTTCCCCACCAATCATGGTTTACGCTAAGTATGGTTCCGCCTTCGTCAGCATCAAAAGAAGCTTGAAAAAAGCGGTATCCTTTATGGTCTAAGACATGATTCATATAAATATCGTACGGATAAGAATTGCTACCGTCTACAACTTCAACTTTACTCATAAAAGATGCATAACTTGGGTTGGCTCGGTCTTCTGTTCCGGGATGTTTTTCAGCAATGAAATCGTTTAATTTTAATGCAAATGGCAATTCGTATTCTTTGCTTCCATAGCGTAGATAAATATCAAATCCACCGACTTCAATTTTTTTCATGTCTTCTAAAAAGCCGCTACCGCCTAGTAAACCAACTTTTTTCTTTTCTCCATTAGCCGTTACTTCTAAAATAACTCCATCAGGCATATTATCGCGTTTCTTTTCAGCTTCTGCAACACTGTATTCTCCGCGTACAACTTCATCTGGAAAAACCACTTGCATCCCACCGATATTATACAAAGAGCGAAGTTGAAGTTCTTGAATAGAATCGGCAACTAAATCTCCCTTTTGTTGGTCTGCCATATGCATGTATTCACCATCAAAGGGAGATTGAATGGTTAATCCTACAGAATTTGTTCCTGAAATATTTACGGCACCTTCTGTATATTTGTTGAAAGCAAACAACATATTACTAATGTTAGCAACTTCGCCTTCACGCAAGTAACGATCTTGACGTTGACCTGTTGAACCGGTTTCTACCATTTTTAGGTAATTTTCACCATCTTCTGTAGCTACTAATTGTTCCTGAGCTCCTTCAAAATAATCTACAATTTGAAAATGTACCGGAGTTTCATCAAAATCAGTTTCAATACGTTTATTGTTGTTTAGTTTTGGAGCCAGTATAAGCGGAAAAGCTTCTTTTTTTCTAAGTAGTTGATCATCTACTTCACCATCAATATAAGTTGATAAATAAGTCTCTTGGGTTAACATGGTGTTGGCTACTTCACCTTCCCGAATTGGCATTACTCCTTCGTAACCAATATAACGTGTAATCCATGCACCAGCTAATATTAAGATGAAAGATAAATGCAACAATAAAGTTGTAAGTTTCTTTTTAGACAATAATTTATACCGGAAAATATTTCCAACAAAGTTGATGACAAAAAAAACCATGATTACTTCAAACCACCAGGCATCGTAAATGAAATATTTTGCAGTTGTTGTTGAATAGGAATTTTCTACAAAAGTACCAATGGCCATGGCTACTGCGTAAATAACAAAAAGGGCAGCCATTAAGCGCGTTGAAAACAATATATCTTTGATTTTTTGCTGAATCATCAAAATAATAATTTAAGCTGCAAAGATACTGAATAATCAAGGAAAAAGCTTGCCAAAACAGCCAATATCAATTCAATGAAAGTTAAGTAAATGGTAAATGTATTGATGTGCTTAGATTAAAATGTTTCTATGAAATAGAGTTCGCTTTTTTGTAAGAAAAAGTTTGTTATATTTTAAATAGAATTGAAAAAAACTTGTTTTAAGCATACTTTAATCTCTGCGTTTGCTTCCTTCGTAAATATCGTATTTTACCAAGCGAGTTTCAATAGGACCATTGAAGAGTTTAATTTTTCGTGAAGGCTTTAATCCTACATTTTTTATAGCTTCCATATTGGCAACAATCATCCATGCTTGAGTACCGTGGTAGTTTTGCTTCAACGTATCTCCTATTTTGCTATAAAATTCAGGAATGTTAATTTCAAGTCTTTCGCCGTAAGGTGGATTAAAAACCATATGTAAAGGACCTTGAAGTTCTTTTTCAGAATTAAAAAAGTTCTTTATTTCTACATCAACAAATTCACTTAAATCTGCATTAGCCACATTGTCTATGGCTTTCATCACGGCAGAAGGCGCTTTATCATAACCAATAATTTTATAAGAAAAGTCGCGTATTTTTTTCACAACCGAATCGATTATGGTATTGTATAAATCTTTATCCCAGTCCTTCCATTTCATAAAGGCAAACTCGTTTCGGTTCAAATTGGGTGGAATGTTACAAGCCATCATAGCGGCTTCAATTAGAATTGTACCACTACCGCACATCGGGTCTATGAAATTGGTTTTTCCATCCCAACCTGAAAGCTTCAACATTCCTGCTGCTAAAACTTCATTTATAGGAGCAATATTGGTGTCTTTTCGATAACCACGCTTAAAAAGTGGGTCGCCAGAAGAATCTAAAGAAAGCGAACAGAAATTTCGATCAATATGAATATGTACATGTATGTCTGCTGTTTTAGTATCTACATCTGGACGATTTCCGGTTTTGTTTCGCATGCGGTCTACAATAGCGTCCTTAGTTTTAAAAACAGCAAACTGCGTATTATTAAACAAGGTTGAAAAAACGGATGAATGAATAACTATACTTTGATTTTCATCGATGGTCTTCTCCCATGGATAATCGTAGATTTGATGGTACAAATCGTCTACAGTTTCAATTTTAAATTGCTTAATGGGTTTTAAAATATTGATGGCTGTACTTAAGGATAAGTTGGCTTTGTAAAGAAAACCTAAGTCGCCCACAAATTGTACGTGTCTATTTCCTTTTTTGATGTCCATCGCTCCCAACTTTTGAAGTTCCTTTTCTAGGACGTCTTCTAAGCCGAATAATGTTCGCGCCAGCATTTTAAAATTATTTCCCATCAGATAATCACATTTAGACGTCAAAAATACATTAATTTTGCACTTTGCTGTTATAGATTAGCAAAACAAGTTTGTGGGCTAATTTCTAAATTAAAACCAACTTACAGTTTTATAAATGACTATAATCTTACCTATTCTTGCCGTCCTTGCTGGATTTGGAATTGCCTATTTTATAAAATATAAAGCCAGCGCCATTAATTTACTTTTGGCTTTTAGTGGTGCTTTTTTACTATCTATTACCGTTTTAGAATTTATTCCGCATGTATACCGAAATACGGAAGCTTCTATAGGAATATTTATCATGGCAGGAATTGTGCTGCAATTGGTATTGGAATTTCTATCAGGTGGAGCTGAACACGGTCATTTACATAGCCATAAAACAGATTCGCACTTTCCTTGGGTGTTGTTTATCAGTTTAAGTATTCACGCCTTATTTGAAGGTTTTCCTATTAGCCACACCAATTCTTTATTATTGGCAGTGGTAATTCATAAAATTCCAGTTGCAATAATAATTTGTAGTTTTTTGTTTAAAACCAAAATGAAGCCTCTGCAAATTGCAGGATTTCTTGTGTTTTTTGGTTTAATGACGCCTTTAGGGAGTTTTATAGGAATGTATACTTCTTTTTTAAACGAATTTAGCGTTTATATTGATGCAATTGTTATTGGTATTTTCTTACATATTTCTACCACCATTTTATTTGAATCATCCAAGAACCATAGTTTTAATGCTTCTAAATTTATAGTTATCCTTATCGGAATTGTAGTAGCCTATTTTCTAGGTCACGGTCATTAAATTCAAACAAGTCTAAGTACAAGTGCAAGTTGATTTAAGGGTGAAAAACTGAACTTTTAATTGTACTACTTCTTTTGTTTTAGGTATCACTAAGCCTAGATTGTTGTATTCATGGTTTATTAAAATACATCAAACTTCGGTAAACGTACACGCTAGCAATATAGATATTAATCTATTTACGACATTAAATTTAAATTAATGCTGTTACATATTGGTTACAACTTAATCTTATTCAGCAGTCCTTGTTTTTGAACAATACTCAACCAAGCAGAAAACGATAGGAACTATTTTGAAAAAATGCTAAGACAAAAATCGATACTCTTGTAAATAAAGAAGCCGTTTTAAAATAAAACGGCTTCTTTAAATATATAACTAAAATTGATAAGCTTAAGCTATAGATGATTCGGTTTCTTCGTCTATTTCTTTTTGATTCTTATCGCTTAAATCAATTCCTTTTTTAGCGGCTGTGTCGTACATTACTGGAGTTGCAATAAATACAGATGAGTAAGTGCCCACAACTACACCAATAATTAATGCAAACATGAAACCACGAATACTGTCTCCTCCAAAAATGAAGATGGCTAATAACACGATTAATGTAGTTAAGGACGTATTTAAAGTTCTACTTAAAGTGCCACTAACTCCGTAATTTACAATTTTACTTAAATGCCATTTTGGATGTTCGTTAAAGAATTCACGAATTCTATCGAAAACTACCACCGTATCGTTTAATGAATAACCAATAACCGTTAGTATGGCTGCAATAAAGGCTTGGTTAATTTCCATACTAAATGGCATAAAGCTATATGTTGCAGAGAATATTCCTAATACAATAAGTACATCGTGAGAAACGGCTGCAACAGCTCCTAAACTAAATTGCCATCTTCTAAATCTCAGTAAAATATATAAGAAAACAGCTATTAAGGATCCAAAAATTGCATAGAAAGAAGCGCGTTTAATATCATCTGCAATAGTAGGTCCTACTTTCATAGAAGACATTACACCATAATCTTCATTATCGCCTCCCACTTTAAAGTCTTCGTAAGTGAAGCCTTTTGGTAAATAAGATTGGAAACTAGTAAATAAAGCTTCTTGTATTTCAGATTCAACTGAACTGCTTTCATCATCTACTTTATAATTGGTAGTAACTCGAACTTGATTGGATGCACCATAAGTTTTTACTTCAGCACTACCCAAAGCTTCATTAACTTGACTTTCTAATTCAACTGCGTTCACAGCTTGGTCAAATCGTACGGTATAGGTTCTACCACCAACAAAATCAACACCTAGATTTAACTTGTTAGTTGTTAAAGAGAAAATACTCAATATAATCAGTATACCCGAAATAACATAAGCAATTTTTCTTTTTCCTAAGAAGTTAATTTGAATGTTAGCCAAGAAATTCTTGGTTGCAGCTGTTGCAAACTGTAGTGGTTTACCATTCTTTGCATAACCATCAATAAATAAACGAGTAATGAAAATTGCTGTAAATAATGATGTTAAAATACCTATTAATAAAGTTGTTGCAAAACCTTTTACCGGTCCAGTTCCAAATATCAATAAGATTAAACCTGTTAAACCTGTAGTTATATTTGCATCTAAGATAGATGATAAGGCATTGCTAAATCCGTCCTTAATTGCTAGAGCTTGGTCTTTGCCTTTTTGTAATTCTTCTCGAATACGTTCAAATATAAGAACGTTTGCATCAACAGACATACCAATGGTTAAGACTATACCGGCAATACCAGGTAAAGTTAAAACTGCACCTAGTCCGGCTAATACTCCAAAAATAAAGAGAATGTTAACTGCAAGTGCGATATCTGCATAAACACCGGCTTTTCCGTAGTAAAATATCATCCAAACCAATACAAAAAGCAAAGCAATTATAAATGAGTTTATTCCGGAATCTATTGCTTCTTGCCCTAGTGATGGACCTACAATTTCACTTTGTACAATATCTGCTTTTGCTGGAAGTTTACCTGCTCGCAGTACATTAGCTAAATCTTGAGCTTCTAAAATGCTAAATTCTCCAGTAATTTCTGAATTTCCACCTTTAATTGGATTACTAACTCCAGGAGCAGAATATACAATATCATCTAAAACAATTGCAATTTGCGTTCTAGTTTCAGCAGCTTTTGTAGTCATTTGCTCCCATATTCTTGCACCTTTTCTGTCCATTTGCATGTTTACAGCAACACGACCAACTTGGTCATAACTTTGTTGAGCATCTACAATTACAGATCCACTTAAATTTGGTTCATCTTTGCGGTTTGACTTTAAAGCAAATAATTCAATTACTTCGCTATCTTTGGCAGGTTTACCCCATACAAACTTTGCATAACGTAATTCTTGTCCTAATTTAGATTTTACTTCCGGACGAGATAAGTAATCATTTACAGTAGCCGTATCTTTAATTCCGAAATAAGCAATAACTGGACCTTGTGGATCACCTCCACCTTGTATTAAACTTATTAATGGATTTGATTTTGAAAAATCGTCTTCATCATCAACGTCATCATCAGATGCAAGTAATTCATCTATATCTTCTTCATCTTGGTTTTCATCTTCACCTTGAGCAGCAGCAGCATCTTCAACATTTTCATCTTCATCTTCTTCCGAAGTAGATTCTCTTTCTAAAGATTGTGCTAGAGCTTGATCTGCTTCAATAATAAACTGATTAAATTTTTCTGCTTTATATACTTCCCAGAATTCTAACTGAGCTGTGCTTTGTAATAAATTTTGCACACGAGCAATTTCTTTAGCACCAGGTAATTCTACTAAAATTCTTCCTGTATCGCCTAAACGTTGAATATTTGGTTGAGTTACACCAAATTTATCGATACGTTCACGTAAGACTTCAAAAGCAGAAGTGATGCTCTCGTCAATTTTTCTACGAATAATAGGACGAACTTGATCATTCGTCATGTCAAAATTGATGTCTTCACTAAGTGATTTGTTTGCGAATACATTTGGAGAAGCTAATTTGGCTCCTTCCTTTTTATCAAACTCTTCAAAGAAAAGTTCCAGGTATGTTTTAGGTGAGTTATTCTGTAACTCTGAAGCTGAATCTAAAGCGGCAATAAAATTTTCGTCTTCAGAATTAGCGGCTAAACCAATTAATAAATCGCGAACTGAAATTTGAAGAATAACGTTAATTCCACCTTTTAAGTCAAGACCTTTGTTTAGTTCCTTTTCTTTAGCAGATTCGTAAGTTATGCCAGCAAAATAAGGCTCACTTGCAACAGAATCTAAGTAGGCTTTGGCAGCATTTTCGCGAAGTTTTGGATAATCTTCCTGATCTTCGCTTATTTGTTGTGCTGCAAATTCTTCAGCTTGACTTTCAACAGAGCTTGCAATGAAGGTAAATGACAATTGGTAAATACATACCAAGCCAAAAATGATTGCAAAAATTTTAATTAATCCTTTATTGTGCATTCTTTTACTGTTAGTTGATATTCTTTTGAAATTATTTTAAAAAACGGACAAATATAGGCTTTCGAAAAAGAAATGACAATACTTTCTTTAAAGATATTTTAACAGCCTAAAAATGTAAGAAAGGCAGCAAATATAGTACACATTTGCTGCCTTAAATTTAGTATATTTTAATCTGCTTTATTCTAGCAAAGCATTGGTTTTCTTTACAGCTTCAGCACTTTCGTGAAGTTTATTTTTTTCTGCATCAGTTAAGTTTAACTCTACAATTTCTTCAATTCCGTCCTTGCCTAAAATCACAGGAACACCGATACATAAATCAGATAATCCGTATTCGCCTTCTAAATAAGTAGAACATGGGAACATTTTTTTCTGATCGCAAGCAATGGATTGTACTAATGAAGAAACTGCTGCTCCTGGTGCATACCATGCAGAAGTTCCTAATAATTTAGTTAATGTTGCTCCTCCAACTTTAGTATCTTCAGACACTTGTTGTAAGCGTTCTTCAGATAAAAATTCACTAACACGAACCGAGTTTCTGGTAGCTAAGCTAGTCAGTGGAACCATTCCCGTGTCGCTGTGACCACCAATTACCATTCCGTCTACATCTGAAGCTGGACAAGCTAAAGCTTCACTTAATCTATATTTGAATCTTGCGCTATCTAAAGCTCCACCCATTCCTATAATACGATTTTTAGGTAAACCTAATTCTTTATGTGCTAAATAGGTCATGGTATCCATCGGGTTACTTACTACAATTAAAATTACATCAGGAGAATGCTCAATTATTTTTCCAGCAACATCTTTAACAATACCAGCGTTAATTCCTATTAATTCTTCGCGAGTCATACCCGGTTTACGTGGAATTCCGCTTGTAATTACAGCTACATCTGAATTTGCAGTAGCAGTATAGTCGTTAGTACGTCCGGTTATTTTTGTGTCAAATCCATTTAAAGTTGCCGTTTGCATTAAATCCATTGCTTTACCTTCAGCAAAGCCTTCTTTAATATCTACTAATACAACTTCTGAAGCAAAGTTTTTAATAGCAATATATTCTGCACAACTAGCTCCTACTGCTCCTGCTCCTACTACGGTTACTTTCATTTTTATTTATCTTTAAGGTTATTAATTAAGGTTCTGTGTTTTTAAATTCCGAAGCTTATGCCAGCGGAAAGTGTATTGTATTCTTGTATGCTATAATCTACGTTAATTCTAAAAAAGGCTAAAGTAAGTTTTGCTCCTAATGTGCCGCGCATACCACTAATTGTTGATGATGTTGTAAAAGGATCGCGAATACTTTCGCCAGACTCTGGACCTTCATTTATACTAAAATCACCTTTCAATCCAAATTCAGATTCAGCACTAATATAACTTATACCTCCATAAAAATTGATAACGGGTAATTTTGTTGAAACAATTGCGCTGTATGACCAAGCTTTAAATTCACTTTGTAAAAATCCGTTGCTTGTATCTACTATAGGTGTTTCGCCTAATTTAATATCGCCTGTAAATTGAGTGAAATTAGCAGCAACACCAATGTGTATAGGTAACTTATTTAGAACGGGCACCCAATCTGTAATTTCGTTTTGCACACCAACACCATAAAATTTAACAGCTCCATCATCTGTATTTATTTCAGGAAGATATCTAAATTTGAACTCAAATCCTGCTAGAAAACCTATGCTTAATTGTGGATAAGCTGTTGGAACATAATCCAAACCATTATTGGCTAAGCCTTGTGGTAGCGTAAAAGCTACACTTTCCTGATTACCGTTTTCATCTTCAAAAACAGCTAATGCAGTTATACTTGGATCATTTTCTCCTAAAACATTAGCAACATTTTGAATAGAAGGTCCGCTTTGGAATTCTAAAAAATTATAATCTTCCGTATCTAATTGAAAGCTATTTTGACTATCAGTTACAAATGAAGCATTCCCGATAAAGGAAATTTCAAATTGCCCTAAATTCTTAGATTTCGCAGAAGTAAACCATGCATTTGTTAAGGAATAAGCCACAGCATCTAATCCTGGTCCAAAATAATTTTCAGCAAAAAGCTGTGTATCTTCTGCTCCTGCAGCTAGAACTCGATTAATATCAATCTGTGCAAATGAAGAAAACGATGAGAAAATTAAAAAAACTACAATAAACCTTGACTTCATAATATTCAAAAATTGATTAATTGATACCAAAATTACTAAAAATACCGCATTTAATTGATAAAAATGAAAAACCCTTCATTGCGAAGGGTTAAAAATTTATGCATCAATATTAGCGTAAACAGCATTTTTCTCGATAAATTCTCTTCTTGGAGGAACTTCGTCTCCCATTAACATAGAGAAAATTCGATCAGCTTCACCTAAATTATCAATGGTCACTTTTCTTAGAATTCTATTATCTGGGTTCATAGTTGTATCCCAAAGTTGTTCTGCATTCATTTCACCAAGACCTTTGTAACGCTGAACGCTCACATTGGTTTTGTATTCATTTTGAATTTCACTTCGTTCCTTTTCAGACCAAGCATATCGCTTTTTACTTCCTTTCTTTATTAAATATAAAGGTGGAGTTGCAATATAAATGTGTCCAGCTTCAATTAATTCTTTCATATACCTAAAGAAGAACGTAAGAATTAAAGTAGCAATATGGCTTCCATCCACATCGGCATCACACATAATTACAATCTTATGGTAGCGTAATTTGGATAAGTTCAAGGCTTTTGTATCTTCTTCTGTACCAATGGTAACGCCTAAAGCAGTGTAAATGTTTCTAATTTCTTCATTTTCAAAAACCTTATGCGTCATGGCTTTCTCTACATTCAAAATTTTACCTCTTAAAGGTAAGATAGCTTGGAAATTTCGGTCACGACCTTGTTTGGCTGTTCCACCTGCCGAATCTCCCTCAACTAAAAACACTTCGCAATTTTCTGGATCTTGATCAGAACAATCTGATAATTTTCCTGGTAAACCTCCACCGCTCATTACGGTTTTACGTTGTACCATTTCGCGGGCTTTTTTAGCAGCGTGTCTTGCTTGTGCAGCTAATATTACTTTTTGAACAATAATTTTAGCATCGTTTGGATTTTCTTCTAAGTAAATCTCCAACATTTCTGAAACCGCCTGAGAAACCGCAGAAGTTACTTCACGATTTCCTAATTTGGTTTTGGTCTGCCCCTCAAATTGGGGATGTTGAACTTTTACTGAAACAATCGCTGTTAAACCTTCTCTAAAGTCGTCTCCAGCAATTTCAAACTTTAATTTATCTAACATTCCAGATGCGTCTGCATACTTCTTTAAAGTTGAAGTTAAGCCACGTCTAAAGCCAGACAAATGTGTTCCACCTTCGTGAGTATTGATATTATTTACATAAGAATGAAGGTTTTCTGCATACGAATTATTGTATATCATGGCTACTTCAACAGGAATATCATTTTTTTCTCCTTCCATAGCAATCACACCGCCAATGATTGGTTCACGATTAGAATCCATGAAGCGAATAAATTCTTTTAAACCTTCTTCAGAATGAAATTCTTCAAAGAAAAAGTTTCCTTCTTCATCTTTTTGACGCTGATCTTCTATAGTAATGGTAATTCCTTTATTCAAGTATGCCAATTCACGCATTCTTGAAGCTAAAGTGTCATAATTAAAACGAATGGTTTCTTGAAAAATATCTGTATCGGGCATAAATTCAATTACCGTTCCTTCTAATTTAGTTTCACCAACAGGTTTCACTGGGTATAAAGCTTTACCTATTTTATATTCTTGTTCCCAAATTTGGTTATTCTTATACACTGTAGCTTTCAAATCTGAAGAAAGCGCATTTACAACTGAAACCCCAACACCGTGTAAACCACCAGACACTTTATAAGAATCTTTATCGAATTTACCTCCTGCACCAATTTTAGTCATTACTACTTGCAAAGCAGAAACGCCTTCTTTTTTGTGCATATCTATAGGAATACCACGACCATTGTCTTCTACTCTAATGCTTCCTTTTTCCGTAATGGTAACACGAATGGTATCGCAGTAACCTGCCATAGCTTCATCAATAGAGTTATCTACCACTTCATATACTAAATGGTGTAAACCACGAACGCCAACATCACCAATATACATGGATGGTCGCATTCTTACGTGTTCAATACCTTCTAAAGCTTGGATGCTATCTGCTGAATAGCTTTTTTCAATTTTATTCTCTTCACTCATATAAATCGTGATTTTTTAACAACCCACAAATATAACCAAAGCATTTACTTATGCCGCATTTTGAATAATAAAATAGCAGTATAAACCAGAGAATTTATTAACAATTGTTAGTGAATTAATTTTCGTTAAAATTGGCGTCTAAAATATACGTTTTTTGAATTTTTGGAGTTGAAAGGAAAAACCTCAACTTATATGAAAAATAAACTCTCGCTTTTTGCATTCTTCATCTTCTTTATCGGAAGTTTGATTACTTCTTATTCTCAAAACTTTTCAGACTTAGATAAAAGTCCAATGGATGCAGTCATGGCTAGAAATGAAGATAATTCTCCCTTGGTAAGAATAATTTATAGTCGACCTTTTAAACGCGAGAGAACAATTTTTGGCGAACTTGTACCTTACGGAGAAGTTTGGCGAACAGGTGCAAACGAAACCACAGAAATACGTTTTTATGAACACTGCTCAGTAAACGGAAAGCCTGTAAAAAAAGGAACTTATGCCTTGTTTAGTATTCCTGAAAAAGATGAATGGACCATTATTATTAATAAAAACCACCAAGATTGGGGTGCTTACAATTACCAAGAAGATGCAGATGTATTGCGCTTTGTCTTGCCAGCTCAAGAAACCGCAACCATAGTCGAACAATTTTCAATTAGCACTCGACCAGCAACAGATGGTGCTTATATTTTAATGGGCTGGGACGATACTTTTTTACGATTCAAAATTGAACCTGATGAAAGTTTATTTCCAGATGAAAATGAAATCGAAAAAACTCCTGCTAAAAAGGATGAAGTTGAAAAAGAAGAAAAAACCAAAAAATGCAAATGGTTTTTTGGGCTGTTTTAGCCGTCTTTCTTCTTTTTGAATTTTTGAAACGAAAACACAAAAATGATTCCCAATGCTATGGATATACTTGCCTTGATCCAAAAAACAGGATTTGCTACTAAATGAAATAACTCATTTTGTTGTAAACTTAGAAAATGATAAAAACAAAATGCGAAGAAACCTGCACTTGTCAAATCCTTCCATTTCATTTACTCCATTGTTTTTAGAATATCAGCAATATCTTCTTCGGTAGTATCAGGATTGATGAAGCAAAATCTGGCAATGGTTTCAGCTTCGCCATTAGTGGTCCATTTTGTCGGAGTAACCAAGGCAAAACCAGACTGGTGATTCTGATAAGTCCAATCTACATAATCTTTCGCTTCCCAGCCTTTTCTTCTATATAAAACACAGGATAAACCGGGTTCTCTAACCAATTCTACGTGTTCTAAATCTTGTATTTGTTGAGCAGCATTTTGAGCTAATGTCAAACCGCGTTCAATGGCTTTGGTATAGGTTTCTGTTCCGTGCATGGCAAGTGAAAACCAAAGTGGCATTCCTCTTAATCTTCTCGTTAATTGAATTTGATAGTCGGCTGGATTGAAACCTTGAGCGCCATCATCTTTAAAAATATCTAAATAAGCTCCTTTTTGCGAGTGTGCGTTGGCCGCTAATTGCATATTTCGATAAATAACAGCGCCACAATCGTAAGGAGAGAACATCCATTTGTGCGGATCGATGGTAATGCTATCTGCTTCTTCAATTCCATTGAATAAATGCCTTACCGAAGGTGCTGCCAAGGCGCCACCACCATAAGCTGCATCTACGTGAAACCACAAATCTTCTTTTTTACAAACGCTTGCAATTCCACTTAAATCGTCTATAATTCCAGCATTGGTTGTTCCACCTGTAGCTACAATTGCAAACAAACGTTTTCGATCAACTTCACTTAAATTATTAATGGTTTTTTGAAGCGCTTTTCCTGTTAATTTATCTTCTTGGTCGTCTTCCACTAAAATTAAATCGGCATCGATAACTTGTGCCATCGATTTTACCGAAGAGTGCGCACCATGCGAAGTAATCAACAAACCTTTAAAAGCGTTGTTTTCTTCATTTTTGGCTCTCCAAGCTTCGCGAGCGGCAACAATGGCACTTAAGTTAGCCGCAGTTCCGCCAGAAGTAAAAACACCAAAAGCTTTCTCTGGCAATCCTGTTAAAGAAACCAACCATTCCATAGCTCTATTTTCACAAAAAATTCCGCCAGCGCCAGTCATCCAATAAGCGCCGTGGATACTTGATGCAGATGTAACTAAATCGAATAAAATAGCTGCGCGGGTGGGCGCAGCAGGTACAAATGCCAAATGACGTGGATGATCTACAGGAACGGCTGCTTTTGCTAAAATATCTCGAAAAATGCTAAAGGCTTTTTCTCCCCCAATTCCATCTTTGGTAATGGTTTCGCCTACCAATTTCAATAAATCTGCTTCCTTTTTAGGAGCAGCCAATTCTGGGTTGGTATTGGATATTCTATTAATAGCATATTTCATGATATCTAAAGTCATTTCAACCGTATCGATATCTATGGAATGCATACTCTTCATTTGGTTCTTTTTATTCTCTGCCATAAATTGCCTAAAATCCTTTGTTTAATAGTTGAACGGCTTGCTTGTTCACAAAACCGAGTTCATCAAAAATTTAGTTGGCAAAGGTAAATAATCTAGAAACTTTAAAAGCCTAGCTTACTTTTCAATTTGAATTAAATTAAATTCCAATGCCAAGGGATCGAATTCTGAAAGTAAACGCGGAATAAAATTTTTACCCAAGAGCAAATAAATTTCACTAAAATTGATAAACCGTTCTTGCAGCAAATGCGAGGGAAATAAAGAAATTTGAAGTTCTTCTACCCTTTGTAAATAATCTTTTAATTTTCTTTTTTGTGCTTTTAGCAATCGTTTTTCTAAATGCGTTAGTCCTTTAATTTGTTTGTGTTCTTGAGCAGCAACTGCACCTTTAAAACTAGCATCGGTTAAACTGGCTAGCTGATGCAATTCTTCAAATTGCGTTTGCAGGTATTTTTTCTGAGCTGAAAAATCGATTTCAATATCACTGATTTGGTGGGTTACTTTTGTAGCTAGTTCGTGATGAGCTAAAAAGAAATCACTTAATTGCAAATCTAAATTCTTGATTTTCTTAGCCTGTTTTTTGGTATACATCAAAGCTGAATTTCGCAACAACAAAATAGGAAATGGAATATTTTCAGCTTGAAAATAAGACTTCAATTGAAACCAATACGCCAATTCTCCACCACCACCGATGTAACACAAATTGGGCAAAATAGTTTCTTGATACAAGGGACGCGTCATTACATTGGGAGAAAATCGTTCGGGGAAATTTTCCAATTCCTTAATTAATTCGTCTTTGGTAAATTGCCATTCTGTTTCATTTACAAAATAGGTTTCATCTTTATAAATGATGCGTTCACGTACTTCATCACGAATGTAAAATAGATTTATTTCACGTGGATTTACTTGAATTGTATAATTTTCAGCCTGTAGTTTTTTGATGGTCTCCGAAGTATGTTGATGCACAGATTGATGAAGCAATTCGTTTTTTAATTGCGGAATAAACAAGCGTTTCAATTCTTTTTCATCTGCATCCAAAATTACCAACCCATATTCTTGAAACAACTGATTCACCAAATACCGAGTCGCTTCAGCATAGGTATCATGATATAAATAGGCTTTTTGAAAGAGTTTTCTTAAAAAGTTAGCTTGTTCTCCTAATCCTAATTCTTGGTCTAATTCAGCAAATAATTCGTCTAAATTTTCAGTAGGATGCGTTCCTACTTTTCCTTGTTTTTGATGCTGAGCTTTGTATTTTTTTTGTTGAAAATGAAAAAAGCTAATTTCATCAAAATCGTGGTCTTCTGAAGCCATCCAATACACAGGAACAAACTTTTTATCGGGATATTGCAACTGCAATTGATGACAAAGTTTAATGGTAGAAACTATTTTGTAAATAAAATAAATTGGTCCTGTAAATAAATTTAATTGGTGTCCTGTAGTAACGGTAAACGTATCTACATCTAACAAAGATTTGATGTTGTTTATACTGGCTTCTGAAGCTGCAATGCTTGTATATTGCTTCAACAAAACATCTACTAAAGTCTGTCGGTTTTTAGAAGTAAAACTAGCCCGTTTTTCGGTCATTTGTACTTCGAAAGAAGAAAGCGCTGGAAAGCGATTATAAAAAGCTTCAACTTTAGGATTCTTTTCAATATAATCTGTAATTAAATCTGAGAAATATTGAGTTTGTTGATACGAAATACAGTCGGACATGCGGCGAATTTTGGCAAATATACTTGGGATGCCTGCAAGTGTTTTTAAATTTTAGTTAAATGTGAAAGCAATTCAATATTCCAAAGCAGAAATATAGTTTTTCAAAATCGAGAGGCATTTATTTGGGAATGCTTACTTTTACGGCTCATTTGAAGCAGACTTAAAATGATAAAAACAGTATTAATTGGTTTCGGAAATGTGGGTTTTCACATAGCAAAATCCTGTAAAGCAGCTGATGAAATTGAATTGCTTCAAATTTATAACCGAAGTGAAGTTGAAGCCAATCTGCAAAAAGAAATTAATGTAGCCTTTACAACAGATTTCAACTTGCTACAAGAAGCCGATGTGTACATTATTGCCGTGAAAGATGATGCCATTGAAAAAGTGGTGAAACAAATTCCGTTTACCAACAAAATAGTTGCACATACATCAGGAAGCTTGCATTTATTAAATACGCATCAAAACGATGCTGTATTTTATCCGCTGCAAACCTTCACTAAAAATAAAAGCTTGAATTATAAAGTGATTCCTTTTTGTTTGGAAGCTGAAAATGAAGAAACTTATGCGGTAATTGAAAAAATGGCAAAAAGCATTTCACCAAAAGTGTATTCCATTTCTACAGCACAACGACAAGAGTTGCATTTAAGTGCAGTTTTTGTGTGTAATTTTGTGAATCATTTATACGCCATAGGTGAAGAAATTTGCAAATCGCATCAAATTCCTTTCGAAATATTAGAAGCTTTAATTGAAGAAACAGCAAACAAAATAAAAAGTTTGAATCCGGTTGAAGCTCAAACTGGTCCGGCTTTGCGCCAAGACCAAAAAACCATAAACAGACATTTAGACCAATTGAAGAAAACGAACTATACAGATATTTACCAACAACTTTCAAATTCGATAGCAAAAAAACATGGAAACCAATTATAAAGAATTATTAGAACAAATTAAGTGCTTCATTTTTGATGTAGACGGCGTTTTAACCAACGGAAAATTATTGATTTCTGACCAAGGAACATTATTAAGAAGTATGAATGTAAAAGATGGTTTTGCTATGAAATACGCGCTAAGCCGTGGCTTCAACGTTTGTATTATTTCTGGAGGAACCAACGAAGGTGTTCGCGAACGATTAAAAACCCTTGGCATAACCGATGTATATTTAGGAGCTCATGATAAAGTAGAAATTTTAGATGAATACCTAGATGTTTATGAAATTTCTAGAGATGAAGTAGCTTATATGGGAGATGATATTCCAGATGTATATCCTATGAAAGAAGTACTGCTGCCTACTTGTCCACAAAATGCAGTTCCTGAAGTAAAGAAAATAGCCAAATACATTTCTCACAAAGATGGTGGTAAAGGCTGTGTACGAGATTTAATTGAGCAAGTTTTAAAAACACAAGGTAAATGGGCGATATAATATAAAGTAGATTTTACAAAAAAATTGCTGATTATGGAATTTTACACCCACCTTATTCCTCCCTTACTTCGATTTAACTCAGCACAAGCAAGGGAAGAATATATAGAAAGTTTCATGTTTAGATGAATATTATAATGTTTTTAAATTAACATTATCGTTTATTAGCAAAACAAACAAAACTAAAATTTTATTAACTTGTGCAAACTCGAATACTGGCTTTTGTGAATTTAATTCGGTTGCCCAACTTAATCATGTTGGCGCTGGTACAAGTTTTAATGGTATTGGTTTTCCTACCTGCTTTTATTCCTTCTTTTGAATTTGAAACTTGGAAACTGATTAGCTTAATCAGTAGTGTTTGCTTTATAGCAGCGGGTGGAAATTTAATCAATGCATATTTCGATCAACAAACAGATTTAATCAACAAATCGAAACACTACAATAACTACAAACATCTAGGTAAAAGGAGGTGTCTAATTTCTTACGCAGTTCTATCTACAATAGGATTGATTTTGGGGTTTTGGCTTTCCTTCAACTCAAATAATTATCTGGCACTAGTTATTTATGGCTTTGTTTTCATTTCACTTTTCATGTATTCAAAATACTTGAAAGGTAGCTTTTTAGTTGGAAACATTCTTGTGAGTTTAGTGGTGGGTTTGAGTCTTCTCTTGCCATGGGTTTTAGGCGTAGATGAAAAGACTTTTCACTTGCAAGATCCTGTTTTTCAATTGCTTTTGAGTTATATTTTATTTGCAGCAGTTATCAATTTTGCTAGAGAATTAGCCAAAGATGCAGAAGACGTAGTTGGCGATTTTGCTACAAATCATCAGACTTTTGCAATCCTTATGGGAAAAAAACGAACTCAGCAATTCATTCAAATTCTGGTTTTTATTTGCCTTATTGGACTTGTTTACGCATACTTTCGTTTTTTTGCAGGTCAACTCATTCCTATGCTTTACATTTTTTTAGCCTTAGTCTCTAGCGGGATCATCATTTTTGTTAAAACAGGAAAAGCAAAACACAAAAAGGATTTTTCAAAATTGAGTATGCTGTTTAAAATCTGGATGTTTTTGGGTTTGATTAGTTTGGGGTTTTATGGGTGGGTTTAAATTTCACCTGTTTAAAAAAACTATTCGGTGAAAATTATCATGAATCAGAAATGAAATTATGGGAGCATCGCACACAAATCTAAAAACCGACTATGACCAAAAATATTATGTCAGGGCTACGCCCCTTGAATTGTATCGGTTGCATTAATGTTATGAAGATTAACGGGCTAAAGCCCCTATTTGTGCTATGAAAACTTGAAAGCACAACGAAATGTTTACTACTGTTTTTTTGAATTATTTCGTTTCATAAAAAATCTCCATAATTTCAATTTTTTGTGATGTATTTGAAGTTAAAAAAAAATCGGTGGAAATTCAATGAAATATAAATGAGATTTTGGGGGCAGCGCCCACAAATCTTGATAAGATATCAAAGATACCAACAATTGAGGGGCAGCGCCCTGAAATCTAAAAACCGACAATACACAAACTTTACATTTTAATTCGTTTAAAAAATATAATTGCTATCAAACTCAAAAATTGGATTCAACATCAAGTTACAAATCACATCAAACAAAAAATTGTATATTTACTTAAAGAATTTGCATAATGGTAAATTATAAAGAGATTATTACGATAGAACCAGGTAAACGCAGTGGAAAACCCTGTATACGTGGTTTGCGTATTACTGTAAATGATATTTTGAACTGGCTAGCCTCAGGAATGACAATTCAAGAAATTTTACAAGATTTCGATGAATTAACTGAAAATGATATTTATGCAGCATTGAGCTTTGCCGCCGATAGAGAAAATAAAACATATCATAGTGCAGTATGAGACTTTTGTTCGACCAAAATATCTCACATCGAATTTTAAAATTACTGCCTGAAAAATTTAAGGATTCTACTACAGTAAAAAAAGAAAATCTCATCAATGCTACACATAAAGAGATTTGGGAATTTTCAAAACTCAATTCTGTTTTCACGAATAAAAATGAATTCAAAAAAGACCTTCCCCATGCTACAAGAAAAACTAGCTCATTTCCAAATCATTTTAGGCTCTGGCTCGCCAAGAAGAAAATCTTTATTAAAAGAATTACGACTTGATTTTACAGTTGAATTAATGCCCGTTGATGAAGCTTTTTCGAGTTCGCTTCAAAAAGAAGAAATCACTAATTATTTAGTAAAATTGAAAGCCGATGGGTTCAGAAAATTAAAAGACAACGAAGTGCTCATTACAGGAGACACGATTGTTTGGCATAACAACCGAGCTTTGAATAAACCCCAAAACAAAGCGGAAGCTATGCAAATGCTCCAAAGTTTATCAGGCACCACACATCAGGTTATTTCTTCCGTAGCCTTAACTTCAAAAGAAAAGCAAATCATAAAAAGCGATGAAGTAGATGTAAGTTTTCGAGAACTCACATTAGAAGAAATTGAATTTTACGTAGACCAATTTAAGCCCTTCGACAAAGCAGGCGCATACGGAATTCAAGAATGGATTGGAAAAATTGGAATTACCTCTATTCAAGGTTCTTTTTATACGGTAATGGGTTTACCGGTTCATTTGCTTTATGATGCGTTATTAGAAATAACAGAAAAGTAATTTTTGATAAAATGTAACAAAAAATAAATTTTGCATACTTATTTGTTAACTTAAATATGCGAAAATGATTCAGTTACAACTTAAAAACCTATCAAAAACTTACGCTAATGGTGTAAAAGCCTTAGATGATATTTCTATTGAAATCAACGCTGGAATGTTTGGCCTTTTGGGACCAAACGGAGCTGGGAAGTCAACTTTAATGCGAACTATCGCTACTTTACAAAAGCCAGATTCGGGTGAGATTCATTTAGGCGATATCAATGTTTTGGAAGAAAAAATGCGTTTGCGAAAAGTACTGGGATATTTACCACAACAATTTGGAGTGTATCCAAAAATGTCGGCAGAAGCTTTGTTAAATTATTTTGCTGAATTAAAAGGAATTACCAACAAAAAAGAACGACAAGAAATTGTGGCTTACGCCTTAGAAGTAACCAATCTTACCGAAGTAAAAAACAAACATGTTGCCGGTTATTCGGGTGGAATGAAGCAACGTTTTGGTATTGCTCAATTGTTATTGAATGATCCAAAATTAATTATTGTAGATGAACCAACGGCAGGATTAGACCCAGCTGAAAGACATCGCTTCTTAAATGTTCTTCGTGAAATTGGAACCAACCATATTGTTATTTTATCTACACATATTGTAGACGATGTAAAAGAGTTGTGTACAGACATGGCGATTTTAAACGGTGGTAAAATCTTAAGTAAAATGTCGCCTAAAGAAGCGGTAGAAAGTATTCAAGGTAAAATTTGGACTACCATAACCGATCGCGCAGGCGAAGAAGAATTAGCCAAACAATACAATGTAATTTCTAGTAATTACAACCAAGATAATACCTTAAACGTTCGGGTTTTTGCTGAACAACTACCTGATGCTAATTTTAAACAAGCTGAAGCCGATTTGGCAGATGTGTATTTTGTGCATTTAAAAGAAGATGAACACCAAACTATAAATGCATAAGCTATGTTTAGTAAAATTGTTTTTTTCGAATTAAAATATTGGCTCAAGAGTCCATTATTGTATACTTATGCCATCATTATGGCAGTCATTTCCATGTTTATTATGGCTTCTGCGATAGGTGTTTTTGACGATTCTACCGTTACCGTAACTGGAATTAGTAAAATTAATTCAGCAATAGGAATCAGCGGATTGCTGGCAGCTATGGCCTTATTGGTTTATTTTTTACTGCCTTCTATTGTAGGAAGTTCCATTTATAAAGACTACAAATACGAAATGTACCAAGTGCTTTTCGCCTATCCATTTACCAAATTTGCTTACTTATTTGGGAAGTTTGTGAGTAGCTTTATCATGGTTTTGGTGGTTATTGTTTTTTGTATGCTTGGTTTGTGGATTGGAACGCAGCTACCAGGTGCAAATCAAGAATTGCTACTGGAATTTCAATTTTTAAACTATTTCCAACCTTTCTTACTGATTGTAATTCCTAATTTATTGTTTTTTGGAGCCATTGTTTTTGGTGTAGTAACTTTTTCAAGAAACATTTTTGTGGGATTCATCACGGTGGTGATTTTAATTGTTATTCAAAGTTTGGCAAACTCGTATATGCAAGATTTAGACACTAAAAACATTGCCGCTTTATTAGACCCAACAGGAATGTCGGCAGTAAGTCTAGAAACCGAGTATTGGACGGTTGCGGAAGAAAATTCTAAGCTAATTCCGTTTAAAGATTATGTTTTATACAACCGCTTATTGTGGCTAGGAATCAGCTCGGTAATTTTCGCTTTCATATTTGGTTTATTTAAGTTTCATCAACAACCGGTTAGCTTCAACTTCTTTAAAAAGAAAGGAAACCGAGTAACCAAACAAAATTTTGGAGTGACCAACCGAATACCAATGCCATCTTTTCAAGTTGATTTTTCTTTTATTAGTCAATTAAAAACGGCTTGGAAACATACGTTTATAGAATTGAAATACATCCTAAAAAACTGGGCTTTTATTTCGATTGCTGTAGTTGCAATACTAATTACCTGGATGGTTTTAGAAGTCGGTATGCCAATCCAAGGAACAGACACTTTGCCTGTTACTAGAAATGTAATTTTTTTAGCTAAAGGTGGACTTTCTCTCTTTTTAATGATTCTTATTTTCTTGTTTTCCGGCATGTTGCTTCACCGTGGCAGAATGAGTTATATGGATCAACTGCTTGATGCCACGCCGATTTCGAGTTGGGTAATGCAATTGGCAAAGTTTCTAGCAATCATTTTTATGATATTTATACTGTATGCTATACTTATTATCATAGGAGTAAGTTTTCAAGCCAGTAAAGGCTTTTATGATTTTGAAATCGATCTTTATTTATTCGATTTTTATGTAGTAAATATCTGGAATTGGATTATTTATACTTTTTTAGCTTTCTTTTTCCACAGCTTGATTAAAAATTATATTGTAGGATTTGTAAGCTTAATAGCGCTTACCATATTCTTAGGATTCTTTTCTAGCTTTGGAGTAGAACAAGCTATTTTCAATTTTAATGAAATTAGTGGAGTGAGTTATTCAGATATGAATGGCTACGGAAGCGGCCTAACGCGCTACTTTATGTACAAACTCTACTGGGGATTATTTGGAATTGCTTTGTATGTACTGGCTTTATTGTTTTTTAGACGCGGAATTTACGCTTCAATAAAAGAACGATTTAGTCAAGCAGGAAAACGTTTCACTGTAGTAAATCAAGCCGTTTTATATTTAAGTTTGATCGGATTTTTAAGTATCGGAAGTTACATTTATTATGTAAATAATATTCAAAATGAACGCCTTTCAGGAAAAGAAAGAGAGTTACGAAGCGTTGAGTATGAAAAAACCTATGGCAAATTTGCAGGAATAGCTCAACCACGAATTGTAGCTTCTAAAATCAATTTAGATTTGTTTCCTGAAACTCGCGATTTTGAAGTTGAAGGACATTTCAACTTAGTGAATAAAACAGATCAAGTAATCGATTCTATTCATTTGAACCTCAACGATAGACCAACGGAATACAGCTTCAATAGAAAGCATCAAGTAGTCTTGAAAGACACCACTTACAATTATCATATTATTCAATTAGATGAAGCTTTACAACCCGGAGATACGGTAGCATTTAATTTCAATATGAAAAATGAACCCAATACATGGTTACGAAACAATTCGCCTGTAATAACCAATGGAACGTTTATGAACAACAGTGTTTTTCCGAGTATTGGCTACAATGAAAATGCAGAATTGAAAAACAATGTGGTGCGTGAAAAATACAACTTACCACCAAAAGACCGAATGAAATCGCCTTTGGATCCTGACAATTTGAAAAACACCTACATATCGAGTGATGCCGATTGGATTGATTTTGAAACTACCGTGAGTACTTCGCCAAACCAAATTGCCATTGCACCTGGTTATTTACAAAAAGAATGGGAAGCAGATGGAAGAAGGTATTTTCATTACAAAATGGACGATAAGATTTTGAATTTCTACAACTTCATGTCTGCTGAATATGAAGTAGTTGAAGAAGATTTCAAAGGAATTAAATTACAGATTTTTTATCATAAAGGTCACGATTACAACTTAGACCGAATGCTAAAAGGAGCAAAAGAAGGCTTGGCTTACTATGGAGAAAACTTTAGTCCATACCAATTTAGACAACTAAGAATTATTGAATTCCCAAGTGTTTTTGGAACTTTTGCACAAGCATTTGCCAACACCGTTCCTTTTTCTGAATCCATTGGATTTATTGCCGATGTAAATGATGAAGACGAAGGCGTAGATTATCCGTTTAGCGTAACTGCTCACGAAGTAGCACACCAATGGTGGGCGCATCAAGTAATTGGTGCAAATGTTCGTGGAGCAACCCTTATGTCGGAAAGTTTGTCTGAATACAGTTCATTAAAAGTATTGGAAAACACGTTTGGTGCTGAAAAAATGAGACGCTTCTTAAAAGATGCTTTAGACAAATATTTAAGCGGAAGAAAATTTGAAAGTCAAATGGAATTACCGCTTATTTTAAATGAAAATCAACAGTATATTCATTACAATAAAGGTTCTATGATCATGTATGCCATGAGCGATTATTTAGGTGAAAAGAACTTTAATGCCGCTTTGAGCTCGTACATAGATAAAGTGGCTTTTCAAGAACCACCTTACACAACGGCAATTGAATTTAAGGAACACATTAGTGAACATACGCCTGATTCCTTACAGTATTTAATTACTGATTTATTTGAAAGCATTACGTTATACGACAACAAAATAATTAAAGCGGAAACTGAAAAGTTAGAAAATGATAATTACAAGGTTAAGTTTACCGCACAAGTGGCGAAATACCGCAGCGACGAAAAAGGAAATTCTATTTTTGATGAAACCTATGGTCCTACTTTAGTTGAAGAAATTAATGATGAAAAAGTAGAATCTTTGTTTTTAGCTGATTATATTGATGTAGGAATTTATACGGAAGAAGAAATTGATGGTAAAAAAGAAGAAAAACTGATTTATTTGAAGAAGCATAAAATTGAAGAAATCAATAATGCTTTTGAAATTGAAGTAGATCAAAAACCCACAAGAGTAGGCATCGATCCGCTGAACAAGTTAATCGATCGAAACTCAAATGATAACCGAAGAAGTTTGTAATAATTGAAGGGGTTATTCGGATTTGAAATTGGTATATGATTATTCGGTTTATTCGGTTTATTCGGATTTGAAATCCGAATAAACTAAATTTTCAACTTTGTTACTTCACCAAAAACCCTGCAAGAATTTTAAAGTCCTTGCAGGGTTTTTTAGTTTTAATATGTATAACAACCACATCTACCACGGCGATAGCGTTCTTTAGCTCTAAGTGTGAGCACCAAAGAATGAATACCGCCATTAAATCGAGAATATTTACCCATAGTTGCATCGTATGCATAACCCGCCATAAATTGATCGCTTATTCTAAAGCCTACAAATCCTCCAACGGAAACATCGTATTCAAAATTTACATTGGCATAAAATTTTTCTTCCCAATGAAAATTAAGCGAATACAAGGTACTAATTGGTGCGCCTTCAATTACACGAACTAAAGCCGTTGGTTGTAAAACTACATCACGATCTAACTCGAATTGAAAACCGATGTTCCCAAATAAATTTGGTGTGCTACTAGCTAAGGTATTTCTAAATTCGTCTACGTATTGTGTTGTTAAAAAATTAGGTACAGAAAGTCCAACAAAAAAATCTTCAGTATGTAAATAAAATCCTGCTCCAAAAACAAAACTGTGGTTACTTACATCTCCCAAACTTGGATTAAACTCTTGTGGATTTTCAATAGAAAGTTGCCGATAATCTATAGCGTAATTGGCATAACCCACTTTAATTCCAGAAGATAAACGCCAAGTTCTATTCAATCGTAAATGATAGGCAAAATTACCAAGTGCTCTATTTTCTTTGGTGGCGCCCACTTTATCGCTAACTATATCTAATCCTAAACCCACATTAGAATCACCTATTTTGCTGTGCGCACTCAAGTATAGTGTTTCTGGTGCGCCATCAAAACCAACCCATTGCGAAGTATATAATGCTGAAGCACTATAACCTTCAAAACTGCCTGCGTAAGCTGGATTAAAAGTTAGGGGTGTAAAAATATAATTCGTCAATTTCGGATCGGATTGCGCATGGCCAATGAAGCAGGAAAGAATAAGTATCCCGCTCAAAACGAAGTTTTGTAAGCTTTTCATGACTAAGAATTGTTATCTATTTGTACAAATCCTTTTTTGGTTTTAAAACCACAAGGTGAAGTAAATTGAAGCACATAAAAATAAGTTCCTGTTGGAAGTGCTTTATTTTTGTTAATCGTTCCTTTTGCATTCGATTTTCCTTTGAAAACTATATTTTCATTATCATAATGGTCTGCTTCCCAAACCAATTTCCCATAGCGATTAAAAACACTTACTTTGTTTTCAGGAAAACGCTTAATGTTTTCAATTTTCATTCGGGTATTTAATTCGTTACCGTTTACCGTAATTAAGTTTCTTACTTCTAAATTTCCATCGAGTATTTCTACTCGTACTTCAAGAATTCCTGTGCTCTCGCAACCGTATTCTGAGTTGTAATTAATTCCGTAATAAGTTTCACCTTGTTGCAAGCTTTCTAATGGTGAAAGTTCTTCGGTTAATGTATAATCGGCAAACCATATAATTTCTAAACCACTTGCTCTAATATCGCCAAGCATTGGTTCATCTTCAATACAAAACTCCTGAAATGCTTCACCTACTGGTGCAGGAATTTCAAAAAGAACCTCATCAGTTACTTCTGCTTCTATAATTATTTCACATGCATTGGCATCCATAACCTCTATTTGATGAGTTCCTATTTGTGGAGCTTCAAGCGTAAAGCTTTCTTCAAATTCGCCGACGTTTGAAAAATATGGTGGCGTTCCACCTTCAACATGTATAATTAATTCTCCATCTTCAGCGCCATTACAAGATGCATTTTCTACATGGTAAGTAACTTCTAGCGGTGAAGGCTGTTCAACTTCTACACTATAAGTCTGCACACAAGCATCGGATGTGGCAATTTCAACTTCGTAAAATCCTGCTGCTAGGTCGGTAATGTTTGGTGTGGTACTTTCAAAACCATCAGGTCCAGACCAGGTAAATTGAAGCTGACTTTCATCAAAATCTCCATCAGCCACGATGTCTAAATCAATTATTCCATCATTAGATTCAAAGCAACTTAAATTTGTTGCCGTTAATTCTGCAGTATAACTTGCTGGAGGTAAAACTTCAATATCAATTTCACGTTCACAGCCATTAGCATCTACTACTTGAACTGTATAAATTCCTGCAATTAAATCTATAATTCTGCCTGAATGTTGTCCATTTTCCCAATTGATGGTATATGGTGCAACTCCACCATTGATATTCAGATCAATACTCGCATCGCCTGCATTTGCACATGATTCTCTAGTTACTTCGTAATTGATAACCAATTCTTCAGGTTCTTCAATTTCTACTTCTAAAGTAGCAGAACATCCAACTTGGTCGGTTACTTCTAAAGTATAGATACCCGGTGATAAATTTTCTAAATTAGCTTCATTGCTTTCAAAACCATCCGCACTGGTCCATTGATAAATGTAGTCTGCATTAGTGCTAGTAGATTGCATAGGAACTCCACCAGAAACAGCAATATTTATAAAACCAGAATCTTCTTCACCAAAACAGGTAGCTCCTCCACTATTTAGTAATTCAATTTCTAAAGCTTCTGGCTGAGTGATTTCGAAAGTTTGGCTAGCAAAACAAAGGTTTTCATCAAAAACAGTTAATTGGTAAGTCGCTGCTTCCAAGTTGGAAATATCTTCTTGAGTTGAAAATACAGCTCCGTTTTTTTCCCAGTAATAGGTGTAATTGCCAGTACCACCATTCACATTAACATCAATTAAACCTGAAAAGTCAGCATGACATAAAACATTCATTTTTAGTTCTTCTTCAATACTTAGCGCTTCTGGAGCAATAATTTCATACTCAAATAAAGCAGAACAGCCATTTTGGTCGGTAATTTCAACAAAGTACAAACCAGTGTTTAAATTATAGATTTCTTTTTGTGAAGAACTAAAATTATCCGGTCCTGTCCATGCGTAATCGTAGGCAGATTCATCGTTTGCAAAACCACCTGATGGATTTAAAATAATGTATGCATCATTAGTAGTTTCACAGCGTGTGTGTACTCCGTTGAAATCTGAAAATGTAGTATTTGCTTGTATGGGAGCACTCACTGAAATATTAAAAGTTTGTGTAGAAATTCCACAAGACTGACCTTGGTATTGCGATGTAGCCGTTAGAGTAATTTCAGCAACTTGTGTTTCAGTCGAGTTGTTTTCTGCAATAAAATTAGGAATTGAATTGGTTCCGCTTCCTGCCAAACCAATATTTGGATTGGAGTTTGTCCAGCTGAATTGAGTTAACATATTTTCATCTAAGTTTGAAAACTGCATCACTTCAAATAGATCTCCAACACAAATTTCAACATCTGGAAGTTCTTCTAAATCTGGTGCAACAATAGTTTCTACTAAAGCAGGTTCCGAAATTAAGGTGTTACAAGAAGCATTATCAAAACTCACTTCAACAAAATAATAGATTTCGCCAACTTCACTGGTATCGGGTAAAAAAGTAATTTGATTAGCTCCAGCAATTGGATTTGCATTTGTAAAATCAGTATTTTCACTAGCAAACCATTGAAAACTTGGATTTCCTGTCGAATAATCTACACCTACAGAAAGTTCTTGTGAATCATCATTTAAACAAGCTACAATCGATTCGGGTTGTTGTTGAATTTCAGGTTGAGCAAAAACTTCCACATGAACTGCTTCACTTATTGCATTACAACCTGAGTTATTTTGAAGCACTTCAACAAAATAATAGAAACTTCCAATTTCTTCGGTTGAAGGTGAAAATTCATCTTGGTTCGCATTGCTAATTAGCGTTGCATCACTGAAATTTTCAGTTGAACTTACCCACCATTGAAATTCAACTTCTCCTATTCCACCTGAAGCATTTGCTGTTAAAGTTGAAACTTCTGAATATTGGCAATAATCAAATTCGGTTTCTGTTGAAACTATCTCGATACTCGGTTTGCTTACTACTTCAATTTCAGAAAATTCACTAACTACATCTCCGCATTCATTTCCTTGTGGACTAATTTGCACATAGTAGAAATAATTTCCTTCTGTCGTAAAACTTCCTGGATCAAAACTAGAAGTTGTTGCCCCATCAATTGCTTGTGCGCCATTTGATGAAGCTTCGGTATTGCTATACCATTGGTAAGTGGTGCTTGAAGAAGTAATTTCCAATTCTACTTCTAAAACAGCAGCTTGTCCGTCAACACAAATTTGTTGAAAGCTTGTGGGTTGCTGAGCAATTTCTCCAGAATTTTCAATGTTAACGGTCAGTTCAAAACTTTCTCCAACGCAATCTTCAGTTTCTGGTGTAATGGTATAGACTAAACTTGTGTTCTCACCCGAAGTGTTGGTTAACTCTTGAAAAATAGTGTTTGTTGGTGTTTGCTGAGCAGTTGCACCCTGAATTGCAGCTGAATTTTCCCCAGTTGGCAGTTCCCAGGTAAATTGCGTGTTCGATGGAACTTCACCAGCAAAATAATCGTCTACCGAAAGTGAAAAGCTTCCGCCTGTACAAACACTTAGTTCAAAATCTTGTACATTCGGTAACGGATTTACCAGTATTGAAACTTCAAAAGTTTGTCCTTGGCAAGCATCATACCAAGGTGTAACTTGATAAATTACTTCTTCTGAAACTAGGCTATTGGAACTTAAAGTTTGCTCGATTGAAGCAGCTTCAGTTGAACTTGGATTGGCTCCGTTGATGTTTTGATTCTGTACAACTTCCCAAGTAAATTGGGTGTTTTCAGGAAAATCATTCAATTGACTTTCAGTAGGAAAAACAATAGTTTCTTCGCTACATACTTCGAAGGAATAATCTACTATGCTAGGATTGGGTTTTACCAAAACAGCAACATCAAAAGCTTCGCCTACACAATCTGCATGTTGTGGTGTTACTGTATAATTAACAACTTGATTTTCGGTAGTTTCATTAAATAAAGTTTGTTGAAAATTAACTGAAAGTTCATTTTGGTTAGTCGCTCCAGTAGCTGAATTAGTTGAATTTACTGTCCATGTAAATTCAGTTGCTTCGGGAACTAAATTAGATGAAAAATCAGAAAAATTAGTGGTCAATTCTTCTCCGCTACACACTTCAAAATTGGCATTTTGAATTTCTGGTTTGGCAGGAAAATAAACTTCTACTTGAAAAGTTGCTCCTTCGCAACTTCCTAAATGCGGAGTAACTTCATATACCAAATAGGTATCTTCATTACTTACTTGCATAAGGTTTTGCGTAAAATTGCTTTGTTCATCAATTGAAGCGCTTGCGCCGCTAACCGCAGCATTTTCGTTACCTGTAGGCAAACTCCATGTATAAGTTGTTCCGTCAGGAATATAATTATCGGTATAATCTTCTGGTGAAAAATCAATGTCAGCTATTTCACAAAAGCTCAATGAAATATCATTCACCAAGGGCGCAGGATGAATGGTAATGTTGAAGGTTTCTGCTTCGCCTTCGCAAATAATACCATTTATATTTAAAAGTGGTGTAACACTTACTTGCGTTGTAAATGAATCTTCTGTTAAGTTTTGAGCAGAAAAACTAGGGATATTTCCAGTTCCCGTTAATTGACCTAAACCAATTTCGTCTGTAAATTCCCATGTAAAATCAGTTGCAAAATCAGCATTGGTTCCTGTAAATTCTATTTCGTTAATTACTTCTGTGTTACAAACCACCAAATCAGACAGAGTTTGCATTTCAGGAGTAGGCAATACGTTGATTAAAACACTTGTTTCAACCGCTTCACAAGCACCGTCTGGATTATTGGTTGTTGCAAAAATTTCTACTTCTCCAGAAAAATCAGTTGGTAAATTAAATGTAGTTTGAACAGCATTAGCATCCGAGAAACTTCCGTTTAGGTTGCTTGTCCAAGTTACTTCGGTAGCTGAACCACCAAGAATTGCGGTAAGTTCAATACTTTCATTTAAACAAACAGCTTCGGCTGCTTCAATTGCAATTTCTGCTTGTGGTTGAACTTCCACCACAAAAGTTTGGCTGACTTCATCACAAATTTCTTCATCAGAAGTAGATGTGAGTGTAAATTCGATGTTTCCTACAAAATCTTCAGCAGGAAGATAAGTTTGTTGAAGTACATTTGGGTTTTCTTCAAAGCTTCCACCTTCCACATTTACCGTCCAAACACCTGTTGTGGTAGCGCCCGAAATAATACCTTCTAAAGAAATAGCTCCATTGGCACACACTTCTTCGGGAGCAATAATTTCTGCTTCGGTTTCTGTTAAAACGGTAATTTCTCCAGTATAAGTTGCAATTCCACATTCGTTTTCTACTTCTAAAGTATATTGAAAAACACCCTGCTGATTAAAATTTAGAATCGGTTCAGCTTCAGTAGAATTAGAAATGTTGGTTGGTAAATCAGAAAAATCCCAGTTGTAAGTTGGCTCTTGGTCTGCAAAGCAGTTGGAAACCAAAGCCGAAAGTTGAACATCTTGGTCAATACAAACGCTTTGGTTTTCTAAAACTGCTTCTGGGGTATCCTTAATCTGTATTTCTTGCGAAAAAGAATCCGTTTTGCAAGCTGCATCTTGCTCGTTGGTATTCAAAACCAACTCTAAAGTGTATAATCCAGGTTCAGCAAATTCAATCTCTGGATTTTCTGAATTTTGATTTGTTCCATTTACAAAATTCCAAGCTGCGTTGCTTGGTAATTCGTCAGAACATTCATTAAGATTGGCCGTAATGTTCCATTGGTATAAATTATCTTGATTACAGCCTGGTAAACTCGATGTATTTTCAACTATAAAAATGTCCGAAAAACAGGCTTCGTTTTCATCAAGTTCAAATTCCGCTTTAATCTCTGGCGCCACACAAATGCTTTTAATGATGCTTTCTTCACCACAATTATTCCCAGTAAATAAGGTAACTTCATAAGTTCCAGGTTCGTTAAAATTAATGTTTACATTTCCATCTCCGTTAGTCCATTCGTTCCAGTCGTAAGTATCTCCAGTAAAACCGTTGTTGCTTCCTAAGCTTCCTTCGGTAACTGTAAAACCCGTTAACGGGTTCACTTCCCAATACACACCATAATCTGTAGAGCAGCCGCCTTGGGTTGCGCTAGCTCCAGGATTGGTGATATCTTGTAAGCTAATTTCATTATTTACACAAGCTGTTGTATTGCTCATTGTAAAATCAGGTTCGGTGCTTTCTGAAACGCGAACAGGTCCAACAGAAGTAAACGAACCTTGCGTTGAACACGGATTGTACGCCGTAACTTGAATTGAAAAAGCATCGTAATAGGTTGTATTGTTTACAACAGACGTTGCTCCACAAGAAGTATCTTCGAACACATGAGTTAATGTAAACGGATTGGTAGGCAAGCCATTTAAAATAATAGGCTCAGACCCATCGTTGATATTAATTTCATAGATAGTTCCAGGCAAATCATTTGAAGCTGCAACGGTAAAATCATATTCATTGGGTTTACAAGAAATAGAACCTGAATTAAAAATGGTAATGGTAGGTGGCTCGTTTCCAACATAAATTGAAAAATCAGTACTTGCTGAACAACCACTAGGATAAATTATACTATAAGTTAAGGTGTAAATACCTGGATTATAGATATGGCTTTCTAATGAAGTAGCTTCAGGACTTCCGTCTCCCCAATTAATGTCAAAAGTGGTTCCTTCTGGATAAGTATCTTGATTAGGATCTATAAAATTGAAATTTGCAAAATTGAAACTTCCACAACGTAAAAACTGAATTTGACCGCTATCTACTTCTGAAGAATAACCTGAAGATGATGAATTATCGATTTCTAATGAAGGTGAATTGGGTGCAGGCAAAACTTCAACGGTGATGCTTTTGGTCGTTCCATTCAATGTCAAACTTGCTGAAAATGTTCCCTCTGAATTGTACTGAATTTCATGTGGACCCTCAGTTGAAGCCTGAGCAATTGAACCGCCTTCAAATGACCATATATAATCAGGATTATCTCCTAAGTTTTGTGAAGCATCTGTAAAAGTAATGGTTTGCCCAATGCAAGTAGTTACTACATCTGTATTTGATGTAGTTGGATTGGTTGTGAATTCTACTTCTAAAATAGCGAAAGCAGAAAAATCAACTTTTGGCATATTTTCGATAGCAAACCCAAATAGATAAACTCCAAAAAACAGGAAAGAATAGAATAATTTTGTTTTCATTTTTTATAGAATCCGACAAAACAACTCGTCGTATTAATTCTACAAATGTACAATTTATTCTACATGATTAAAGTTTTCATAATTTTTTCATCCTATAAACTGCTTAAAATCATATTTTTCAATGTTTAATGCTATGCATATTTAGAAAACAATCTGCTTGCCTGATTGTAAGCAGCTTCGAAACTTCCCATTTTTACTTGGGCTTCTGCTTTGTGTTCATTAAAATAAGAAATCAATCTTTCCGTTGGCATGTTTCCTGTTAATTTATCTTTTGCCATTGGGCAACCACCAAAACCTTGAATAGCTCCATCGAATCTACGGCAACCGCTTTGGTAAGCAGCATGCACTTTTTCGTGCCATTTATCTGGCGTGGTGTGTAAATGTGCACCGAACTCAATTTTTGGATAAGCTGGAATTAAATTTTCAAATAAATAGGAAATGGTTTCTGAATCTGAAGTTCCTACGGTATCAGACAAAGACAAAATTTCTACGCCCATGTTGGCTAATTTTTCTGTCCATTCTGAAACAATCTCTACATTCCAAGGATCTCCATACGGATTTCCAAACCCCATGGAAAGGTAAGCCACTACTTTTTTATTGTGTTTGTTAGCTATATTTAAAATATCGGACAAAACTTCAATAGATTCCGCTATGGTTTTATGCGTGTTTCGCATCTGGAAATTTTCTGAAATAGAAAATGGATAACCCAAATAATCAATTTCAGTAAACTGGCAGGCATCTTCTGCCCCGCGTAAATTAGCTACAATAGCTAATAGTTTAGTTTGTGTTCTTGATAAATCCAATTGATCTAAAACACGAGCAGTATCTTGCATCTGCGGAATGGCTTTAGGAGAAACAAAACTGCCAAAATCTAAAGTTTCAAAACCACAATTCAACAAAGCTTGGATGTATTTCAGCTTTTCATCTGTTGGTATAAAGGTTTTGATGCCTTGCATAGCATCTCTAGGACATTCAATTATTTTTACTTTCTCCATGCTTCAAATATACAATTTTATCATTTTCGCAAAAGAAAGCGGATAATTTTAAATTATATAAAATTGACGACTGTCACTCCAAATCTTTCTATGATTTGATTAGGCTTTGTACAGACAATAGAAAAGATAAAATCAAGTTAGCAGTAATATTTGAAATTCGCTTTCAAAAAGCTTTACTGGTTTTATCTTTAGTGAATAAGATTGATTAAAATTTTTCCCTAAAGGGAAATGCCGAAAGGCAAAGGGTGTTTTTATGTTTTAGTTTGCACCCATCCCTTACCCTTCCCTTAATGGAAGGGAAGAAGCTGATGCATAGTTTAAATGAAAAAATTTGTTTTAATTATCACTTCCTATTAAATGAAATTACAAAATTTACTAAGACTCGAACCTGTCTGACTGAACAATATTGTTGTATAAATTAAAAAATCTAGAGCAAATGCTATAAAATTAGTTTACACTGAATTGATTTAACTCAATTGGAATGTTGGAGAATATATCAGTAAAAAAAATGAACAATCTGAATGGGGAGACTCGATTGTACCTGAATTAGCAAAATATATTCTACAAAATGAGCCTAAAATAAAAGGTTTTTCCGACAAGAATATTTGAAAAAAATGAAATACACGAAAAGTATAGGGGTTTTTCAAAACTCTCAATACTGTTGAGAGAAAGTTACCTTCGCATATAAAACGAAATTTCCGTTGAAATAAAATCTTTCGTATCTTTAGAAAAAAATTTCACTATGATAACAAAAGCGAAATTGAAAGAACAAATTGATAGTTTTCCAGAACAATTTTCGATTGACGATTTAATTGAAAGACTAATTTTAGTGGAAAAAATTGAGAACGGAAAAATCCAATCTGAAAATGGTGAAGTCTTAAGCGAAAGTGAATTTGACAAAGAGATTGATAAATGGTTCGAATAAACTGGACTTTTCAAGCAAAAAATGACTTAAAAGATATTGCTGATTATATTTCTAAAGACTCTAAACTTTATGCGAAACGACAATTTTTAAAAATCCGAAGTCGAACTGATATATTGAAATCTCAGAGTTACTCTGGTCGTATGGTTACTGAAATTCAAGATGAAAACATTAGAGAAATTTTTGAAGGAAACTATCGAATAATATACCGAGTTGTGAATGAAAACCGAGTTGATATTTTGACTGTTCATCATTCCTCACGAGATTTACGAAAACGAAAAATATAACAAAGCCGAAAAATACGCAAGGTAACAGCACATAACAAAAATGGCGAATATATTGTTGAAACGATCCCGAAGCTTCGGGAGTGTAATTTTATAAAAGTAAAAGTTTAGCCTGCCTTTGCCGGCCTTCAGATTAGCAAAGTAAAAATTAATTGTTAAAAAGAATAAAATGGTGATATTGAAATCTTTCTTTTTTTCTTTGTTCAGTAAAAAGATACATGCAAATAATGTAGCAAATTAAAAGAAGGTTAATGTTTTGAACTCAAATTAATTAAGCTTGCGCACTTCCTGTCTTTGTATTTATTAAAGTTACACAAAAATCAAAATCGCAATTCCTAGAAAAACAATTATCTGTAAATATTTAAAGAACAATTGCGTCTGCTTATTTTTGTTTAAGAAACGAGTTATTTTTTCAGCTAGAAAAGCAACAATCCCAAAAATCAAGATGGCTTGTAGCATAAATAAAAAGCCCAATATATAAAATTGATAAATCAGGTTTTCATCTGGACTCCAAATGAAACTTGGAAAGAAAGCTAAAAAGAAAATAGTTACTTTGGGATTGAGCACATTCATTAAAAATCCGCGTGAAAACATTTTCTTGAACCCACTTACATTCGATTTTCCTGAGAAGTCCAAGTTTTCATTAGACTTCCACACTTTATAAGCTAAGAAAAGTAAATAGGCTGCACCTGCAACTTTTATGATGAAAAAAAGATTTTCTGAAGCTTTAATAATAGCCGAAACGCCAAAAGCAACCAAACTTGTATGAATAATAATTCCGCTTACCAAACCTAAACTAACAGCAATACCATCTTTTTTGTTTGTCGACATACTTTGTACCAACACATAAATAATGTCAGGTCCAGGTGAAATGGTTAACGCAATAGACGCAATTAAAAATGAAATGATTTCAGCTGGCATTAATCCATTTCTTTAAGAATAGCCTGGTTTATTTTTTTGATCAAGCTTGGACCTTCGTACACGAAACCAGTATACAACTGAATTAAACTTGCGCCAGCTTTCAATTTTTCGATAGCATCTTCTGGAGTAAAAATTCCACCTACACCAATAATAGGAAACTTGGCTTTTCCTTTTTGGTGCAAATACGCAATAACTTGGGTTGCTCTTTTTGTTAAGGGTTTTCCACTTAAGCCGCCCATTTCTTCTTTGTGTTCAGATTGTAATCCTTGCCTATCAATTGTAGTATTGGTGGCAATTACTCCAGCGATTTTAGTTTGTTCTACAATTTCAATAATATCATCTAATTGCGAATTGGTTAAATCGGGGGCAATTTTCAACAAAATGGGTTTGGGTTTGGGTTTGGGTTTGCTGGAATTGAGTTCTTGTAATTTTAAAAGCAGATGGGTCAAGGGTTCTTTCTCTTGTAAGTCTCGTAAATTTGGAGTGTTAGGAGAACTTACATTCACTACAAAATAGTCGACCACTGGAAACAACTTTTCAAAACAAATTCGGTAATCATCAAAAGCATTTTCGTTGGGGGTGATTTTATTTTTACCAATATTTCCGCCAATTAATACACCCGGATTAGATTGCAAACGCTTTACAGCTTCATCAACACCTTGGTTATTGAAACCCATTCGGTTAATAATGGCTTGGTCTTCTTTTAAGCGAAAAAGTCTCTTTTTTGGGTTTCCTTCTTGTGGTTTTGGGGTAAGTGTGCCAATTTCAATAAAACCAAAACCCAATTGAGAAAGTTCTTTATAGAGTTTTGCATCTTTGTCGAAACCCGCTGCTAAACCAACTGGATTTTTAAATTTCAACCCAAAAACTTCTCGTTCTAATTTAAGATTTTCTAATTGAAAATTAGCTTTTGCAAAACTTTTGTAGCCAGGTAATCTTGAAGCTTTTTGTAAACTAGAAAAACTGAAATGATGTACTTTTTCTGGATCAAATTTAAAAAGTAAGGGGCGTAAAAGTGTTTTGTACATACAGAAAAAGTTTCAACAAAAATAAGTCATCTAAAAAGATGTAAAATGATAAACGAGAAGAATTTCAGAAAAATTTAATGACATTCCATTGAAGAAGAAACTTCTTCAACAGCAGGTTTTGGAGAAACATACGGAATTCCTAAACCCATGCCACGTAAAATGAAGAGAATTCCTATAATGACCACCGCATACGGAATTACTTTTCTAAAATTGAATTGGGTAGCTTTTTGAATAAAACCTTTAAAGTAAATTACGCCCGTCATCATTGGTACCGTTCCGAGTCCAAAAAGCAACATATAAAACATGCTATTGGTTAAATTGGCTGTGGCAACCGAAGCAAATACCGCCATATAGACTAAGCCACAAGGCAAAAGTCCGTTTAAAAATCCAAGCTGAAAAAAATTGAAATAAGAATCTTTTTTGAAAGCTAGACCCAATTCGGTTTTTACTTTACCAATGAAGCGGTAAATGGGTTGTGTAATTTTGAAACGCTGTAATTGTTTTTGTGGTAAAACCACCAACAAAATCATAACTATACCAATGCCAATTGAAAGTTGCTGCTGCACACCAAAAGTAGCAAAACTGTGACCAATTATTCCAAATACTAAACCGATTGAAGCATAAGCCATTAATCTACCAATATGGTATAAGCTAACTTGAGTAAATTTTTGTAGAGAATTGCTCTTACCAACGGGTAGCATAAATGCAATTGGTCCACACATGCCAACGCAATGCAGACTTCCTAGCAAACCCAATATAAAAGCAGACCACAACATCACCAAGTCATTTCTTTTTTATAAGCAAAGGCTTTTTCATCAATTTTAAAATCTACCATCACGTTCCACCTACCTTGTTCCAAAAATTGAGCAGGAATTAACAACTGATGATTTTTCAACTGAATTGGGAAACGAAAATCTTTTTGTTTATCTGATGGTCTGTACATCAAAACTTCTCCTTCAACTTTATCGGCTTCAATAGAAGTTGGAAAGTGAATTAACAAACCTTCTTTTGTTTTTTCAAGATGAAAATCACCGACCAAATCGGCACTATTGTTTACTTTATCAATTTCATCTTGTACCAATAATTCTTTATGGTAATAATTTTCAGTAACCAAATCCTGATTATTGCTAGAAGATAGCATCTGTACCACAAAAAACATAATAAAGCCAATAAAACAACCTATGGCCAAAACAATAGAAGCACCCCAATTTAATTTCATTGCAAAATATTTTAGTTTTGTACAAAAATAACTTTCAAATGAAATTCAAACTATGATGAAAATCAGTTAAATGCATCTGTTTTATGTAAAATTAATCTACTAACATTCAACTTATTAAAATACATTTGATTACAAATAATTGGTTAAAAAGAGATGCGATTCAGAAAAATTGTTTGAATATTGTAAAAAATTAAAATTGCTTAGTTACCAAACTTACATTCATTCATCTTCCCAAACATGGGTAACTTTTGTCCACGGTGCTGGCGGGAGTTCGAGTATTTGGTTTAAGCAAATTCGTGCTTATAAAAAGGAATTTAATGTATTGCTATTAGACCTTCGAGGACACGGAAACTCCAAGCCCAAATTAGCGGATAGCTTTAAAGAAGATTATACTTTTGATATTATCACGAATGATATTTTAGAAGTTTTGAATGTAGAAAAGATTGAGAAATCTCATTTTGTAGGCATTTCGTTAGGTACTATTTTAATTCGAAATTTAGCTGAAAAATATCCTGAACGGGTAGAAAGTATGGTCATGGGCGGCGCCATCATGAAAATGAATATCCGTTCCCGTTTTTTAATGCGTGTAGGTAATATTTTTAAATCGGTTATACCGTATATGTTACTGTATAAGTTATTTGCCTTCATCATTATGCCGCGCAAAAACCATAAAAAGTCACGCTTGTTATTTGTAAATGAAGCTAAAAAACTCTACCAGAAAGAATTTATAAAATGGTTTAAGTTAACTTCAGAAATCAAACCCTTATTGAAGCTTTTTAGACAAAAAGATATAAATATTCCTTCGTTGTATGTTATGGGGGAACAAGATCATTTGTTTTTGCCTTCTATTAAAAAAATTGTAGAAGATCATACCAAAGCGACTTTACAAATTATCCAAAATTGTGGACACGTGGTAAATGTAGAACGCCCAAACGACTTTAATAATTTGAGCATTCAATTTATCAAATCGATTGCTTAATTTCTGTCTTGTAAAGCAAATACTTTTCGCATGAGATCTGTTTTTCGCATGCCGATGCTTTCTCTTATTTGTTTTTCTTCAATTTCTAGCATTACAAAAACACCTTTTAGTGCTTCTTGTGTAACATAATCGGTTAAATCTGGATTTACATTTTGTGTTAATGGAATTTGATTATAGCGGTTAATCATATTAGTCCAAACTTGGTCTGCTCCTACTTTAGCAAAGCTATTTTCAATTATAGGTTGAAAGCGTTGGTACAATTCATTTTGCGTTTGTGTTTTTAGATAATTTGTTGCAGCCACATCCTTACCCAATAAAATATCTCTTGCATCGGTAATGCTTAAATCTCGAATGGCATTTAAAAATATGGGAGTTGCTTCTGAAACTGCATCCTCAGCTGCACGATTCAGCATTTTAATTCCTTCGTCTGCTAAATTTCCCAACCCAACATTTCGTAATGTATTATCTAATCTTTTAAGTTCGTCGGGAAGAGTGATTTTTACCAAATCATTATTCAAAAAGCCATTTTCATTGGCCAAATCACTCACACGGTCTTGAACTCCTTGACGCAAAGCTTGCTTTAGTCCAGAAGAAATATCAGCATTAGTAAGGGTTTGATCTTGCATTGCTTCATCAGCAATCTGTTGTAATTCTGCACAAGAACTGGCAAAAATTATACACATACATAAAATAATTCTTTTCATTTGTTATTCATTTTAAGATTAATAGTTTCTATAATTTGTGTCATATTTAGATTTGAAACCTCTACAATATGTTTTGCTTGTAAATAAAAAAACTGACGTTCAAATAGATGTTTTCTAATGAATTCTTCTAAACCAAATAAATCTTGATAATGCGAAATAAGCGGTCGGCTTTCTTTCTCTTCCCATAATCTTTCTAAAAGAGTTTGTATATTTTGTTTCAAGTAAAATGATGTTGTATTCTCTTGTTGATTAATCAATTCCATATTATTGTAATAACATGGAGTTCCTCCACCAAGAGCGAGAACAAGATTTTCATGTTCTGAATTATCTAAAACTTCTTTTAAGCATTCATTTTCTATTTTTCGAAAAAAGATTTCTCCTTTCTGCTGAAATATTTCGGAAATGTTCATCTGTAATTTAGTTTCAATGTAATGATCTAAGTCAACAAATTGAATTTGAAGATGCTTGGCTAACTCCTTACCAACACTTGATTTTCCTGACGACATATAACCTAATAGAACAATTTTCAAAGCTTAAATTTTTAATATGAAACAACTTATAAAAAGCATCAAATTTAAAGCATTTTTTACTTGATAATACGAAAATACATACTATATTTGCACCCGCAAAAAGTGGATACTTTTTTCATGATCTGGTAGCTCAGTTGGTAGAGCATCTCCCTTTTAAGGAGAGGGTCCTGGGTTCGAGCCCCAGCCAGATCACAAATTTATGTTCTGATTTTGTTGGGCGAGAAGTCTATGCTGAGCGAAACCTTTGGGTTGAGCCGAAGTAAGCCCCAGCCAGATCACAAATTTATGTTCTAAAGTTGATTATTCAATTTTTTTTATTTACAAGATCTGGTAGCTCAGTTGGTAGAGCATCTCCCTTTTAAGGAGAGGGTCCTGGGTTCGAGCCCCAGCCAGATCACAAACCTCCGTTAATAATTGGGGGTTTTTAGTTATAAATCCCCAGTTTATCTGGGAAATATATGCCCAGGTGCTGGAATTGGTAGACAGGCATGGTTGAGGGCCATGTGTCCATTAGGGCGTGCGGGTTCAAGTCCCGCTCTGGGCACTTTATTCACAAAATAGTTTATATTTGAGTTTTAAAATTTTATGAAACTCTTAAAACTTCTTACTTTTTTCATTTTAATTATCTCTAGCTTAGTTTCTTGCGGGAAACTTCCTACTCCAAGCCAAGCGGTTCCATTATACAAAGACCAATTGCATTTAATGAATGGGTATTACGAAATTAATCCATATGAAAGTGCATATAGTTTTGAAGGAATTCCGTTGGATGAAGTTTTTGAGATGGAAATACCTCAGCAAGTAAATTTCATTCAATTGGAGTTTATCGACAAAAAAACACTGCAAATAAGCTATGAACATGCAGGGAAAACTTACATCAAGCAAATTAAAGGAAAGCACAAACAAGGTGGTTTCTATTTACATAAAACTTGGGGAGCTTTGGGTGTGCCACCATTAGTTTGGTTGCAATGGAACAATGGCAAACGTATTTTTATGGGAAACGACGATAACTTAATATTTGACATCAGTAAAAACGAAAGTGCTCTTATTTTTGGCTTCAACAACCAAAGAATAGAACGGGAAATTATTTTTTACGATCGACTTTACGAAAAATTTTATACTGGCAAACCCAAAGCAACTGTAATTGATTAAGTGAAATTTTTAATTTCAATTCTGAGCTAGATAAGTTTATATTTTAGTTTTTAATAATTTTTTGAGCTATTGTATTACCATTTTCAGTTACAATCTTCAAAAGGTAAATTCCTTTTTCAAATTCGGTTAAATCGATGGTTTTTGATTTATGCGTGCTAATTAACCTTCCATTTAGAGTATAAATTCGTGCAAAATCAAAATCATCTAAAATAATATTCAACTTGTTACTTGCTGGGTTAGGATAAATGCTAAGGCTTTGTTGTAAGTTTACTTCATTAACACTAAGTGGTTGTTGAAATTCAAATGCACCCATGTCAATTATATTGTTGTCAATTCTGGGGTTGCCAACGATGTCTAAATCTGGAATATTTAAGCCGGAAGTATCAGGGATTCCTGAATCTATACAAGGAGAAGTGTTTTGCAAAGAAAAATCATCAGAGTTCAAATCTGAAAATAAAGCATTTGAACCTAAAATATTTCCAACTAAATCGTTAACATTATCAGGAAATGTAGCATCATCAGTAATACTATTCTGCATTTCAATAATTGCACCTACAGGATTACTGGTTGCGAAGTTCAAATTATTATTTTGAATAATGGAATTAAAAATATAGGTATTGGCACCACTTTCAACTCTTATTCCTTGGGAATTTCCTACAATGGTGTTATTTATAATGTAATGATTACCAGCACTAGTGGTATACACACCAAAATTATCATTATTGTAGATTAAATTTCCAACCAAATAGACATTTGAGTTAGATGAACGAATCGCAGATACTGCCCCAGAAGAAATAATTGAATTGTTATAAAATATGTTATTGATCGCATTAAGCGTAGAATCAAAAATTACTAATCCATTAGTTCCATTATCAAAAAATGTATTGTTAGGGATTTCAAATGAAGTAGTTACATCGCGAACAAGTAAACCGTTGATATAATTATTTCTAAACTCATTAGATTCAATAGTAATACCTGTCTGAAAAAGACTTATTGCACCATTGAAAGAAACAACCGAATTAATTCCTGGTACATTTCTAGTTTCTTTGGCGTATTCTATTATACAATTTTCAAAAGATGAATTGTTATTTGCATTTTCATCAATAAGAACACTTCCCCAATATCCTGATGAACCATTACGCGTAAATAATATAGGATTAGAAGCTGAAGCATTTGCTGTAATTGTACCTTGTACTCTTAATACACCAACGTTTCCAGCATTATAGTCAAACCAAGATGGAGAAGCTGAAGCAGAACTTGAATTAAATCTAATTTCTACGCCTTCTTCTATGGTTAAAGTTTCTCCATTTAAGACAATAGCTCTGCCTTCAATTATATAAGGCGAATTTTCAAGGGTCCAATTTCCACTTATAGTTGTATTATCTGGTATTGTAGTTTGTCCAAAACTATGCAGAATAAAAAGCAACATGAAGATATGTATGCAATTACTTTTTCTCATCTTTAAAAATTAGGTTGATCTATAATCTATTAAAACAATTATTTCAATTCGGGAGCTAAATCTTCTAAAGCTGAAACCGTAAAATCAATATCTTCATAACTCAAAGCATTATTCAAAAAATAACTTTCAAAAGCACTTGGTGGTAAATAAACTCCACGCTTCAACATGCCATGGAAGTATTTTTTAAAGGTTTCGTTATTCGCTTTAGCAGCACTTTCAAAATCAACTACAGCTTCTTTTTCAAAATGAACTGATAACATTGAGCCCATTCGGTTAATGGTATGTGGAATTTCGTGTTTTTCTAAAACTTCAGATAAACCTTTATATAAATAAGCACATTTTTTCTCGAGTTCTTCAAAAATCTCTGGATGTTTATTCAATTCATCTAACATAGCAAAACCCGCAGCCATGGCTAAAGGATTTCCACTTAAAGTTCCAGCTTGATAAACTGGTCCTTCTGGTGCTAGATGCGACATGATTTCTTTTCGAGCTGCAAAAGCACCAACAGGCAAACCGCCACCAACAACTTTCCCAAAAGTCACTATATCTGCCAAAACGCCTAAACGTTCTTGTACTCCACCTTTTGCTAGCCTAAAACCGGTCATCACTTCGTCAAAAACTAATAAGATTTGATGTTCATCGCATAATTTTCGTAAACCTTCTAAAAATCCTTTATTTGGAATGATACAGCCCATGTTTCCAGGAACGGGTTCTACAATAATACAGGCAATGTCATTTTGGTTGGCTTTTATAATTTTTTCAACTTGAGCTAAATCATTGTAATTAGCTAGTAAAGTATCTTTTGCTGTTCCTTTGGTTACGCCCGGACTGTTGGGTGCACCAAAAGTTACCGCTCCACTACCCGCTTGGATTAAAAATGAATCGGAATGACCGTGATAACATCCCGCAAATTTGATGATTTTATCTTTACCTGTGTAACCACGGGCTAAGCGAACTGCACTCATACAGGCTTCTGTCCCGCTATTTACAAAACGAATTTTATCTATCCCGGGAACCATTTCAACAGCTAATTTTGCTATTTTGGTTTCTAACTCAGTAGGAATTCCAAAAGAAGTCCCGTCTTTGGCTTTTTCGATTACCGCTTCAATTACAGGTTGGTGGGCATGACCCAAAATCATAGGTCCCCAAGATGAAATATAATCGATTAATCGGTTTCCGTCTTCATCGTATAAATAGGCTCCTTTGGCTCTTTTCACAAAAATAGGATCACCGCCTACCGAGTTAAAAGCACGAACAGGTGAGTTTACGCCACCAGGAATATATTTTTTAGCTTCATTGAATAATGCACTACTTCTTTTGTAAATCATTTCTTGTTAAGGGGTTTTAAATATAATTTTTGACCGATGTTTAAATTATCACTTTCTAATTGATTGAGTTGTTTTAACTCATCTACGGTCAAATTAAATTGTGTTGAAATTTTATATAAGGTATCACCTGCTTTTACATAATATACACTAGTTGTGGTGTCTACTTTGTTTTTGGGCTTAGGAAAATTAGGTGGCGGCGTACCGTTTACCACTTCTGCGTCTAATTCATGTAAATGAAAACGCTCGATTAAACTAATTAACTTATCCGGATACTTTCTGTCGGTAGCATAACCTGCTCTTCTAAGTCCTTTTGCCCAAGCTTTGTAATCGGTTATTTTATAATCGAACAAAAATGCATATCGCGGTCTTTCGTACAAAAACAAAGAATGGTCTCTAAACGAATATTTAGGATCTTTGTATTTTCTGAAACATTCTTGCAATTCGTCATCATCATGATATACTTTTTCGCCTTCCCATCCATTGCATTTTATACCAAAATGATTGTTAGAACGTGTAGTTAAATTGCCTTGACCTGAGCCTGATTCTAAAATTCCCTGCGCAATAGTTATGCTCGCTGGAATTCCATACAAACGCATTTCTTCTTGAGCAATTCCAGAATATTGCCAGATATAGGCTTCAACTGGATTGCTAAAGGCGGGTTTATCATCTGTTGTTTTAGGTGTTTTTTCTTGCTTTGTTTGATTTTCTACTTGACTTTCGTCTTTAGTTTTTGGGTCTACTTTTTCAATTTCATTAGAAGTAGTCTGCGTTGTTTTTGAAGAATTTCTATGGCTAGAAACTTTCTTCTTTGTACCACATGAAATAATCATTGAAACTAAAAGAAGTGCGATTATACACGCTTTAAAGACTTTAAATATTGAGTTGATTTTCACTTGATTTTGATAAGTTGAGAATTCGAATTTGCTAATTTTTTATTCATACTTTCAACTCCTTGGAGTCCACCTGTATGAATTGCTAAAATACGAGTATTTTCTGAAAAAAAACCCGATTTTATGAGTTGAAACACTCCAAAAAGCATTTTACCCGTATAAATGGGATCTAAAGGAATTTGATAGGAAGCATAAAAGGAATTGATAAACCGAATTAAATCTGCGGAAACTTTAGCATAACCCCCAAAATGAAAGTCGATATTCAACTTCCAGTTTTCCTTTTTTGTCCATTTACTGATTTCCTGATTTAAAAAATCTCCTTTTAAAGCCGAAAAAGCCAAAACTTGTTGCTGCTTAGTTGAAGCTTCAATGAGTCCAGCTACCGTTCCACCTGTTCCAGAAGAACAACAAATTACATCGAAGGATGCATCTTCTTCATTAATAATTTCTTTACAGCCTTGTATGGCTAAAGCATTGGTTCCACCTTCAGGAATAACATATACTTCACCAAACATAGTTTGGTAATTCGCTAACTGTTCGGGTGAATCTTTTTTTCGGTAATTTTCTCGTGTTTCAAAATAAAACTGCATTCCGTTTTGATGCGCATATGCTAAAGTTGCATTTTCTTTTAAAATTTCAGGGAAATTTTTAGCCAATTCGTCTCCGCGAATAATGCCAATGCTCTCTAATCCACACAAACGAGCCGCTTCAGCTGTTGCTGCAATATGGTTGGAAAAAGCACCGCCAAAAGTGAGCAGCTTGGTTTTTCCTTCTTTTTGGGCTTTTAGAAGACTGTATTTTAATTTTCTGAATTTATTTCCGGAGATAACGGGATGAATTTCATCTTCGCGTTTCAACCACAGTTCTATTCCATTAGCTTCATCTTTACAAACCAACTGATTTCTACTTTTGTGTATTTCAGAAAAAAAAGATGCCGTTTTCAAGATTTATAATTTTACAGGATTTCCCATAATAAAGGTTTCTTCTATCACTCGATCGTCTCCTAAAATTTGTAAGGCGAATAATTTTTCTTCTAAGGTAAAACTGTTTTCTATTCTGAGCTTTAATAAATCGGTAGCTTTCCAATCTATAACTATAAAATCCGCTTCTTTACCTGTTTCAAAATTGCCAATTGCATGGTCTAAATGAAGCGCTTTTGCACCACCCAAGGTAGCTAAGTAAAACGACTTCAACGCAGATAGTGGCTTTATATCTGAAGGATTTTTAGCATAGGCTTTTCTTAATTGAGTTACTTTATAGGCTTCATTTAAGGTTTGTAAAATACTAAAACTCGTGCCAGCGCCCACATCGGTTCCTACGCCTACGCGAATATTTAATTCTTCTGCTTTTTGCAAATTGAATAATCCGCTACCTAAAAATAAGTTGGATGTAGGACAAAAAGCAAGACTACAATCGTGTTGCTTCAATTGCTCCCATTCGTCTTCTTCTAAATGAATAGCATGCGCAAAAACAGCGCGTTTTTGTAGTAAGTTGGCTTGTTGATAAACATCTAAATAGCCATTGCTTTCGGGAAATAAGGCTTTTGTAAATTCTACTTCTGCTTTATTTTCAGATAGATGCGTATGCAAATAGACATCAGGAAATTCCTTTAATAATCTGCCGGCTTCTTGAAGTTGTTCTGGGCTTGAAGTAATGGCAAAACGGGGTGTTACTGCGTACAGCAAACGTTCTTTTTTATGCCATTTTTCAATGAGTTTTTTAGAATCTTCATAACTGGACTTTGCTGTATCTAAAAGTTCATCTGGCGCATTGCGGTCCATCATTACTTTCCCGCAAATCATGCGTAAGTTGAACTGTTTTGCTTTTTCAAAAAAAGCATCAACCGACTGGGGATGCACCGTGCCAAAAACCAATGCGGTGGTGGTTCCATTTTTTAAGAGTTGCTTCAAAAAGAAATCGGCTACTTCACTGGCATGGTTTTTATCCTTAAATTTGATTTCAGTTGGAAATGTATACGTATTCAACCATTCTAAAAGCTCTTCGCCATGAGCGGCAATCATTTCGGTTTGTGGATAATGAATGTGCGTATCTACAAAACCAGGCATAATTAATTTACCTGAATAATCTTCGAAAGTGGCATCAGGATGTGAAGTTTGAAAAGCTTCAAAAGTAGTTAGCGATTTTACTTTTCCGTTTTCAACAGTTAAGATTCCGTGTTCAATAAATTGATAGGCTTCGGATTCTATATTTGGGTCTTCCATAAAATGAAAAAAGGAAGCGCGTATGTGTTTTTCTTGAGCGAAGGTTGTTGACATAAAGAATACTAAAATGAGTTGAAATATCCGTTTCATCAAGCGAAAATACACAAATGCTTGATGATATTAAAAATCCCTGCAAGGTTTCAGAAACTTTGCAGGGTTGAAAAAATAATATTTTAAAAAATACTCAATGAAGAATTACTAAAATTTAGCCAGTATGATGACATAAGATTGAAGAATCCTTATTTTTGTGAAATGACTTTTAAGAAAAAACACATTCCGTTGGAAGATGGAGACTATTATTTAACTCCAGAAGGCTACCGATGTTTTACTGAACAATACCACTTAAAGCGTGGTTATTGCTGCAAAAGCGGATGCCGACATTGCCCATACGGATTTGATAAAAAAACAGAATAAATGAACAACACCACAACTTTTGAAGTAGAAATACAACAAGGAATTCCAACAAAGTTACCACCGAAAAAAGCATATGATGCGAATGTAAATCACGCTCCTATTCGGAAAAAAATTCTAAGCGCTGATGAAGAAAAATTAGCACTTCGAAACGCTTTGCGCTATTTCGATAAAAAACATCATGCCGAATTACTTCCTGAATTTAAAGATGAATTGGATAGATACGGTAGAATTTACATGTATCGCTTAATGCCTGATTACAAAATGTACGCTCGCCCAATTGAAGAGTATCCAGGCAAAAGCCAAGAAGCCAAAGCGCTAATGTTAATGATTCAAAATAACTTAGATCCTGCTGTTGCGCAACATCCACATGAATTGATTACTTATGGTGGAAATGGTGGCGTTTTTCAAAATTGGGCGCAATATTTACTTACCATGCAGTATTTATCTGAAATGACCGACGAACAAACCTTGGTCATGTATTCTGGACATCCTATGGGACTGTTTCCTTCGCATAAAAACGCACCACGCGTGGTGGTAACTAACGGAATGGTGATTCCCAATTATTCTAAACCTGACGATTGGGAAAAATTTAATGCGCTGGGAGTTTCTCAATTCGGACAAATGACAGCGGGAAGTTTTATGTACATCGGTCCACAAGGAATTGTTCACGGCACTACCATTACAGTTTTAAACGGATTCAGAAAAATCAATAAAAGTCCCGAAGGTGGTTTGTTTGTTACCGCTGGTTTAGGCGGTATGAGTGGCGCTCAGCCCAAAGCTGGAAATATTGCAGGTTGTGTTACCGTTTGTGCAGAAGTAAATCCAAAAGCTACAAAAACTAGACATGAACAAGGCTGGGTAGACGTAGTAATTGCTAATTTAGATGAATTGGCAGCACGCGTTAAACAAGCCAAAGCCAACAAAGAAGCGGTTTCTATTGCTTACGATGGAAACGTTATTGATGTGTGGGAGAAATTTGATGAAGAAAACATTCATATCGATTTAGGAAGCGACCAAACTTCATTACACAATCCGTGGGCTGGTGGTTATTATCCAGCTGGGTATTCTTACGAAGAATCTAACAAAATGATGTCGGCAGAACCTGAAAAATTCAAAGCTGTTGTTCAAGAAAGCCTACGTAGACATGTAGATTCTGTAAACAAACACACCCAAAAAGGCACTTACTTTTTTGACTACGGAAATGCCTTTTTACTAGAAGCTTCCCGAGCTGGAGCAAAGGTATTTAAAGATGAGAATGGCAACTTAATCAATGCTGGACAACTCACCAATCCCAATGCAGATTTTGCTTACAAAAGCTATGTACAAGACATCATGGGACCAATGTGTTTCGATTATGGTTTTGGTCCCTTCCGTTGGGTTTGCGCTTCTGGTAAACCTGAAGATTTAGCTAAAACCGATGCTATTGCCACAAAGGTTCTTGAAGAATTAAAAGCAGAAGCACCAGCTGAAGTTCAACAGCAAATGGCGGATAACATCAAATGGATTAAAGGTGCGAAAGAAAATAAATTGGTTGTTGGATCGCAAGCTCGAATTTTATATGCCGATGCAGAAGGTAGAATGAAAATTGCAGCCGCTTTCAACAAAGCTATTGAAAAAGGTGAAATTGGGCCTGTGGTTTTAGGTAGAGATCACCACGATGTTTCTGGAACAGATTCGCCATTTAGAGAAACATCCAACATTTACGATGGAAGTAAATTTACAGCAGACATGGCCATACAAAATGTAATTGGCGATTCATTCCGCGGAGCTACTTGGGTTAGCATTCACAATGGCGGTGGAGTTGGTTGGGGAGAAGTAATCAATGGTGGGTTTGGTATGCTTCTTGATGGTAGTAAAAATGCAAATCAAAAGTTGCACGCTATGCTGCACTGGGATGTAAATAACGGAATTGCAAGGCGATCTTGGGCAAGAAACAAAGAAGCTATTTTTGCCATAAAAAGAGCTATGCAAATGGAACCTAATTTAAAAGTTACACTCCCAAATTTAGTAGACGATGCGCTTTTAGAAAACTAAACAAAATGAAAATATTTAAATTATTACCTGTTTTAGCATTATTAATTGCTTTTACTTCCTGTTCGTCTATTAATGTTGCAGTAGATTATGACAAAGAAGCTAATTTTGAAAATTACAAAACCTTTGCATTTTACAAGCCGGGAATTGATAAAGTTGAAATCTCAGATTTAGATAAACGTAGAATACTAAAAGCCATAGATCAAGAATTAACGGCAATTGGAATGGTTAAGTCTGAAAACCCCGATGTGTTAATCAACATTTTTACTGAAGAGCAAGAAAACATAAACATTTACCAAAATAATTTTGGTTGGGGCTGGGGTCCTGGCTGGGGTTACGGTTGGGGAATGCCAATGTCTCAAGTTAATAGAAGCGTTGAAGGCTCTTTATTTATAGATTTTATTGATAGAAACAATAACCAATTGGTATGGCAAGGTTTAGGAACAGGTGTTTTAAGTTTAGATATGGAAAGAAAGGAAGAACGCATCAAAGAAATAGTAAGTGAAATTTTGAAAAAATACCCTCCTGAAGCTGATAAAAAGTAAAAAAACAAAGCATTATTTTCTAAAAAAAAACAAAAACATCTAGCCTTTTCAATAATCGGTTAGCTTTGTAGAAAATCAACCTGCATTGCAAGAAGAAGAATTAATTCAATTACTTCAAAATCCAGACAAAAAGGATGAAGCCTTCAGTTTACTTGTAAAAGAATACAAGGTTCGGTTGTATTGGCATATCCGAAACTTTGTAAAAATTCACGAAGATGCAGACGATGTTTTGCAGAATGTATTCATAAAAGTATACCGAAATATTCATAAATTTAAAGGCGAAAGCAAGTTGTATTCTTGGATGTACAGAATTGCCAGTAACGAGAGTATTACTTTTTTGAACAAAAAAGCCAAAAAGCTTCAAATTTCAAATGAAGAAATTCAAGATTATATTCTCGATAATTTGCAAAGTGATGTCTATTTTGAAGGAGATGAAATTCAGTTGAAGCTGCAAAAAGCTATAGCCAAATTACCCGAAAAACAACAGTTGGTTTTCAATATGAAATATTTTCAAGAATTGAAGTACAAAGAAATGTCAGAAATATTAGAAACCAGCGTTGGAGCATTAAAATCAAACTACCATCATGCAGTAAAAAAAATTGAAAGTTACTTGAAAAAGTATTAAACCTTTTACGGAAAAAAAGGTCATAAGTATATGAAATTGAATAACGACATAGCAAAAAAATCCACAGGGTTTGTAATCCCTAAAGCTTATTTTGAAATCTTTGAAACCCGTATGTTGAAGAAAATTTCAAAAACAAAAGAAACTACTCAAAAGCACTTACCAAAAAACACCGGTTTTGAAGTTCCTGAAGCTTACTTTAGCACCCTTGAAAAATCGGTTTTAGATCAAACTGTTAACCACAGAAAAGGAAAAGTAATTAAATTATGGTATAATAGAATTGCTAAAGTTGCAGCTATATTATTAATTTTAATAACAGGCTACGGAATTTTAAACCTGAATCATCGAGTAACAGAAAAGGGAGATACCTTTTCTAACATTAGCAAAGAAGATTTAGAATTATACATAGAGAACAACATTTTACCCTATTCAGAAATGCGAAGTTTATTGGATACGGATAATGAATTTGACGTTGCTGAAACCAATATCAACGAACTCAATCGAGAAGTGATTTTAAAATACTTCGATAATGAATTAGACGATTTAGATTTATTAGATGAATAAAAAATGAAAACACTATTGAATTTATTTTTGATTAGCCTTTTGCTTTGGAGCTGCAATCCTAAAGCAGATCAAGTTAAAGCGCCTGCTGAAAAAAACACAGTAGAACAAAATGATAAAGAAAATTCGGCAGAAGATAAGGGAAACGAAAACGAACAAAAAGAATTGAGTGATGACAAAATTCAATCTTTAAAGGTGGCTTATTTTACGAAGGAACTGAACTTGACTACAAAAGAAGCAGAAAAGTTTTGGCCTATTTACAATAAGCACAACCAAATTTATAAAGATTTAGGTGATACCGAATGGGATGCCATTAAAAAAGGATTACGAGAAGTGGATACCTATAGCGACGAAGAAGCCGAACAACTACTGCTTCGCTACAAAAAATATTTAAATCAACGTTTAGCTAATCGAATAAGCTTTATAGACGAGCTGGAAAGCGTGATTTCTCCAAAAAAAATCATGCTTCTGAAGCATGCTGAATACAACTTCAATAAGAAACTACTCAAACAATACCGTTCAGGAGAAGCTACTACAAAGTAATTGCGTATTTTTGCAAATTAATTCAAAAGTATGCGTTTACACCGTAATTTGGTATTTGCAGTCATAGATACCTTAGACTCCATTTTTAACGAAGGAGCTTATGCCGATAAAGAAATTTCCAAAACTTTAAAACGCGATGCGCGTTGGGGTTCCAGAGACCGAAGTTTTATAGCTGAAACCACCTACGACATTGTGCGATGGAAGCGTTTATACAGCGAGATTGCAGACATCAATCAACATTATTCTCGAACAAATTTATTCAGATTATTTACCGTTTGGGCTACTTTACGCGGAATTGAAATTCCAGATTGGAAACAATTTGAAGACACACCTACCCGACGTATCAAAGGAAAATTTGACGAGTTAAGCAGTATTAGAAAATACAGAGAATCCATTCCCGATTGGCTAGATCAATTAGGAGAAGAACAACTTGGCACTGAAGTTTGGGAAAAAGAAATTGCTGCACTTAACGAACAAGCACCCGTAATTTTACGTGTAAACACGCTACAAACTAACAAAGCCAAGCTGCAAATTGAATTGGAAAAAGAAGGAATTGAAACCTTGTTTTTAGAAAATCATCCTGATGCACTACAGCTCATTAACCGTGCAAATGTTTTCAGTACGAAATGTTTTGAAAAAGGCTGGTTTGAAGTGCAAGATGCATCTTCACAAAAAGTAAGTAAATATTTGGCTCCCAAAGCAGGAATGCGTGTTGTAGATGCTTGTGCTGGCGCTGGTGGAAAAACCTTGCATTTGGCTTCCATCATGGAAAACAAAGGTCAGCTGATTGCCTTGGACATTTTTCAACAAAAATTAAGAGAATTAAAGCGAAGAGCCAAACGAGCAGGCGCACACAACATTGAAACCCGATTGATTGATTCTACCAAGGTAATCAAAAAGCTGCACGATTCAGCAGATGCGGTTTTAATTGATGCACCTTGTACAGGACTTGGTGTTTTACGCAGAAATCCTGATGCCAAGTGGAAATTGAAACCTGATTTTATTGAAGAAATCACCACCAAACAGCAAGATTTATTAAAAGATTACAGTAAAATGTTGAAAACAGGTGGAACCTTAGTGTATGCCACTTGTTCCATCTTACCCTTGGAAAATCAAGATCAAGTGAAGCGCTTTCTTGAAAGTGAAGAAGGAACGCAATTTCAGTTGGCTAAGGAAGAAAAAATATTAGTTAGCGAAACAGGACACGATGGTTTTTATATGGCAAAATTGCTGAAGAAGTAATAATGAAAAGATAAGAGACCGCTTACTTCGGTAAAGCTCAGTACAAGTCGCTGTTGGAAAAAAGAATTAAGACTTTTTTATAATCAGATAAATCGGATTTGCAATCCGAGTAAAAGTTTAAGAATAATCTCGTTCACAGCAATACGGCAGTTAACTCGGATTTGCAATCCGAGCACACGCTAAATAGATTCAACTTTAGGCTTCAATAAATTGCTAGGTTAGTAAGAATCACCGATAACTCAGATTTGCAATCCGAGTTCAACATCACGAGATTCCGATGGATTGGATTTGCAATCCAAGCATGTGCAAACAAGATTCAACCTTATACTTTAATTTACGCACTATCAAAAACAATTTTTAGCTTTAATAAGCTAGCAAACAACAGACTATTTAAAAGCTAATCTTGAAATTAAAGTGAACAATCCACTAATTTCAAAAACCAAAAAAGCGTCGTTATTTTCTATAAAAACGGAAGTGTATTTTAAATGAAACGCTTACTTTTGCGTCCCGTATAGACAACAAACCTACACCCATGGCCCACACAAAATATATTTTTGTAACTGGCGGTGTTTCTTCGTCTCTCGGGAAAGGAATCATTGCAGCATCTTTAGCAAAATTACTCCAAGCACGCGGTTACAAAACCACCATTCAAAAATTAGATCCATACATCAATGTAGATCCTGGAACTTTAAATCCATACGAACACGGCGAATGTTACGTTACGGAAGATGGTGCCGAAACCGATCTAGATTTAGGCCATTACGAACGTTTTTTAAATGTGAATACTTCGCAAGCCAACAATGTTACTACGGGTAGAATTTACCAAAGCGTAATCGACAAAGAACGTCGTGGGGATTACTTAGGAAAAACCGTGCAAGTAGTACCACACATCACCAATGAAATTAAAGAACGTATCCAAATTTTAGGAAATACGGGAGAATTTGATATTGTGATTACCGAAATTGGCGGAACCGTTGGTGATATTGAGTCGCTTCCTTACATTGAAGCGGTTAGACAATTGAAATGGGAATTGGGAGATTACAATTCTTTGGTTATTCATTTAACGCTTGTCCCCTACTTGTCTGCGGCAAAAGAACTGAAAACCAAACCTACTCAACATAGTGTAAAAACCTTGATGGAAAGCGGAATTGCAGCTGATATTTTGGTCTGCCGTACGGAACATGAATTGGGTGAAGACTTACGCCATAAGTTGGCTTTGTTTTGTAATGTGAAACGCGAAGCAGTCATACAATCTATAGACGCATCAACTATTTACGATGTTCCCAATTTAATGATGGAAGAAGGCTTGGATTTAATTACACTTCAAAAACTGAATCTGTCTCAAGAAGTTTTGCCTGATTTAAGTAGATGGAATGAATTTTTACAACGACATAAAAATGCTACTGAAGTAGTTACTATTGGACTGGTAGGAAAATATGTAGAATTGCAAGATTCCTACAAATCGATTTTAGAATCTTTCATCCATGCTGGTGCGATGAACGATGTAGTGGTGAACGTAAAAAGTTTGCATTCAGAATATTTTGAAACCCATAAAGCAGCTGAGAAAGAATTAGATGGAATTTTGGTGGCTCCTGGTTTTGGAGAACGTGGAATTGAAGGGAAAATTACGGCGGTTAAATTTGCGCGTGAAAACAAGATTCCCTTTTTTGGGATTTGTTTAGGCATGCAAATGGCAGTAATTGAATTTGCCAGAAATGTACTCGGCTTACAAGATGCCAATTCTACAGAAATGGACGAAAAAACTAAAAATCCAGTGATCGACATCATGGATGATCAAAAAAATATTGAAAACAAAGGTGGCACCATGCGTCTGGGTGCATGGAAATGTGAATTAAAAAAAGATAGCCTAATTGCCAAAGTCTATGGCAAAACCAACATCAGTGAACGCCACAGACATCGTTATGAATTAAATAATTCCTATGTAGCTGATTTAGAAAAAGCAGGATTTATGTGTGTAGGTAAAAATCCTGAAACTGGCTTAGTAGAAGTTGTCGAATTGCCAAATCACCCGTGGTTCATTGGTGTACAATACCATCCAGAATACAAAAGTACAGTCGCTGAGCCGCATCCGCTTTTTGTTTCGTTTATCGGTGCTGCCAAAGCGAAAAAGCAAGGCACTAATTAAAAAGTCTTGATTGAAAAGGAATAGAACGCAATTTTCAAGTGGAATTAAAGAAAAATTGAGATAAATTAACCACTTTTGCAAACTGACTTAAAACATTTTTGAAGCAAATAGAGCTGAATGGAAGAAAATAAAAAATTTGATGTTAACTCGTTAATAGGCTTTGTATTAATCGGAATTATTTTATTCTGGATGCTATACATGAACCAAGACCCAGAAAGCGAGCAAGAACAAACTACCACAGAACAAGTTGAAGAAAATAAAACCGATACTTTACAACAAAACAGCCAAACCAATAATTTAGCTACTCCTACTGAAGAAGCAAGCAGCACAGAAAATGATTCTATTGCGCAACTGATAGCTCAACAGCAATTGGGTGCTTTCGCTTATGCTGAAATGGCTGCTTCTAATAAAGATGGAGTTACCGAAATTAGCAATGATGTTTTACGTTTAAAAGTAAGCAACCGCGGTGGACAAATTATTGAAGCGGAAATTTTAGAATACGAAACCTACGATGGAAAACCCATTTATTTAATTAAAGATGGAAATGCCAATTTTTCAATCGATTTGCACACCAAAGACGGGAAAAAACTAGCTACTAAAGATTTATATTTCGAGCCTTCACTTTCACAGGAAGGTGAAGACCAAGTTTTGCAAATGAAGTTGAAAGCTTCTGAAGAAAACTATTTGGCTTTTGAATACCGATTGAAACCCGATGACTACATGATGGATTTCAACATCCGTTCACAAGGTTTAAATCAAGTTTTAAATACTTCTGAAGAACCTATGTTGCATTGGCAAATCAAGGCCTATCGTTTAGCTAAAAGTATTTCGTATGAGAATCAATATTCTGAAATCATCTTTAAATATGAAGGAAACAAAGATGATTATACAAACCAACGTGAACAGACTGAAGAAGAAGGAAAAGATGTAGACTGGGTTGCTTTTAGACAGCACTTTTTTAGTTCGATTTTGTTAGCCGATTCACCATTTCAACGTGGAAAGTTTATTTCGGAGAATTTGGTACAGGATGAACAAGTAGACACCGTTTTTACCAAAAACTACAAAGCCGAATTAGCTTTACAATTAGAAGCAGGAGAATTCACCAAAGGGATGAATTTTTACTACGGCCCAACTGATATCAAAATTCTTAGAGAGTACGAACGAGATTTAGACATTGCTGTACCTCTAGGATGGGGGATTTTTGGATGGATCAATAAGTATTTATTTATTCCATTTTTTGGCTTTTTAAGTGGTGTTTTACCGAGTTACGGTTTAGCCATTATCATCATGACCATAGTAGTTAGAATAGTACTTTCTCCTATTACTTATAAATCGTATTTGTCTCAAGCGAAGATGAAAGTCTTGCGTCCTGAAATAGACGAATTGAATAAAAAGTACAAGGACAATGCAATGAAAAAGCAGCAAGAAACCATGAAACTGTATAGCAAAACGGGAGTAAGTCCATTGAGTGGTTGTATTCCTGCTTTATTGCAAATTCCTGTATTCTACGCCTTGTTTAGATTCTTCCCAAGTGCATTCGATTTGCGCCAAAAAGGATTTTTATGGGCAGACGATTTATCGAGTTATGATGTTATTTTTGAATGGGATGCTTATATTCCATTAATTTCTTGGGTTTACGGAAATCACGTAAGTTTATTTCCGATTTTGGCATCGGTGGCTATATTCTTTTACATGCGAATGACTACAGGACAAAACATGCAACAAATGAGTCAACCAGGCATGCCAAACATGAAAGTAATCATGTATATTTCGCCATTGGTCATGTTGGTTTTCTTCAATAATTACGCAAGTGGACTTTCGTTGTACTACTTTATTTCTAACTTAATTACCATTGGTATTATGTTAGTCATTAAGAAAGTAATTATCGATGAAGACAAGATTTTGGCGAAGATTGAAATGAACAAGAAAAAGCCTAAGAAAAAAGGCAAGTTTGCACGCAAAATGCAGCAAATCATGGAACAAGCTGAAGAGCAAAAACGAAAAAACCAGAAGTAGTAAACTTCTAAATGCATAAAAAAATAGCCTTGAAAATTTCAAGGCTATTTTTTTATGCTCTAAGATCAACTTCAAGTTAATTTTAAAAGTGAGATTTCTCTCCTGAAAAATCGAAATCGAAATGACAGCATTATTTTAACTTGTCATTCAAAGCGAAGTGAAGAATGTTACTCTTCAAATGAAAAAGTGATTTTCTGTTCTTAGCTAAACGAAGTCTGAGACTTCGTTTCATACAAAATGAGCATCTTTTAAAATAGTTACAATAAATTGCGAAGTTCTAAACTTCGCGTAGCCTGTGAGTTTTAAACTCCATAAACCTTACCCCAACCAACCATCTCGATCCAAACTTCTATACTGAATAGCTTCCGTGATATGGCTTGGTTGAATTTGCTCCTGTTTTTCTAAATCGGCTATGGTTCTTGCCACTTTTAAAATACGATCGTACGCACGAGCAGAAAGATTCAATCGCTCCATAGCGGTTTTCAATAAGGTTTTGGAAGTTTGATCTAATGCACAAAATTCCCTGATTTGCTTCACTCCCATTTGGGCGTTGTAGTGAATGTTTTCAAAACTAGAAAAACGTTCGGTTTGAATATTTCTAGCTTCCGTTACGCGTTTTCTGATGTCTACACTGCTTTCGCCGCGACGTTCTTCACTTAATTTATCAAATGGAACGGGAGTTACTTCAATGTGAATATCGATTCGGTCGAGCAATGGACCCGAGATTTTACTTAAATAACGTTGCATCTCTGCAGGTGAAGAACTTACGGGCGCATCTGGATCGTTAAAATATCCGCCTGGACTTGGATTCATACTAGCCACCAACATAAAACTGGATGGATACGTAATGGTAAATCGTGCTCGAGAAATAGTGACTTCTCGATCTTCTAAAGGTTGACGCATTACTTCTAAAACCGTTCGTTTGAATTCGGGTAATTCATCTAAAAATAACACGCCATTATGCGAAAGCGAAATTTCACCGGGTTGCGGATAACTACCGCCACCAACCAAAGCTACATCCGAGATCGTGTGGTGCGGACTTCTAAACGGTCGTTCTGCAATTAATCCTTGATTGTCTTTAATGCGCCCAACAATAGAATGAATTTTAGTAGTTTCTAAAGCTTCTTGCAGCGACATGGGTGGCAAGATGCTAGGTAAACGTTTAGCCAACATGGTTTTACCCGAACCTGGCGGCCCAATCATAATAATGTTATGTCCACCAGCTGCAGCAATTTCCATACAGCGCTTAATAGATTCTTGACCTTTGACGTCTGCAAAATCAAATTCGGGTTTGCTTAAGCAATCATAAAAGGTTTGTTGGGTGTCTACAATGCATTGTTCAAGCGCTTTTCCCTCATGAAAAAAATCGATGACTTGCTCTATATTGTCCACTCCATACACCTTCAAACCATCGACAATAGCTGCTTCTTTTTCATTTTGTTTCGGCAAGATAAAACCATCAAAACCTTCTTCTTTGGCTTTTATAGCGATAGGCAAAGCCCCTTTGATGGGTTGCAAACTTCCATCAAGTGAAAGTTCGCCCATGATGATGTATTTATGTAAATCTTCAGAAATAATTTGTGAAGAAGCAGCCAACACACCAATCGCCAAACTTAAATCGTATGCCGAACCTTCTTTGCGTAAATCGGCTGGCGCCATGTTTATGGTGATTTTTTTCCCGGGGAAATTATAACCTGTGTTTTTTAAAGCAGCTTGTATTCGAAAGCTACTTTCTTGTATGGCTTTATCAGGAAGTCCAACCAGATGATAACCAATTCCTTTGGCAGTATTGACTTCAATGGTAATGGTTTGCGCTTCAACCCCAAAAACAGCACTTCCGTAGATTTTTACAAGCATAGGATGAATAATTAGTTATCAGTCAACTAATTTACTACTATTTTTTAAAATTGAAAATGGAATTTTATTTAAGTGCTTAAAAATGAATTCACTGAAGATGGTACAATCGCCGAATGCGAAGCATGATGCACTACTTCTTCATGTTGAAGAAGGATCAATTGTGGCGACTGATGCAAAACCTGAAAGTCCTGTGTAATTGCATCTGAAACATCTCGGTAAGACAATAAGTCTAAATAAAACAATTCAACTTGCTCTTTTGGAAAATCGGCACCAGCTTGAAACTGATTCCAAACCATACGGCTGATTCCACATCGAGTAGAATGCTTAAAAATAACCACCAACTTTTCGTTAGAAATCTGCTTCAAATTATCAAGTTGCTCCACTTTAGTTAATTTATACCAATCTAAATTCGGTTTGTTTTGTGGTTGCTCTTTCGATTCGTTATTCGATGAAAATAGATTTTTGAATAATCCCATCTTGTTTTTCTTTTTTGTTCAAAGTTATGGAATATGTCGGTATATATTGAATTTCCACACAATGTCATTTTGACATTATTTTAACAAGGGTATTTGTCAAATTGACATGATTTTATCAAGGCACATTAATTGCTTTAATTCTATTAAAATTACGAAAATGAACTTTAACAATTATACCATAAAATCGCAAGAAGCTGTTCAACAAGCGCAGCAACTTGCTCAAGAATTGAAGCATCAACAAATTGAAAACGAACATTTGTTTAAAGCCATTTCAATTGTAGATGAAAATGTTACTCCTTTCTTAATGAAAAAGCTGAACATCAATCCTAGTTTGTTGACCCAAATAGTGGACAAAAGCTTAGCCAGTTTTTCAAAAGTGGAAGGTGGAGACATCATGCTTTCTAGAGAAACAGGGAAAACCCTAAATGAAGCTTCCATTATTGCGAAAAAAGGCGAAGACGAATATGTTTCTATCGAACATTTGATCATGGCTATTTTTAAAAGCAATTCTAAAATTGCTCAGATTTTAAAAGACCAAGGTGCAACCGAAAAAGGACTTCAAGCAGCGATTGATGAACTTCGAAAAGGAGATAAAGTCACTTCCAAAAGCGCGGAAGAAACCTACAATTCTTTAGACAAATACGCCAACAACCTCAACAAGATGGCGGAAGAAGGAAAGTTGGATCCGGTGATTGGTCGAGATGAAGAAATTAGAAGAATTTTACAAATCCTATCTAGAAGAACCAAAAACAACCCCATGTTGGTCGGTGAACCCGGTACGGGAAAAACCGCCATTGCAGAAGGTTTAGCTCACCGAATTATCGCGGGCGATATTCCTGAAAACTTAAAATCTAAAAAGATTTATGCTTTAGACATGGGTGCATTAATTGCCGGTGCTAAATACAAAGGTGAGTTTGAAGAACGATTAAAAGCTGTCATTAAGGAAGTGACTTCTAGCGATGGCGACATTGTTTTGTTCATCGATGAAATTCACACCTTAGTCGGTGCTGGCGGTGGTGAAGGCGCAATGGATGCAGCCAATATTTTAAAACCAGCTTTGGCTCGTGGCGAATTGCGTGCAATTGGTGCAACGACTTTAGACGAATTTCAAAAATATTTTGAAAAAGACAAAGCCTTAGAACGTCGCTTTCAAAAAGTGATGGTGAATGAACCCGATACCGAAGCAGCGATTTCCATTTTACGTGGAATAAAAGAAAAGTACGAAACTCACCATAAAGTACGCATTAAAGATGATGCCATTATCGGTGCGGTAGAACTTTCACAACGCTATATTACCAATCGTTTTTTGCCAGATAAAGCCATTGATTTAATGGATGAAGCAGCATCCAAACTTCGCATGGAAATCAATTCGAAACCAGAAGAATTAGATGTATTGGACAGAAAAATCATGCAATTGGAAATTGAAATTGAAGCCATTAAACGCGAAAAAGATGAAGACAAATTAAAAACGCTTCGAGCGGAGTTAGCCGATTTAAAAGAAGATCGAAACGAGTTGAATGCCAAATGGAAAAATGAAAAAGATGTCGTAGATCAAATTCAGCAAGCCAAAACCGATATTGAAAATTACCGCTTAGAAGCGGAACGTGCCGAACGCGATGGAGATTACGGGAAAGTAGCGGAAATCCGTTACGGAAAAATTAAAGAAGCAGAAGAAAAGCTAGCCAAATTTCAAGAAACCGTCGATGCTCAAAAAGGCGAAAACAACTTGATTAAAGAAGAAGTAAACTATGAAGACATTGCAGAAGTTGTAGCCAAATGGACTGGAATCCCTGTAACCAAAATGCTTCAAACCGAACGCGAAAAACTGCTTAAACTGGAAGACCAATTGCACAAACGTGTAGTCGGGCAAGATGAAGCCATCATTGCAGTTAGCGATGCAGTACGTAGAAGTCGAGCTGGATTGCAAGACCAAAACAAACCTACTGGATCCTTCTTGTTTTTAGGAACAACGGGGGTAGGTAAAACTGAATTAGCCAAAGCCTTAGCCGAATTTTTATTCGATGATGAAAGCGCCATGACTAGAATCGATATGAGCGAATACCAAGAACGGCATGCCGTTTCCAGATTGGTTGGTGCACCTCCGGGATACGTGGGTTACGACGAAGGCGGACAACTTACGGAATCCGTAAGAAGAAGACCCTATTCTGTTGTTTTGTTAGACGAAATTGAAAAAGCGCATCCAGATACGTTTAATATTCTGTTGCAAGTATTGGATGAAGGCAGACTAACCGACAACAAAGGTCGTGTAGCCGATTTCAAAAATACCATTATTGTAATGACATCGAATATTGGTAGCCATATTATACAGGAGAAGTTCGATAGCTTGCAAGATGCCGAAACCGCTACTGAAGCCGCAAAAAGTGAAGTATTAGCTTTATTGAAGAAAAGCGTTCGACCAGAGTTTTTAAACCGAATTGACGATGTGGTGATGTTTACGCCTTTAAATCAAATGGACATTAAAGCCATTGTAAAAATTCAGTTGAAAGGCTTAAAAAACATGTTGAGCAAACAAGGCATTACCTTAGATGCTACTGAAGAAGCCATTACGCATTTAGCCCACTTGGGATTCGATCCACAATATGGAGCAAGACCTGTAAAACGTACGATTCAACGAGAAGTGTTGAACAAGCTTTCGAAAGAAATATTAGCCCAAAAAGTGAGTTCCGACAGTATTATTTTGTTGGATCAATTTGATGGCGAATTGGTGTTTAGAAACCAAAATGAAATCGCTTTAGACAAAAAATAAATTTTGATTAGTTAATTTGATTTGTAAATCGGCTTTACTTCATAGCAAGTAAAGCCGATTTTTTTTAAAAGTTAATAGCTTTCGTAGTCTCTTGCCTAACACAAATGGCGAAGGCAGGATTTTATTATGGAGAGTTTGTAAACTGGCATTTTATTCATTCAATTGAGCTTCAATATCCATTTTTTGGTGCAAAATTCTTATCACTTCAATTTGTTCTTCTTTAAGATTGATTTTATAGAAAATGAAATGTGATTTTACCTGAGTACGGAAATATCCTTTTCTTATTGGACTATAACCTTTTCCAGAATGCGGGTTTTTAGTCAAATATTCAATTTCATCTATTATTAAGTCTAAATATCTGTCCGCTTGTTCTAGAGACCAGTTTTCAAATGTATAAACCCAAATGTTTTCGATATCTCGATTTGCTTCTTGACTGATTTTGTATTCATTATTCAGTCAGATGTTTTTGGTGAAGTTCTTTTAAAAGTTTTTTACGATCGAAGTTTTCTACAAATCCTGAATCTTCACCCTTTTTGAGAGCTCTAATTAGTTCGGCTTTTTTTGACTCTTCATTTTCAAACATTCTTAAAGCAGCTCTTACAACTTCGCTAGCGGAAGAATATTTTCCTTTTTTTATTTGTTGGCTTATAAAGCTATCAAAGTAGTCTCCTAGTAATATCGATGTATTTTTAGCCATAAATAAAAAGTTTTACCAAAAATAGCAACTATTTGGTATGTATTCAAAATCAAATTCATGAAATTTTGTTCGACTATGCTTGTTGCTAACTTATACCATTTATCATTTGAAATTACCGCAATAAAATATGAAACTTACTTTTCTTGTTGATTTTCAATTCCCAAAACCGTCATCAACAGAAAATCTAAGCTTTTTCCATAATCTAAGACTTCGTACTCCAAACCGAGTTTTCTGATGTTTGCATAATAATCATTACTCTTTCTGTAATAATTCTTTTCTAACTGAACCGCAGTTGCTTGCTGACCCAGTTTTTCAATTAAAAACCATTTTTCTATCAGCCTTGCCGTTCTTCCATTGCCATCTTGAAAAGGATGTATTTTAACAAACACCAAATGTAATAATGAAGCATAGTAAAAAATTTCAAAAGGATTTAAATTTGCTTTTAAAAGCAGTTCAACATCTTCAAAAAGTTTTTTTAATTCTGTTTTTACCAAATCTGGACTGGCTGCAACATATTCAATTTCATCTTCATTATTAATCACAAACATGGGATTATTTCTAACGCTACCTTGCTGACTCTTTGGAAGCAAGCTCGCACTTAAAATTGAATGCGCCTTTTGTACATTTTTGAAATGCAAAGTATGTTCATCTATATAATCGTAAGCTGCAAATAGGTCGTCTGCTCTTTTGGTGTAATCTGGATTGAACTTAACGTTTAAAAACCTGTGTTTGAAGTAGCTATCAAATTCAACTTCTTCCCCTTCAATTTTGGACGAGTACACTGATGAAACGGACTTATAAAATTGAAAGTAATCTACATTTAGGTTTGGCTTTTTAATCTTTTTCAACTTATCTAATGGAGATTCCTGCACAACAGAAATGTACTGCTCGAGTAATTTAGATGTTAGTGATTTAAATTTCATAAATAACTAGTTGTGAAAAACCATTCCATATCGAAAATATCAGATTTCTATCGTTCTAAATTAACACGCTTTCCTTTAGGATAAGTGACTTTATAAGCAAAATTCTTGGTTTGTTTAGCTTTTGCATCAAGGTTAATGTTCCAAGTAATGATGCCAGTTTCATCGTCTCGGGTTGCATCTTCAAAAGCTTCATCACTAACTTTAATGTCACTGTTTTGTGAAATGGGAATTCGGTCTTCCAGCTTCACTTCTACTGCTACATTTTTATTGTTTTTGATGCTGATTTCATATTCCTTTTCTTCAATTTGGTTGTTTCTAAAAAAGGATTTGCTTTTCATTTTATTTACTTGTTCCCGTTCTACTACAATATTTTGGTCGTTTCCTAAAGCAATAACAAAATCTTCGGTGTTCATGTTGGCATCGATAAAAATGGTTCCGGTGAAGGTATCTTCAAAATAAATACTGGCTTCACCAGGTAATAAATCTAAAGATTGCCAATCTTTTAAAATAGCGGTTAAATATACTTTTGGATCTAAGACTGGAGCAGCATAATATTCAAAATCAGCTTCTAAGTCTTGTTGATCTAATTTCACTTTTAAAGGCTCATCTGAAGATTTGATGGTGTATTTTTTGGGAAGTTTAAAATTCATTACGGTTAGTTCTTCTGTTTTTTGGACTTGTTGCGAAGTTAGTACTTCTTCTGAAGCTGCTTCTGATTTAGCTTTAGCACCATAGCCCATTACGACCACTTCATCTTCAACAACTTCAATAATTTCAGGTGCAGGTGGTAGCGGTGCATTAAAATTTAAATAATAAGGAAACAAGTTCGGCTTAACATTATTCAAACTCGGGTCTGCTGTAGAAAGCGTAACATCAACATCTTTCCAATCGTCTCCGGTATTCTGAAAAATCTTGGCTTGGTAAAGTAAATTAACTGGTGAGTTGATATTTTTTGCTTTAATTTCATAAGCAGGAAACCAACCTGCATCTTCTACCAAATAAGAGATTTCGATGGATGTGTTTTGCTTAATTTCGCTGTTGAGTAGTAATTTAATCTCTCCACGTGAAGTTCTGTTTTTACTTTCTAAATTATTTATTTCCCGTTGAATTTTGTTGAGTTCCTGTTGAATTTCATCGCGTTCTTTTTTAATGGTATACAATTGATTGTAAATCGCTTCTGAACGCTCACGGTAATAATTGGCATATTCTTTCAGTTTTACCAAACTTGAATTCGCTTCTGTTGATGCTATTTTTTTGTTTTGCATCAAAAGGGATTCTTCCGTTTCTAATGCATCAATCGCGCTTTGTTTAGTAGCCATTTTATCTTTTAAGGCTTCTATTTTCTGCTTCAGCTGAGCTAATTCAGCAGAAATTTTTTGCTCTTTTAAATAGGTAACATCAAATTGAATGGAATTGACGCTCACTTGATTTAAACCCTTCACTTGAATACTGTTTTGCCTGATGTTAGGTGATAAATCTGAAAACACCAAGGTGTTATTTCCTTCACCTAAACTTACATTTGCCATTGCAGAAACTTGAGCTCCCGATAAGAAAACCGTGACTTTATGGGTTTTTAATTCAATTTCTTTTTCGGTAGCAAATAGAAAAAGGGGAAGACATAAAAAACAAAGAATAAATCGTTTTAGCATAATATATAATTTGTAACCAAAGTTACAGGATATCAAGTTAAGTTTCATTTCTTTTGAAAGAAAAATTAATGAAAGACTTTTGGAATGAACGTTACCAAGCAGAAGAGTTTGCTTATGGAATTGAGCCTAATCAGTTTTTAGCAAATGAAATTAAAAAGCTAAAAGCAGGTAAAATTTTACTTCCTTTTGAAGGCGAAGGAAGAAATGCTGTTTTTTGTGCCCAAGAAAATTGGGAAGTAGATGCTTTCGATTTCTCTGAAAAAGGAAAACAAAAGGCGGAGACCTTAGCTAAATTAAAAAATGTACAAATCAATTACCAAGTTAGTGCATTGGAAAATTTTAAATTCAAATCTAATGATTATGATGCTGTTGCATTGGTCTTTGCACATCCTAGTCCAGATAAGCGTAAAATGCTTCATCAACAAGTTGTTGAAGCGCTAAAACCTGGTGGAACTATTTTACTAGAGGCTTTTCATGAAGACCAAATAACTAAAACACATATTTCTGGCGGACCCAAAAAGAAAGAATTGCTTTACAGTGAAGCGATGCTTCAACAGGATTTTGCAAAGCTTCAAATTGAAAAGCTAGAAGTAGTTCATACTGAATTAGAAGAAGGAAAATATCATCATGGCGAAGCTTGTGTAATCAGATTGAAGGCTAAAAAGCTTATATAAAGTCTGAATTGCTCTTATATTTTTTTACTATTCTAGCAAGTTTGTTCAGTTAAACACAAAAGTGTATTTATTTTCATTAAAATCCTGTTAAGCAGTTGTAGGAGTTAATAAAGACGTTAAATTTGCAGTGTTTAATAAATTCACAAAAAAATGAAAAAAGTAATTGCTTTAGTAAGTATTGCAGCCCTTTTAATGAGTTCATGTGTTTCAAAAAAGAAATTCAGTGAGCTAGAAGACAAGTATCAAGATACAAACACCGAATTAAAATCGGCTAACATGAAGTTGAGTGTTTGTGAAGATGAGAAGGCAAATATGAGGACAAGCTACGATCGCCAAATTAAAGTATTGGAAAATACCAATAATGCTTTGTTGAATACACAAGGCGAAATGGCTATCATTTCTAAAACTGGTGCAGAAAATCTTCAGAAATCTTTAGAAAGCATGCAAGAAAAAGACTTGCAAATAAAAACCATGCGCGACGCTATTAACAAAAAAGATAGTGTAACGCTTGCTTTAGTAACTAGCTTAAAAGGTGCTTTGGATAACGTAAACGACGAAGACATTGAAATTTCTGTAGAGAAAGGTGTTGTTTTTGTTTCCATTTCTGATAAATTATTATTTGGAAGCGGACAATATACCGTAACTAAAGAAGCTAGAAAAGTTTTAGAAAAAGTAGCTAAAGTAGTAAACGATAAGAAAGATTTTGAATTTATGGTAGAAGGCCATACAGATACTGACCCTATTTCTAGAGAAGTAATCGAAGACAATTGGGATTTAAGTGTGAAGCGTGCAACTTCTGTGGTTCGTATTTTACAGGATGAATTTAGTGTTGATCCAAAACGTATGACAGCAGCTGGTCGTGGAGAGTATTTACCTGTTGCTTCTAACGATACAAGCGATGGTAAAGCTAAAAACCGTAGAACTCGAATTGTAGTTCTTCCTAAGTTAGATCAGTTCTTCGGAATGATTGAAGACGGAATGAAAAACACAAAATAAGTAATTCACTTATTTTATAAATTAAACCTCGGATACCCGAGGTTTTTTTATTGTATAAAACTTAAATGAAAAGTTGCTAAACTTGTAATTATACGTATATTTGCAACCGCAAAATAAAACTGCTTTGTAGTTTGTTCTTGCTAAGTTCATAACAAACAATAGAATTACTACTAACCTCCATTTTTTGGGAGTAAACAGCATTTGAGTTTCCAGCTTTAAGTTGGATATTATAAAAGTTTTACGCTTGAGTCTGGAATAATATAAAGGTCGCATAGCTTCCCGAAGTATCGGGAGAAAGAGCATCCCGACCGAAAGTCGGAACGGTCACAGGTTCTAACTTTGAAATGAAATAATAAAGGTCGCGTAGCTCAGTTGGATAGAGCATCTGCCTTCTAAGCAGACGGTCACAGGTTCGAATCCTGTCGCGATCACTTAATAATCAAAGAGTTACAGAAATGTAGCTCTTTTTTTATTTATACTTGTAACACATTTGTAACACAAAATGTGTTTTAAGACTAACAAAAAGTTAGACTTTTTAGAATTTACTTGTTCTATTTTTATCAAAAAATAAAATTGCTAGGCTGCCATACCTTCAATAAAAGTATTGATGAAGTTGTTGATTTTGTCGATTATTCTAGGAATGCTTTTTTTACGAACTAAAATAGATTGTTTTTCTTTCATGGCTTTGCGGACTTTTTCTCGTAATGCTGGAACTTCATCAGTAAATAGTTTTTCTTCTATTATTTTTTCTACCTTAGTTTGTTTGAGATTTTCTTCTTCACATAACTGAAAAAAAGCTTTTTGCTGTTCTTTACTCCAATACGCATCAAAAGCATCTTGAACACTAGCCACTTTATTGCCTACTAGTTGTTCGTCAATAAATTTTTCTATGAGTTCTTTTTTGCTTCGCAAGTCGATATCACCCGATAACAAATCTGAAACTTGTTGTCGTTTCTTTTGTTGCTCTTCAGTATCATCATTATCATTGATTTGATCTAAAAGATTTAAAATGTAAGCTACATTCACTTCATCTTTATGCATTAACTCAATTTCGAAGTCAATATCATTTAAAATGGATGCTTTTTCAACTTCAGATTGTTCTTTGGTTTTTTCATATAAATCAAGGTATTTGCTCTTGTAATCTTCAAAAGTTTGCTCATCCATTTCCAAATCTTCAAAATCGAAATCTGAAAATGTACTTAAAGCATTTACTACACGCATTAAAGCTCTAAAGCGTTTTACAAATTGCTCTTCTTCAATTTCTGAAGTCAATTCATTTACACTATCTACACTTGGCGCAACTTCCTTTAAATCGGCTAAAGCTTCTTGAAAAGCAGCAATGTAATCTTCATAAGGCTCCATCAAGATGGTATCCTTGGCTTGTTTATTCGAAAATAACGCAATAGCTTCGTCTGTAGCTTCTTTTAAATTTCTAAATACGACAATGTTTCCATGAGATTTTTGCTTGTTTAAAATTCGGTTGGTACGCGAATAGGCTTGAATTAATCCATGGTATTTCAAGTTTTTATCAACGTATAAGGTATTCAAAGGTTTACTATCAAAGCCTGTCAAAAACATATTTACGACGATTAAAATATCTATCTCTTTCGATTTAACTCGTTTAGCGATATCATTGTAATAGTTGTAAAAGTCTTGGCTTGATTTGGTTGAATATTTTGTTTTAAACTGGAGATTATAATCTTCTAAATACGATTCTAAAGCTTCTCTATTATTGGTATGATAATTAGCTTCTGGTTCAGCAACAAGCCCTAAGTCTATATTGGTTTGTCCGTCAGCACCATCAAACTCTTGATTGGCTTCGTAAGAAAATATGGTTGCGATCTTTAAATTGTGCTTGCCTGCTTCTTTCTTTGCTTTAAAAGCTTGGTAATATATTTTTAAAGCATCAATGCTACTTACGCATAGCATGGCTGTAAAATTTTTATGGTGAGTTTTAATGGGATGCGACTTGATAATGTAATCGGCAATTTTTTCAATTCTTTCTTCCGATTCTAGCACTTCTTTGGTGTTGATATCTTCTACATCAATATCTACGAAATTGAGACTACTTTCTGCTTTTTGTTTATACCGACCCACATATTCTATTGAAAACTTAAGTACGTTTTCGTCTCTAATGGCATCAGTAATGACATATTTGTGTAAACAATCTCCAAATAATTCTTTGGTAGTTCTTTTCCCTAATTGATTTTTTACCGCATTATCGGCAAAAATGGGTGTGCCTGTAAAGCCAAAAAGTTGAACCTTATTGAAAAAATTAGTGATGCGTTGATGTGTTTCACCAAATTGAGAACGATGGCATTCATCAAAAATAAAGACCATTTTTTCATTTTGTAAAGGCTTCATTATGGCTTCATAACGCTTGCTCATTATGGCATTATTTAGCTTTTGAATGGTGGTAACCATCAATTTAGTGTCGTTCCCAAATTGCTTTACCAGCTCTTTTGTATTGTCCGTTCCATCTACGCTACCATCTGAAAAATTATTAAATTCTACCGTAGTTTGATAGTCTAAATCTCGACGATCTACTACAAACACTACTTTGGTAACTTCTGGAATATCTTTGATTATTTGACTTGCCTTAAAGGAAGTTAATGTTTTTCCTGAACCTGTTGTGTGCCAGATATAGCCATTTTTGGTTGAGTTTTTAACCCTATCAATTAATTTTTCGGTGGCATAGTACTGATAAGGTCGTAAGACCATCAAAATACGGTCGGTTTCAGCTAAGACGATGTATTGACTAATGAGTTTGGATAATTGGCAAGGCTCTAAAAAGGTTTCTGTAAATTCAGATAACTGGGTAATTTTTGAATTATCTTCTTTTGCCCAGTAAAAGGTTTGTTTATAGTTTAATGCGCGTAAACGGTTGTTGGCAAAATACTTGGTGTTTACACCATTCGAAATTACAAAGAGTTGAACCAATTGAAATAAACCCGAACCTGAACCAAAAGAATGACTTTTATAGCGTAATATTTGACGGTGCGCTTCGGCCATTTCGCAACCACGACGTTTCAGCTCGATTTGTGTTATGGGTAAACCATTGATGAGTATAGTGACATCATACCGATTGATGTACTTGCCATCTATGGTAATTTGGTTAGTAACTTGAAACTGATTTTTACACCAAGCTTGTGTATTCAAAAAATCGAAATATAAAATGTCTCCGTTATCTCGCTCGATGTGTTGCTTTTGGCGAATGAGTTTAGATCGCTCAAAAACGGAGCCTTTGTTAAGGATATTCAATACCCGTTGAAACTCTGTAGATGAAAGCTGAACAGTGTTATACTTTTCAAACTGCTGCTTCAAATTAGCCAATAACTCTGTTTCGTTTTTGATGACTATTCTTTGATAGCCTAAACCTTGTAATTGCTTTAGGAGCTGTTCTTCAAGTGCTGCTTCGCTTTGTCTAGTCATAGTGTTTAAATTTTCCAAACGGGTTCTTCCATCCAATTAAGCTTCATACCTAAAGCATTTTGGTCTACTTTAGGATATTTATTGAATAGTTGGTACAATTGTCTTTTGAAATCATTGTTGGGTTGAATTGTATTTAATAAATATTTCATCAAAGTCATGTGAATGTACAATTTCTGAAACTCATGTTGTTTAGGTACATTTTCAGTTTTAATTATCCACGGATTGGGTGGCTTTGATAATAATTTAACTGTTCCTGGCAAATTTCTGTTCCATAATCTTGAATGATGTGCACAAAAGTTTCTTATTTGTGCAATGGACTGTAACCAGCTTGGTAAATAGGTATGGTTAACAGCTCCAAATTCTACTGCAATAGAATCTTTAGATTGGACGCTTGGTTTTAAGTTACCGTAAAGCTTAGATAATGCTCCAAAACTGGTTTGTTCTAAGGATTTCCAAGCAGGTGGAAATCGTTTGTCATCTTTATGGTTTTTAAAATGATTTTTAATTGTTACATCTTTAGATCGTGTAAGCTCTTCTTGTAAGTTAGATAGTGTTTTGACTAAAGCCATACTATCTGTAAATAAATCAAAATTTTGAAACCACCATGGATCTACTTCATGCGATAGATGATAGATTAGTTTAGTTCTTAAACTAATTTCAATTTTTTCAATGACTTCAAATAAAAGTAACCTTAACTCAGCATCAAAATTATATAAGGCAATAACATCATCAAAATTACTATTAGGCTTAAAAACATGATTTAGCTTATCTGATTGCATCACATACCAATACTCACCTAAGCGATAGTAACTTATATTAGAGAGATACTTTTCTGCTAACTTAGTTTTAGATATAGTCAAGCCTCTATCTTGTAGTTGCTTGATTTGTTGCTTTATGGTCAAGGGTTTTTTGCTAAACATGGTGTGCATTTAAAGCGTTAGCAAAACTAAGATATAAAAAAAAGACACACCCTGGGACGCTGTTCTTATGGGTAAGCGTGGTGTGTACTGTTGCTGCAAATATATGTTTGTTTTTCATTTCTGTAAAACATTTTAACTATTTAATTTATAAATTACTGGTTTATAGGACATAATAAGAGTTTACTCAAATTTTCTAAATGCTTGAATTTTTTTAATCATTACAATATTATTAAACCATTTTCACAGTACCATTTTCTAACAAAAAGCTAGTTTCTACAGCTATAAAATCATTTGGTTTTTCTTCTTCAAAATATACTACTCTGTAAGGTATTTTAAATCCTTTTTTTTCTAAAACTTCAAATGGTTCTTTACTTTTAAAAGAAGATATTTTATAAGCTTTTTTTCCTTTAGGTAGTTTGACTTCATTTTTAAATGAGTCATCAGATATTACAATATCGCAATCACCACTATTTATTACTTCAATCGTGAATTTGATGATGAATGCCTTTTCATCTTTAGAAATATCTATTTGTTTATCATCATCATTTCCATCATACAATTGAAGTTCTAAAAAAGGCTTGCCATTTTCTTTTATATTGTTCTGCAATGGTGCTTTTTCAATATCTGGTAGATCGAATACTTGACCAAACACAGGTAGACCCTTTGACCTAAAGTCTTTTCCTTCTAAACTACCAAGTAAGTTAATTATATATTTTGTAAAATTGTTATGAGACCAACTCAACATGATACCATTCTCACCGCTGTTAATTATAGGTGAATAATGAACTTTATTAAAATGTAGATGACCATTTTTACCTGTATACAATCTCCATCCTGCTTTACCTTTAAATCTTATATTCCCTTTTTCATTTATTTTCATATCTATCTTATCAATGTCTTTAACTAAGTCACGGTTTTTATTCTTATGACTCTCATTATTATCATCGATTTTAATTTGTTCTATTAGACCTGTCATTTCTGTGTTAATTTCACTTTTTAAAATAATACCACCACGAAAGCCATAAACTTCTTCAGATAAAAATTCTTCCAAAACATTAGGTTTTGATTTTAAGTTATTTTTAATTTCAAAGAAAAAAGTACTACAAGTAAATTCTTTTGGTAAATATTCTTTCAAGCTGTTCAAATCACTCAATTTATTCATAGCGTTACGAATATTTTTTTTGTTGAAGGTTGATTTAACTTCAACAACAGAAAAAACATACTCAGCAGGTATTGCTCTTTTTTTACCTTGTGCTGAATCGTCATAATCTGCTTCAATCCATAAAATGGGAGAGTTTAAATTATCGTAAATAATAATGTCATAATGAAATAGAACATATTCTTGACAAATTATGTCAGGTATTATATATCCTGATGTAACACCATATTTTTTTGGCAAAAAGTCTTGGAATAATTTCCTTACAGCAGCTTCCCCTGCATTACCGTGGGATGTTCTAACTGGACGATTTATATTCTTTGCTAAAGCCTTTTCAAATTCTTGAATTAAGTCTTGACGATTAGTTAAAAATTCTTGCCAGCCAAAAAAACCATATTTAGATTTAAACTTATCTTCCATACCTACACAAACATTTTCTGTAATAAACCTTTTTTAAAGTTTTGGGTCTGCTCCAATTGCTCTTGGGTGTGCGCTATTTTTTGGTCGATGCTACTTAAAAAATTAGCGATTTTGATTTGTTCTTCAAAACAAGGCAAATCCACAGTTATATTTGAAAAATTTTTACTTGAAATTGTAAATCTGGTGCTACCAGTTGCAAACTTTGAAATTTGCTTTAAAACTTTAGGTATATTACAGAAGTAATGAGAGTACAATAAATTTAATTTTATATTGGGTCTAAATCGTATCAAGTGATAGCTAAATACAGCATTTTCAATATTTTCAAAAATGACAACTGAGTGACCAATATCAGATGGTGTTTCAGAACTAGGTGTAAATAAAATATCTCCCTTTTTAATGTTTGATGATTTAATTTGAGTGACATTTGCAGTAACAACTTGAAATGAATTTATATTTTCATTATTTATAGTTTTATGCTTGTAAACATCCATATAATTAATTAGAAAAACTTCATTTTGATCATTTTTGGATTTTTTGTCAACACTACTAGTTTTAAAAACACCTATCTCACCCAACTTCTTCTCTTCCCATTCAAGAAAGTCATTACCATCATCATCTTTAAACCGCAGTTGCTGACTAAACAGCTGTTGCATTACGCCTTTTTTGTATTGCTCTAAAGCCGACACTTTTTGTTGGAGTAAGTCTATTTTACGATCGACTTGGCTTAAAAAATCGGCTATTTTTTGTTGTTCGGGGAGTTGGGGAAAGCTAAATTTGACAGATTCAATATTCGATATTGATAAGCCTGGTTGTGCCTGACCAGTAGCATATCGATTCAGCTTAAGGATTTTTAAAGTATAAAATAGAAAGTCTGTATCAATATCTTTTTCATGTTTGACTACAACTGCGTGTTCAGTAGCATGAAATTTACCTTCAACAAGTTTTACATTTCCGCAAAGTGCACCTTGACGACCAATTAGAGAAAATTTCCCAACATGAGTAAATGATTTTGTATAGCCTCTTAAACCATTTCCTCCATAACAAGGGTAGTTGTATTCCGTTTCTATATCTTTTATTTTTTTTGCAGGCACAAAATTACCTGCTTTCATATTTGATGATTTTCCTAGGTTACTTATTTTCCATTCCCCTTCAAATTCAGGAAAGCGTAATTCAGGCACGTTAGTTTCAGTTGAAGATTTCATCTTAAAATGGGGTTTTTAAGTTCAACTCTTTGCAGTAGTTTTCAATTTCTGAATCTACTTTGGTGATGTCTTGGTTCAGTTGCTTCAATTCTTGGCTAACGGCATCTAAATCTATAGGTTCTTCTTCTTCAAAAGTATCTACATAACGAGGTATATTTAGGTTGAAATCGTTTTCTTCCACTTCTTTTAAATTGGCTACATAGGCGTATTTATCTATATTTTCACGGGTTTGATAGGTATTAATGATTTTATCTACATGCGCTTCGGTTAGGTAATTTTGTGTTTTTACTTTTTCAAATTCCTGAGAAGCATCAATAAATAAAATATCCTGGTCGTTTGGGCGGCATTTTTTAAACACCATAATGCAAGTCGGTATGCTGGTGCCATAAAATATATTGGCGGGTAAACCAATTACCGCATCGAGTTCGTTTTTTTCTTTAATGATAAACTCACGAATATGGCCTTCGGCTGCGCCACGAAACAATGCGCCATGGGGTAAAACTACAGCCATGGTACCTTGCTCGTCTAGATGATACAACATGTGTTGCACAAATGCATAATCGGCTTTCGATTTGGGTGCGAGTTTACCATAATGGCTAAAACGTTCGTCGCCTAAAAACAAATCGTTGGCAGACCAATTAGCTGAAAATGGCGGATTGGCAACAATGGCTTCAAATTTCTGGTCAAAATGCTGTGGTTTCTCCAAGGTATCTTCTTGCCGAATATCAAAACGCTTGTAATGCACATCGTGCAAAATCATGTTCATGCGCGCTAAGTTGTAGGTGGTTCGGTTGAGTTCTTGTCCAAAAAATTGCGCTACGTTGGTTTCTTTAGCCACACGCAACAACAACGAACTACTACCACAAGTGGGATCGTACACCGATTTTATTTTGTCTTTACCAAGGCTAACGAGTTTAGCTAAAACTTTAGAGACTTGTTGTGGGGTGTAAAACTCGCCTGCTTTTTTTCCTGCTCCACTGGCAAACTGCGCAATTAAATATTCGTAAGCATCGCCTAAGACATCGCTTTCGGTGTCTTGTAATTTAAAGTCAATTTTATCTAAATGTGCCAAGACTTTAGCAATTAACGTGTTTCTGGCATCAACGGTTTTTCCTAATTTGGTGGAGTTGAGATCTAAATCTTCAAACAAATTACCAAAATCGTCTTCAGAATCCGTTCCCATGGTACTTTGCTCGATATTATTGAGAATAGCCGTCAGGTCTTCGATAATAAAATTGCTTTGGTCAACCGCTTTTTTGTTACCGCGTTTGGCAATTTCAGAAAACAATTCATTTGGCATTAAAAAGTACCCCAATTTTCCTAAAGCTTCTTCCCGAACGGCATCAAGGTATTCGGCATCGGTAGCATCATCAGGATTTAAATCTACAAATTGAAGGTCATCATCCTTTAATACTTCGTCTGCATAAATGTGCATTTTTTCAGATAGGTATTTAAAGAATATAAAGCCTAAGATATAATCTCGAAACTCGTCTGCATCCATTTTTCCACGGAGTTCGTTGGCAATATTCCACAATTGAGTTTCGAGTTGTTTTTTATGGTCTTCGGACATTTGTTTTTATTTGGTTTTAGAATGGTCTAATTTAGGGTTTTTGTATTTGTAAAGCTAGTATTGGGTTAGAATTTCGAGTACAGAATGTTCTTAACCTGAGTTCGATTAATCAAATATAGTTGTTTGATTAGTATTCAGTGTATTTTTAAAATGAAGAGATGCTTTCTTATCAAAAAACGAATATGCTTTAAGCCTAGATATAAGGTTTGTTATAAAATTGCCGATTGATCTATTTCTTGAATGTTCATTTTGAAACATCTGACTGCCAGTACATCATTTAGCATTTCAATATCTGATCTTTTTCAAAGTAATATTTTTCATAAAGAGTCATTAAATCTATTTTTTATATGGTTACAAAGCTGAGTAATGATGTGTAAAAAATCATTATTGTAAAAGTTTCGTTCTGGCTCATAACAGCAGGTCTTTTAGGCTTGTTACCTAAATTGTGGTTCTGTAAAAAGAAGAGTGAATTTTTGAGTGAACTCGACTACATGAAAAAAAATAGCAGTAATTTTGTTTTAAGGAATCATAAGATGTAGCTTTTTTATGATTGAATTCCAATACACTGAATGTAAAGCTATTCGCTTTTTTATGTTTTAAAAAAGCGTTCATATTAATCGAACTAAGGTTAATAAGTCAAGAAATTTAAATTAATATGTTGAACACTACTATTAAGCCTGTTATAATATTATTCTTGTTAGTAAACTTTATGGTTTCATGTGAAGCTGACGACAGCATACCTGCAATACCATTAGATGATAAACAAATAAGTATTGAAACACCAGTTAATCATGAATCTTTCCAGCCAGAAAGTGAGATTAGTTTTATGGGAATATTATCATCAGAATCTAATGTAGATTTTACAAAATTAAATTTTACATGGTCTAGCGATAAGGATGGAGTTTTTTTTGAAGGCTACCTTAACACCGAAGGAATTTCTACTATTATAGATAACAGCCTTAGTCCCAATATTCATAAGATTAGCTTTTCAGTCACTAACGAAAACGATTCAATAATATCTGATGAAATAGAAATCTTTAAGGTATTAAAACTTTTGCCCCTAGAGAAAACTAATCATTCAATAGAAATTTCCTGGGAAACTGCAGATATTGAAAATTTTGAATCATTTGAAGTATACAGGTCCACATTTATTGATGTAAATACAAATAATGAATTAGTTTTTACAACAGATAATATAAACACAAACACCTTCATTGATAGTACAGCAAGACTAGGAAAAAGACATTATTATAAGGTTTTTGCCAAGAGAAATAACAATAATGTCCTGATAGAAAGTAATACCGAATCGATACAAGCTGGAGACTTTATTAATGTTAATTACCCCATTTCAAAATTAATTTTTGATGACTCCAGACAATTGATTTATGGGATTGTTGACACAAATGAATATGGTTATAGCGGCGATTTGGGTCTGGTAGTCATTAATCCTCAAACTAAAACAGTAATTGATAGATTATTTGTACCCCTTAGATTTTTTGATATAGAAATTGATCCTAACTATAATTACTTATATGCATCAAATGGTGGAGCAATCCGTAAAATTAATTTAGACAACTATGATGATTCTTCATTATTGTTCTTGTCTAATCCAGCAAGGAATATTGAAGTGTCAAGCAATGGTAATTTGTATTATCATATTATAGGTAACAGTACTCAATTCAGAATTTATGATATTATAAATAATGTAGATGTTCCCTATCAATCCACAATGAGTTATGCTCAATCTAATTTTTATAGAGGAGATTTTGTACTGGATAACAATAACATAATTTACCACGGCGAAAGCCTAATTACTGGATGCGATCTTAATAAAATAGAAACTAATAATAATGTTTTTTCACTTTTACAAAATAAAAGTACTACGGAATTTATGAAGCCCAGAATTATCTTAAGAAATAATAAGTTGTACTGGAACCATCTGCTTTTGGATTTAAATTTTAATATCCTGGCGACATTCCAAAATGAATTTAATGAGAGTTTTATACATGACGTATCGCCAAATGACACTTATGCTTTAGGTAGATCAAATATATTTCACACAACAGATCAAGATGTTTTAGAGAAAATTCCTGCAATATACGATGCTGGAATTTTTATTGATGAAAATAAAGTTGTCTTGTACAAAAACGAGCCTCAAGATTCTAATGATATAGAAACCCTAGTGATTTTTTACAACATAGATGAATAGTCAGCCTGCGAACATTATAATTATTAAATTTAACCCAAATTGATTATGGTCTTCATCCTGAGTTTGCTTTGATTTTTACTCAGTTAAATTCATGCTATAGTACAAGACATTATTTACAGCAAATTAGAAATTAAATCTTGGTGTATTGAAATTAAAATGGCGGAAAATTTGATAAAAAATCCCGCCAAAAATGCTTTTAAAAGTCTCAACCTAGAAACATTTAAAATCTTCTCACTGCTCTTACTCTGTAAGAAGACAATTTATTATTATTTATAGTATTTCCAGTATTGAAGGATACGCCTTGCGCACTGATATTATTGTTTTCAGTGGAACTCCAATAAGTAGATAGACTATTAAACGAGCCTAAATCTTGTGCATGAAGGTTCAGGTACATTTGGTCTAACTCCTGGCGTGCAGGCAAAAACCAGTCATCAAATCCATTAAATGAATAATTGTTACATAATCTAGCTGCTATGTTTGTTCCAGTACAATTATCTACAATATCTTGTGTGTTTTGGGGGCCGTTTCCTATAGCGCTTGGTTGGCTACCAGGAATTAAGCTACCAGAACAACCCCAATCAGTGCCTGTTGACAAATCTACTGGATTTGCTTCCATATAGCGCCACCCATTACTGTATGATCCTTTATCATAAAACACCAAACCACCAGCTGGTCCTGTATCACCAAGCTCGTAAGAAGAATTCGTTTGAAAAGATACTTCGTTGCCATAAATTGTTCCACTGTTGTTAGTAGCATAAGCTCTAACATAATAAGTCTGACCAATGGCTAATCCTGTAATTGTGGTATTAAAACTCCCTGTTCCGTCTCCAACTATTTCAACATTATCAGTTAAATTAGGCGAAGGACTTGTATCATAAACGAAACCACGTTCAGTTACAGCAGAACCACCGTCAGAAGTTACATCGCCACTAAAATCAGCTTCGGTTGGACCAATATTTGTTACAGGTTCTGTTGTAACAGTCGCATATCCAGATCCCATCCATTCAGGTGTTCCATTTACATTAAGTTGAAGTACTTGACCAGGGGAACCAACCGGCACAATTACCCATTCTGAACCATCCCAATAAAGCATATCTCCAGTATTATTACCTGAACTAGCTATACCTTGTGGGCCTGTTAAATCTGAAGTGGTAAAACTACTACCGTCACTAAAGTTAAATGTAAATGTTCCGTCATTGTTATCGGTCGTAGATGTAATTCCTACACCATCTTCGCCGTCTTCGCCATCAAGACCATCGTTGCCAGGTGTGCCTATCGGGCCTTGTGGGCCTGTTAAATCTGAGGTGGTAAAACTACTACCGTCACTAAAGTTGAGTGTAAATGTACCATCGTTATTATCGGTCGTAGATGTAATTCCAACACCATCATCGCCATTTTCGCCATCAATACCATCATTGCCAGGAGCGCCTATCGGGCCTTGTGGGCCTGTTAAATCTGAAGTGGTAAAACTACTACCGTCACTAAAGTTGAGTGTAAATGTACCATCGTTATTATCGGTCGTAGATGTAATTCCAACGCCATCATCGCCATCTTCACCTGCCGGTCCTGGTATAGAGCTACCAGACTCCTTCGCATATAAAGCATAAGGAACACTTATCAACTGACTTGTTCCTGTAATATTATAATTTGAACCGCCTGTTGGGTCAGTTTCAGTTTTAATAAAATAAGGACCAGTTGACCAGTCAATAGTTGTAAAATTACCGCTAATTACTGTTCCTGTTCCAATTTCAACACTCACTAAGCCGTTTACATTAGTGGTTGGCGTTTGGGTTTCTTGATAAACTACGTTACCGTTATCACCGCCTTGCAGGATACTTAACTGCATACCAACTTGAGTATTAGCAACTAATTCGTTAGCACTTTCTCTAACAACAGCTTGGTAACTCATCTTTTCTGGGGTTTGACCAAAGACGTTTGTAGCCATTAGTATGCTTACTAAAATAGTAAATACATGTTTCATTGTTTTCATGTTTTTAATTTAACTTCGTTTTGTTTGTTTTCGATACGCTTCGCTATCGGGACTAATTAGACTATGTATTTTTCTCAAAAATACTATATCATTGGGTTTTAATTACTTTAAAGGATTGTACGTTTTGGCTTTCTTCATTTTGTATGTGAAGGATGTAAGTGGCTGAAGGTAAACCTGATGTGTTTATTTGTGTTTGTTTACTTGTAATTTCACCTTTCTTTAAAGCTTTGCCTAGTATGTCGTAAAGCTGGTAAGAATACGCCTGGTTGTTAAATTCGTTTAATTGCAAGGTTAAATTACTAGTAGTAGGATTTGGAAATACATCAACCGAAATAGAAGTCCTAACTTCCTTTATAGCTAAACTGTAAATTTCATAGGCTTGTTGCACACCTTGAGCTGCACTACCATTACTCGCTGTGTTTGTAGTGTAAACTACCTGACCTACACTGTAAGCAACTGTACCACCACTGCCCGATGCATCACCCCCTGAAGTATTGATTGACTCTTGAGCTTGTGCTAAACTAATCCAAAACAATATTGTTGTTAGAAGTACAACGGACTGGTTTAAATTTTTTATCATCTTTTAATTACAAATTTAGTTAAAAATTTAAAATTTTTTAATTGTTAAAGCATATTTAAATTCATTGCATTCACATCTTTATAATCTGAGTTCGATTAATATTTTTGAAAGTTTTATTGCAAAAAAAAAGAAATAGCTTCATATTTAAAGTGTTGAAATTCATATATATAAAAGCTATTTCTTATCATAACTTGCACCAAAATTACTGATATTCTTGGTCTTGTCGATGAGTTTACTCAACAATTTATTCCCTTTTTACATAAACATAGATTAGGCAATAAGTCTAAAACACCACCTGTAATGAGTCAGAGTGAAATTATAACAATTATGATTTTATTTCACCTCAGTGGCTTTCGTTGATACAAGTTGCTGATAGGGAACAATTAAAAAACGAAGGGTTTTTAAAAGGAATATTTGGAAAACTATTTGCCGATAAAGGATACATTTCTAAAAAGCTTGAGAAGCTTCTATTTGTTGAGGGTATACATCTCATTACTCAACTTCGTAACAATATAAAACAGCCTAATGACTCTTTCTGATAAAAGATTACTTAGAAAATATCTGTTATTGAAACAGTAAATAATGATTTAAAAACAACTTTTCTCACGGCAGTCAAGTGTGTCAAGTTGAACATTCGAGACATAGATTTATAGGCAATTTATTACAAATCTTTTATCAGGGCTGAATGCGAATTTATTTTTTTACAAAAAACCATCGCTTAACTTAAAATACGCATTGGCTACCAATCAAAAAATTGTATTCGATTAATCGGACTTAGAATTTAAAGATTTTTTTTTATTGGAAACAAAATTATCACTTTACCGCCAACTTATCTAGTTTTGAAACAACAGAAGTTTATTTAGTAGATGCGTATTTAGGTACGGAGACTTTGTTAGCAGATGGCGAAGCGTATCACTTTAGTGTTGATGCCAATGTAGCGGAATCGCTAGATAGTCAACGTTTTTCCTTAAAGTTTGATGCAGAAACCATGAGCATGGAAGATGTGGACAAGAAGTTGTTTAGCCTCTACCCTAACCCAGCGGTAGATGTAGTGCAACTACAAAGCAACTTGACCTTAACAGACAAAGCAAATGTAGCTGTTTACAACATGCTAGGACAACAAATGCAAATTAAAGCAGAAGCAATGAGTAATACCAACTTGCGCTTAAGCTTAGGCCATTTAGTCTCTGGTGTATACATTGTACAACTTACCGACCAGGAAGGCAATAGCTACACCCAAGAATTAATTAAAAAATAAAGAGATCATGCAGAAATTAAATATAAAATTAGGTATCGCAATTAGCTTACTTT
>NZ_BMGM01000012.1 GCF_014640195.1 Psychroflexus planctonicus
AAATAAATCAGTAGCAAGCTTAACTTTCCAACTACGCTTGTGTATGTCAATTCCAATAAATAACTTCGGTGTGGCAGTTTGTTCAGTGTTCATATCTTATAATTTTTAGTGAAATTTAAAGATACTGGACTTTCTGCTTTTTCATGGATGCTATAGTTTATGGCGGATTTTGTGCCAAACCCAAAGTTTTTGTAATTTTAAAAATGTAAAAACTTAACCTGCTTTTGCCGCAGGCAGGACGAAATCCCATTGCTACCGCACAAATCCTTTCGTGTGGTTGTATAAGTAAGTTAGGTGTTTGTGTTGTTGTTAGGTAGTTAGTTTTAATTATATTTAGGTTGTATTGTTTTATAGTTTATGAATATATTTACGTTTATAATAACTGCAGGTAACAAATATAAGCGAATAGCATGAATAACATTAAAAGCAAGATAATAATAAAAATGGGAAATCTGGTTTTGATTATTATAACACTTCAAATATTGGCTTGTACTGAACAAGTGAAAGAAAAGCACTCTGATGATAGTGTTAAAAATCAAGTTGAAAATCAAGTTTATAACCAACCTTTAATTTTTAAACAAAATACAACATTCCCTCAAATTCATACCAATTTAAATGGTATGGTTAGAGAATTTGTCAGAACAATGTATCAAGATACAAATGGCAACTATTGGTTTGGAACAAATGGAGATGGAATAATACGATACGATGGTAAAGTGCTAGAAAAAATGGAGATTGAGAGTAGCCATCCTCAAGTGAGAGTTCTAAAAATCGTAGAAGACAAGGCAGGTAATGTATGGTTTGGCACTTCTGATGGACTCCTAAAATACGATGGTAGAAAATTTTCACAAATAGAAGGATTACAAGGTGATGATGTAGAAGTCTGGAGCTTAACAATTGATAGAAACGGACTGATCTGGGTCGGAACAGTAGAAGGCGTAAGTCATTTTGACGGTGAAAAATTCACCCCCTTTTTATTACCAGAAACAAAGGTTGAGAATCCAGAACCTATATATTCAATAAACAGGGTGAGTAGTTTTTTAGAAGATAACGATGGAAATATGTGGATTAGTAAGGATGGTAATGGCATTTTCAAGTATAAGAACGGGAATTTCACCCAATTTACAAACCAGAATGGCCTTACAGAGAATAATGCAAATGCTTCCTTGTTAGATAAAAAAGGAAATATTTGGATTGGCTCATATTATGGAGGTGCAAGTAAGTTTGATGGAAATACGTTTAGAAACTTTACAAAAGATGGAATTATTGAAGGAATTGAAACTGGCAATTTTATTGAAGATAAGACAGGGAATATTTGGTTTACAGCAGAAAATGTAGGTGTTTATAAATATGATGGGGCAAAATTCACTTTATACACTACAGAAGATGGATTAACTTCAAATCTTGTGCTCAGCATTTTCGAAGATAATAGAGGCCAACTTTGGTTTGGTACTTGGCAAGGCTTATGTATTTTTGACGGTGAAAAATTCGTAAATGCGAATGAAAAAGAACCTTGGACGAGCTAAAGATAAGTGTTGCTAATAAAACCAATTAGCAATTGCGACCTACAGGATGCTAACTTTCATATACCAAAGCTTGTGCGTCATATAGAAAAAACCATAATGAACAGAAAAATAGAATCGATTTTCCTAATACTCATATTGATCTTGAACTTTTCTTGTACTGAAAAAAAATCAACAGAAAAGGAGATTAACCAAGCTCAATTGGTAGCCACTTCAAAAATGGACACTTTAAAATTCACTTCGGGAATACGAGCTATCTTTCAAGACAGCAAAGACAATTATTGGTTTGGAAGTCTAGAAGAAGGAGTTGCGGTTTATAATGGGAAATCATTCAACTATTTCACTAGCAATGAAGGACTTTCTGACAACCAAATCCACTCCATTCAAGAAGACAAAGAAGGAGTTATTTGGTTTGATACACAAACTGGAGTTAGCAGTTACGACGGCACAAGAATTAGTAATCGAACAAAAGCAAATAATGAAAATTATCAAAATGTTTCCCCAATTCAAACCATTGACTATGGGACAAGTGAATGGATGAAATCTGACAATGACTTATGGTTTGAAGCTGGAAATAAAGCTGGAGTTTATAGATACGATGGGCAACGATTACATTATTTAGAGTTTCCTCCTCAAAAAGCACTTAACACCTACGATAATTTATTTGCTGTAACTGATATTTCAAATGGCAAAGACAATATGATTTGGTTTAGCACATATGCAGCTGTTTTCGGCTACAATGGAAGTGATTTTACAATCATTAATGATGAAACATTAGGATTTGATAGAAAATTTGAAACTTTGCATACCCGAAGTATTTACGAAGATTCAAAAGGTGGGCTTTGGCTTGGGAATAACGGAATTGGCGTATTACTTAAAGAAGGTGATTCAATCGTAAATTTTTCAAAAAAGCATGGCTTGATTCACCCCAACAGCAAACGAAATGGAGAAAAATCACCCCAAGGCACACTAGAACACGTTTTTATAATCACTGAAGACAACAAAGGAAACATTTGGTTTGGAGACAGAGATGCTGGAATTTGGAAATTCGATGGTAAACAATTTGAAAATTATACCAAAAAAGATGGATTGGAAAATGATTTCGTTCTTTCAATTTACGAAGATGAAAATAGTGAATTATGGTTTGGAATGGCAGATGGAAATATATATACACACAATGGAAAGACTTTTGAAAAGCAATTTTAAGAAATACGAACGCTCAACAGCGCAAACAAAAATTCCAAAATTTGTGTTGAACCTTGCCATCACATGAAAGGCGATAATTTTGTGTTTTTAGATATTAGATAATTAAAAGTTTAATCAGCTTTTGCTGGTAGCCATCAGAAATATCTGAACTACCAACAAACTAGAATAAAATAAGCCCAATTTCTTCCTGCAATATAAAACATGGAAAAATATAGGGAACTAGCTTCAGTTTAAATCTATTTTGCTTCATACATATTCTTTAAGCTGTTTTTAATAAGTTCCAGTATCAATAATGTTCCTTACTTTATTTTAATTTTTGTAAATTCGTAATTTAATATTTATCTTTAATAAAAAGACTGTTTCAAACTTCAAAGAAACTTTTTAATTCTACATAAAATAAGTACAATGTTTAAAAAATATCCAGACGAAGAATGGAAAACCATTCAATTTGATGATAAGGTTTCAGAAAAAGAAAAGTATAAGGTATCAAATTACGGTCGAGTATTAAATTGCAAAGGAGAAAATGAATTTTTAGTAAAAGCAGCCTATATAAATGGATATCAACATTTGCCTGTAAGGCAAAAGAAAAATGGAAATTCAACTAGTAGATATGTGCATAAGTTAGTGGCTCAGCACTTTTTAGAGCAAAATGATGGTCAATATGTTATTCACAAAAACTACCACAAAAAAGACAATAGGGTAGTTAACCTAAAATGGGCTACTAAAAGCGAAAAAGAAATGCATCAATTTAGTAATCCTGAACACAAAATTAGTGTTAGCAAAAGAAAAGGCAGAGTAACAAATGCCAAATTAACCGAAACTAGAGTGAAGTTAATTAAGCGAAAACTAAAAGATCCTAACCGAAGAACACGATTAAAAATGATAGCTAAGCAATTTGGTATTTCTGAAATGCAGCTTCACCGAATTAAAACTGGTGAAAATTGGAGTTCAGTAACAGAATATTAATAATTTTTAGAAGCTTTTAAAACAAAAAACCCTGTTTGATCATCAAACAGGGTTTTTTAATTATAAACTTTAATGCTTATTTAATTTCAACAACTTCTAAGTCAAAAACTAAATCTTGTCCAGCTAAAGGATGGTTAGCATCAACAACAATATGGTCATCTTGCACTTCTGCAACACGCAGTTGGCGCTCAGTTCCGTCAGGATTTTGAGCAACTAAGCCCATTCCAACTTCTGGCTTAATTTCTTCTGGAAGCTGCGCTTTTTCAACTTTTTGAAAAAGTTCATCTACTTTTTCACCATATGCTTCTGCAACTGGAATGTTTACTGTTTTTTTCTCGTTAACTTTCATATCAACAACAGCGTTTTCAAATCCAGGAATCAACATCCCTTTTCCTAATGTGAATTCTAATGGCTCACGCTCTAGTGAACTATCAAAAACTTCACCTGAAGTTAATTTTCCTGTGTAATGTACTACTACTGTGTCGTTTTCTTTAACTTGACTCATAAAAAATAAATTTTAAAAAATTAATCAATCATTCGATCGAAATTCGCTGCAAAACTAGCATATATATATTGAAAACCAATTTCTTAGATGAAATTTATTGGCTTTTAGGTATATCTTAACATTTACAGCTTTCAAAAGAATTTCGAAAATCGATTAAGCTCATTTGTATTTAGTAATTTTACGTTTTACTTAAAATCTAAATTATGGCTATTCAGAAACCGTTTAACTTAAATAAGTGGATAGAAGAAAATAGAGCACTCTTAAAACCACCTGTTGGAAATAAAAATCTATATAAAGATGCTGGTGATTATATTGTAATGATTGTTGGCGGACCTAATGCTAGAAAAGATTATCATTACAACGAAACCGAAGAGCTATTTTACCAATTAGAAGGTGAAATTGAAGTACATGTGCAAGAAAATGGTAAAAAGAAAACCATGAAACTCAGCGCAGGCGACATGTACTTGCATCCTGCCAAAGTGCCTCATTCACCTGTTAGAAAACCCAATTCTATCGGTCTGGTAATTGAACGTAAACGAACTGATTTGCCTGGTAAAGACGGCTTATTGTGGTTTTGCGATAACTGCAACCATAAACTTCACGAAGTGTATTTTCCATTAAATGATATTGAAAAAGATTTTTTAAAACATTTTACACATTTTTATGGCAGTGAAGAATTGAGAACCTGCGATAATTGCGGAACCGTTATGCCTGTGGATAAACGTTTTACGGCAGAAGAATAACTTATGAATACAAAAACCAAAACCAATTCTTTTCCTACTTACGATTTTGGTAACTTGCCTTTGCTCGCCAATCAAATTGTGGAAGGCTTTATTTCAGGGATTCATAAAAGTCCCTTTCATGGCTTTTCAGCTGAATTTGCCGAACATAAAATTTACAATACGGGAGAAAGTACCAAACACATCGACTGGAAACTTTTTGCCAAAACCGATAAATTATACACTAAACGCTTCGAAGAAGAAACCAACATGCGTTGTCATTTTATTATAGACAGCTCAAGTTCTATGTTTTACCCTGAAACATCAGGAAACAATCAGTTGAATAAAATGGGTTTCTCCGTAATTGCTACTGCAGCTATTATGCAGATTTTGAAAAAACAACGCGATGCAGTAGGATTGAGTATTTACAATGAAAAAATCGATTTTTCTTGTAATGAAAAGGGAAGTGATCGGCATTTTAATATGATTTATAATGAATTGGAAAATCTTTTTCATTTGAAGCCTAAAGCTAAGAAAACCGAAACCTATACTTTTTTACATCAAATTGCTGAACAATTGAAGCGTAGATCGATGGTTGTGCTTTTTAGCGATATGCTTCAAGATACTGATGCACAAGAAGATGTTTTTGAAGCTTTACGACATTTAAAATACAACAAACATCAAATTGTACTTTTTCATGTAATTGATAAAGAACACGAAATAGATTTTAACTTCGACAATCAACCTAAGAAATTTGTTGATGTAGAAACGGGCGAGCATGTTCAGTTGTTTGCAGATCAAGTAAAAGAAGATTACCACAAAGCAGTTGATGCATATTTTAAAAAGCTTCAATTGAAATGTGCACAGTATAAAATCAACTACCAACAAGTCGATGTTCAACAAGGTTTTGATAAAGTACTCAGAAGTTTTCTGGCTGAAAAAATGGCAGTAAGATAGTTTTTAGGTTGCTATCTTTACTTAAATTTTAAGTATAGCAATAACATCTATGTCCAAATTACTATAAACCTGAGTTCGATTATTCTCACTTTGTCAAAACTGTTTTAAATAGTTAGGTACGAGCTTTTTTATGACGTAATATCTGGATATTGCGGAGTAAAAAAGTAAAGTAGATTGCTGTTTAAAACTGACTAATCTACTTCCTTCAATAAGAACATCCATTTACTGCGTTAATTTTTATCATGATAGCTTAGGCTATCCTTCAAAAAATTGCCTAGTAACTGAATATCCTTATTGATTTTGACTTTGTGATTATAATCGAACTCAGGTTATAATTAAAAAACTAATTGAGTTTATGTTTTTATGCCACTAATTCACTAATTCTTATTCGTGCATTAGTGTGAAAGCTATTTATAGATACCATGATCTTAATTTCTTGCTTCATATTTCAAAAAAATTATAAACTACAAATAACATAAAGCTGATTTTCTACTCCTGTAAAAACGAATAAAACTTTCTAAAAGCACGTCCACGATGACTAATTTCATTTTTTAAGTTGGCTGGCATTTCAGCAAAACTGAGTTCACTTTCCTCAGGTTTAAAAATGGGATCGTAGCCGAAACCTTTTTCACCTTGTTTTTTATCTAAAATTTCGCCTTTACAAACTCCTTCAAAAAATAGTGTTTCATCTTTAGTACGGTAGCAAATTACGGTTCTAAATTGTGCTTTTCTATTGGACTTGCCTTTCAGGTTATCCAATAGCTTTTGCATATTGGCTTCGCTGCTTTTTGCTTCGCCTGCATATCTTGCGCTAATAACGCCAGGTTCGCCTTGCAAAGCTTCAACTTCCAAACCAGTATCGTCTGCAAAACAGTTTTTTCCGTAATTATTGAAAACATAATCTGCTTTAATTTGTGCATTTTCAGTCAGGTTTTTGCCGTCTTCTATTATTTCTTCATGGCAACCTATATCGTCTAAACCTAAAATTTCGATATGCGAAGGAACCATGCTTTGTACTTCCTTTAATTTATTGAGGTTGTGCGTAGCAAATACAATTTGTGTTTTCTCTTTCATGTGTTTTACAATATTCCTTTCGCTTTGATTTCAAGATACTTATTGATGGTGTTGATGCTTAAATCTTTGGGTTTCGTTAAAATAGTTTGAATTCCGTTGTTTTTCAGTTCATCTACCATCAATCGTTTATCATACGCAAAACTTCCTGCGATGGTTTTTTCGTACACATCCCGAAGCTGGTTGGTTTGGATGTGTTGCAGTTTGTCCAATTCGGTGTTTTCAAAGAAAATAACTACCAGCATGTGTTTTTTAGCGATGGCCCTTAGGTAAGGCAATTCCCTTCGCATGGCGGCAATATGCTCGAAGTTGGTATACAACATCAGCAGACTACGCTGATTGATTTTTCGTTTTACATAAGTGTATAATTTACTAAAATCGCTGACCAAAAAATCGGTTTCAATATTGTACAATCGTTCTGAAATGACATTGAGATGTGTCTTTTTTTGTTGAGCAGCAATGATTTTTCCTATTTCATTTGAAAAATCCATCATTCCCACTTTGTCATTTTTCTTGAGCGCTACATTGCTAAAAGCCAAGGTTGAATTGATGGCATAATCCAACAAACTCAATCCTTCAAAAGGCATTTTCATCACTCTGCCTTTGTCTATTAAATTGTAGATGGGTTGCGACTTTTCATCTTGGTATTGATTCACCATCAAAGCGCGTTGTTTGGCGGTAGCTTTCCAATTGATGGTACGCACATCGTCTCCGACAACGTATTCTTTAATTTGTTCAAATTCTAAAGTGTGACCAATTCGTCTTATTTTTTTGAAACCGTATTCACTTAATTTGTTGCTTTGTGCTAAAAAGTCGTATTTTTTCATTTGTATAAACGAAGGGTAGACTTTCACCATTTGTTCATTAGCAAATTGGTAGCGTTTTTTTACCAAGGCAATTTTGGTGAAAGCATAGATATTCAAATTTCCAAAAACATATTCACCACGTTGCTTCGGAACCAATTGATAGCTATGCATACGCTCTTCTTTGGGAAGAATTTGCAAGGTGAGTTGAAAATCGCGCTTTTGAAATTGTACCGGAATTTCATCGATAATTTCCAGTTGAAGGCTTAATTTGGAACGATTTTCAATGCGAATTAAAATTTCATTTTCATCGGAATTCGAAAATTTATCGGCTGCAATACGTTTGGCTTTGATGTGCGAATTGCTAAATAACACAATGGCATCAACTACTACTAAAATGCAAAACCCAAATAAAAGCAAGCTGCTAGCTACAAATAAAAATTCAATCCAATTGGATAAAAGGAATAGAAATGCGATGCCAAACAAGGCATAAAAAAAGCGTTTGTGTAAGTAAAATCGTTTTATAAGTGCAATCAAAATTACCTTGGAATTTCTACTGTTTTTACAATCATATCAATTACATCTTCTGCCGTCATTCCTTCCATTTCTCTTTCGGGTGAAAGTACAACACGGTGGTTTAAAACAGGTTTTAAAGTGCGTTTAATGTCTTCTGGCGTTACAAAATCTCTTCCTTGAATGGCAGCAAATGCTTTTGAAGCATTCAAAATAGCAATGGAAGCTCGTGGCGAAGCACCTAACATTAAGTGTGGATGATTTCGGGTGTTGTGAACCAATTCTGCGATGTAGGAAAATATTTTTTCTTCCACTACAATTTCATTTAATTGAGCTTTGAATTCTAATAATAGGGTAGGAGACAAGACTGATTTTACCTGGTCTACTGGTAAGTGGCTTTTTCGAACATGATGCGATTGAATGATTTTTACTTCGCTTTCTAAATCGGGATAATCCAATTTAATTTTGAAGACAAATCGATCCAACTGCGCTTCGGGTAAAGCGTAAGTTCCTTCTTGCTCAATTGGATTTTGGGTGGCCAACACCATAAAAGGCGCTTTCATGGTATAGACTTCGCTGTCCATACTCACTTGCTTTTCTTCCATCACTTCAAAAAGCGCGGCTTGGGTTTTGGCGGGAGCACGGTTAATTTCATCAATTAAAACAATGTTCGAAAAAATCGGTCCTTTTTTGAATTCAAAATCGCGTTTTTCTTCATTGTAAATGGAAGTTCCCAACACATCACTTGGCATTAAGTCCGGCGTAAATTGAATACGGTTGAAATCGGTTTCAATGCTTTTTGCAAAAAGTCTGGCGGTAAGGGTTTTGGCAATTCCGGGAACACCTTCAATTAAAACGTGACCGTCTGCGAGTAAACCTACAATCAATTGTTCTAAAAATTCATCCTGACCAATGATGATTTCCTTTAGATTGGTTTTTAATTCATCTAAACTTTCTTTTAGTTTTTGAAGCGGAATCCTATTTTGAAAATCATCTACTTCTGTTGAAGGAGCCTGATTGGCTTCATTATTGGGTTCGTGATTTTCAGCTTGTATTTTTTGCTCGTTTGCTCTTTCTTCTGGTTTTTGTTCTTCGTTCTCCATCATTATTTTTTTATTTTACTTGCTAATTCGTCAAACTTCATCAAATCTTCTTTTGAAATTTCATTTCGCCGTTCAATATACTTAATGTGTTCAAATAAGTTCTTTATGAAACTTACTTCTTGAGCACTCTTTGAAGCTAATTCGGTATAAAATTTTTGGTTAATTTCTTTAGTTGAAACTTGATAATGCTTTCGAATATAATGCATTAATTGCTTAATTTGTTTGGTAGCGATATCTTTATGTGCTTTGTTTTCTAAAAACATATTGGCTACCGTTTTGGTATATTCATAAGTTTTATTAGCCAATGGTTCTCGAATTGGTATAGGTTTTTGCTTGCGTTTTCCCTGTACAAAAACAAAAATAATTGAAGCGAGAATAGCTACATAATAAGCCCATTTCAAAGCTCGATTTTGGGTTACATAATACAGTAAACTGTCAATGTTTTCTTTACCAGATTTGTAATACTGATCTATGTAAACTGGATTTTCCCAATTGATGTACTGTAATGCATTGGAGGTATACTTATAATTGTCTTGGTGTACAAAAAAATGATTTCCGAATGCTTCTGGAAAACTATGCAGCAGAAATTTACCTTCGCCAAAAGGTGCTTCAATAAAATTTATAAGTTCTTCTGCTTCATCTTGGTCTTCTTCATCTTTTGCTACTGGTTTTACATAGCCTAAAACACGTTGTTTAAGTGTATCTAATTCCGAAAAATAGTTGGCTTCATATTCTGTAACACTGGAATACAATTTTTCATCAAAAATAGGATTGACTAATCTTAATTTATTTTCATAAACAAATTGGTATTTAAACATAAATTGACTGATTTTTATGCCTAAGGTATCTTTCAATTTATTAGAAAAATCTAATGATGACATGAATACGGTATTTCCATTTTCAACCCATTTCAATAATTTATCTAAGCTTTCATCATCTAAATCTACATAATTATTGAAATACAAAATGCTTCCCTTATCGTGTATTTCTTTTTGTTGAAAAGCTTCATATGAAGAAGTTTCAATTTCAGTTATATTGGGATTATTTTCCATTTTCTCTTCAAAATGAAGATTGATGGCTTTAGCGCCTAAGGGAGTAGAAACTTTTTTGGAATAGTCTGGCGTCCAGTTTAACGGCATGGGTTTAGTAGCTTCCATGTAAATGCTAACTCCGATTGAAACAAGCAAAAGCAGCAAAATAAATTTGTAGTTTTTACTCATTTTTTTGGTTTATACGCTCATGAAGCTGGTTAAACAATTGGTTTATTTTTTGAAATTGAATTTCATTGACATCAAAACCGCCGTACCATGCAAAATTGTAGAAGTTGGTTGTTTGCTTAAAGGATTCTGCAAAAGGCTTAGCTTTTAATTCTTCGGCATAATCTGTATTGGTTTTTTCAAATTGATATTCGATTAATTCTAATTTATCTAATTTTTGTAGGGTTTGCAAATACCAATACCTAACTGCCAATCTGTAATTTCTGTTTTCCAGCGCTTCTGCTTTCAATTTAGCTAAATCTTTGGTTTTGACCAATTCTTCTTCATCTGAAAAGAAAATCTGATTTTTTTTAGTTTCAGCCAATACATTTTGCCCAGGATTGAGTTTGATAAACAACCAAAAAATGAAAATAACAACGCCAATTACAATAAGGTAAGGTAATATTTGAGTGAGTAAATACACAAAACTATCAGTTTGTATATCTCCAAAAATGGCTTGCATTAACTGATTCCATTTCTGGCTTAACCAGTTTGTAAAATCATCCCACCAACTTTCTTCAGTAAAGGATCTTTCGTAATCAAATTCAGATTTCTCTTTGATTTCTTGCATCAAACTTTCATCTACTATAAGTGTTTCTTCAATTGAAGATGTATCCAACTGCAAAGGGGTTTCTTCATCTTGCGCATGCAAGAAAAACAAATTGAATAAAGCGATGAAGATGAATAGTCTATGCTGCATTAATTGCTTCCTATGGTGTCAATTTCTTGTGCTGTTCCTGTTAAGTTTTGCTTTTCATTTAAATTGAAATAAATAAGTGCTGTTGCAATTATACTCACTAAAGCAAGCACATTTGTGCCAATATTTCCAATTGCAGTAAGCGTTAGCATAATCCAATCGGTTTCTAGTAAGTTATCGTAATTTACTGTAGAAGCATCTATGTTAGTAATCATGGTAAACATGGCATACAACATAACTGGTATTTGAAATATTCCAGAAGCTAAGCCTACAATAATAAAAATTACTAAAATTGTTCCTAAGGTTGGCCAGAAATGATCTCTTATTAATCCAAAAGCATCGGAGATACTTTCGCTTATGCTTTTATCTTCAAAAATTAAAATAGAATACATCAACGAAACTGGAACAATCATATAAAAAACAGGCAATACACATAAGATTATACTAATAATTAACATGATAGACGAAACGATTATAAGTCCAGTCATGCTCCAAAAACGCGATTTTATTTCAGATTTCACAAACTCAAGGTCTATCGTGTTTTTCAGTCGATAGGATTTCATACTTGCTAAGATAGATAAGTAGCTAACCACATAAAAAAACAACGTAGACAAAACTGAAAGTAAATACGGTAAGGAAGTAAAAAATTCAACTAAATCAAATCCTGTATTTATACCCAGTAAATTGTCACTAAATTCTTGTGCCGAAAATTGATAATATACACTTGCCGCAACAGAAATTATTAGCATGGGTAAAATAGTACTAATAAAAACTTGCGATAAGCCTGAGAAATTTTGTCTTATAAATGAAAAAGTATCTGTTATGGTTTCGCCTAAATCGCGTTCTTTTTCAAGTTTAATATTGGTTTGTTGCATGTTGTTTTTTGTTTAATTTATTTGGATAAATTACGTAATAATAAAGGATTAAAAAAAGTGAACTTACAATTATAAGAATGGCTAATGCATCTGGCATTTGAGTGTATCGCGTTACAAAACCTTCCAAGAATCCAGCAACTATAAAAAAAGGAACCGTGCTAATTACAATTTTCAAACCTGCTTTTACACCTCGAATAAAGGATTGAAGTCTGGAATAGGTTCCTGGAAAAAGCATTCCTTTTCCTACAACCAATCCAGCGCACGTGGCGATAATTATCACTGAAATTTCTATAGTTCCGTGTATCCAAATGGTTCTAGCAGATTCCCACAACAAACCTTGATCATGAAAGAAATATTGAAACGAACCAAGCATTACTCCATTTTGCATAGCAATAACAATGCTGCCCAAGCCAAATAATAAACCATAACCAAAGGCTATGAGTGCTACTCTAATATTATTAATGGTAATGCCTAAAAACATATCGGTTTGATTGGCTTCTTTGTATACTGCCATCGGGTCTCCAGCTTCAATGTTAGCTAAAGTCATGTTCACATAGTAATCACCCAGAATTAACCGCACAAAAGTATCGTCTACGGCGGCAGAATAGGCACCGATAATACTAAAAATTAAAAATATTGAAAAAGCCAAAAGTAATTGCGGATGGTATTTTTTAAATTCTAAAGGAAACTCTTGTAAGTAAAACTTATAAAATCTTCCTTTTGATTCTTTTTTGCTCTTGTAAATTTTTTGATGAGCTACAGATGCTAATTCATTTAAATAGCTAGAAGTCTCACTAGTTGGGTAAAAAGTTTGACTGTAACTCAAGTCGTCGGTAACATCTAAATACAGGTTTGATAATTCATCTGGAGAAAGTTTTGCATTATTTTGCAGAACACTTTCAAATTTTAGCCATTTGTTCTTATTTTGCTTAATAAATGCAGCTTCTCGCATAGATAGAGTTTAAAACATCAAATTTAAGACATTTCATGAATAAATTTAGCATACAAACCGCACAAAATATTACTATTCAACAACAAGTGGCAACGCTAACTCAACGTGGCTTTGCCTATTTAATAGATGGGTTAATTATTATTGCTTATGTAATTATTTACTTATTTATTGCCAATGCTGCGGGTATGGACGATTTTGAGTCTTGGGCTTTTAATCTCACTTTTTTCTTGCCTATTTTTTTGTATCATTTGTTATTTGAAATCTTCAACAACGGGCAAAGCATCGGGAAAAAAGCTTTTCAAATTCGTGTGGTTTGTTTAGACGGAAGCAAGCCTAAATTTTCCAATTATTTAATTCGTTGGTTAATTAGACCTATTGATTTTTTGTTTTCTTGGAGTGTAGCTATTGTATTTGTTTTGGCCACAGGGCGTGGTCAACGTTTGGGAGATTTAGCTGCTAAAACAACCGTAATTAGCGAGCAACGCAGAACAGGATTTACCAAAACGGTAGCTACTTATTTACCAGAAAATTATCAACCCAAATATCCGCAAGTCACTGTATTTTCTGATGAAGATATTCAAAAAACCAACCGTATTTTTAAGAAAGCAAAACACACGGCAAACCACAAGGTGATTTTGATGTTAAGCGATAAACTTTCAAAAGAAATGAAGGTAGAATTTGACGAAAAACCGATTGAGTTTGTCAACCGAATTTTAATGGATTATACTTATTTTGCTCAACAATAGGAAGTTGAGAAGCAAAATTGTTTCATGCTATTTTATACTTTACCTTGTGAAGTTTTATCTATTTTAAAATGCTACACTAACTATAATGTGAAGCAATGCAATGGCAAAAGTGCTAAGCGCTACTTTTTTTAATTCCGGATCGAGTAATTTTGGATTCTTGTTTTTTCTAACTTTTAGCAAATGAATAAACAAAGGAATAAATCCGATTAAACAAACATATTGTATAGAGTTATTAAGCAAGTATACATAAGTAACAAAACTTGCAAACGCAATAACTATAATAGAAAAATGATACAATTTTGCTTTGGCATTTCCCAACTTTACAACTAAGGTGTTTTTACCTGCTTTTAAATCACTTTCTTGGTCTCGCATATTATTTACATTCAGTACAGCGGTGCTTAACAAGCCAACACCAACAGCGGGTAAAATAATCAGGCTATCTAATTTTTGGCTGAACAAAAAATAGGTTCCGATTACGCTAACCAAACCAAAAAAAAGGAAGACAAAAAGATCTCCTAACCCACGATATCCATAAGCTGAATTGCCTACAGTGTATTTTATAGCTGCATAAATGGCCAATAAACCCAAAGCAATAAATGCCAAGGTATAAAGTAAATTTTCACTTCCAAACGAAACATAAATTAAACCTACAGCCAATGCAAAGGCAACGAAGCTACTTAAAATAATAGCTAGCTTCATTTGTTTATCACTGATGTTTCCACTTTGTAAGGCACGCATGGGACCAACACGATCTTGGTTATCTGTTCCTTTTACACCATCGCCATAATCGTTTGCAAAATTGGAAAGAATTTGTAAAACTAGCGTAGTAGCAATAGCCAAGATAAATATGGAAAAATTAAAATAATCGTTTAGCAAAGCATAAGCTGAGCCTACCATAATTCCAGAAACGGACAATGGTAAAGTGCGTAATCGAGCTGCAGAAATCCAGGCTTTAAACTTTGACATAAACTAAATTCCTGTGTAATTAAACGGAGTAATAGCCGAAAGTTCTAATTTTATTTCTTCACTAACTTCTAAAGTTGAGATAAAATCTTGAATAGATTTTTCAGTGATTCCGGTATTAATTCGGGTTAATTCTTTTAAAGCTTCATAGGGATTAGGGTAATTTTCTCTCCGCAAAATAGTTTGAATAGCTTCAGCAACAACAGCCCATTGAGCGTTTAAATCTTGCGTAATTTTCTCTTCGTTTAAGAGCAATTTGTTCAAACCTTTTAAAGTAGATTGAAAAGCTATCAGCGAATGTGCAAAAGGAACGCCTACGTTACGTAAAACAGTTGAATCTGTTAAATCGCGTTGCAATCTGCTAATTGGAAGCTTTTCAGATAAATGATTAAATACGGCGTTTGCCATTCCTAAGTTGCCTTCTGAATTTTCAAAATCAATAGGATTTACTTTGTGTGGCATAGCCGAAGAACCAATTTCCCCTTTTTTGATTTTTTGTTTGAAATAATCCATTGAAATATACGTCCAAAAATCACGATCTAAGTCGATTAATATGGTGTTGATGCGTTTTAGCGCATCAAAAAGCCCAGCTAAATGATCGTAATGTTCAATTTGTGTAGTAGGAAATGAATGATGAAGTCCTAATTTGTTTTCAACAAAATTGCTTGCAAAATTTTTCCAATCTACATGTGGATAAGCTACGTGATGTGCATTAAAGTTTCCAGTTGCTCCACCAAATTTAGCCGCCATAGGAATCTGTAACAATTGTATTTCTTGTTCTTCAATTCGTTTTACAAAAACTTCAATTTCTTTCCCGAGTCGGGTAGGAGATGCAGGTTGCCCATGGGTTCTAGCCAACATAGGAATGTGTTCCCATTCTGTTTTTAATTCAATTAATTTATCTTTTAATTCTTCTAAATTGGGCATGTACACTTCTTCAACTGCTTCTTTGATAGAAAGTGGAATGGAAGTATTGTTAATATCTTGAGAAGTCAATCCAAAATGAATAAATTCTTTGCTTTCTGTTAAACCAACTGCTTCAAATTTTTCTTTTAAAAAATATTCAACCGCTTTTACATCGTGATTGGTTACTTGTTCAATGCTTTTAATGTGTTGCGCATCTTCTTCAGAAAAATTCCGATAGATATTTCGAAGTTCTTCAAACACAATTTTTTCTACCTTTTGAAGCTGTGGAATATCAATTTCGCACAAGGCTATAAAATATTCTACTTCAACACGAACTCTGTATTTAATCAAGGCAAACTCACTAAAATAAGCTTGTAGGTTTTGGGTTTTACTTTGGTAGCGCCCGTCTATTGGAGAAATATTTAATAAGGCATTCATATTGGTAGACTTTTATGCGTGGGTTGATATTATTTTTTTAACAATTCTTGGAGTAGCTTTAGCTGCTTTTTCGGCAAATACATGCAAATTTTTGCTTGCTTCAACATTGGGGTTAGGGTCAATCAGGTAAATTTCTGCATCTACTGGTGCAAAATCAATTAATCCAGCGGCAGGATAGACTTGTAAGGATGTCCCAATAACTATTACTATATTAGCTTCACTAAAAATTTTTGTGGCTTCTTCTATTTTAGGAACGGCTTCACCAAACCATACAATATCAGGTCTTAGTTGGTTTCCATCTTTGGCTTTATCGCCAAGATTAATGTCTTTTTCCCATGGGTAAACTAAGTTATCGTTGTGTTCGCTTCTTGCTTTAAGCAATTCGCCATGTAAATGCAAAACATTTTTGTTGCCTGCTTTTTCGTGTAAATTATCTACGTTTTGGGTTACGATTTGTACATCAAAACGCGCTTGTAATTCAGTTAAAGCAAAATGCGCTGCATTGGGCTTTACTTCTAAAAGTTGCTTTCTGCGTAAGTTGTAAAATTGAAGGACGTTAGACGGGTTTTTTTTCCACCCTTGGGGAGATGCAACTTCCATTACATCATGACCTTCCCAAAGACCGTCGTTATCTCTAAAGGTTTTTATTCCGCTTTCCGCACTAATTCCTGCACCTGTTAAAACTGCAATTTTCATGCTGTAGAGTTTATCTATTAATAGCTTTATATTCTTCGTAGCAACCGCTTATGGCATCTAGAATTTGTAAATCGTTTGCTGTTTTTATAAATTCTCTAGAATAGTCGCAACGTTTTAAAATTTCTTCGATATCTGGTTTACTAATTCCTAAAACTGCGGCTAAGGTTTCTTGATCGTATTTATCTTGAAGGATATTTCTAATTTCATCATCATCTTTCATTTTACGAAGCTTTTTCATTTCCTGACCTTTCCTGCCAAAGGTTTTATACAAAAAATCAGCTGGATTAAAAACAGATTCTAAGGTTTTAGAAAAAGCAGATTTTTGATATTTACCACCTTCGTAACCATAATTTAAGCCAGAAATGCTGTATCTAAAATCATCATAAATAGGAATGTTCTTAGCGTCTATTTCTAAGAAACCGGTTAGTTTAATTTCTTTAACGGTTACTTCTTCTAAAGCAATAGCGGCTTCCGTCATTTTAATTTTAACTTCACCAAACTTCACCCAATCTTCTGTAATTTTAACTTGAATGGGTTTAAATCCTAGATATTGAAAAAATAGCGTATCGTTTACATGCGCCATTAAGGTAAAACGTCCTTTCTCATCGGTTATACTTCCTTTAACCCTTGTGGTATTTACAATATTTACACCATCTAAAGGAAGGTCGTTAGCAGCGTTGAGTACTTCACCAGATATCAGTTGTAATTCATCTTGATTTTGAGACCAAGATGAAAAACAAATTAAACTGATAAGTATGCTTGTTAAATATAATTTCATTCTAAAGGATAAAGAAATTGTTTATAAATTTAAACGAATTACTTTTGATAACTTCAGGATTTACTAATTATTTCTTTTTTGATCTTCTTCTGTTAAAAGAAGATTCAACATTGCTCTTCTTTCCTTTTCTGTGTCCAGAAAAGTTAGACTTTCCCGAGTCTCTACGTTTTCCAAATCCGCCTGATTTTTTTCGATCAGAACGATCTCGACCTCCGCCACCTCGACCACCTTTGTCTTTGGTGATTTCTACATTTACATTTCGACCTTGGTAGGTAAAACTTTCAAAGATTTCCATCACTTTAGGCTCATCTGATTTGGCTACATTAAAAAATGAAAAACTATCTTTAACATCTACTTTAGCAACGCCATCGCGATCCAATTGCAATTGTTCTTTTAAGAAATCTTTCAATTGCATCCAGTTGAAGCCATCTTTTTCTCCTAAATTAATGAAGAATCGGGTTTCATCTGAGCGTTCTCTGCTTTCGTAGTCGCTATCTCTTGCCGCAGGTTTGTTAATGGAATCTGCGTCTTTATAGTAATTGTAAAAGCGTGTAAATTCAACAGAGAAGAATTTCTTTATCAAATCTTCTTTAGATAAATCCATTAACTTTTCTTCCAATTTTGGAAGATACTCATCAATTTTATGATTTACTTCTGTGTCTTTTATTTGGTTTACCAAATGAAACAATTGCTTTTCGCAAATTACTTCACCTGTAGGTATTTCTTCTTCAGTAAATTTTTGGCCAATGATGCGCTCAATTTGTTTGATTTTACGCAGTTCAGATTTGGTTAAAATCACTAAAGATTTACCAGTTTTACCAGCTCTACCTGTTCTACCACTTCGGTGAGTATAAATCTCTACTTCGTCCGGCAATTGGTAGTTAATTACGTGCGTAATATCATCTACATCAATTCCACGTGCAGCAACATCGGTAGCCACTAAAATTTGGACTTGTTTGTTTCTAAAGCTTTTCATGACCATATCACGCTGGCTTTGGCTTAAATCGCCATGTAGTGCCGCTGCGTTATATCCGTCTTCAATTAAGCGTTCAGCTACTTTTTGGGTATCGCGTTTGGTTCTACAAAACACACAAGCATAAACTTCTGGGTTTACATCTACCAAACGCTTTAGTGCGTTGTAGCGATCTCTAGCAGAAACTAAAAAGTATTCGTGACTTACGCTTTTTGTACTTACGTTGCGTTGTCCAACCGTAATTTCTCTTGGGTTGTTCATGAACTTTTTAGCAATACTTGCTACTTCTTTAGGCATGGTTGCACTAAAAAGCCATGTTGATTTTTCTTTTGGACTATGCGATAAAATGTCGATGATGTCTTCGTAGAAGCCCATATTCAACATTTCGTCTGCTTCATCTAAAATACAATATGCTAATTTTGAAATGTCAATCATTCCGCGTTTCAGCATGTCTTTCATACGTCCAGGAGTGGCTACAATAATTTGCGCTCCTTTCTTTATTTGTTTTTCTTGGTCTGTAATGCTTGCTCCTCCATAAACGGCAACTGTTCTTAAACCTGGGCTGTATTTCCCATAGTGTTGAAACTCGTTGGTAATTTGTAAGCATAATTCCCTAGTCGGCGATAAAATTAATCCTTGCGTGAATTTCTCGTCAAAGTTAATTTTCTGAATAAGTGGAAATCCAAAAGCAGCAGTTTTTCCCGTTCCTGTTTGTGCTAAAGCCACCAAATCGGTTTCTTTTTCTAACAAAATAGGAATGGCTTGTGCTTGAACTTCGCTTGGCGACTCAAAGCCTAAGTCGCTAATGGCTTTCAATATGTTTTCTTGTAAGCCTAGTTCTGAAAAATTTGTCATAAAATAAAATAAGGTGCAAAGGTAGTCATTCTAACTCAGACCCTTCATTTATTTGTAGATTAAGTTTTTACATAGGTTGGATATGAGATATGAGAAGGTAGATATGAGATATTAGAAGTTAGATATTAGATATTAGATATTAGAAGTTAGAAGTTAGAAGTTTGAACTTCCCTAAATAGCATTGACCGTTTTGGTTCATATTCTAATTTACTTTATCATAAGTCTATTGGACATTTATCAGGATTCCTTTGCGTCGATTTATTTCTGCATAAGTAAGTGATCATTACTAAATACGAGCATCCCCTTGAGGGGATTTTAGGGGTGTTTCATTCATAATTAAAAATTGATAATGTAATCTTGATTTATAAAACAGCATACTTCGAACTCTAGTTAAAAGTGAGAAGTTAAATATTTGATATGAGAAGTTAGATATTAGAAGTTAGATATTAGAAGTTAGATATGAGAAGTTAGATATTAGAAGTTAGATATTAGAAGTTAGATATTAGAAGTTAGAATTGAGATATTTAATTATATTGAAACGATAACATATTACTTTGTGTAAGCTATCAAATTCCATTTTACTGACTGATGTCATTTCTAATGAAGCATTTGCGTTTTATTTTTGTAAGAAAGATATACTGGATGAAAGAATTAATTGCTAAATACAATGTAGCTGGACCAAGATATACAAGTTATCCTACCGTTCCATATTGGGAAGAAGAAAATTTTTCTCGTTGGGCTTGGATAACTTCTTTAACCGAAGCGGTTTCAGAAAACAAGCCGATTAGTCTTTATATTCATTTGCCTTTTTGTGAAAGTTTATGTACGTTTTGTGCTTGTAATAAGCGAATTACAAAACAACATTCAGTTGAGTCGCCTTATATTCAAGCGGTTTTAAAAGAATGGCGTTTGTATGTAGAGACATTGGGTTTTATGCCAATTATTGAAGAAATTCACTTAGGTGGTGGTACACCAACTTTTTTCTCACCTTTTAATTTGAAAAAGTTAATCGATGGAATTTTTGATTTAGCCTATAAAGCCAATACCTATGAATTTAGTTTTGAAGGACACCCAAACAACACTACAACTGCACATTTAGAAGAATTATATAATTTAGGCTTTACACGAGTAAGCTACGGAATACAAGATTACAACCCAACTGTTCAAAAAGCAATTAACCGTATTCAACCATTTGAAAATGTAAAAAACGCAACTGAAAAGGCACGTAAACTTGGATTTACTTCCATAGGGCATGATTTAATTTTCGGTCTGCCTTTTCAAACTATAGAAGATATTCAATTTAGTATTGAAAAAACAGTAGAGTTGAAGCCCGACCGAATTGCCTTTTATAGTTATGCGCATACGCCATGGATTAAAGGAAATGGTCAACGTGGCTTTAAAGATGAAGATTTACCTACTGCAGAAGTAAAAAGGAAACAATATGAATTTGGTAAATCGCTTTTAGAAGCCAATGGATATCAAGAAATAGGAATGGATCATTTTGCTCTTCCACAAGATCCGCTTTTTAAAGCCATGGAAGAAAAAACGCTCCATCGTAATTTTATGGGTTATACCACCACGCAAGCTAAGCAAATGATAGGTTTAGGAGTTTCTGCAATTAGCGATTCTTGGAATGCCTTTGCGCAAAATGAAAAAAAATTAGAAGATTATTATCGCCATCTAAGGAATAATCAGCTTCCTGTATTTAGAGGACACTTATTAGATAAAGAAGATTTAATTATCAGGCAACATATTTTAAATTTAATGTGTAAATTTGAAACTAGTTGGAGTAAAGATGATATGTTTAACATGCACATGGGAGATGTTATTATTGCACTTCAAGAAATGCAAAAAGACGGCTTAATTGAACTTTGCTCAAATCAAATTAAAGTTCATGAAGCTGGAAAAGCATTTATTAGAAATGTGTGTATGGCTTTTGACTTGCGTTTGAAAGCTAAAACACCTGATAAAAAGATTTTTTCAATGACCATTTAACTTAAATCAAAACCATGAAAACCATTTTAGTACCCGTAGATTTCTCAAAACCATCTGAGAACGCCCTTAAAGTAGCAGCCCAATTAGCAAATAAAAATAATGCCAAAATTATTGTACTGCACGTTGTAGAATTGGCAGAGTCCTTATTTGGTACAGACCAATTTAATGTTGATAATCAAGAAGTAATGTTTTTTATGAAAATGGCTAAAAAACGATTTAGTAAATTTCTAGAAAAACCATTTTTAAATAATGTAGATATTCAAGACCTAGTAGAGATTGGTCCTACATCTTACATGATTACAAAAACAATTAAAGAAAACAATATTGACTTTGTAGTTATGGGTTCTGTTGGAGCTAGCGGTCTTAAAGAAGTTTTAATAGGTTCAAACACGGAGAAAATTGTAAGAAATTCTAGTGTTCCTGTACTTGTAGTAAAGAAGGAAATGGAAAACTTCAACATTAAACAAGTAATATTTGCTTCTAATTTTGAATTAGAGAACTTAAAGTCTTTCAGAAAAGCCAAAGAATTTGCCAATCAATTTGAAGCCAAAATGAAGTTGTTGTATGTAAATTTACCTGGCAACCAATTTTATAGTACAGAAGAAATTAGAGAACAAATGCGTGTTTTCTTAAATAAAGCAGAAGTGCCATACACAACCGATGATGTAATGATTTATAATGATTACACAATAGAATTAGGTGTGCTTAACGCTGCAAAAGAAGCTAAAGCAGATTTAATTGCTATGCCAACTCACGGCAGACGTGGTTTATCTCATTTCTTTAATGGTAGCGTAGGTGAAGATGTGGTTAACCATTCTACTTTACCGGTAATTACTTTTAAAATAGATAGTAAGTAATCCCAAAAAAAATACTTGTATTTCAAAGACCATCGATAGATTTCGGTGGTTTTTTTTATAGAAAAAATACAGTCCACAAATACACAAAATTAAAAACTACTAAGCCTACAAGACAAACAATACTAAATATTTTAAAAGCTTTGTTGAATTTGAAATCTTTAGGAATGTTTTTCTGCTGAAATAACTGATAGTTGAACCAAGCTAAGAACGGAGCTGCCAAAAATGAAAGCCCTGTAGCAAAATCTACTAAAACAGTAAATTGGTTACTGCCAAAATGAATAATTCCAAAAGCAAATGAAGAAACTAAAAATAAGCAGATCAAATAGATATTGAACTTTTGTTTTTTGGTAACTGCTTTTTCTATAGATATTATTTCAGAAATAACTCTAGGATATGCATCTGCAACACTTAGCGTAGTGCTAAACATGGTGATAAATGCAGCAAAAGCAATAAAATTTTCTGTCCAATTGCCTAAAGTTTGCGCATATAAATCGATAAGTTGAGCTGAAAAAGTAACACTGCTTTTTGAAAATTCTAAGCCATTACCAAACATGACTAAAACGCCAAGCATAAAAAATAAAATACCAATTACTGAAGCCGCAACATAACCAATATTAAAATCCCACATGGTATCATCTGCAGTTGTTGCTTTTCCAGTAAGTATACTTTTTTCCTTCGTCCAGATAGAATGCCAAATAGAAGCATCTATTGGAATGGGCATCCAACCCATAAATGCAACTATAAAAGCTATACTGCTAGCCGTTGTTAAACTAGGTATCTCAACTGCATATGGAGCGCTTTCTATTTTTACAGCAGCAATAACTACAGCAAAAAAAGTTAGAAGCGTAAGCAAGGTAATAATAATCTTCATCCCTTTATCTAATGTATTGTATCTACCAAAAAGCAAAATACCAAAGCAGATGCATAATAAAATTAAACACCAAATGGAAAGTGAAATACCTAATGGAAAAAAGTATGCTGCTAAACCACCTGTAACTAGCGTTACTGCAGCAAGAATAATAAACATTGTGCCTACAGTTATACCAATGTAAGTGTAGTACTGAAACTTCCCTAAACTTTTGTAACCTTCAATTAAATTTTTCCCTGTGGCTGCTGTATATTTTGGACCCATCATTAAAAATGGATATTTAGAAATACATGCAATGAGCAATGCAAAAATTAAAACCCATCCGTATTCAGCACCAGCACGTGTAGACTGTACTAAATGTGAAACTCCAATGGCTGCACCAGCCAATAAAAATCCTGGACCTATATTTTGAGATAAACGCACTTAATTATTTTTCTAAATTTATATTGATTTCTAAATCTACTTTTTTATTTAATATTTCTTCAATTTTATTTTTTACTTGATCTAATTCTTTATCACTAGGAGCTTGTTTGCCAACTATTTTTATAGCTAATTTTAACGGCTCTTTTTTAATTATTTCAACATTTTTTATAAGTAGTTGATCTACTTTGGTGTTGTTTATAGAATTTACAATTTTGTTTTCGTTTACAACTTGTATAAAACCATAACCCAAAGGAACGCTGATGGCCAAGACTATAATTAGTGAAATTAGCAAGCCTTTTTTAGCAATTTTAAACGGACTAAATCCCATTAACAAAAAAGTAAAAGCGCCAGATAAAACCATTCCGGTTAAGTTGGTAAGTAGGAGTAAAAATGCCCCAAAAAACACATCCCATTTACCCCAACCTATACCAATACCAGAAACGGCTAAAGGAGGTACCAAAGCAACAGCAATTGCAACACCTGCAAGTGTTTTTGCGAGGTCTGTTTTTGCATGTGCATAAGCGCCTGCCATTCCAGAAACTACAGCAACTCCTAAGTCTAATAAATTGGGTTCTAGTCGAGAACTAATTTCAGAGTTAATAGCATAGAGTGGTGTAATTAGAGTTAAAACAATAGCAGCCATGTAGGAAAACAACAATCCCCACCCAATTGTAGTTAAACTTTCTCTAATCAGACTTTTATCTTGTCTTAAAGTTCCCATAGATAAAGAAATTACAGGAGAAATTAATGGTGCTAAAATCATAGCTCCAATAATAATTGGATTAGAGTTTGCAAACAATCCAAAACTAGCAAGCACGGTAGAAAGAACCATTAAAATAATGTATGAAGATTTGGTTTTTGCATTTTCTCTTAAAACAGTAAACAAATCTTTGAACTCTGATGTAGACGCATGTTCAATAAAAGGTAATTTTTTAGACAACATTTCAATTACATCTTCACCTTTAGGTAGGTGAGCAATTTTGAACAAGCTTTGATTTCCTTTTTCTTCTTTTGTAAATAATAAGCTTTTGCTAGGCACTAATTTAAAAGTACCTTCAATTTTAATGTGGAACTCTTTCGATTTAATCATACTACCATCAATAGTGCAAGATTCTTCATCTTTATAATTTATTTTGATGCTGTCTGATTTAATATGACCTAAAAATTGATAATGAGATGTTCCTGTTTTTTTCCTAAAATCGAAGAGCATTTTAAAATATGCAAAGATAATTTTAGTGAAGCTTCTCGGCCCAAAAATTAAGCTATGAAAAAGACCATCATTTAAAAATGATTCTTCTAAAATTAATCTGGAAATAACAGAATTTTTAGCGTGTTGTGTAATTAAAATTCCAGCTACAGCAGTTTCAAATGCGTCTTTATTGTCTGCTTTTATGGTTACAGAAGTAGGCCTAACTGAGTTTAATCGATTTGCAAAATTAATGAAACGCTTCAATTTGTAAATAGGATTGTTTCTGAAGTTTTTTCTTGTTATTTCAGTAATTACATCTCCAATTACTAAATAATTATTCACTAATTGATCATTACAGAACAGTAAGTCGGTTTCTACAATTTTTTCAACTTCAAGGAAATCATCTATTGCATTCGCTAAGTCCGTTTCAATTGCGTAACTATTTCTTATCTCTAAAGCTTCTGGATGAGGTAAAAAACCGATGCAAAAGTTATTTTCATGAGCGATTAAAATTGATTTCTGAATTTGCTTATCGTTTAAATATAAAGCAACTCTGCTATCCTTCTCAATCTGTTCAAATATATTTTCTTGAAAAGCTTCAATTTTGTTGAATGATGATTCAATTTTTTCTTTTATGCTGTCTTCCAAACTTTCAAAAGCTTCAGTTTCATAAATTAAATATGTTTTTGTTGCTTTTTCAGTCATAAATCATTCAGTTAAAAAATAAATATAGTGTATTTGAAGCTTAGTATTGCATTAAAAATTGAATCGCAATATAAATTTAATGTCATTGAAAATCATATTTAAAGGTATTTAATATTTCTAAACCTTAGCAAAAATCTAAAAAATTAAAGCTATAAAATTCAAATCTAGAATATCTTTAAAGATTAACCTTTGTTGGATTAAGTTTTGAGAAAGTAATTTTGATGTAGAGTTTAATATATTTTTTGGCAAAAATTTCAATAGATTAGTTAATTTAGTTTTTTAAAAAAATGGACTATGAAACAAATTATATTCACCCTATTATTCTTTTTTTCTGTGTTTGCATCAAGTTCACAAACTCTAAATGGAGCTTGGCAATTAATTGAAAAAGACCAAAAACCAGTTTTGCATGAAGTTATTAAATTATATAGTAATTCCTATTTTACCTATGCAGCTTACAAAAAAGATTCTGGCGAATTTTTAGAAGCAGGTGGCGGTAGATTTATGTATGAATTTTTTAATTACAGAGAACACTACGAAATAGATTCTACTAATCCTGAACGTTCCGGAACTACTACTAATTATAAAGCGGTTTTAGAAAACAATATTTTACGAATTACCAATTTAAAAACTGGAGTTGTTGAGCGATGGAAAAAAATAGATGAAGCTGATAATTTTGAAATGACAACCTGTTGGCGTATTCACGAAAAACAAGATGAAGGCGATGCAGATTGGCGAAGAATTGAATACGGACCAAGAAAAACCTTAAAAATGTTAACCAATAATCGCTATCAAGTATTAGCTTTAAATAGTGAAACTGGAAAATTTGTTGGTTCTAGTGGCGGTACTTGGTCTAATTCGGGCAGTACTTACACAGAAAATGTTCAATTTTTCTCAAAAGATCAAAGCAATGTTGGCAAATCTTTAGCATTTCAACGAAAATATGAAGACGGTCTATGGCACCATACAGGTAGAGATACCAAAGGAAAAGTACTGATGGAAAAATGGCTTAGGTACAAATAGAAAATGTTTATAAATTGTTAAGTAATTTCAATGAAATTCATTTTAACGGTTCATATTAATTCTTATATTTCGCCTGTTTACCACAACCCATGAAAGAAACCAAATACACAGAAGATAATATTAAGTCTTTAGACTGGAAAGCACATATTCGTATGCGTCCAGGTATGTACATTGGTAAACTTGGCGACGGCTCTAGTGCAGACGATGGAATTTACATTTTATTGAAAGAAGTACTAGACAATTCCATAGACGAATTTGTAATGGGTTCTGGTAAAACCATTGAAATATCATTGCAAAGCAACAAAATGATTGTTCGCGATTATGGTCGTGGAATTCCACTAGGAAAAGTGGTGGATGTTGTTTCTAAAATGAATACCGGTGGTAAGTACGACACCAAAGCTTTTAAAAAATCAGTTGGACTAAACGGAGTAGGTACAAAAGCAGTTAACGCTTTGTCTTCTTACTTTAGAGTAGAATCTACTAGAGATAATAAATCGGTTTCAGCTGAATTTGAAAAGGGTGAACTCGTTGAAACTGAACAATTAGATGAAACTTCTAGAAGAAAAGGAACCAAAGTGACCTTTATTCCTGACGAGGAAATCTTCAAAAAATATACGTATCGAAACGAGTACATCACCAAAATGCTTAAAAACTATGTCTACCTTAACCCAGGTCTGAGCATTATTTTTAACGGTGAAAAGTTTTATTCTGAAGAAGGTTTAAAAGATTTACTTGGCGATAGCATTCCTAAAGAAAGCAGATTATTCCCGATTATTCATTTAAAAGGCGAAGACATCGAAGTGGCTTTAACCTTTAGTAAAGCACAATACAGCGAAGAATATCACAGTTTTGTTAACGGACAACACACCACGCAAGGCGGAACGCATTTAACAGCTTTTAAGGAAGCTATTGTAAAAACCGTTCGCGAATTTTACGGTAAAAATCATGATCCAAGTGATGTTCGAAAATCCATAACTTCAGCCATTAGTATTAAAGTAATGGAACCCGTTTTTGAAAGCCAAACCAAAACCAAATTAGGATCTACCGATATGGGTGGAGATTTACCAACCGTGCGTACCTATATTTTAGACTTTGTAAAACGAAACTTAGATAATTATCTTCATAAACATCCTGAAACAGCAGAAAAGCTTCAACGTAAAATTCTGCAAGCAGAGAAAGAACGAAAGGAATTATCAGGAATTAGAAAACTGGCTAAAGATCGAGCCAAGAAAGCCAGCATTCACAATAAAAAATTACGAGATTGTAGAATTCACTTAAGCGATGTAAACAAAGAAGGTTATTTAGATACTACTTTGTTTATTACCGAGGGAGATTCAGCTAGTGGAAGCATTACCAAATCTCGAAATGTAAATACGCAAGCTGTTTTTAGCTTAAAAGGAAAACCCTTAAATTCATTCGGATTAAGCAAAAAAATTGTATACGAAAATGAAGAGTTCAATTTATTGCAAGCTGCTCTAAATATTGAAGATTCAATTGAAGATTTACGTTACAACAACATTGTTATTGCAACAGATGCAGATGTAGACGGAATGCACATTCGTTTACTTATCATTACCTTCTTTCTACAATTTTTCCCAGAATTAATTCGTGAAGGACATTTGTATATTTTGCAAACTCCTTTATTTAGAGTGAGAAACAAAAAAGAAACCATTTATTGTTATTCTGAACAAGAACGCAGAGATGCCATAAAAAAATTAACTGGAAAACCAGAAATTACACGATTTAAAGGTTTAGGTGAAATTTCTCCAGATGAGTTTAAAAACTTCATTGGAGATGATATTCGTTTAGATCCAGTAATGTTAGATAAAGACAAAACCATTAATGAGTTATTGACTTTTTACATGGGAAAGAACACACCAGACCGACAAGAATTTATAATTGATAATCTGCGATTAGAAGTAGATTTAGTAGAAGAAATTGAAGATGAGATTAACCAACTATAGTAACATAAAAATTATACCAGCAATTTACTACTTTTCTGTAGTAATATTCTTCTTGATAATCTTTCTGAATTTTCAGTTAGATGGCACTTTGTTTCCATCTCTAAAATATTATTATTTAGTATTAATCGGTATTTTTGTCAGCTTAGTGTATGTTTATTTTGGTTGGAAGTATTTTGAATATGATAGCGAAGGTGAAGTTGTTGTGTTTTTAAACCGAGGAGTAATTTTAAGTAACTTCTTCAATTACCGTGGGAATGCTATAGAAATTAGAAGATCAAGGATTGTGGGTTATAAGATTTATAACTTTTTAATATACAAAAGATTAGTTATTGAAATTAAATCTAAATCTAAAACTTATACTAGGCATTCCAATATCACTTTTGTAAGTCCAAATAAAATAAATTACCTTAGACAATCGCTAGATAAGTTAATAGCAAAAAATAAGTCGTAAAACTGCATGAGCGAACAAGATTTTCCTTCATCTGAAGAAGAACATTCTCAAGATTCACCAAACGAGTTAATTAAAATCTCTGGTATGTACCAGGACTGGTTTCTAGATTACGCATCTTACGTAATCATGGAAAGAGCCGTGCCTGCTTTAGAAGATGGTTTTAAACCTGTACAAAGAAGGATTTTACATTCCATGAAAGATTTAGATGATGGACGTTACAATAAAGTAGCGAACATTGTTGGTCATACCATGCAATACCATCCGCACGGAGATGCAAGTATAGCCGATGCAATTGTGCAAATAGGTCAAAAAGATTTATTGATTGATGCGCAAGGAAACTGGGGAAACATCCTTACCGGAGATCGCGCCGCAGCTTCCAGGTATATTGAAGCAAGACTTTCTAAATTTGCTTTGGATGTGGTTTTTAATCCCAAAACTACTAAATGGCAAGTTTCGTACGATGGTAGAAAAGACGAACCCGTAAATTTACCAGTAAAGTTTCCGATGGTTTTGGCTCAAGGTGCCGAAGGAATTGCCGTAGGTTTAAGCACTCGAATTCTACCGCATAACTTTATTGAATTAATCGATGCGTCAATCAAGCATTTAAAAGGAAAACGCTTCACCATTTATCCAGATTTTCCAACTTCTGGAATTATGGATGTTTCAGAATATAACGATGGTTTGCGCGGTGGCAAAATTAGACTTCGTGCTAAAATTGAAATTCTTGACAAAAAGACTTTAGTCATTAATGAAATTCCATACGGAACCAATACTACTTCCTTAATCGATTCCATTTTAAAAGCGAACGATAAAGGAAAAATAAAAATTAAAAAGATTGAAGACAATACGTCTTCTGCGGTGGAGATTTTGGTGCATTTGCCCAATAATATTTCGCCAGATAAAACCATTGATGCGCTGTACGCATTTACCAATTGCGAAGTTTCTATCTCTCCGTTAAGTTGTGTAATTTACGAAGACAAACCGCAGTTTTTAGGCGTTTCAGAATTGCTTAGAAAAAGTACAGACCACACGGTTCATCTACTGAAACGAGAATTAGAAATCAAGTTAGATGAGCTTGAAGAACAATGGCATTTTGCTTCTTTAGAACGTATTTTTATTGAAAAAAGAATCTACCGTGATATCGAAGACCAAGAAACTTGGGAAGCGGTTATTGAAGCCATTGATGTAGGATTAAAACCACACATTAAACATTTAAAAAGAGCGGTTACCCGAGATGATATTATCCGTTTAACCGAAATTAAAATCAAACGAATTTCAAAATTCGATTTAGATAAAGCTCAACAAAAAATTGAAGCGCTGGAAGATGAAATTGAAAAAGTAAAACATCATTTAGCTCATCTGGTTGAATATGCTATTGATCATTTCGAACGCCTTAAAAAAACCTATGGAGAAGGCAAGGAGCGCAAAACAGAAATCCAACCTTTTGAAGATATTGAAGCCACAAAAGTGGTAATTAGAAACAATAAACTTTATGTAAATAGAAAAGAAGGTTTTATTGGAACATCGCTTAAAAAAGAAGAATACGTAACCGATTGTTCAGATATAGACGATATTATTTGTTTTACGGAAGATGGAAGCATGATGGTTACAAAAGTTGACTCCAAAACCTTCATTGGTAAAAACATCGTTTACGTTGGTATTTTTAAGAAAAAAGACAAGCGCACCATTTATAATTTAATTTACCGTGACGGCAAAAACGGCCAGAGCTTTATGAAACGCTTTGCGGTAACTTCCATTACAAGAAATCGGGCTTATTCTGTAGGTAAAGATAAACCAGGCACCAAAGTTTATTATTTTTCTGCCAACCCCAATGGAGAAGCAGAAACAGTAACCGTTCACTTAAGACAGACAAAAGGCATTCGAAAAGTAAAATTTGATATTGATTTTGCTGATTTAGCCATAAAAGGAAGATCATCTAAAGGAAATCTAGTCACTAAATTCCCGATTAAAAAAGTAGAGCTAAAGGAAGAAGGCGTTTCTACCTTAAAACCAAGAAAAATCTGGTTCGATGATACAGTAAAACGCTTAAATGTAGATGAACGTGGCGAATTACTAGGCGCTTTTCGAGGCGAAGACCGTATTTTAATTATCACACAAAGTGGAATTGTAAAAACCATACGACCCGAATTAACCACTCACTTTGAAAAAGACATCATCGTAATGGAAAAATGGATTCCTAAAAAACCAATTTCTGCAGTGTATTATGAAGGTGAAAAAGAACGCTTTTATGTAAAACGCTTTTTTGTTGAAAATGAAGAACGAGAAGATCTCATTATTTCAGACCATAAGGATTCTTACTTAGAATTGGTTTCAACAGATTACATTCCCCAAATTGAAGTTGAATACACCAAACAGCGCGGCAAAGACCGTAAACCAAATGAAACTGTAAACTTGCAAGAATTTATTTCAGTAAAAGGAATAAAAGCCATGGGAAACCAATTATCTGCTGAAAAAGTAAATCAGATTGATTTGCTAGAACCCATTCCTTTTGAGCCTAAGGAAGACACTCCTGCAAACGATATTGATGTAGTTGATGAAGAAGAAATTGAATCTTCAAAATCACATTCAGCTTCCAATACAAAATCGCAAGGGAGTTTGTTTGATGGAATTGATGAAGATTAATTTCCGTCATTCATGAATTTATAGGAATTGTTATTTTTGTTGAAGTAAAGGAATATCGATTTTCGTTTATTTTTTTGGATTAATTACATGTTTGGTTTCTAGACTTTTATGAATTTTTCGTAAATTTATGCAAATTTTTTAAAGTGCATTATCCTTTAATTCATTTAGATTTTCCAGACCGAGAATACAGCAAACTGATTGATGATGCTTTAAGATATGCGCTTCTTTCAGCTCCATTTACCGTAGACCGAATGGCTTTGCTTGGTAAAAAGGAAAAACATCAAGCTACCACTCAACGCATTTTTAATATTTTTAAAGGAAAACTAGCTGAATCATTATTCGAATATTTTTGTCATATCAATGCCTTACAAGCAGATTTTGATGTTTGTACAACTCCTTATTATCAAATTGATAAACGGGATTTTAGCTATGGAAACCTAGAATTTGACATCAAAAACAACTTTATATATCATGCGGGAGATTTCTTTTCAGATTATAAAAAACTACCTGCATTAATTCCAAATCGGTTTCCAAACGATCAATGGGATTCCAGATTAAAACCATTTATAAAGCAAGAAGTGGGATATATTTTTTCATTTATGAAAGCAGCAGGTTTACATAACCAAAAACGCGGGAAGTATTTTGTTGAACTAAAATTGACAAAACAACAAACCGATTTCATTCATAGTTATTTCATGAAATACCAAGGTTTGCCACAAAACGAAGCTGTTTTTAAAGCTGAAAAATACATACATGAAATATTGAAATCTGAAGAACTTTCAGACCTGTATAAAATTCATTTTTATCCAAAGTTGGTTGTCGCTGGATCTGCAGATAAAATGCATTGGGATGTATTTAAAAACATAGGTCCATTTGAAACAGATAATCATTTTCAAAATGATCCGTTTTCCAACTGGTATTCCAAAGTTGGCAATAGAAAAAGTATTTCATTTTTAAACGGCACCATCTGGGGAATAATTACCAATAAAACACTTCCCGTTCAGTTTTTAAATCCCATTACCAAATTGTTTCCCAAGTTAAAAAGTCAACTAGTAGGAGGAAAGTGGCTTTAGTTTTTCGGCTTTTGAAAAGTCAAACAATATTGATGAAAAGTATTGGAAACAAAAGTGTTTCCGTAGCCGTAAGGAGCTAAATTAATATCGTCTTGAAGCCAGAAAACTTCAGGAAGCAAGATTAAATCTTTTTGTAATAAATGTCCTAAATCGTATGCAAAGGGATAATTTTTTCCTTTCTTTTTAATGTTTTTGACCACAATAGTAAAGTAACCACCAGGTTTCAATAATTTGATGAGTTGCTGATAAATTTCAACTAGGTTTTCAATAAATAATCTGTAATCTGCTATATTTCCTAAATCTAATTCGTTATTCGAATAGTTAGTTGGCAAGCCATTTTTTATTCGTTTAGCTTGATTTTCAGCTCCAGCCATATTCAACATGTCCCAATACGGTGGCGAAGTAAAGATGTAATCTATTTCAGGAAAATCAGAAGTTTTTATATCTCTAGCATCTTTTTGAAGCAACTTAAAATCTACATGTTTGGGAATTTCATCAAAAATGGCTTGTTGCTCTGGGTTGAGGTAATTCTTCAAACGTTCTTGGGCAATTTCATAGAAAAACGGACTCAATTCGGTGCCATAGGCATTGCGTTCATTTTGTAAAGCAGCCAATTGTGTTGAAGCTGTTCCCGACATGGGATCAAAAACAGCATCGTATTTTTTGGTGAAAATGGGTAAAAAAAGTTCAACCACTTCTTCAGGGAATTTGGCAGGGTGCAGAACTTCTTTTTTATTTCGTCTAGGCGGTTTTATAATGTGCCAATTGCTAATTTTATTTTCACTTTTAACCACGCCAATTTCTTGAGTATTCTTAATGAAAAAATCGGTTTCATGAAACTGTCCATAATCTACACCAGAATTCTCATCATTCCTAAAGTATAAAGCATAATAGACATTTGCAGCGGTAGAAAAATGAGTGTTTGACGGTTTTTTTTCTTCAGCAGACAAACAAGCAATTTTTTCATCTTTAAGCGTGTAAATTTCAGCTATACGTTGGCTTAAATCCCATGCTTTGGGCATATAGGTTTCGTTTAAAAAACAATTTTTAGTAAAAACACTTAAAAATCTACGGTGAATCAAATAGGGTTGAAGTTGCTTTGCAAGCTTGAAAATAGTTCTGTTTAGTTGAATTGCTTCATCTTTGTCTTGAAGTGCGAGGGCTTCATCTACAACATCTATTAATACAAATTGAATGCTGGTTTCACCTGAAATGGAATTGACTTCCGTTAAAACTTGCGCACCTTCTTCTTTAGCAATATTTTTGAATAGCTTTTTCTTTTTTTCATTTCCATGAAAAAATACAAGAGGTGGATGTTCATCCCAATCAAATTTCACAAAAAAGCGAATATTCTTTCGGTAGGTTTCAGCAATATCATCTTCTAGGTACCATGATTTTTGAAAAGGAAGCCATTCTTTAGATGAAATATTATTAAACCGGTTTCTGCCTGCCATTGTAAAAAGTTATTTTCAAAAATAGAAATTTTAATGAAAGCAAAAACTAAATCTACTTTTTCTGTTTAAATTTTAGGGCGCGATTTGGATAATCGGTAATAATTCCATCAACTCCTAAACGCAATAATTTTTGCATGTCTTCCGGCTCGTTAACCGTCCAAGGAATAATCTTCATTTCAAGTTGCTGAGCTTCCATTACTAACATTTTAGTGACGAGTTTGTAATGTGGGCTAAACACCGCTGGCATAAAATCAAGTTTTGGAAGCAAGTCTTCTAATTTATCTTCAGCAGTTAACAAAGCAACCTGCGTTTTTGGATTTTTTAGATGAATTGCATTTAAAATGCGAACATCAAAACTTTGCAAACATACGTCCTTCAACTTTGCATGTTTGTTGATTACTTTTAAAACTAAGTCTACAAATTTTTTGGGTTCTGGATGAAAGATACCATCTCCTTCAGGAAAACTTTTTATTTCGATTACAAACTTCAAGGGAATTCCATGATTTTTAGACAAGGCATAGCCCATTTGCAAAACATCTTTCAAAAGCGGTTTTGTTGCTGCTTCATTTTCTTGTTCTTCAAAATTTGGGTGTAAGCGTTTACCACAATCAAAATCTTGTGTTTTAGCATAAGTCATTTGAAAAATGTTATACTTTTTTCCTTGGTTTATTTCAATTTCTTGTTTTTTGTAAGTGCAAATTCTAGGATTCATCCAAGCTTCGTGAGAAACCAATACCTTTTCATCTTTGGTAATTACAACATCCATTTCAAGTGCATTTACGCCTAATTCTATGGCTTTTTCAAAAGCAGCAAGGGTGTTTTCTGGCGCTAATCCACGAGCACCTCGATGTCCGAAAATTTCAAAATCAAATTTATTCATGCTAGGAAAGGTAGTTGGCTTTTCTTTTGTGTACTCAGTTTTTTGATTTACTAGCGTCAACGCAAACATAAATATTGGATTAAAGTATTTACTAATTTTCATTCATTTGATTTGCGTTCAAAATTAAACCTAATTTATACTGTTTAGGTTTATAGAAAATCAACATTACATTAAGCTAAGATTACGCTTTCCATTTTGTCACTGACATATTTTCACCTTGTGTTTGAATTTAGCTATAATTTAAGATAAAAACTAAAGTAATGTTAATAAAAACTAAAATATGATAAATAATAAGAACTTTAATGGTTCATAAGAATTCTCGCATAGTGATTGCAGCTTATGTTTTATCAAATCAAATAAAAAAACATGAAAGTATTAGTTATTGGAGCTGGGAATATGGGGTTAACCTATTCAGAAGGAATGGCAAAATCTCCATTGCTCAACAGAAAAAACTTAATGATTCACGATTTATCTACTGAATTAATTGAAATGTTAGATAAACGACCAGAATTTGATGTGTATGAAAAACTAGATGATTGTCTTCCAGAAGCAGATGTTATATTCATAGGCGTAAAACCTTATCATGCAGATGCATTAATGGAAAATATGAAATCTATGGTAAACCAAGATCAAATTTTTGTCTCTTTAATGGCAGGTGTTACAATAGCACATATTCAAGAAGGGCTTGGTATTAAAAAAGTGGTGAGAACAATGCCAAATTTACCTGCAAAAGTAGGAAAAGGGGTTACTTCGTATACAGAATCTAAAGAAATTTCAAGAGTCGAGTTACTAATGATTCGAAATTTATTAGATACTACTGGAGAGTCAATTCGAGTTAAAAATGAAGAATTTATAAATAAGTCAACAGGGATTTCTGGTAGTGGACCAGCCTATGTTTTTTACTTCATGCAATCTATGCTAGAGGCAGCTAAAAAAATGGGATTTTCTGATAATGATTCTAAAGTCTTAGTTAGTACAACTTTTGAAGGTGCAATTGAATTGTTTAACCAATCTGATTTAACACCAACTGCGTGGATGGATAGAGTAGCATCTAAAGGTGGTACAACTCGTGCAGCATTAGATTCTATGGATGAAAATAACGTAGAAGAATTGATTAAAGAAGCCGCTTTTGCAGCATTTAATAGAGCTGTTGAACTAGGTGAAGAATAAAAAAACATTACGATAATTAACAATTATGCATAAAAAGAGAATAGTAGTTAAAGTAGGTACTAATGTAATGACCAACTTGAACAATAGAATTGTAGGACCAATTTTAAAAAATTTAGTTCGTCAAATTGCTTATTTATATGAGCGGGATATTATTACCGTTTTGGTGTCATCGGGTTCAGCTATTGCAGGTAAAGAAGTTTTAGGTACCTGCAGCGCAGAAGATAAAAGTACAAGAAGACAAATTTATTCTTCTGTAGGTCAACCTAGAATGATGAGACATTACTACACTATGTTTCACGATTTTGGAATGCGTTGTGCGCAAGTTTTAGCAACAAAACGAGATTTTGCTCCAGGTAAATACCGAGAAAATATGATCAATTGTTACGAAGGTCTTATACAAGAAGGAATCATACCAATTGCAAATGAAGATGATGCCGTTTCACTATCCATGTCTATGTTTTCGGATAATGATGAGTTAGCCAGTTTAGTTGCCGAATTAATTGGTGCTGATATGATGATTATGTTAACTGATATAGATGGTTTATACACAGGACATCCAAATGATGAAAATTCTGAATTATTGCACCAAGTAAATGTAGATGAAAATGTGGAAAAATATGTGCAAGAAAATGAAAAAGCAGAAGGTGAAGGTCGAGGCGGAATGGAATCTAAATTGAAAATTGCCAAACTAACCGCTTCAAAAGGAATTCCTACTTACATAGCTAATGGTAAAGAAGAAGATATTATTATAGATATTGTAAACGGTAAACGCAAAGGAACCGAATTTATTAACGGATAAAAAGAAAAATATATATGCAATTACTAAGTACAGATAAAAAAAATGCAGTTTTGGATTCAATGATGAAAATTATTGAAAACCAAAAAGAACAAATAATTGAAGCCAATAAAAGAGATTTAGATGTTTTTGATCGAGATGATCAAGCGCTTTACGACAGACTTGTAGTAAATTCTGCTAAAGTAGATGGCATGATTCAAGCCATAAAAGAAGTACGAAATCAAGACGACCCAGTCGGCAATGAAATTTCTAATATTACTTTAGATTCTGGATTAAATATTATAAATAAAACCGACCCATTCGGAACCATTTTAATTATTTATGAATCCAGACCCGATGTAACTATTGAAGCTGCCGTTCTAGCTTTTAAAGCGAATAATAAAATCTTACTAAAAGGTGGAAAAGAAGCTAACGAAAGCAACATTAAATTAGTGGAGTGTTGGCATCAAGCTTTAGCTGAAAATGGTCTCGAAAAAGATTGGATTACCTTGATGCAAATGAACAGACAAGAAACCCAATCGTTTTTAATGAAGCCATCTCAGAAACTAGATTTAATAGTACCACGTGGTGGCGAACGATTAATTGATTTTGTAAAACAATATGCTAAATGTGCTGTTTTAATCAGTGGTCGAGGCAATAACTTCCTATATGTAGCTAAAGATGCAGACTGGAAAAAATCAATAGAAGTTATTGTAAATGCCAAAACCGATAAAATTTCAGGATGTAATGCTTTAGATAAAGTACTAATTGATGAAAATATCCCTAATTTTGAAGATAAAGTTAGAGAATTAGCTAAGGTTTTAAAAGATTTAGAAGTTGAGTTGTTAACCGATGGAAAAGTTTCAGAAATACTTTCATCTGAAAATTCAATTGGCGATGAACAAGTTTGGTATGAAGAATTTTTGGCTATGAAAATTGTGATTGCTTCAACAGCATCGCAGGAAAAAGCCATGGAGAAAATCAATATGTACTCTGGGAAACATTCCAGTTGTATCATGACAGAAGATGCTGAAAAGGCAAAACTTTTCATGGAACAAATTGATAGTGCAGCGGTATACCATAACGCTTCAACACGATTTACAGATGGTGGACAAATGGGCGTAGGAGCAGAGTTGGCTATTTCAACCGATAAATTGCACCACCGTGGTCCACTGGGCTTAAAGCAATTGGTTACCAACAAATATTATGTTTTCGGAGACGGACACATTCGCAAATAATTTTTATAACTGCCGAGCATTTTTGTTCGGCAGTTTTTAATTCACTTAAATTTAAAACTATGTTTGGAGATATGATGGGCATGATGGAAAAGGTAAAAGTAGCCCAAAAAAAAGTAGAAGAAACCAAAAAACGATTAGATACAGTTTACTTGAATCAAGCATCGAATGATGGCTTATTAAAGGTTGAGCTTACAGCAAATAGAAACATTAAAAAAATTGAAATTGCAGATGAGCTGCTTGAAGATAAAGAACAATTAGAAGATTATTTAATCTTAACATTAAACAAAGCCATTCAAAAAGCAACTGATGTTAACGAAGCAGAATTATCTGCTGTAGCCAAAGAAGGAATGCCAAAGATACCAGGCTTAACTTAATCAATAAGAAGTCGTTAATTGGAATATTTCGTGTATTTATTCATATAAACTATTTTTAAATATTAAGTAATTATAAGATATTCTAAAAAAAAGAATAGAATTTATAAGAAATTGAAATCTCTTGTTGATAAATATCACTAACTTTTAACAAATTGATAAATATTTATTAACCGAAAACGTTTTAGTCATTCTATCGATTAGGTTTTAATCTACTTTTATAATATTTTTGGAATATGAACAAATTACAAAAAATTGCTGTTTTAACTTCAGGTGGTGATTCACCAGGAATGAATGCAGCTATCAGATCAGTAGTTAGAGCAAGTGTTTACCACAACTTAAAATGTGTTGGAATCTACCGCGGCTATCAAGGTTTAATTGAAAACGCATTTATCGATTTGGACGCTCGTTCTGTAAAAAATACCATTAATCGTGGAGGGACTTTTCTTAAATCTGCCCGATCAAAAGATTTTATGACTAAAGAAGGAAGAGAGAAAGCCTTTGAAAATTTAAAAGCCAATAAAATTGACGCTCTAGTTGTAATTGGTGGTGACGGAACATTTACTGGTGCCCGTATTTTTGGAGAAGAATTTGATTTTCCAGTAGTGGGAATTCCAGGCACCATAGATAATGACATTAATGGTACAGATTTCACCATTGGTTACGATACAGCTTTAAATACCGTGGTAGAAGCAATCGATAAGATTAGAGATACTGCTTCTTCTCATGATAGATTATTCTTAGTTGAAGTGATGGGTCGTGATGCTGGAGACATTGCCTTAAATAGTGGTATTGGAGCAGGAGCCGAAGAAATCTTAATACCCGAAGAAGACATGGGAACAGAACGTCTTCTTGAATCTTTAAAACGCAGTAGAAATTCTGGAAAAACTTCTAGTATAATCGTTGTTGCAGAAGGCGATCAGATTGGAAAAAACATAACTAAGTTAGCCGATTTCATTCAAATTAATTTAACTGAATACGAAGTTAAAGTAACTGTATTAGGACATATTCAACGTGGTGGTTCACCGAGTTGCTACGATCGAGTTCTAGCAAGTAGGCTAGGAGTTGGCGCAGTAGACGCTTTAATGGAAGGCAAAAGCCATATCATGATTGGTGTAAACCATAAAGAAGTAGTTCAGGTGCCTTTTGAAATCGCTATAAACGGTAAAAAGAAAATAGACGAAAAATTAATTCGTGTAGCGGACATTATGTCCATTTAATAATAATTAAAATTAAATAAATATGAAAACGAAATTAGGTATTAATGGTTTTGGTCGAATTGGTAGACTAGCCTTTAGAATAGCTTTAGAAAATGAAAATACAGAAGTAGTTGCAATCAATGATCTTTTAGAAGTAGATCACCTTGCTTACTTATTAAAATACGATTCAGTTCACGGTAGATTTAACGGTGAAGTAGAAGTGAAGGATGGTCACTTAGTTGTTAATGGAAAGACCATTCGCATTACAGCTGAGAAGAATCCAGCCGATTTAAAATGGGATGCCGTAGGTGCAGAAGTAATTTTAGACTGTACAGGAATTTTTAAAGAAAAAGATAATGCATCAGCTCACTTAAAAGCAGGAGCTAAAAAAGTTGTGATTTCAGCACCATCTAAAACAGCTCCAATGTTTGTTATGGGTGTTAACGAACACGAAGCAAAAGCTGAAGATACCGTAGTTTCTAACGCATCTTGTACTACCAACTGTTTAGCACCAATGACTAAAGTTATCAACGATAATTTTGGTATCATTGAAGGTTTAATGACTACAATTCACGCAGCAACTTCAACACAATATACAGTAGATTCTCCATCTGCAAAAAATTACAGATTAGGTAGAAGTGCATTGAATAATATTATACCAACAAGTACAGGAGCAGCTGTTGCGGTAGGTAAAGTTTTAAAAGAAGTAGATGGTAAATTAACAGGTATGGCATTTCGTGTTCCTACTGCTAATGTTTCTGTTGTAGATTTAACGGTTAGAACTGAAAAATCTGCTTCTTATGAAGAAGTGAAAAAAGCCATGAAAGCTGCTGCTGAAGGACCAATGAAAGGTATTTTAGCATATTATGAAGACGATGTTGTATCGCAAGATTTTGTTTCAGAAAAAGCAACTTCTAATTTTGATGCCAACGCAGGTATTGCATTAAACGATAATTTCTTTAAATTAGTTGCATGGTATGATAACGAATATGGTTATTCAAGCAAACTTGTAGATTTAGCTGTTCATATCGCTAAATTATAAGCCTATAACTTCATAAAAAGCTTATTTCCTTAATTGAAATAAGCTTTTTTTATTTTAACCTAAACTTACTCTTATGATAATCATAGCTGATGGCGGTTCAACTAAATGTGACTGGATACTTTTAAACGACAAAGGCGAAGTAATAATGAAAACTCGCACAAAAGGTTTAAATCCAGCTGTTTTCAAACCACATGTTTTAAAAGAACGGATTGAAGACAGTGAAGATTTAAAAGCTAATTTAGATAAAATTGAACGTGTTGACTTTTACGGTGCTGGATGTGGTACACCAAGTCCAAGACAGAATTTAAAAAACATTCTTCAAGATTTTTTTGGTTCTGCTGAAGTGAATGTAGAAGAAGACATGATGGCTGCAGCATACGCCGCAACAACCGACCCTGGAATTGTTTGCATTCTTGGTACAGGTTCAAACTCGTGTTATTTTGATGGAAAAAATGTTCACATGGAAGTTGAATCTTTAGGTTATGTGCTAATGGATGAAGCCAGCGGGAATTATTTTGGAAAACGTCTAATCCGTGATTATTACTACAAGTTTATGGGAGACGATATGAGTAGAGAGTTCTCAAGACGTTACGACTTAAATGCAGATAGTATTAAACACAACGTATACAAAGAAGAAAACCCAAATACGTATTTGGCTTCTTTTGCAGAATTTATTTTTACGGCCGAAGAGCGAAATGGATATTTTTATAAACTTATTTATGAAGGTATGGAGAAGTTTATAGAACGTCGCGTAATGTGCTATAGAGAAGCACAAAGTGTGCCCATTCACTTTATTGGTTCTATTGCCTTTTTCTCTGAAGATATTATTCGTGATGTTGCAAAACGCTACCACTTAGAAATCGGAAATATTATAAGAAGGCCAATAGATGGCTTAATTGAACATTACCGAAATAACGTTATTCCTGATTTAACAAATTACTAAAAAATACCGAATGGCTTTAGCTGCTATCAACCCAACTGAATTAAGTGCTTGGAAAAAATTATTGTCAATTTTTGAACAAGAGAAAGATATTTCAATTTTAGAACATTTTAAAAATGAACCAAACCGAACTGAAGAATTTTCAATTCAATCTGAAGAGTTTTTAGTTGATTTTTCAAAACATAGAATTTCAAAAAAATCACTTTCAGCTTTAGTTGAACTAGCAGAAGAGTCAGGTTTACAAAAAGCAATTCAACAGTATTTTGAAGGAACTTCTATAAATGCCACCGAAGAACGCGCCGTATTACATACTGCACTTAGAAACTTCGATAAAAATTCATCGGCTTCAGTAGATGGAGAAAAAGTATATGACGCTGTTAATCAAACGCTTCATAAAATTGAAAAATTTGCAAATTCAGTGAATAACGGAAGTTGGAAAGGTTATTCAGGTAAAGCTATTACAGATGTTGTTAATATTGGTATTGGCGGTTCAGATTTAGGACCTAATATGGTAGTAGATGCTTTAGGATTTTACCACACACACATCAAAACACATTTTGTTTCTAATGTAGATGGCGATCATGTTTTAGAAAGTATAAAACACCTAAACCCAGAAACTACTTTATGTTTAGTAGTCTCAAAGTCTTTTACCACACAAGAAACTTTAAATAACGCCAACACCATTAGAAGTTGGTTTTTAGAACACACTACACAAGACCAGATAGAAAAGCATTTTGCTGCTGTATCTGCTAACGTAGATAAAGCCAATGAATTCGGAATAGCTTCAGATAATATTTTCCCGATGTGGGATTGGGTTGGTGGTCGATTTTCTTTATGGAGTGCCGCTGGACTTTCTATTGCATGTGCAGTAGGTTTCAACAACTTTAAAGAACTATTAAAAGGAGCTGAAGCCATGGATCAGCATTTTCAAACGGCTTCTTTTGATGAAAACATCCCTGTAATTATAGCTTTAATTGGAATTTGGTATGCAGACTTTTATGATGCAGAAAGCGAAGCTATTATTCCATATACACAATATTTACAAAAATTAGCTTCTTACTTACAGCAAGCTAGTATGGAAAGCAATGGGAAAGGAGTAGATCGCTCTGGAAACAATGTAACTTACCAAACAGGTTCTATTGTTTGGGGTGAACCAGGAACAAATTCTCAACATGCATTTTTTCAATTGATGCATCAAGGAACTAAATTGATTCCTGCAGACTTTATAGGTTTCAAAAAATCTTTACACGGCAATAAAAGACATCATGATTTATTAATGGCTAACTTTTTTGCCCAAACTGAAGCACTTTTAAAAGGGAAATCAGCAGAAAATGTTACTGATGAATTAAAAAAACAAGGGAAAACAGATGCACAAATACAAGCATTGTTGCCTTTTAAAGTTTTTGAAGGAAACAGGCCAACTACTACCATTTTAGGTGAAAAGTTATCCCCAAAAAGCTTAGGAATGCTCATTGCCATGTACGAACACAAAATATTTGTACAAGGAGTAATTTGGAATATTTTTAGTTACGACCAATGGGGTGTAGAACTAGGTAAACAACTTGCCAATGCTATCTTAGATGATTTTAAAACCAATAAGTTTAATCATCATGACGCATCTACGGCTCAACTTTTAAAAGCATATCAAGAAAGTAAGTAGCAAATAATAGTAAAGTTTTCAGTTTCTACTCACAAGCTTTCCAGATTGCATCATGATTTGGTGTTGGAGCTTTTATGCTTAGTTTTTCGTTAGTAACAGGATGCATGATTTCTAGCTTGCGAGCATGTAAATGTATACTTCCATCTGGGTTGCTTCGGTCAAAGCCGTATTTTAAATCTCCTTTAATGGGGCAACCTATTTTAGAAAGCTGACTTCTTATTTGGTGATGTCTACCTGTAAGTAAATCTACTTCTAACAGATGGTAATTATCTAGACTTTTTATCAATTGGTAACGTAAAATAGCTTTTTTGCTATCAGGAACTTCGTTAATATTGGCGTAGGATTTGTTTTGTTTAGAATTTCGTTTTAAAAAATGAATTAATTCTGCGTTTTCTTTTTCAGGCTTGTTTTTAACAATTGCCCAATAGGTTTTTTGGGGTGACTTGTTGGCAAAAGCTTTGTTTAATCTAGTTAATGCTTTAGAAGTTTTAGCAAAAAGAACAATCCCACTTGTAGGTCTATCTAAGCGATGTACAACACCTAAATATACATTTCCAGGTTTGTTATCTCGTTTTTTAATGAATAACTTGATCAATTCACTCAGGGGTAAATCGCCTGTTTTATCACCTTGTACTAAATCTCCTGCTCGTTTGTTTACTACCAATAAATGATTGTCTTCAAATAAGATATCAATATTATCAGTTGTGGTTTTCTCGTGTTTTGGCATTTTACAAATGTAACCGAATAATACACGTATTCAAATCTAAAAAGTAAGTGTAATTTATAACAAAGAAGTTTCTTTAAATTTTAAACTTACGAAATCTTTAAACTGCTTGTCAAATTTCATAAAATGCTCGGTGTACTCTACATCACTTATTAAAAATAAATGCTGTTTGTTATTATCCTGAATGCTAATTCTATCTTGCTTTTCATCTAATTCTGCTAAGTTAAATTTTGTAAGAAAACGATTTTGTAATTCTAATATTTTAGTGTTTGTTGCATAAGGAAAAACCCTCGAAACCATAAGGATTTTATCTTGAAAAAAATGAAATAACAATTTTTGTTTTTCACCATCCCGAATGGTCTTATACAAATAAATTTCAGTTTTAGGTTTATTAGTTAAATTTACTACAGTAACAGGTTTTCCAAGTGTTTTTCTTAATTCTTTAGATGTTGAAGTAAAAGAAACATCTTCTAAGAAATGAATTTCATTTTGTACATGAATATAATTTTCACTATGAGCACAAAATTCTTCATATAAGCCGAAATCAGCGTATTTAAAGTATACTGAATTATAGTCGTAATTAAATCTCTTATTTCCCGTGATTTTTCGAAACCACGAATTTAAAAATGATAACATAATAGACGTTTTTTGTGGATAATCTTCTACAAAACTAAACACTACTCTACAAAATTAAACAGTAGATATTAATTACATCTAAAATTATGTTAATTAAATAAAATAAAATGAAAGATTTTTTAAAAAAGGCTCGGAAATGATTTGATATTCTCCTTACGTTTGAATTACGCCTAGATTAAAGTCTTTAGTAATAGGCGCATGATTAGCAACATCTATTCCGTTAGAAATCCATTTACGTGTATCTAAAGGATTAATTACTGCATCTGTCCAAATTCGTGCAGCTGCATAATATGGACTAGTTTGCTCATCGTATCCAGATTTAATTCTATCAAAAAGCTCTTTTTCAACTTCTTCAGTAATCTTTTCGCCTTTAGCTTTTAAGCGAGCTGTTTCAATTTGCAGCAAAACTTTCGCAGCTGAGTTTCCACTCATTACTGCTAATTCAGCTGATGGCCAAGCAACAATTAATCGCGGGTCGTAAGCTTTTCCACACATGGCATAATTTCCAGCTCCGTATGAATTTCCAATTACAATTGTAAATTTTGGAACTACAGAATTACTCACTGCATTTACCATTTTGGCTCCATCTTTTATAATACCGCCATGTTCGCTTTTACTCCCTACCATAAAGCCTGTTACATCTTGTAAAAACACCAAAGGAATTTTTTTCTGATTGCAATTGGCAATAAAACGAGTGGCTTTGTCTGCAGAATCTGAATAAATTACACCACCAAATTGCATTTCTCCTTTTTTGGTTTTTACAATTTTACGTTGATTAGCAACAATGCCAACTGCCCAGCCATCGATGCGAGCATAACCTGTTAATATGGTTTGTCCGTATCCTGCCTTGTATTCTTCAAATTCAGAATGATCTACCAAGCGATTGATAATTTCCATCATATCGTATTGATCACTTCGTTTTGCTGGTAAAAAACCAAAAATTTCGTTGGGATTTAATTTGGGTTTAGCTGCCTTTTTTCGGTTGAATCCAGCCGAGTCAAAATCACCAATTTTATCCATGATGTTTTTAATTTTGGTCAACGCATCTTTATCATCTTTGGCTTTATAGTCGGTTACGCCGCTGATTTCACAATGCGTTGTAGCACCACCAAGGGTTTCATTATCTACACTTTCGCCAATTGCAGCTTTTACCAAATAACTCCCAGCAAGGAAAATACTGCCTGTTTTCTCCACAATTAGGGCTTCATCACTCATAATTGGTAAATAAGCACCGCCAGCTACACAACTCCCCATAACAGCAGCAATTTGTGTAATTCCCATACTGCTCATTACTGCATTGTTTCTAAAAATACGGCCGAAATGTTCCTTATCCGGAAAAATTTCATCTTGCATTGGTAAATACACACCAGCACTATCAACCAAGTATATAATTGGTAATCTATTTTCTATTGAAATTTCTTGAGCGCGTAAATTCTTTTTACCGGTAATGGGAAACCAAGCACCGGCTTTAACTGTAGCATCGTTAGCCACTACAATTACTTTTTTACCGGAAACCTTTCCAATTTTCACAACCACTCCACCACTAGGGCAACCTCCGTGTTCTTGGTACATTCCATCACCTGCAAAAGCTCCAATTTCTATGGCATCTTTAGGTTCATCTAGTAAGAAATCAATGCGCTCTCTTGCGGTCATTTTTCCTTTGGAGTGATGTTTTTCAATTTTTTTCTCACCACCACCTAAGTAGACTTTTTTTAGTCGGTGGTTTAAATCTGAAACCAAAAGTTTATTATGATCTTCGTTTTTATTGAATTTGATGTCCATAGGTAGATTTTAAACTTGCTAATTATTGATGTGCTAAAATACGAATACTTGCTGATTTTTTATAAAAAGCACTACTATTTTATTGATTCCTTATTTTAGGAGAATTAGAAACGGTATCCAAAACTTACATTGAAACGAGGTACTAACCAATCATCTTCTCTGCTGGTATATATATTTCTAGCTAAACCAATACCCACATCGAGAAGCAAGTTATTTCTTGAAATCAATTTGGTTCCAAAAGCAAAACCTATACCTAAATTGTGGCTGTTGTTTTCTTTAAATTCGGTATAACTACCTGTGTAATAATAGTCATAATCTTCAATAGAATTGTACATGGCAAAAACTTCGCCGTAAAATCCACCTGCATATTTTTTGGCAAAATACTGCCGATAATAGCCAGAGATTTGATGTTTGAATTCCCACAAGTCATCATCATAAGTATACATTACAGTAAGTCCAATACCAGAATTTTCATTGAGTACATATTCATAATTGGCTTCAAATGCGCCGAGCAGTAAATACAATGCGTTTAAGCGTATTTCGTTTATGCTCTCGTCAATTTCAGCTTCATTTTCAGCTTCATTAATTGAAGACTGCGCAGTAATATTGAATACGGAAAGTTTAGTAAATACTAGAAGTAACACAATTTTAGAGAAGTTTTTCATCGGTTTTATTTTGCTTTTAAAAATAGTATAAAAACAAAAAACTGCTTTAAATTTAAAGCAGTTTTTGAAATAAACATTTATTTTTTAATTATCGTCTTTCATTTCTTCTATTCTGATTCGATGATCTTGAGCGTTCACTTTTTCGTATCTGATCGGCTCTATTTTCCATACGTTGAGCTTTTCTTTCTTTTCTAGTTTGAGCCTTTTCTTTATTCATATCGTCCCATTTCTCAAATTGCTCAGGCGAGAGTATTTCCTGCATTTTGTTTGTGGTAACTTTTTTGCGCTCTTCTACATCAGCTTTCATGGACATTCTTTTAGCTTTCTCTTCATTCCGCATTCTTCGTTGTCGTGCTCTTTTTTTTCTAACTTCTTTTTTGGCTTCAACAATTTCAGATTTCAACTCTTTATTGGTTTTAGCTTGTTCCATAAAGAAAGTTTTGAGTTTCTCTTTCTGAGTTTCGCTCAATTCTAAATTTTTATCTAAACGATCTATTCTTTGTTGAGCGCGATCTTCAAGGTTTGTTTGTTTTAGCTTTTGTGCATAACCAAAGCTAAAAACAAACATCAACGTAAAAATAAGTATATTTTTCATGGTCTTTTTGTTTCCTATAATGGTTCAATTTTCGTGCCAGTATGTTTAATTCTTTTTTTTTTTAACAAAAGGCGCTTTAGCTTGACTAAAAAAACGATCAGGATAATGTTCATCTCCATGAAATCCTAATTCAATATTTCTTCCGTTGTTGGGAATGTATGCTGTATTAAAAATATAATCCCAAATGCTCAAGCTAATACCGAAATTCATTCCATAAGGTTTGTGTTCAGGCAATTCTTTCGAATGATGCCAAATATGCATCTGCGGATTATTGAAAAGATATTTTAATGGTCCATAATTCCAATTTAAGTTAGCATGATTCAAATGACCAACAAACACTGTAAACATGTGTACTACAAAAAATTCTTGAATACCAAAACCAATCATAGCTATCGGAATGTATTGGGCCGTTTTATAAAAAACGGTTTCCATAAAATGAAACCGGAAATGCGCATTAAAACTCATTTCTTTCACCGAATGATGTACTTTATGAAATTCCCATAACCAAGGAATTTTGTGAAGCAGAACGTGAACATTCCATTGAATAAAATCGGCTACCACAAATAGAATTAAAAATTGAGACCAAATAGGGAGCTGGTCAACCTGAAAAGCGATGATGTTTTCAAGACCAAACAAACCAAAAAAATCATTAAACAATTCTACACCAATGTTAGAAATGGCATTATAACCTACCAATGAAAAAAGGAAGAAATTGAAAAGTATGTAGAATGAGTCCAACCAAAAACCTTTTCGAAATATCTTTTGCTCTTTCCTCCAAGGAAGTATAATCTCAAAAATCCAAACCAAAATGGATAAACCAATTAACCAATAAAAGTAATTGGTCCAACTAGGATTGCTAATTTCATTTATCAAATAATTGAAATAGCCCGAAAAAGATTCTAGAAAAATATCTACGTATTTATTCATCTTGCAAAATTACTCAATTGGCTTGTGTTTTCTGTAACATTAGTTACGAAGAAAGATTTTACAAAGATTAAAGTTTCTAAAAAAAAAATGCTCTTCTACCAAAAGCTTTTGAAGCATTTATTTTGTTTTTGAATGAAATAGCTTCGGAAAAAACATTCCAGTTTTCTTTTTATAGGCTTTGTATTCAGGAAATTTCTGTTGAAGCAATTCTTCTTCATAGAAAGCTTTAAAGTAGATGAAAACATGAAACAAGAATCCAATTGCAATTTTGTATTCAGATGCATAAGCAATTCCCCAAGCGTAAAATAGAATTAAAATTCCACTATAAATAGGATGTCTTGAAAATGCATAAACGCCATTGGTTTGTAACTGCATTCCATCTTTAGGTGAAGGAAACGGAGAAACCAAAGAATTCATACTTAAAACAGCAAGAATGGACCAGAGCAAACCCATGCCAGCAATGAGTTGAAATAATATTTTAAAGTCGTTTGAAACTTCCCATTTCACAACATCAAAATCTTGAAAATAAAGCACAAAAAACACAAGTTGAATAGAAACATAAACCCAATCTTTAACCGACTTTCCTTTCATTTAACTTTTATTGATGGTGATATGGTAAATTATTTAAAATGCTAAACGCTCTATAAGTTTGCTCTGTGAAAAACAAACGAATCATTTGATGAGAAAATGTCATCTGCGATAAGGAAACGCTAAGTTTTGAAGTAGAATAAACGGCTTCAGAAAATCCATAAGGTCCACCAATAACAAACACCAAGTTTTTCAGTCCTTTGTTCATTTGCTTTTGCATCCAATTGGCATAATTTACAGAATTGAATTCTTTCCCATTTTCATCTAATAAAACCAAAAAATCAGTTGGCTTCAATTTGGCTAAAATCAACTTTCCTTCTTCAATTTTTTGTTCATCTTCACTTAGTTTTTTCCTGTTTTTCAGATCTGGAACAATTTCAACTTTATATTTTACAAATCGGCTGAGTCGCTTTTCGTAATCTTGCACTAAGATTTTCAGCGCTTTACTGTCAGTTTTTCCTACGCAAATTAGGGTAATGGTCATCTTTAAAATTAGCCTTAACTTTGTGAAATTCAAAAATAGGGAATACATGATTAGCGAAGCACAATTTCAAAAAGAAATAGATATAATTATTGCCAATGCATTGCGAGAAGATGTAGGTGATGGCGATCATTCTTCTTTGGCTTGTATCCCTAAAGACGCCAAAGGTGAAGCTAAATTGTTGGTTAAAGAAGATTGTATAATTGCTGGTTTAGATTTTGCCAAGCAGGTTTTTCAACATATTGATGGTAATTCTGAAATTGATTTTAAAGCCAAAGATGGAGATGCTTTAAAAGTCGGAGACATTGCTTTTACTTTAAAAAGTAACAGTCAAAGTATTTTAAAAGGTGAACGCTTGGTGCTTAACGCCATGCAACGTATGAGTGCAATTGCTACTAAAACCAAAGCTTTTACTGATGTTTTAGAAGGAACTAAAACCAAGATCTTAGATACTCGAAAAACTACGCCAGGGTTTAGAGCTTTAGAAAAATGGGCGGTAAAAATTGGTGGTGGTGTTAATCATCGGTTTGCATTGTACGATATGATTATGCTGAAAGATAACCACATTGATTTTGCGGGTGGAGTAGACCAAGCTATACAAAAGACTCAGGCTTATTTAAAGCAAAATAATTTAGATTTAAAAATTATTGTTGAAGCAAGAGATATAAATGAAATTCAAAAAATTATTCAACACAACGGAATTCATCGAATATTGATCGATAATTTTTCTTTTGAAGATACATGTAAAGCAGTACAATTAATCGGTGATTTTTGTGAAACTGAATCCAGCGGTGGCATTACGCTTTCCTCAGCTAGAGATTATGCAGATTGTGGAGTAGATTATATTTCAAGTGGAGCCTTAACGCATTCTGTTTACAATGTAGATTTAAGTTTAAAAGCCATTTAAATGAGTGACCAATTTGATAGAACCTTGACCAAAATTCCTGTTCTACGTAATTTGGCTGTTTTAAGTAGAAAGTTAAAAGTACCTGGAACAGATGGTTTGTCTTTTTATAGATTGTTTAAAATATATGTTTTTGGTATTATTAAAGGAACTTTTTCTACCAGAGCAAGTTCGATTGCTTTTAGTTTTTTCATCGCTATTTTTCCATTTCTTCTATTTGTTTTAAATTTAATTCCTTTTGTTACTTTTATAGATAATTTTCAAGAAGAGTTATTAGCTTTTATTCAAGAATTGCTGCCGCCCCAAACTTCAGATTTTTTCAATGAAATTTTTCTAGATATTGCCAATAATCCTAGAGCTGGTTTACTATCATTTGTATTTATTCTTTCTATTTTTTTAATGTCTAATGGAGTAAATGCCATATTAACTAGTTTTGAATTTTCGTATCACACCAATATTAATCGAACAATTTTTAGACAATACATTGTAGCAATGGGTGTGGCTATTATTATTGCCATATTATTACTATTAACCGTAATATCAACTATTTACCTAACTTACTTAATTGAAGACTTTAAACAACTTAATATATTTATAGATGAAATATATTGGATACGCGTTGGGCGGTATGCTATTTTAATAGGAATGCTATACCTAGGTTTAAACGTGTTGTATTATTTTGGAACACGTGAGAGCAGAAATGCAAAGTTTTTTTCGGCAGGAGCATTGCTAACCACTACTTTAATTATTCTTACCACAATTTTATTTTCAATTTATATTGAAAATTTTGCCAGTTATAACAAACTTTATGGTTCAATAGGCGCATTGCTAATTTTACTATTTTATATTTGGTTAAATTCAAATATACTTTTATTAGGTTTTGAGCTCAACGCTTCTATTTACAAACTAAAACGAACACACAATAAATGATCTTATACAACTTCGAGAAAACTATTCTCTTTATAGGTATCTTTTTTTCGCTGAGCTTCGTTAATCAAGCCACTGCACAAATTGAATTATCAGGCACAGAAATTCCTTCATATCTAGAAATAAATTCAAAAGACACATTACAACTTTTTGGAGCAGGTGCACGTGAAATTCTTTGGCTAGATGTGTATTTAGTAGTTATTTATTTCAATGAGTCAGATTACAATTCTGAAGAACTTATACTCTCTAACAAAACAATGGGATTGAGACTATATATGAAGTCTAGCTTAGTTTCCAAGAAAAGAATTAAAATGGCTATTGAAAGGGGTTTCAATAAATCTACACAAGGAAATTACAAGAAATACAAAACTAGAATAGAACAAATGATAGATTCATTTGAAGAAGAAATTTATAAAAATGATGTGATCGATTTAATTTATTTTCCTTCTGAAGAAACTCGTTTTTATAAAAACAACCAATACTTAGGTACCATTCAAGGTGCCGATTTTAAGCAGGCTTTATTTGGTATTTGGTTATCTGAGCATGCCGTAGATAAAGATTTAAAAGAAGATCTCCTAAAAGGAATTTAAATGCATTTTAATGGGGCATAAAATGGATAATAATTATATTTACCCAAGTTTAAAACCAATTACATGAGCAAATTGTATAAAGCCAAAGTGAATGACGAATTTGAATTTGAGTTCACACAAGAAGAAATAGATAAAGTAGACAGTTTTTCTCCCACTTCTAAACAAATCCACATACTGCATGAAAACCAATCGGTTACTACAGAAGTAATACAGCAAAATTTTAATCAGCAAGCCTATCAAATTAAAGTCAATTCAAACATTTATAAAGTACAAATCTCAAACGATTTAGATGTATTGATTAAAGAAATGGGGCTGTCTTTAGCAGCTTCTTCTCAGATAAACGAGATAAAAGCACCAATGCCAGGCCTAATTTTAGATATTAAAGTAGAAGAAGGACAAGAAGTTAAAGAAGGCGAGACTTTACTAATTTTGGAAGCCATGAAAATGGAAAATTCAATTACTGCTCCCAGAGATGCCGTGATTAAAAAAGTTCCTATTACACAAGGAAACACTGTAGCTAAAAATGAATTGTTAATCGAAATGGAATAATGATGCAGAGCATAAATAAAATATTAGTTGCCAACCGTGGTGAAATCGCACTACGCGTTATGAAAAGTATACGAAAAATGGGAATCAAATCGGTTGCTATTTTTTCTGAAGTAGACCGAAATGCACCCCACGTTAGATATGCAGATGAAGCCGTTTGCGTGGGAAAAGCCGCTTCAAACGAATCCTATTTAAGAGCAGATAGAATCATTGAAATCTGCAAACAATTACATGTAGATGCCATTCATCCAGGTTATGGTTTTTTAAGTGAAAATGCAGATTTTGCTGAAACCGTAGAAGAAAACAACATTATTTTTATTGGTCCTAAATCGCATGCAATTCGAGTTATGGGCGATAAATTAGCAGCTAAAGATGCGGTGAAATCCTACGATATACCGATGGTTCCCGGAATAGATGAAGCCATTACCAATGTAGAGAAAGCCAAACAAATAGCTAAAGAAATCGGTTTTCCAATTTTAATAAAAGCTTCAGCTGGCGGTGGCGGAAAAGGAATGCGAGTAGTTGAAGAAGAAAAGAACTTAGAAGAACAAATGCAGCGCGCCATCAGCGAAGCCAAATCTGCTTTTGGCAACGGAGCTGTTTTTATTGAAAAATACGTGGGTTCACCAAGACATATCGAAATTCAAGTTTTGGCAGATACACATGGAAATACAATTCATTTATTTGAGCGGGAATGTAGTGTACAACGCAGGCATCAAAAAGTAGTAGAAGAAGCTCCTTCAGTTATTTTAGACGATGCATTACGAAAAGAAATGGGCGATGCTGCCGTACGAGTAGCCAAAGCTTGTGATTATGTAGGTGCAGGAACAGTAGAATTTTTAATGGACGAGCAGAAAAACTTCTACTTCTTAGAAATGAACACCCGCTTACAAGTAGAACATCCAGTTACTGAAATTATTTCAGGAGTAGATTTAGTCGAGCAGCAAATTAAAATCGCTCGAGGTGAAGTTTTAGAAATAAAACAAGAAGATTTAAAAATACAAGGTCATGCATTAGAATTACGAGTATATGCAGAAAATCCTTTAGAAGATTTCTTGCCTAGTGTAGGTTTGTTAGAACGTTATAGACCGCCATCTGGCGAAGGAATTCGGGTAGACGATGGTTTTGAAGAAGGCATGGAAGTACCTATTTATTACGATCCGATGTTGGCTAAATTGGTTACTTTCGGCAAAGATCGAAACCAAGCTATACAACGTATGATTGAAGCCATCGATCAATATGAAATTAAAGGCATTGAAACTACATTGCCTTTTGGGAAATTTGTTTGTAAACATGAAGCTTTTGTAAGTGGAAACTTCGATACTCATTTTGTTAAGAATTATTATACGCCAGATTTGCTTCATGAGGAAACTAAAAATGAAGCCAGAATAGCTGCGTTAATCGCCATAAAAAAATATCAAGAAGACCAACAAAAACTCCGTTTACCAAAGGTCTAACTCAAAAAGCATTTATTGAAATGAGCAAAGCAATAGAAAATTTACAAGCTAAAATAAAACAAGCCAAACTTGGCGGTGGTCAAGTTAGAATAGACAAACAACACGAAAAAAAGAAACTTACTGCAAGAGAACGCATCGACTACTTTTTAGACGAAGGCTCTTTTGAAGAAATGGGCATGTTGGTCACACACCGAACAACAGACTTCAACATGGACAAACAACAGTTCTATGGTGATGGAGTAGTTACGGGTTATGGCGCAGTAGACGGAAGATTAGTTTACGTATACGCGCAAGATTTTACCGTTTTTGGCGGAGCACTTTCTGAAACACACGCGGAGAAAATTTGTAAAATCATGGACAAAGCTGTGCAAGTTGGAGCGCCTATTATTGGACTAAATGATTCTGGTGGTGCGCGAATTCAAGAAGGAGTTCGTTCCTTAGGCGGTTATGCTGATATTTTTTACAGAAATGTACAAGCCAGTGGCGTAATTCCACAAATCTCGGCTATTATGGGACCTTGTGCAGGCGGAGCAGTATATTCTCCTGCCATGACGGATTTTACTATTATGGTACAAGATACCAGTTACATGTTTGTAACTGGGCCAAATGTGGTTAAAACCGTTACCAATGAAGAAGTAAGTTCAGAAGAATTAGGTGGAGCAAGTGCACATTCAACTAAATCAGGTGTTACGCATTTTACAGCTCAAAATGATATTGATTGCCTAATGCAAATCAAGAAGTTGTTGAGTTACATGCCGCAAAATAATCAAGAAAAACCTGAAGATATAGAAATTCAGTTGGATGAAGAATACCGTGAGCAATTAGAGCACATTGTTCCTGAAAATGCCAACAAACCTTATGATATGCACGAAGTAATCAAAGGCATTATTGATGAAGATTCCTTTTTTGAAGTGCATAAAAATTATGCGGATAATATTCTTGTAGGTTTTTCTAGAATAGGAGGTAAGAGTGTTGGAATAATAGCTAACCAACCTATGAGTTTAGCCGGTGTTTTAGACGTAGATGCTTCCAAAAAAGCAGCACGATTTGTTCGTTTTTGTGATGCTTTTAATATCCCACTTTTAGTGTTGGTAGATGTACCAGGATTTTTACCCGGTACAGATCAAGAATGGAGTGGAATTATTTTACATGGCGCTAAATTGCTGTATGCATTAAGTGAAGCTACTGTTCCAAGAGTTACGGTAATTACTAGAAAAGCCTATGGTGGCGCTTACGATGTTATGAATTCGAAACACATTGGAGCCGACTTAAATTTTGCATGGCCAACCGCAGAAATTGCCGTTATGGGAGCAAAAGGAGCATCAGAAATTATTTTTAGAAAAGAAATTGCTTCAGCTGAAAATCCAACTGAAAAATTACTAGAAAAAGAAGCAGAATATGCTGAAACTTTTGCTAATCCATACAAGGCAGCTCAACGTGGTTTTATAGATGAAGTTATTCTTCCAAAAGATACACGTAGAAAGTTGATCAAAGCTTTTACCATGCTAAAGAATAAAGATGTGCTAAGACCTAAACGAAAACACGGTAATATTCCTTTATAACATAAAATAGAAACAATTGAAGCTTAAATATAGTTAGCACTTTATTTAGAAAATAGATAAGCCAGTTAAATTGGTTAATTCTTCTAGAGCTTTCATGCCTAAACTTGAATTTCCTTTATCATTGAGTTTTGGACTCCAAACAGCAACAGAGAATTGCCTGGGATGAACAGCAACTATACCGCCGCCAACTCCAGATTTCCCTGGTAATCCTACACGGTAGCTAAATTCGCCAGCTTCATCATAAAATCCACAGGTTTGCATAATAGAATTGATTCGTTTCACACTTTGATTATTAAAAACTTGATGGTTTGTACCTGATAACTTTCCGTCATCTGCAAAAATTTTATACGATGTTGCCAATTGTTTACAAGACATGTTTAAGGAACATTGGTAGAAATAAAAGTCTAAAACTGCTTCTGGGTTGTTTTTAATATTGCCTAAAGATTTCATGTAATAAATTAAGGCTACGTTCCTAGAACCAGTTGCTTTTTCAGATTCGGCAACGCGCTCATCATAAGCAATACTTTCATCTTTACTTATTTTTCTAACAAAATTTAGCAAATCGTCTTTTGGGTTTTCCAGAACACTTAAAAGCAAATCTGCAACAACAATAGAACCTGCATTGATAAATGGGTTTCGTGGTATTCCATTTTCGTTTTCGAGTTGTGTGAGTGAATTATATGCATTTCCCGAAGGTTCTACGTTTACTCTTTTCCAAAGATCATCGCCAACAATTTCTTTTGCTAAAGCAAGAGTATAAACTTTTGAAATACTTTGTATTGAAAATAATTCATTGCTATCTCCAAAAGCGTAATCTTTTCCATCAACACAGGAAAGATGTAAGCCAAATTTATCAGGATTTACTTTCTGTAATTCAGGTATGTAATTAGCTACTTTTCCTGTTTTAGGAAGTTTGCTAATTTTATGCTCTAGCTTTTCAATAATGTGTTGATAATCCATTAATTTAACTTTACTGAATTCAAATCAAAACCACTGTCAATTTCTTTAATGCTTTGCTTATGAAACAAACGTGCACTGAGATTTCCTTTTAAAAGTATTTTACTGTTTTCTAAATGCAACCAGCTTCCTTCTCTTAAACCTAAAACCATTTCTTTATTATAGGTCATAAACTCTTTTATTCGGGTTTCTCGAGTTTCACCCATATGTTTATCATTAGCAATAGGATCTAAATAATGTGGATTTATTAAAAACGGAACAATACCTAAAGCATCAAAACTCGGCGGGTAAACTATAGGCATATCGTTTGTAGTTTTAATACTTAAACCACAAATATTACTGCCTGCGCTTGTGCCTAAATAAGGAGTTCCATTAGAGATTTTCTGTTTCAGAGCATCGAGTAAGTCAAACTTATACAATTGATTTAATAGCACAAAAGAATTTCCACCACCTGTAAAAATGGCTTTCGCATTTTTAATGGCTTCAATTGGTTGATTAAACTGGTGCAAACCAACACATTTTTTTCCAATTTTAGAAAAGGCTTCATTTGCTTTTTGGGTGTATGCATCATGACTAATTCCACTTGGTCTTGCAAAGGGAACAAACAAAACTTCGTCTATATTCTTAAATAAATTAACTAATTCAGGCAGGAGGTATTCCAAATATTTGCCTTGATGTAAGGTTGAAGTACTGGCTAATAAACATTTATAATTAGAAGTATTTGTCATTTTAACTCTTTTAATTAATTGTTGTTTCGTGTTGTAAACTTCGCTGATTTTATATATATTGTTGTATCTTTTAAACACATTTAACATCATGAGAAATTTTTATCTAATTCTTTTTTTTCTGCCCTTTTTAACTTTTGCTCAAATAACAGAACGTGTTTTTGTTGAAGGAAAAGTAAACGTGCCTTTGCAAGATGATGCTGCCAAAATTGATGTATATAATAAAACAACCGAAAAAGGCACTATTACTAATGAAATTGGCGAATTTCAGATTTTTGTTGGCGTAGGTGATGAGTTGAGTTTTTCTGCAGTTCAATATGTAGATTTTTCAGTTTTCATCAACCAAACAATTGTAGATAATAAAAAAATGACTGTTTTGTTACGTGAGTCTGAAAATACACTTGATGAAGTTGTTATTAAACCCTATGATTTAACTGGAAACATTGTTGTAGATGCGCAAAAAGTGAAAACTACCGATAAAATCAATTTAGATAAAGACACAAAAAAAGCAATTAACACCATGGAAGGTGAATACACTGCAGATCGTCAAACTGCAGAGCGAAAATCTATTGTAGATGAACAATTTATTGAATACGGATTAGACGTTGCTAATATTTTTAGAACCATTTTTAAAAATGTGGGTAAAAATGAAAAAAATGAATTACCTAAAGATTTAGATGTTACCGTTAGAAAGATGTATGACGACGATTTTTTCAATGAATATCTAGACATCGACAAGAAAAACATCAATGAATTTATCTTCTTTGTTCAAGACACTGGTTTTAGTAAAGAGTTATTGAAGAAAGAAAATCAACTTGACTTTATTCAATTTTTGGTAGAAAAATCCAATGAATTCAAATCTAATTAGTAACAAAATTTACTTTGTTTTGGATGCACTACAGGATTATTCAAATTATAGATGATTTATTTTTCTCTTTTTCAATTTTAAAACTGCTGTAAAAACAAAAATTTATAATTGCAATTTTTAAGAATGAAGTTCGTTAATTCAAATATGCAATCTATAGAATGAAGCTTCAACAAATACTTGTTTATATTTCACTTTTCTTATTTTCAGGAGTTTGTATTCATGCGCAATCAATAAATTTAGAAGGAAAAATTATAGCTGACAACGAAGAAACAGCTTTTGTAAATATTATTAATCTTTCACAAAAAACAGGCAGCATTAGTAATACCAAAGGAGAGTTTAATGTTTCGGTTCATTTAAACGATACATTAATTTTTAGTGCTGTTCAGTTTGAAAAACTTGAGGTGGTAATTTCTGAAGAGATAATTCAAAATGAATTTTTAGAAGTTCAGTTAGTTGAAAAAAATAATCTTTTGCGCGAAGTAGTTTTAAACCCTTATGGTTTAACAGGAAATTTAGTTGAAGATGCGCAAAATATGCCAAGTTACGTTTTTGACTATAAAGCTGCAGGTTTAAAACCACCCCGAAAACCTTTGTCTCAAACTGAAAGAAGATTGTACACCGCGACCAGTACTTCTGTAGATTATATTCTAAATTCAATAAATGGAAGAATTAAAAAACTCCGCATGTTAAATGAGTGGAGTAAATTAGATGATTTAAAAAATGATATACAACAACGCATTCCTAAAACATACTTTGTTACAGATTTAGGAATTGAAGAAAAGTACCTAGAAGATTTTATTTACTTTTGCATAGAAGACAATGCGTTAAAATCATACGTACAAAATAACGAAGATTTAGAAATCATTAAATACCTTAGACTAAAAGCCGATGCTTATAAACTACTTAAAGCCAACGAAATTTCTACTCATTAGTCTTTTTTGTTTCTCTCAAACCAGTTTTAATTCCCATAAATTTTACGTTAGTGTTACGGATGTGGAGTATAAAACTGAAGAAAAAGCAATTCAAATAATCAGTCGAGTTTTTGTAGATGACTTTGAAGATGTGTTAGGAAAAAGATTTAGCATTCCAATAGTGTTGCTTCCTGATGAAGAATCAAAAAATGCAGATCAATGGATCTCGAGATACATCAATCAAAAATTAAATATTGAAATACAAGGTAAAGAAGTTCAACTCAATTTTATAGGAAAGCGCTATGAAGATGATAGAATTTACCTTTATATTGAAGCTGAAAACATTCCTGATTTTAATTCTATTTCAGTTGAAAACCTAATCTTAACCGATTTATTTGAAGAACAAAAAAACTTGGTACACTTCAAAAAAAACAAGGAATTGAAAAGTATGGTTTTAACTAAATCTAAGTCAAAACATACTTTTACCTACTAACATTTTATCAAACCTAAAAAATAACTATTTTAGCAATCAAAATTTGAAAACTATGAGAAATTTATTGAAATGTATTTTCGTTTCAAGCTTGTTTCTTCTACCATTAACTTTAATGGCACAGGAAGAAGAAGAAAAACAACAAGGCCACACCAACGAGAATAAATTTAAACAGCTTCACGATTTATTTGCAACACCAAACTCTTATCGAACAGCTGCGGGAGCTCCAGGACATGAGTATTACCAAAATACAGCAGATTACCAGATGAATATTGTGTTGGACGACAAAACACAACGTTTAACAGGTGAAGCTACAGTTACTTACACCAATAATTCTCCAAACGAATTGGAATACCTTTGGATGCAATTGGACCAAAACATTAGAGAAAAAGGAAGCCCAGCTAAAGAAAAAGACGGTGCTGGTTTTTCACCTGTAATGCCAGTAGAAAATTTCACAGAAACTTACATGGGTGAAGAATTTGATGGCGGTTTTAAAATTACTTCGCTAACCAAAGACGGCCAACCATTACCACATAAAATAAATTGGACAATGATGCGCATAGATATGCCACAGTCTTTGAAGCCTGGAGAAAGTTTTACATTTGATATCGAATGGAATTATTTAATAAATAATCACGTAACAAACAGAGCAAGATCAGGTTATGAACATTTTGAAGAAGATGGAAACAACGCTTATGTTATTGCACAGTTTTTTCCAAGAATGGCGGTGTATAATGATGTAGAAGGATGGCAAAACTACCAATTTTGGGGTAACGGAGAATTTGCACTTCCTTTCGGAAATTACGATGTAAAAATTACAGTTCCTGAAGACCATGTTATGGAAGCTACGGGCGAACTTCAAAATAGAAAAAAAGTATTTACAAAAGATATGATGAAACGCTATGATGAAGCAAAAAAATCTTTTGATAAACCTGTTCTAATTGTAACCCAAGAAGAAGCAGAAGCTGCAGAAAAAGCTTTTGCAACAAAAACAAAAACATGGGAATGGAAAGCTGAAAAGGTTCGAGATTTTGGTTTTGCTACTTCTAGAAAATTCATTTATGATGCCATGAATGTAAAGATAGGAGATAAGGAAGTCATGGCCATTTCACTTTATCCTAAAGAAGGAAATCCACTTTGGGAAGAATGGTCAACTTATGCAGTAGCTAGTACTTTAGAAACTTACAGCGATTTTACATTTCAATATCCTTACCATAAAGCTATTTCAGTTCACGCAAAAAATCAAGGAATGGAATATCCTATGATTTGCTGGAATTACGGAAGACCAAATAAAGACGGAACTTATTCAGATCGAGTAAAATATGGAATGATTAGTGTTATTATTCATGAAATAGGACACAACTATTTCCCAATGATTGTAAATAGTGATGAGCGCCAATGGGGTTGGATGGATGAAGGTTTAAATACGTTTATGCAATATTTAGCTGAACAAGAATTTGGCAAGAAACATCCTGATGCTTTAGGTGGTTTAGATGCTTATCCTTCAAGACGTGGAGAGCCTTCTAAAATTGTAGATTACATGAAGGGAAACCAAGACTACATATCTCCAATCATGACTAACCCTGAACAAGTTTATCAACTTGGAAACAATGCGTACGGAAAGCCAGCAACTGCACTTAATATTTTAAGAGAAACAGTAATGGGACCAGAATTGTTTGATTATGCTTTTAAAACTTTTGCTCAACGCTGGATGTTTAAACACCCAACTCCTGAAGACTTTTTTAGAACTATGGACGATGCATCTGCTGTAGATTTAGATTGGTATTTTAGAGGCTGGTTTTATACTACAGATTATGTAGACATTGGTGTAAAAAGCGTAAAAGAATATTTACCAACCAATACACCTACAAAAAAAGGCAAAGAGTTACTGGCTCGTTACGGAATTACAGATCCAGAAAACGACCCAAGAACTGCTGGAGCTGTGTATGTAGTAGAAGTAGGTTCAGAAGATTTTGATGAAGCTATGCTAGAAAAAGATCCTTTAGAAAACGCCCCATTATTAAATGAATTTATAATGGATAACTTTTCTGCTCAAGAACAAGTAGACTTAGATGTACCAAAGTATTTTTATGAAGTTACCTTCAACAAACCAGGTGGTTTAGTAATGCCTATTATTGTTGAATATGCTTACGAAGATGGTTCAACTGAAAAAGTAACCTATCCAGCACAAGTTTGGCGTAAAAACGACAAAGAAGTTAGCAAGGCAATTACATCTGATAAGCGAATAGTTAATATAACTGTAGATCCTGATATAGAAACCGCTGATGTAGACTTGTCTAACAACAACTGGCCAGCTAAAGAAAAAGAGTCTGAATTTGATGAATTTAAAAATAAAGAAGACTAGAAAGATTTTATATTAATTAGACTAAAAAAACCACGTTTGAGAAAACGTGGTTTTTTATTTCTTGAATCCAGCCTTTAAACCTATTCATAATTTATAATTTATCCGTATTTGAGCACTTCAGTATTTCGTATATTTGCCCTATGAATTTAATATATTTCATTAGCGGAGGAGAAATTGCCATCATATTACTGATTGTGGTTATGGTTTTTGGTGCAGATAAAATACCTGATATTGCTCGTAATCTTGGTAAAGCAGCTAAATCGGTTAAAAATGCCACAGACGAAATTAAATCTGAAATCAACAAGTCTTCTGAAAGAACTTCTCAGGAGTTTGATAAAGTAGATATTACCAAACAGATAGACAAAGAAGCGGCTAAGGTAAAAGATGACATAGATGAAATCACTGGACCCGTAAAACGAAGATTTTAATGCAGCTAAATAGAAACGTAGGAAAATTAGACCGAGCCATTCGAACTTTAGTAGCTATAGGAATTGCCTTGCTTTACTTATTTGATGTGATTTCAGGAATATTGGGTATGGTCTTAACCGCACTTGCTATTATTTTACTAATTACAAGTCTAGTTAATTTTTGCCCTTTGTATAAAATTATCGGCTTCAACTCTTGTAAATTCGATCCTGAAAATTAATTACTTTACTCGCGTAAGTGTTAAGCCATCTCTTATGGGCAACAAAACAGATTCAACAGCTTCATGTTGATTGATGTATTTGTTGTAATCTATTAAAGCAAGAGTATCTTTATCTTTAGGGTTTATATCTTCAACAACTTTACCGCTCCATAAAACATTGTCTGATAAGATTAAAGCACCAGGATTACATAAGGGTAAAGCCAAGTCAAAGTAGTTTTTATAATTCATTTTATCGGCATCAATAAAAACCAAGTCAAATTGAATATTTAAACTTGGAATAATATCTAATGCATTTCCAATATGTTGAAAAATCTGACTTGCTTTACCTGATTTTTCAAAATACTTAGTTTGCATCTCTTCTAATTCTTCATTTTTATCAATCGTATGCAATTGGCCTTCGGTTTGTAACCCTTCAGCTAAGCACAATGCAGAATATCCTGTGTAAGTTCCTATTTCTAAAATGTGGGTTGGAGATTTTAGTTTCGAAATTAAACTCAATAACCTTCCTTGAAAATGGCCGCTTAACATTCGTGGCTGCAAGACCTTTTGCCAAGTTTCTCTTTGCAATTCTTGTAAGATTTTTGGTTCTGGCATGCTGTGTTCTTCAGCGTAAGCTTCAATGTTTTCAGGTAAGAAATTCATTAGCTTAAAATTCTTTTTACCAATTCTTCTTTACCTTTTTCATCGTCTCCATACAACCATTGCAATACATTGTTAGACCAAATTTGGTCACGTTCAATTTCAGAAATTACATTTTGGTCTACAGCTAAATCCAATATTTTTCCTGGATACGAAGACTGTTTTTCGCTTTCCATTTCACCTAATGGATATGGATCGTCAAGTCCAGTAATAATTTGTTTGGGTTGTTGATTATCTACTAATAATTTAAAGGATTTAGTATCATGAACTAAGGTATCAAAGAAAATATTTCGATGACCAACTGATTTTCTTGGATGCACTTTACCTTCAAATAAATCGGGTCTACCATCAAAACCTTGAATTCTTCTTCCTAAGTTAATTTGTGCCAATTGTCCACCATGTGCAAAACACACCCGCATGTTTGGGAATTTGTCTGGATATCCGTTTAACGTGTGAAAGTGATAGGCATCTGCACATTGGGCTAACATCCAAATCAGGTGAAATCGCCAAGATGTATTTTCTAATTTTATAAACTTTTCTCCATCATAAGGATGCACTTCAACTGCTAAATTGTACTTGCTTGCCATTTCGAAAATCGGTTCGTTTTCTTCATCAAAAATACATCGCCAAGTACCAATACTATCCATATAATGCGTTGGTAAACAAAGCAAACGCAAGCCTAAATCTTCAACACAACGTTCAATTTCCCATAAAGCACCACGTACAAAACCAGGATGTACTACAAATCCGCAAGAGAATTTTGTAGGATGGTCTTGTTGTACCCGCGCATTGAAATCGTTTTGAAAGCGCAAAGCTTTTTTCATTTCTTCTACCCGAAGTCCGTTACCATATAATTGCGATAAATTTAAAATAACCGCATGGTCTATATTGAAACGCTCCATCCATTCTAATTTTTCATTTAAGAAAAAACTAGAATCGGTAACAGGGCGTTTCCAGCCTTTCTGAAGCATGAATTTTTTATCTTCATCTACCCAAAAAATTTCCTTTTCACGCATAAAATCAGGAATTTCTTCAGGATAGGGAAGCAAGTGTGAGTGTCCGTTTATTCTTAATTTTTTTTGCATAAATGTGTTTTATGGATGTTGGTTATAAGCAATACAAATGTTTTTGGGTTCAGTGAAAAACCGAAGGGCTTCTAAACCGCCTTCTCTACCCACGCCACTTTGCTTTGTGCCGCCAAATGGCGTTCGTAAATCTCTATTTAGCCATGTATTTACCCAAACTATTCCTGTTTCTAATTCTTGGCTTAGGCGCATGGCACGATCTATATTTTGGGTCCAAAGCGTTGCCGATAATCCGTAAGGACTTTCGTTGGCTAAATGCAATGCTTCCGTTTCGTCTTTAAACGGCATTATTGTAACTACAGGTCCAAAAATCTCTTCTTGGTTTAAAGCACAAGTATTAGATTGTACTTCGATAACAGTAGGTTCAAAGTAAAAACCATCTTCATAATCTTTTACTTTAACTCGATTTCCACCATGTAAAAGTTTTGCGTTTTGATGCTTTATTTGTTGAACGTAGCTTTCTACTTTTTCTAAATGTGCTTTAGAAACCAAAGCGCCCAAATTAGTTGATTTTTCTGCGGGATGACCCACTTTTAATTTTTTAACTTCATTGATAAAGTCTTTTTTAAATTGCTCGTAGATGCTTTTTTCAACAAAAATTCTTGATCCGCACAAACAGATTTGTCCTTGGTTAGCGAAAGAGGATTTTACAGTAGTGGCTAGCATTTTAGAATAATCGCAATCTGCAAAAATTAAATTTGGGTTTTTTCCGCCTAACTCTAAAGACAGTTTTTTAAACTGCGGAGCTGCTTCTGTTGCTATGTGTTTTCCAGTTGCAGTGCCACCTGTAAATGAAATAGCTTTAATTTTTGGATGTTTTACTAAGGCATTTCCAACCGCTGGCCCTAAACCGTGTACAATGTTTAAAACGCCTTTGGGAAGTCCAGCTTCAATACATATTTTACTTAACATAAAAGCAGTAACAGGAGTAACTTCACTAGGTTTGGCTACTACGCAATTTCCTGCTGCCAAAGCGGGAGCAATTTTCCAAGTGAATAAATACAAAGGTAAATTCCAAGGTGAAATGCATCCTACAATTCCAATAGGTTTTCTAAGCGTGAAATTAATGCTTTGTAATCCAGAGCTTTCATGTGCTTCAGATGAAAATTGTGTGATGGCTTTTGCAAAAAAACTAAAATTTTGTGCTGCTCTAGGAATATCTACTTTAGCCGCTAAACTAATAGGCTTACCATTGTCTTTAGATTCGGCTCTTGCCAAATCTTCTGCATTGTTTTCTATTAAGTCTGCAATATTTTGTAAAATTTTACTTCGAAATGCTAGCGTTGAATTTTTCCAATTTGGCAAAGCTTTTTCAGCAGCTTGTACGGCAAGTTCAATATCATCTTTATTGCTACTCGGCATTTTTCCATAAACTTTGGCAGAAGAAGGATCTATTACATCGAGTTGCAGCTTGCTAGTAGATTCAACAAAATCTCCATTTATATAATTTGAAATTTCTAACATTAACAATTCTTAAAAAGTAGGATGCAAAATACTTATTTTTTTATGAAAATGATAATTTTCAGATTTAAGATTCCAATTCATTGCGTATTTATATTCTCAAGCAAAGATTTATGATTTTAAGCAATAATAAAGCCATTTTAGAGTTATCAATTTCGTTAAAGTTTAGTTTATTTGTAAACATTAAAATGCCCTGTAAAAAACAGACTATGCCAAATTTAAAATCTATTTTGTGGATTAGTTTTTCTGTTTTTTTTCTTGTGAATACTTATGCACAAAGAGAAAAAGACACCATAACACCAGAAAAATTAATTATTACTAAACAGTACAATCCTAGTGTAAACGATGCTTTTAAAATTAAAAAGCAGCCTAAATTCAATGATAGTATTCTACCCAAGCCGCAGGTTTTAAATTACTCTATTTTAGAAGTTCCCGTGGCTTCAACTTTTACGCCAGCGAAGGGAAGAGCTGGTGGTTTGCGTTTAACATCAGATAATCTAGATAATTTTAATAATTATGCTAGAGTAGGTGCAGGTAACTTTACCAGTATTTTAGCTGAATTTTTTAGCGAATTAGCCTTAAACGATCATCAACGATTAAACATTGGCTTATCTCACTTTTCATCGCAAGGCGGTATTGATGAAGTAGAGCTGGATGATGATTTCATGACCAATGCGCTTCAACTTAAGTTTAGTTCTGAAGAACAAGATTTTGTTTGGGATTTACACGGCGGTTTAGCCTATAATGCTTATAATTATTATGGAGTTCCAGAAAACATTTTGCCAATTATAGATGGAGAATTAAACGATATTTCTCAAAATTATTTAAGCTTTAATTTAGGTGGAAGTTTAGCTTTTTATGATGCATTTTTTAAAAATGTTGAAGTAGATTTTTCTAATTTTTCAGATAATTTCAGTAGCCAAGAAAACAGGTTTGTATTGAAACCACAAGTAGACTTTTTTATAGGCGACCAACGTATTGAAAACAGCTTTAAGTTTGATTATTTAGGAGGTGAATTTAAAAATGAAAGCCTTGGAGACTACAATTACGCTTTTGCAATAACGGCTTACAACCCAAATATTCAAATAAATGAAGAACGCTTTAGTCTTAAGCTTGGTGCGGACTTTACGTATTTATCAGATTTAGAAAATAGCGAAGGCAGCTTTTATGTATACCCAAAAGTGGAAGGTAGTTATCAAATAACGCGAGATAATTTAATAGCTTTTGGTGGAGTAGATGGAGGTTTAGATCAGAATTCTTATCAAGATTTTTCAAACTCTAATCCGTTTATTTCTCCAACCTTTGGTGTTGCACCTACCAATAGACAATATGATGCTTTTTTAGGTCTTAAAGGAGGAAGTTATGCCTTGAGTTACAATGCAAAAGTGAGTTATACATCTTCAGAAAATAATCCTTTTTTTACATTAAACAATACAGCAAGCACAAGTGGAGAAGCTTTTAATTATAGAAATTCTTTTGGTCTTGTGTACGACGATTTAAATACTTTAGCGCTTGATGTTGAAATAGATTACAGCTTAAATAATAAATTAACTGTTGGTTTTTTAGCCAATTACTCTTCATATGATGTAGATCAACTAGAAGCTGCATATAACTTGCCTGAAACAAGTGCGTCTGTATTTGCAAACTACAAAATGAATGAAAAATGGAAGTTTGGAGCTTCGGTATTTTTTGTTGGAGAACGTGAAGATTTAGCCTTACAAGAATCTTTAACATCACCATTTGATGAACTTGAGATAGTTACCTTGTCTAGTTTTGTAGATGCAAATCTTTCTGTACAATATAAAATTAATAATCAATTACACGCTTTTGTTGAAGCTAAAAATATTTTTGGAGGAAATTATGAGCGTTGGTTGAATTATCCGGTTCAAGATTTTCAAATTCTAGGTGGAGTAAGTTTTCAGTTTGATTGGTAAAACTTAACAATTTAGAAACATTGAAAGAAGGAATTGATTTAATTTTGCACACTTAATTGAAAAATTCCTAATGGGAAAAAAAGGTAAAAAATCTAAAAAGCCACTCAAGTTTCAACGTTTTGATCGAGACAGACCTTATTTAAACGTACTTGACTTTTTAGCTGAAGAAAAAACTTTCCTAACCATTGTTTTGGTTGGTTTAATTCTGGCTGCAGCAGTTACATTTAGTGCAAATGCTGCCATGTGGCTTGGTTTCTTTTTTGCAGCTTATGCAGCAGTTGCCAACGACAGTATCCAATCTCTAGGAACTTTTATTGAGAGTAATAGAGCTCGACAATGGTGGATTTTATGGTTATATATTGGTGGGATTTTTATTGCCACGGTTACTATAAGTTTCATTTTAAATGATGGAGATGTTACTTATCAGCGATTATCAAGTTTAAACCCAGATGGCACAAAAGCTTTTCCACATCCGGTAGACGATTTAGGAAAGAATTTTAGCTTTTTTCAAGTAGTTGCACCCTTAGTATTATTAATCCTTACCCGATTAAAAATGCCCGTTTCAACTACCTTTTTGTTGTTGTCTGTTTTTAGTGCAACTTCAGCAGGTATTACTTCTGTTGTAACTAAAAGTCTTTCAGGATATGCAATGGCGTTTATTATTTCTTTTGCCATTTGGTACATTTCTTATAACACTATTCGTAAGTATTTTAAAAGTAGAAAACACCACAAGTCTTGGTCGGTTGTACAATGGATTATTAGTGGAGCTTTATGGGCGGTTTGGGTGATGCAAGATGGTGCTAACATTGCTGTTTACTTACCAAGGCAATTAAGTGTAACTCAATTTTTGATATTTACATTAACCATTTTTGCAGGATTAGGACTCTTGTTTTACTTACGTGGAGATAAAATTCAAGAAGTAGTTAGTAAAAAATCACGAATATCTGACATTCGAGCAGCAACTTTGGTCGACTTTTCCTACGTCATTTTGCTGATTTATAAACTGTTTATAAGTACGGTTCCATTGAGCACTACTTGGGTGTTTTTAGGAATAATTGGAGGTCGTGAAATTGCTATTAGCTTGTCTAGAAATAAAAAAGGCAAAAAACATAAAAGGAAAGCGCGCAATCTTATCTTTTCAGATTTTGGAAACGCAATGGCAGGCTTAGTTATTTCTATAGCTTTAGCGGCGGCTGCCAATAAAGGAATTAGACAGGATATTTTTGATGCTTTTAGCAGTTTGTTTAGCTAATTTGTAATCTTGAAGTAGCTTCTTGCTTTATTATGCGTCCAAAATAGGAATATTCTATACAATCTAAAAGATTTTTCCTTTAAGATGTATATAAATTGAATTCACCTTAATTTATCAATGTTATTTTTTCTGAATTAAAAATTAAGCTTATCTTCATTCAAAACGAAAAATATGCGATTTCACACTAGAAAATGGATTAAACCAGAAGATTTAAACCCCAATCAAACATTATTTGGAGGCAAACTATTGGCTTGGATTGATGAAGAAGCTGCTTTGTACGTTACTATTCAGTTAGAAAACAAGCGTGTAGTTACTAAGTACATGAATGAAATTAATTTTATTAGCTCTGCTGAGCAAGGAGATATTATTGAAATAGGCATAGATGTGGTTAAGTTCGGGAAATCTTCAATTACTTTAGCTTGTGAAGTACGAAATAAAATGACCCGTAAAACCATTATTAAAATCGATGAAATTGTAATGGTTAATCTAGACGAAGACGGCAAACCAAAACCACACGGCAAAACACAAATTGAATTTGTAAAAGATCGTTTAAATCACTAAAACTAGCTTTTTGGCAAGTATTTTTTATCTGCGTAAAAGGGTCCAAAAGGCAAAATAGAACAGAGAATAAATATAGCTAAGATTTTAAATTTCCAATTTAAAGTTTCATACAGATAGTAAGCTCCAAAAATATACATCACAAACAAAATTCCGTGAGCCATTCCTACTATTCTAACATATTCAGGTAAGTCATAAACGTATTTTAGTGGCATAGCAATGAACAAAAGCAACAAAAAAGAAATGGCTTCAAGGTAGCTTACAACTTTAAAAATGCCTATTATTTTAGAATTTTTCATTTTTATTTGCAAAGGTAATTAAGTAGTATTTTTCATGCTTCATTTCAACTAAAATTTATTCATAATTTGTAATATTGTAAGCCGCTGTTTTGCGGAGAAAAATAACTAACAAAACTATTCAATATGAAAATTTTAGTAACAGGTGGATTGGGATTTATAGGTTCTCATACTGTTGTTGCACTTCAGCAAAAAGGCCATGAAGTATACATAATTGATAACCTTTCCAATTCAAGTTTACAAGTTTTAGAAGGAATAACTAAAATAACCAAAGTTACACCCCATTTCACTAAACTTGATTTGAGAAATAAAGAAAGTGTAAAGAATTACTTTGTAGCTAATCAAGATGTAGATGGAATTATTCATTTTGCTGCATCTAAAGCAGTTGGAGAAAGCGTTGAGAATCCGCTATTGTATTATGAAAACAATTTAAATACACTGACTTATATTCTGCAAGAACTTCAAAAATTACCTAAAGCTAATTTTATATTCAGTTCATCTTGTACGGTTTATGGTCAAGCAGATGAGTTGCCCATAACTGAAAATGCTCCTGTTAAACCCGCAGAATCACCTTATGGAAACACAAAACAAATAGGAGAAGAAATTATAAAGGATGCAACTCGTGTAAATGAAAAATTACAAGCCATTGCTTTACGGTATTTCAATCCAATAGGAGCGCATCCTAGCGCCGAAATTGGCGAATTGCCCATTGGAGTTCCACAAAATTTAATACCATTCATTACTCAAACTGCAGTAGGTTTACGCAAAGAATTGTCGGTTTTCGGAAACGATTATCCAACAAAAGATGGTACTTGTGTTCGCGATTATATACATGTAATGGATTTGGCTGAAGCACATGTAGTTGCTGTTGAACGCTTGTTGAATAACAACAATAAATCAGACTATGAAGTTTTCAATTTAGGTACAGGGAAAGGATATTCTGTTTTAGAAGTTATTCAAACTTTTGAAAAAGTAACAAAGCAGAAACTTCCTTACCGTATAGCAGAAAGACGTCCAGGCGATGTAGTTGCTGCTTATGCAGATACCACTTTAGCCAACAAAGATTTAGGTTGGACTGCCCAATTAACCTTGGCAGATGCCTTAGAAAGCGCTTGGAAATGGCAACTAAAATTAAAGAATAATAATTAATAAAAACAGAGCTAATTATGGCAGACGATAAAAAAATAATCTTTTCGATGTCGGGAGTTACTAAAACTTTCCCGAATGCACCTAAACCCGTTTTAAACAACATTTACCTAAGTTTCTTTTACGGCGCAAAAATTGGAATTTTAGGTTTAAACGGTTCAGGTAAATCTACTTTGTTAAAGATTATTGCTGGAGTTGAAAAAAACTTTCGAGGCGATGTAGTTTTTTCTCAGGATTATTCAGTGGGCTACTTAGAGCAGGAACCAAGCTTAGATGAAGAAAAAACCGTACTTGATATTGTAAAAGAAGGCGTTTCAGATGTGGTTGCCATATTAGACGAATACAACAAAATAAACGACGATTTCGGTTTGCCTGAAGTGTATGAAAATCCAGATAAAATGCAAAAATTAATGGATAGGCAAGCTGTTTTACAAGATAAAATTGATGCTTCTAATGCTTGGGAACTAGACAACAAGTTAGAAGTAGCCATGGATGCACTTCGAACGCCGCCATCTGATCAAAAAATCAAAAATTTATCTGGTGGAGAACGTAGGAGAGTTGCTCTGTGTAGACTTTTACTACAAGAACCTGATGTGCTGCTTTTAGATGAACCTACCAACCACTTAGATGCAGAATCTGTTCATTGGTTAGAACACCACTTGCAACAATATAAAGGAACCGTAATTGCCGTAACACACGACCGCTACTTTTTAGACAATGTTGCTGGGTGGATTCTGGAATTAGATCGTGGAGAAGGCATTCCTTGGAAGGGAAATTATTCTTCTTGGTTAGAACAAAAATCAAAACGACTAGACCAAGAGCAAAAACAATCCAGCAAGCGTCAAAAAACATTAGAACGTGAATTAGAATGGGTTAGAATGGCTCCAAAAGGTAGACAATCTAAACAAAAAGCACGTTTGAAAAATTATGATAAGTTGATGAACCAAGATCAACAAAAGCTCGATGAAAAATTAGAAATCTATATTCCTAATGGGCCGCGTCTAGGAAACAATGTAATTGAAGCTAAAGGAGTGAGCAAAGCTTTTGGTGAAAAATTACTGTATGAAGATTTGAATTTTAACCTTCCGCAAGCTGGTATTGTTGGTGTAATCGGTCCAAACGGTGCGGGAAAAACAACCATATTTAAAATGATTATGGGCGAAGAAAAGCCAGACTCAGGGGAATTTAAAGTAGGTGAGACTGCAAAAATTGCCTATGTAGATCAAGCTCATTCCAATATAGACGCAAATAAATCCATTTGGGAAAATTTTTCTGATGGACAGGATTTGGTTATGATGGGTGGTAGAAAAGTGAATTCTAGAGCCTATTTAAGTAGATTTAATTTTGGTGGAAGTGAACAAAACAAAAAAGTTGAAACGCTTTCTGGTGGTGAAAGAAACCGTTTACACCTTGCCATGACCCTAAAGGAAGAAGGAAACATATTGCTTCTAGATGAACCTACAAACGACTTAGATGTAAATACGCTTCGAGCTTTAGAAGAAGGTTTAGAAAATTTTGCAGGCTGTGCCGTGGTTATTTCTCACGACCGTTGGTTTTTAGATAGAATTTGTACACATATTTTAGCTTTTGAAGGCAACTCTCAAGTGTATTTCTTTGAAGGAAGCTTTAGCGATTACGAAGAAAACAAAAAAGCTAGACTAGGAGGAGATTTGATGCCAAAACGAATTAAGTATAAAAAATTGACTCGATAATTCTTTAAACAGTTAGAAATAAGGCATTTAATTTCTTGTTTTTAGCTTAATATAGCTATCATATATTTTGCTTAGCTTTGCAAAAAAATACCCTATGAACAAAAGATTACTGCTTAGTTTAGTTACCTTATTTATCGGTAATTTAATACATGCGCAAAACGTTGTTATTAATGAATTAGATTCTAGAAACCCTGGTGTAGATACTGCCGAATTTATAGAATTAAAAACTCAATCGCCTAACACACCCTTAGATGGTTATGTTATGGTTCTTTTTAATGGTTCTAGCTCGGGTGGAAACTCGAGTTATTACACCTTAGATTTAGATGGATTTGTTACAGATTTTAATGGTCTATTTGTAATTGGTGGAGCAGATGTTTCGCCTTCTCCTAATTTTATAGTTTCGCAAAATACCTTTCAAAATGGTGTAGATGCTGTAGGAATTTATGTTGGGAATGATTTTGATTATCCTGATGGAACTCTTGCAACAACAGCTAACTTAGAAGATGCTTTGGTTTATTCTCATGGACAATCTGATGGCCAAGATTTACCAGGTTTATTAGATTTTCAAGGAATAATTAATGAAAATACCAATGGAGAAGGTTTAACACAATCCATTCAACGAGCTGATGACGGTTCTTGGTTTGTTGCCGATCCAACTCCAAGACAGCCGAACCAAGGCGGTGGCACAGATCCTATTTTCATTGATGTAATAACAGATGGAAACACAGTAAATGAAGGAGAAGATTTTACCATAACTATCGAAACTTCACAAACTTTACCAGAAAGCTTCACCTTAAATTACACGTTAGCCAATGGAGATTTTGATCAAAATGATTTTACAGGTTCAACAACTTTAACCATTAATCAAGGAGAAGATTTGGCTTCAGTAACAATCAATATTACAGATGATGATATTGATGAAGGAGACGAAGTCATGCTAATTAGTATTGATGAACCTAATCCACCTTACGTTTTATTGCAAAACGAAATTGAAATTATTGTTATAGATAATGATTTTGTGGTCGCAGATTGGGGTTCGCCAGTTAACCCTACTTTTGATGAAGTTAACTCTACTGCACCAGCTGGTTATTACGATGCTATAGACGGGAAGTCTGGGCAAGAATTAATAGACGCCATACAAGATATTATTGCAGAAGAAGGAGTGGTTCGTATTCACACCTACACAGATATCATCGATATTTTGAAGGAAGCAGACCAAAGTCCTGATAATTCTAATCAAGTTTGGTTGATTTATAGAGAAGAAAATAGAGCAAAATATATGTTTCAAACGGGTTCTACAGGAACTACTTTTTGGAATAGAGAACATGTATTTCCCAGATCTCGTGGAGGATTTTTTAGTATAGAAGACGATGGAATTGCAACAGGAATCAATTTTTGGTGGAATACCAATGCCGATTCATTAAGACATGGCAATTCAGATGCACATGCACTCAGAGCTGCCGATGCTAACGAAAATAGTTCTCGTGGTAACAAACATTATGGAGATTACACAGGACCAACAAACAATGTAGGAAGTTTTTATGGAGATGTTGCACGTTCTGCTTTTTACATGGCAATCCGTTTTAACGATTTAGATGTAGCTGATGGTTTTCCAACTGAAACAGGCTTCTTGGGAGATTTAACAATACTTCTAGATTGGCATGAATTAGATCCAGCAGACGATTTTGAAATGAACAGAAATAATGTTATCTATGAATGGCAACAAAATAGAAATCCTTTTATAGATTTTCCTGAATTGGTAGATTACATTTGGGGAGACAAGCAAGGCGATGTTTGGAATAATCCACTTTCTACTTTTGATGAAGAATTTGAAAACTTTTCATTTTATCCAAATCCTTCAACTGGAAAATTAAACATAAAAGGTTTAGAAACAGGTGAAGTTGAAGTATTTGACGTGCAAGGCAAATCCTTACAAAACTTTAATATTAATGGAGAAACAAGTATAGATTTAAACCTGAGTAGTGGTATTTATTTACTTCGTTTTACAAGTAATTCAACATCTACTGTTGAGCGTTTGATTATAAAATAGAATTTCAATTAATTGTTTAAAAAAGCATTCTTTAATCGGAATGCTTTTTTTTATTGCTCATACGGAAGCTTTTGCTTATCTCATCAAAAACAATCAAGTCTTTTGGAAACAAGTCTAACAAGACTTTTTGTTGAATTAATTCACTAGGACTACCCTGAACCACTTTTCCTTGGTGAATCAGAATAATTTGGTCACACAATTGTAAAGCCAAATTAATTTCATGGGTAGCAAAAACAATACTTTTTTGTGTTTCTTGGGTAATATTTTTTAATAAATGAAGCACTTGCGCCTTGTGGTACATATCTAAATGCGAAGTTGGTTCATCCATTAAAATTACCGGTGTGTTTTGAGCAAGCGCCCTTGCTATCATCACTTTTTGTAGTTGACCGTCGCTAAGTTCATCGCATTTTTTGCCTTTTAAGTTTTCGATTCCAACCTGTTGAATTGCTCTTGCAATAATTTTTTTGTCGGCTCTAGATGTAATCCCTAACCAATTGGTATAGGGATGTCTTCCCAAGCTAATGAATTCTAAAACACTTAAGTTTTTAGAGAAATTTTGTTGCGTTAAGACTAAGCTGATTAAACTTGCTAGCGATTGATTATTGTAATTTTGAAATGCCTTTCCGTTAAGAAAAAAGTTACCAGACAAAGCAGGCTGAATTCCAGATAAAGTTTTCAGCAAAGTTGACTTTCCCGAGCCATTTACGCCAATTATGGCAACTAATTTTGCTTTTTTAATTTGTATAGAAATTGCTTCTGCTACCGTATTAGTATGTTGGTAGCCAATACTGAGTAAGTTTGTTTCAATTATATTATTAGTTTCCATAAAATTAAAACAACATTTTCTTTTTTTGTAAAAGTAACCAAATTACAATGGGTGCACCAAAAATGGAAGTTACTGCGTTAATAGGCAAGGTCAAGTCGCTTCCGGGTAATTGCGAAATACTATCGCAAATTAACATGATTATTGCACCACCAAAAATTACGGCAGGAAACAACACAAAATGATTACTGGTTTTTACAATCTGGCGAATTAAATGTGGAACTGCCAACCCAATAAAGGCAATGGGTCCAGCAAATGCAGTAATGCTTCCAGCCATTAAACCGGTAGCAATAATAATGATGTTTCTATTTTTTTGAATGGGCACACCCAGACTTTTGGCATAATCTTCACCAAGCAGTAAAGCATTCATGTTTTTTAAACAATAAAGGCTTAAAAGCATGCCAAGTAAGCTTACTAAACTTAAAATTCCTACTTCGTTCCAGCTTAAGTTTCCTAAACTTCCAAAAGACCAAAAAATATATTGTTGCAGATTACTAGCTGGACTAAAATATGCCAAGATGCTTACCACTGCACCTGTAAGACTAGCAAACATTAATCCGATGATAAGTAAAGCCATGGTATCTTTTATTTTTATAGCTGTAGCCATCACGGCCATCATTACCAAAACACTTCCAAATGCAGCAGCAAAAACAATTGCCCATTTAGAAAATACAAAACTAGCAAGTACACCACTGAAAAGACTTCCTCCTAAAATAAGCAAGGCTACACCTAGACTTGCGCCGCTACTTAAACCTAAAACATAAGGTCCGGCCAAGGGATTTCTAAAAAGCGTTTGCATGAGTAAACCACAAACAGAAAGTCCCGCGCCCACTAAAATTGCGGTTATGGTTTTAGGTAATCTAAAATGAAGAATGATATATTCCCAACTTGAATTTTCACTCGTATTGCCTAATAAAATTGAAATAACTTCAGAAAAATGAATATACACCGAACCTAAACTTAAGTTCAGTAAAGCAATAAGCAATAATCCAACAATTAAAATGAAAATGTACAGCTGGTTTTTCATGCTACTCATTAAGAGGTTCAAAGAATGAAAATGTTTCCACTTCTAGTAAGTCAGGATGTAAAATACCAACTAAATCACGTAATACTAAATCAGGTCGGTTTGGTGCTAATTCATAATACAAAACTCCACCAGTTTCTCCTTTGGTTTTTGCCATTGTGAATACTTTTTTGTTTTGGAAGGCATCAAATTTGGAATAATGCGGGCTACTTTCAAGCATTTCAGTATAACTTGTAAATTGAGCAGGAGCAATCCAATACTCAGCATTTTTGGCTTGATTTAAAACTGCTTCAAAAGATTTGGAGAGACTTCCATTTTCGTTTTCATCAGCATATCTATAATTAGCATTGGCATCTTTTAAAAACTGAGCTTGCCAAGAATTTCCACCAGGTAAATACCAAACATCTTTATACATTGCACCAGATAATGTAGTGGGAACATGCTTTGCTTTTTCTGCCAAAGACTTTAATTCGAGATAGTTTTTTTCGATTGTGTTGAATTCTTTTTCAGCATCAGCTAAGGTTCCGGTTAACATTCCGAAAAACTTAATCCATTCTGCTTTCCCCAACGGGTGTTCATCTAACCAATCACTATTATATAAAACAGGAATACCCGCTTTTTCAATGTTGTTTAAACTTTTATTGCTTCCTTGAACTGCAAAACCAATTACTACATCTGGGTTTAATTCAAGTAGTTTTTCGGTGTTTAAAGCTTCATTCTGTCCGAGTTCAGTAACATTTCTATTTTCAATTAAAGCCCTTGCTTCAGGAGAAGAAACATAATCTAAACCAGGAAAACCAACCCATTTATCTAACTGATTCAAACTGATTAGAGATGGAATATGCGTAGTAGATGTGAGTACGATATCATGAATAGGAAGTTGTACAAATGCATCGTATTGCGCATCAGCTGGAATAAACTTCTTGTCTTTGGCTAGATAATAGGTCAATTCCTGTTCTGCTTCTGGCCATGGTTTGGTAATGACGATTCGTTTGTAATTTTCAGCTTCAAAAAGTTGAAAGGTTGTGCTGTATTTTAACTCAATTTCTGTTTCTATCGATGAAGCTGCTTCTTCTTTCTTCTGACTTTGTTTACAGGAGAAGCTAAAACTTAATAATAGGAGTAGGGCAGCAGCAGATACAAACTTCATAAACTAATTTTCAACAAAAATAGAATTTATGTATTTAGCTTAGACCAAAATAATGCTTTAATTGCTTAAATGTATTTAATTTTTGTTCAAGGATTTTTTAAAGCATGAATTATACTTTACTTAAGCTAAAATTATCCAAAATAATTAAAAAGTAATAAAAATCTGTGTTTTCTAAACTATCATTAGAAGCACTTGAATAAAGGAGAAGCTTTATTTGTTTTTTGGTTTCTTTTCAACAATAGTTCTGTGAGGGAATGGAATTTCTACACCTTCTTTGTCAAAACGTTTTTTGATGCTTTCTAATAAATCACAATTCATAACAAAAGATTTTGGTGAATTTTCTGCCCAAACCCAAGCTCTTAAGTTTACAGAAGAGTCTCCCATAGAAATCACCCGAACCGAAACTTCAGGATTATTATTTTCGATTTCTTCTGGAGTTCGTACATCAAAATAATCTGGATGATTCCGAACTTCTTCAAACATGATTTTTTTTGCCAAATCTAAATCACTATCATAACTGATGCCCATTTCTAAAAATCGACAAATCTTCTCATCACCTAAATCTGCATTGGTTAAGGCTTCATTACTTATTACCGAATTGGGTATGATAATTCTTCGATTTTCAAAATTCCTGATTACGGTATGCCTAAGTGTAATATCTTCAACAATACCAGACATGGTATCTCTTATAATTATCCGATCATTTACTCGAAAAGGTTTAAAAATAACGATAAAAATGCCTGAAACTATATTAGATAGGGCTTGTTGAGATGCCAATGTTACTCCTAAAGCTAAAATACTTGCACCAGCTAATAATGAAGTAGCTATGGTTTTTAATTGTGGAATAGAGATAATAGCAAAACTAAAACCAACAATATAAATTAGAGCGGTAATAAAATGTCCTAAAAAAGTATATTTAGTAGGATTGTTTTTTAAATAAACAGCTCTTCTTCTAATTAATGAAAAATAAGAACGATTGAAAATTAAAGCAATTACAAAAGTTAGAATAATAATAAATATGGGTAGACCAAAAGTGAAAATTTGATTTGCAATTCCTTTTGAAAATTCTAACATATTCAATTTTTAAATGAAAAGCGAATATACTAAGTATTTGAATAGAAAATCAAGGATTAAATTTTCAACTTAGCATAATTGTGATTAATTTGAAGCTTATGTTTTTGTTGCTGTGCTAAGTTGCTTGATGTGTTCAGCAATTTTCAAAGCGGCTTCGCGACCATCTAAAGCAGCGTTTACGGCTAAATCGGCTCCACGAACCATATCGCCACCTGCATAAACACCTTGCAAACTGGTTTGGTAGTTTTCATCTACATCAATTCCGCCATAGTCGTTGGTTTGAATTCCAGCATCACTTAAAAATTTTATTTTTTGGTGGCTGAATCCCAAAGCTAAAATAATGACATCGGCTTCAATGATGAATTCGCTGTTTTCCACTTCAACCACTTTACCACGTGGGGATTTTTCATCTGAAACAATTTGTGTTTTTACAAACTTCATTCCAATGATGTTTCCTTTTTCATCGGCGATGAAATGTTTTGGAGCTGTGGTAAATATAAACTCAATGCCTTCTTCTTTGGCTGCTTTTACTTCCTTGTCGCTTCCGGGCATGTTTTCTTCATCACGTCGGTATACACATTTTACACTTTTTGCACCTGCACGAATGCTTGTTCGCACACAATCCATAGCGGTATCGCCACCGCCAATGACTATTACATGTTTGTTGCGCACATTGTATTTCGGGTCAAAATCTTTTTGCAATCTGCTTTTTTGGATGTTGGTTAAAAATGGAACCGCCATATACACATGGTCGCTGTTATAACCTTCATGACTAAGTACCCGTCCTTCGGTAGCTCCAAATCCCATAAAAACAGCATCGTACTGATTTTGCAATTCTTCGAAGCTAATGTCTTTTCCAATTTCGGTGTTCAGTTTCAATTCCATTCCCGCTTCTGTGAGCAACTGTATTCTGCGAAACACATCTTTTTTCTCTAATTTGAATTCAGGAATTCCATACAATAACAAACCACCTGGTTCATCAGATTTTTCAAAAATAACAGGCTTAATTCCTGCTCTCAATAAAAAGTTTGCACAAGAAATTCCCGCTGGTCCTGAACCAATAATGGCTACTTTTTTATCGGACAATTGTTTGGGGAAACTGGGTTTCAATCCTTTTTCAAAACCGCTTTCGTTGATGTGGACTTCAATGGAACCAATGGTTACTGCTCCGTGACCATTATTTAATGTACAAGCGCCTTCACATAAACGATTGTGCGGACAAATTTTACCTAGAATTTCAGGAAAAGGAGAAGTTTCATTCGAAATTTTAAACGCCATGTCATCGTTTCCTTCGGCAATGAATTTCAGCCAATGCGGAATATTATTGTTTAGTGGGCAACCTGTTGTAGCACAATACGGAATTCCACATTGTATACATCGGCTAGCTTGCCCTTTTGCCGTGTTTTCTGAATAGGGCTCGTATATTTCGTTGTAATTCGCTAAGCGTTCTTTAGCGTTGATTTTCTTGCGTTCTGAGCGTTCTATTTTTGTGTAATCGTACATTTTTTGTTGTTTTAATTTCCTTCAAAAGGGTTAAGTGGCGCTCTCATATCTTTTGGCGTAACCAACCAGAAAAAGCGTAATTCAGCCAAAAAGTTTTTCAGTAAGTATTTGGCTTTTTCGCTTTGGGTGCGATAAATATAGCTGCGCAAAATTTTCTTTAAATAGTGTCTAGCTTCTTCGGTTTCTTCGGTGTCGATGCGTTCTAATTTCACCAATTCCATATTTACTTTGTCGAAAAAGCTCAAATCTTTATCATATACAAAAGCTGCTCCACCGGTCATTCCTGCACCAAAATTATATCCAGTTTTCCCTAGGATTACAACCGTTCCACCGGTCATGTATTCGCAAGCATGGTCGCCTGTTCCTTCAACAACCGCCAAAGCACCAGAATTCCTAACGGCAAAACGTTCGCCTACATTTCCAGCAACAAATAATTTTCCACCAGTGGCTCCATACAAACAGGTGTTTCCTGCAATCGCCATATTTTTGTTAGTGTCTTTTGGTCGGACAACAATTCTACCGCCACGCATTCCTTTTCCTACATAATCATTAGCATTTCCTGTTAGATAAAAAGACATGCCTTGGCTTAAAAATGCGCCAAAAGACTGTCCCGCATTTCCTTTGATGTAGTAAATTAAACTGTCTTTTGGTAAGCCTTCATCACCAAATTTCTCAGCGATATATCCACTGGTAAACGCACCAAAACTACGATTGGTATTGTTGATTTCTAAACTTAAACTCTTGGTTTTGTTCGGATCGTCAATAAAATCCTTTACTTCTTTAAAAATCTGTTTTTCAAAGGTATTTTTATCAAATGGATCATTGTGTTTGTGGCGTTGAATATTCTCTCCATCAAAATCGAATAAAATGGATTTGAAATCGAATTTCTGAGCAAATTCATCTTCCACTACTTTGAAGAGTTCGGTTTTGCCAATTACTTCATCTAAAGTTGAATATCCCAATGTAGCGAGAATTGTTCTGATTTCTTCAGCTAAGTTCTGCAAGTAACTTACAATGGCTTCTACCGTTCCTGTATAATGGTCGCGTAAGGTTTCATTTTGAGTAGCAATCCCAACGCTGCATTTATTCAAATGGCAAACCCGAAGAATTTTACATCCTACAGCATTCAGCAAAACCGTTCCAAAACCAAAGGTTTCAGCACCCATGATAGCTGCTTTTACTACGTCCAAACCTGTTTTTAATCCACCATCGGTTTGGAGTTCGACCATTTTTCGTAAATCGTTTGCTTTTAGTGCGTTGTGGGCTTCAATTAAACCTAATTCCCAAGGATTTCCAGCAAATTTAATAGATGCTAATTGCGCTGCACCCGTTCCGCCATCGCAACCTGAAATGATGATTTTATCTGCATACGCCTTAGCTACACCAACCGCAATGGTTCCGACTCCGGAAGAAGAAACCAACTTGACACTTACTCGTGCTTTCGGATTGATTTGCTTCAAGTCGTAAATGAGTTGTGCCAAATCTTCAATTGAATAAATGTCGTGGTGGGGTGGAGGCGAAATTAAAGTCACTCCCGGAATGGTATAACGCAATTTGGCAATGAGCGGAGTTACTTTTTTGCCTGGTAATTGTCCGCCTTCGCCAGGTTTTGCCCCTTGGGCTAATTTTATTTGAATTTCTTCTGCGCTGCGCAAGTAAGCTGGTGTTACACCAAATCTACCTGATGCAACTTGTTTTATTTTAGAATTTTTAATCGATTTATAGCGTATTTTATCTTCACCACCTTCACCTGAATTGCTCATGGCACCAATGCGATTCATGGCTTCGGCTAAGGCTTCGTGAGCTTCTGGCGAAATGGCTCCCAAACTCATGGCAGCCGAATTAAACCTGCAAGTGATGTTTTCAATGGGTTCAACTTCTTCAATAGGAATGGACTTTTTAAGTGAATTGAATTCATAAAAATCGCGAATCATTTTCAAACCCCGATTGTTGATTCGATTTTGAACTGCTTCATAATCTTCTTTTTGTAAAGTACTCGCAAATTTTCGAATTCCCATAGAAATGGCTGGCGCATAATCATGGTATTCGCCTTTAGTTTTGTATTTGTAAAAGCTTCCCACTTCCAATTCGTATTGGTTTTGGTACTGATTCATTTTAAAAGCTTTGGCATGGTTGGCGTGAATCCTTTCTTCGATATCTTGGTAATTTAGACCTTGTAAAAACGAATGTGCATTGCTAAAACAATCTTCAATAATGTCTTTCCCTAAACCAATAATGTCGAATAAGGAGCTGTGTTGGTAACTGTCAATCGCACAAATTCCCATTTTGGACATGATTTTCAACAAACCAGCGTTAATGGCTTTATGCGTATTTTGAAGCGCTTTCTTCTGAATTAATTTAATGGAATACTCATCGTCTTTATGCTGTCGTCTGGCAATTTCAATAGCTGAGGCATACAACAAATAAGGATAAACCGCACTTGCTCCGAAACTAATTAATACTGCACATGAATGTGAATCGTAGGCTTCCGCAGAAACGGCAATTAAAGATACTTTTCCACGAAGTTGATTTTTGGATAAATATGAATTGATAAATCCAATGACCAACGGCATCGGGATGATTTTCTTGTTTTCATCTAAACATCGATCATCTAAAAATACCAAACTGATGTGTTCTTCTTCAATGGCTTTTTTGATTTGGTAAACCAAATCGAATAAAGCTTGATGCAAATTGCTTTCAAATGAAGTATAAAAGATTTTATGCAGATAAGTAGCATTGAATTTAGCATCGTTTTTATTACCGAAACTCTTGATAATATCCATTTTTTCTTTTGAAAGTACAGGACTATTGATGCGTAAACCAATGGCATTTTTGGGGTCTTCTTGTAAAATGTTACCTCGCGGACCTAAGGTCATACTTAAAGACATGATCAGTTTTTCGCGAAGCGGGTCGATAGGCGGGTTGGTTACTTGTGCAAATTTTTGTCTGAAAAAGTCCGTAAAGTTGCGCTGTACTTGGCTGAAACAAGCGATGGGTGTATCGTCTCCCATCGAACCAATTTCTTCCTTTCCATTGGCAATCATTGGAGCGATAATTTGCTCCATGGTTTCGTGCGTATAATTATGGTAACGTTGGTAAATTAATTTTTCATCAAAATTAAATTCCGAAAAATCTACAAAATTTTCATCGTAATGTTCGGCTAAATAATGTTGGTAACGCGCAAGCCATTCGCCATAAGGCTGTGCATTTTTCAAGTAATTCTGCACATCGTGATTCATCAATATCTTGGCATGTTTGGTATCTACTGCAATGACTTCACCACCGTGGAGTTTTCCTTGTTCCAACACATTTTCTTCGTCGATATCCAACACGCCCAATTCGCTAGCAATTAAAAATCGATTGTCTTTGGTAATAATGTACTTGGCTGGGCGCAAACCGTTTCTATCCATGGCCGTTGCTAAGTACCGACCGTCGGTAAAATTCAGCGCTGCTGGACCATCCCAAGCTTCAAAGTTAGCGGTTAGGTATTCGTAATACGCACGTATTTTTGCATCTTGCTTCGGTAAATTTTGCCAAGCTGGTGGAAACATGCTGCTCATGGCTTTAAAAAAGTTGACGCCGTTGGCAATCAGGTATTCAAACATATTGTCAACGCTTCCGCTATCGCTGGCATCGTTGGTTAAGATTTCACCAATGGCTTTTAATTCTTCATCCGAATAGACTTCACTTTTGGCATTTTCCTGATTCACCTTTACATTGAAGCGATTTCCCTGAATAGCATTGATTTCTCCGTTGTGAGCCAAGGTTCGGAAAGGTTGTGCCAATTCCCACTTAGGTAAGGTGTTGGTAGAAAAACGCTGATGGAATAAAGCAAAACCTGTTTTGAAATCATCTTCCTGTAAATCCAAATAAAAGTCTCTCAGTAAATCAGGTTTTATCAAACCTTTGTAGCTAATAACATAAGGTGAAAGTGAAGCGATGTAAAAATCTTCATCAGCAGTTAAATGATTTTCAATTTGCTTTCTGCACAAGTACAAAAATTCATCAAAACGTTGTTCAGCCACAGGTGAATCGGGAATGATAAAAGCATGCTTGATATCGGGTAAACTGGCTAAGGCCTGTTCACCTAAAACGTCTTTATTAACAGGAACTTCTCGATAAAAAAGCAATTTTAAATCGTATTTATCTAGATAATCCTGAACGATTTGTTCTTGTTTTTTATCCGTAAAAAAGATACAGCCTACAGCAAATTTTTCGGGCAAAGAAAAACCATTGACTAAAGCAATGGTTTTCATAAAATCGTCTGGCATGGCAGTTAAGATTCCACAGCCATCTCCACTTTTTCCATCGGCAGCAATGGCACCACGATGAATCATTCTACTTAATGCAGTAAGCGCATCTTCGGCAATTCGTCGTTCAGGTTTTGCATCTACGTTGGCTATTATTCCACATCCACAACTATCCTTAAAAGCATGAATTAAATTTTGCATTTATATATTTTTGAATTTTTTGTAAAATCGAATTTTAAATATAATGCTTAATTGAAACTATTTTAGTACAATATCTGTTAAAAACTATTAAAAGCTTGTACTATATTTATCTGAATTGATTTTTTGTTAAAAAAACTTCAGTTAAAAATTAGCAAAGTGAAAATTTTATTCCATTCTTTTTTTTGAATTACTAAAAATGTTTGTTCAGATCAGGAATTCAACAAAAAAACGATTTTGAAATAGGAAAAATAGGTTTATTTTGAATGAGTATAAATATCGATGGATATGATTACGTATATTGATAAATCCGTTTAATTGACAGAACTTACTTTCAACTTGAATATACGCGATGCATTGAATGTCATTAAAAGATAAATTCCGATAGATATTAAAGCAATGTCGGTAAATTGATATCCCGAATCCAGCATAAATCCAAAAAACAATGGACCGATGGCTGTTGAAAAAACCATAATCATGGTAAACAAGCTTCGCACAGAACCAATAATGCGTTCGCCATAGATTTCAGCTAAAGCAACGTTTTTTATGGTTGACCCAAAGCCGTTGGTGATGCCAATTCCGCCGATTAAAACAATATAAACCCAAGTTTCAGAAGAAAGTAGGAGCGAAGCAATACCTATACTTCCAGGAATTAAATACAAAGGGAAAAGATTTTTTCCAGAAAATCGATCGGCTAAAAAACCAGCCAATAAATTGCTCAATGCATTTCCTACAGCGTAGGCGGTAAATCCTCCAGCTACAAAAGCAGGCGACCAATCCTTGGCTAAACCTAACTTTAATTTGAACAATAAAAAACCAGTTCCAATGGCTGCTGCGGCTAAGCTACTTGGCATAATGATCCAAAACGCTTTGGTTTTAAGTATACTTTTCGGACTAGCCGAAATGGATTCTTCTTTGGTAAAAGGTTTCGGGATGTACTTTCTTAGTTGTGTAAAATTCGAGTTTTTTCGAAGTAAATAAATCGCAAACGGAATACAAATCAATACAAAAACAGCAGATAAGAGTAAAGAATATCTCCAACCCACATAAAAAATACCGCCAACTATAATGATTGGCAAAAATGCTTCACCAATAGAATGACCTAAGGAAGCAAAACTAATGGCTTTGCCACGACCTTTTTCAAAAAAACGAGCCATACTGGTAATCGAAGTATGCGAAAGCAAACCTTGACCAAAAAGTCGCATTCCATATAAACCGACAAACAAAATAGCTACATGATAAGAAAACGCAAGAATAATTAAAAAGACAATTAAACCAAACATGACAGCTTTAGTGAATTTTGTCAACCGAATTTGATCGATAAATCGCCCAAGCCAAGTAATGCTAAAGGCACTTAGTAAAGTTGCGCCCGAGTAGACTAAACTAAACTCACCATCTGATAAGTAAAAGTATTCTTGAAAACTAGGTAAGTACAGCGATATAACAAAAGTTTGACCGAAACTGGACAAAAACGTAAGTAAAACACCAAAACCAATTAAGTACGCATTCGATTTTAAGTATTTTACTAATTTCATTTTAATCGGTTAAAACTTTATAGGTAGGATCTTCCATTACATTCACGTCAATAATTTCGTCAGCATTTTGAAGCATCCTTCTACAATCTGGACTCAAATGCTTCAAATGCACCTTTTTTCCAACTTTATGATAGCGTTCAGTAATTTTATTTAAAGCTTCAATAGCAGACATATCAACTACACGGCTTTCAAAAAAATCTATGATTATTTCATCGGGATCATTAGCCACATCAAATTTATCATTAAAAAGACTGGTTGAACCAAAGAAAAGTGGACCGTAAATTTCATAATGCTTTACGCCATTTTCATCGATGCTTTTTCTAGCGCGAATTCGTTTGGCGTTATCCCAAGCAAAAACAAGTGCAGCGATTATAACACCGACTAAAACTGCCAAAGCTAAATTGTGAAGGAAAACCGTAACTAAGGTGACTAATACCATTACTAAGACATCTGATTTCGGCATGCGTTTTACGGTTTTGATACTTGCCCATTCAAAAGTTCCGATAGCGACCATAATCATCAGTCCTGTTAGCGCTGCCATAGGAAGCAATTCAATTACGGGAGCTCCAAACATAACAAATGCAAGTAAAGCTACAGAAGCTATAATTCCTGATAAGCGAGCACGTGCACCGTTGGAAACGTTAATTAAACTTTGTCCAAGCATAGCGCAACCGCCCATTCCGCTGAAAAATCCAGACAAAATGTTGGCTGCTCCTTGGGCAACCGCTTCTTTGTTTCCGTTACCGCGCGTTTCCGTAATTTCATCTACGATGTTAAGCGTCAATAAACTTTCAATTAAACCTACACCAGCCATGATTCCTGCATAAGGCAAAATAATCATAAACGTTTCCCAGTTTAAAGGAATTTCTGGAATATGAAAAGGTGGAAAACCTCCACTGATGGATGAAATATCACCTACCGTTTTGGTATCTATTCCTACAAAAAAAGTGATTCCAAACACCACTAAAATTGCTACTAATGAAGCGGGTACAGCTCTAGTTAACTTCGGAAGTCCCCAAATAATTAGCATAGTAGTTAAAACTAAAGCTAATAAAATGTATAAATTAGTTCCGGTAAGCCAATTGCCATCTATGTCTTTAAATTGGTCGAGTTGCGACATAAAAATGATGATGGCTAGTCCATTTACAAAACCAAAGATGACTGGATGCGGCACTAAACGCATCAATTTTCCTAGCTTTAAAATTCCGGCTAGCATTTGTATAATACCCGATAAAACCACTGCTGCAAATACATATTCTACACCAAAATCTTTTGCTAATGAAACAATAACCACAGCAATGGCACCGGTTGCGCCAGAAATCATTCCAGGTCGACCACCTAGAATAGTCGTCACTAAAGACACTACAAAAGCTGCATATAAACCAACTAAAGGGCTTAATCCTGCAATTAAGGCAAAAGCCATAGCTTCAGGAACCAATGCTAAAGCAACGGTTAAACCCGATAGGACTTCAATTTTATAATCTACTTTTTGTTTGAAATCGAAAAGTTTAATGTATTTTTTCATCTCTATTTTGAATTAATTATAATCGAATTTTAAGCGTGCAAAAGTAGCTTTTAAAACCACATTACGAAAAGGTTTTGGATTAGTATTTTACTTAATTTGAAACGAAAACGCTTTAGTTTATATTCAAAATCAATTATATTTGCTAAATTAGTATACATATGCTAAAATAATATAGTTATGAAATATTGTCCACAATGTCAGTCGACTCAAATTATTAAAAGTGGAATTTTAAACGATCGACAACGTTATAAATGCAAATCTTGTGGGTATAATTTCACCGTAAATAAATTAGGGAAACAAATTGATAAATACTACGTAACCAAAGCTTTGCAGCTATATTTAGAAGGTTTAACCTATCGAGAAATTGAACGCATTATTGGTGTTTCTCATGTAAGTGTAATGAATTGGGTGAGAAAATACAATATTCATAAAGTACAAAATACAGATTATCATCCCACCTATAAAATTCTGAGTCAATCTGAATTAGCTTCTTATTTTTCTAAACCTGAAAACACCAAAGGAGCAGGAATGATTGTTACTGAATTAGGCGATAAATACATGGTGATTAAATGGGAACGTTTCAAAGAATAAATATATGTTGTTAACACTAAACTATATTTAATTTTATTTAACAAGATTTCATACAGAAGTTCGTAACTAGTTTTTAGCTAAAGATGTTATTCACATTTAAAACTTTTAAAGTATGAACTTAAAATACAAAATCAGTTTATTTTTCCTTTTTCTTGGGTTTGCAACTGCCTTTTCACAAGGTTCACCCTATTACAAAGGTGGATTTAAAATAAAATTTGGCGATAATGACGATAAATATGTTCGTATTATTACTTGGGCACAAGCTCAGGCCAATTATTCAGACGATCGTCCAGAAGATCAGTCTGATGTTTCTTTTCAACTTAGGCGAGCACGAATTTTAGTATATGGTCAAATAGTAAAAGACTTTTTAGTGTTGACGCATATCGGGATGAATTCATTGAACGCCAATAATATGCAGCCGGTTGGAAACGAAGGAACACCACAAGTTTTTATGCATGATGCTTGGGCGCAATACAATGTAGCTAAAAACCATGTAATTGGTGGTGGATTGCATTATTGGAATGGTCTATCGAGACTAAATTCCCAAGGAACACTAAATTTAATGACCATGGATAACAATCGTGCTTCTTGGTCTAATTTGGGTTTATCAGATCAGTTTGCCAGACACATCGGTATTTTTGCAAAAGGAAATTTTGGACGTTTGCAATATAATGTTGCTGTAAATGAAGCCATTGTCAATACCTTAGATACACAAACATTATCAACTGATTATGCAGTATATCAAGGTGCAAATTTATTGGGAACAGCTAATGCAGGAAAAGTCTATACTGGCTATTTTGCTTACAATTTATTGAATATGGAATCTAACTTTTTACCATATAAAGTTGGTTCTTACTTAGGTACCCAAGAACTTTTGAACGTTGGAGCTGGATTTTTTCATCATCCAGAAGGTTCTGTTATTTTGAATGATGAAGGCGAACAACAAGGTGAAAATGTTAATCTATTTGCCCTAGATGTGTTTTACGACGTTCCTATTGGTGCAGCTGGTGCTTCACTAACCGCTTACGCAAAATATCAATATAACGATTATGGCACCAATTATCAATTAGGTCCATATTCAACTGGAAATATGTGGTATGCGCATACAGGATATTTATTACCAGGTGATTTTCAAAATACACGATTTCAGCCGTATGCATCATTCAATTATTCAACAATTGATGCATTACAAGATGATAGAAGCATTTTTGGAATCGGTGCGAATGCCTACTTAAACGGACATAATTCTAAATTAACTTTAGAATTTCAAAGTGAAAATTTTAATGGCGAAAGGCTCAATCGTTTGAGCTTACAAGCCATGATTTATTTATAAAACTGAACTTAACTTAACAAAAAACAATACCATGAAAAAGACAGACAAAAAAGCAAAAGCCTATTGGCGTGAAAATGTGAAATACTTGGTCATTTTACTTAGTATTTGGTTCGCCGTTTCCTATGGAGCTGGAATTATATTCAAAGATGCATTGGATGAAATTCGTATAGGTGGCTTTAAACTTGGATTTTGGTTTGCACAACAAGGGGCAATTTACACTTTCGTCATACTCATTTTTGTGTACGTAAGGTTAATGAACAAATTAGACAAAAAATACGGTTACGACGAGTAATCCAAACTAACTAAAAACACATAAAAATGAGTGCACAAGTATTAACATATATCATTGTAGGAGCTACTTTTGCTCTGTATATCGGAATTGCAATTTGGTCTAGAGCTGGATCAACTAAAGATTTTTACGTTGCTGGTGGTGGAGTTGGTGCCATAGCAAACGGTATGGCTACAGCAGCAGACTGGATGTCGGCAGCTTCATTTATTTCTATGGCTGGGATTATTGCCTTTATGGGTTACGACGGTTCGGTTTACCTGATGGGTTGGACTGGCGGATACGTTTTGCTGGCTTTAATGTTAGCTCCTTATTTACGAAAATTTGGAAAATTTACAGTTCCTGACTTCATCGGAGATCGCTATTATTCCAAAACAGCTCGGTCTGTTGCGGTAATCTGTGCTTTGATTATTTCTTTTACTTATGTGGCAGGACAAATGCGTGGAGTAGGTGTGGTTTTTTCTCGCTTTTTAGAAGTTGAAATAAACACAGGCGTTTATATAGGGATGGTAATTGTTTTGTTTTACGCCGTCTTAGGTGGAATGAAAGGAATAACTTACACACAAGTTGCTCAGTATTGTGTGTTGATTTTCGCATTTATGGTTCCTGCTATTTTTATCTCGATACAAATGACGAACAACCCTATCCCAATGTTAGGAATGGGCGATACATTGGCGAGTAATCCCGATGTGTATTTAATGGATCGTTTAGATGGTTTAAGTCAAGAATTAGGCTTCGATAAATATACCGATGGTTCCAAAGACATTCAAGATATCATTGCTATTACTTTAGCTTTAATGGTAGGAACAGCTGGATTACCTCACGTTATTGTACGATTCTTTACAGTGAAAAAAGTAAAAGATGCACGTAAATCAGCTGGTTTTGCATTGCTTTTCATCGCATTGCTTTACATTACAGCACCAGCAGTTTCCGTTTTTGCAAAAGTAAATTTAATGGAAACTGTAGATCAAGCTAATTATGAAGAAATGCCCGAATGGTTTCACAATTGGGAAGAACTAGGCTTGATTGGTTGGACTGATAAAAATAACGATGGTAAAATTCAATATGTAGGACCAAACAAAGGTGGTGGAAATGCTTTTGAAGGAAATAAAAACTCACCTTTATTTGTAGGTGAAGATCGTGGAGAATTCGGACAGCGTTTAACTAATAATCCTTCAGATAATTTAAATGAATTATACGTTGATAATGACATTATGGTAATGGCCAACCCAGAAATTGCTAGATTACCCAATTGGGTAATTGCATTGGTTGCAGCAGGTTGTTTGGCTGCGGCATTGTCTACAGCGGCTGGTTTATTATTGGTTATTTCATCTTCGGTTTCTCACGATTTAATCAAAAAAATGATCAAACCCAACATCAGTGACAAAGGCGAATTAATCGCTGCAAGATTATCTGCTACTGTAGCGGTTGTGGTTGCTGGTTATTTTGGAATTAATCCACCAGGATTCGTTGCAGCGGTCGTCGCATTAGCCTTTGGTTTGGCAGCAGCATCTTTCTTTCCCGCAATTATTTTAGGAATTTTCAATAAGCGTATGAACAAAGAAGGTGCAGTTGCCGGAATGATAGTTGGATTACTGTTGATGTTGTTTTATATGGCCAAATTCAAACTAGGTTGGATTGGTGAATTACCACCAAAATCTGAATGGTGGTTCGGTATTTCACCTGAAGGATTTGGTGCTGTGGCGATGGTAGTCAACTTTGTGGTTTCCATTACGGTGAGCAAACTTACCCCAGCACCACCACAAGATGTGCAAGAAATTGTGGAGAACATCAGAATTCCAAGTGGAGCAGGTGAAGCCACAGGACATTAAATTTTACAAATGGATTCTGTTTTCTTTGAAAGCAGAATCCATTTTATTAAATAGTGTATATTTATAGCATAGCTTAAAAAATGAAAAAAAGACATCAACAGAAATTGGTTATCATCGCTTTTGCCTTATTGATTTTATTCAATATTCCCTTCATTTTAATTTTCGATGGAAGTGAATCTGTACTAGGATTTCCTAGTTTTTATGTCTTCATTTTTACAACTTGGCTAATTTCTATTTTACTGAGTTATTTCATTATAAAACGCTTTCATGAGTAATTGGTTTATACTTGCTATTATCCTTATTTACTTAGGCTTTTTATTTGTAATTGCCTATTGGGCAGAACGCAATAAACAGAGCAAATGGGTTAATTCTCCCTACATATATGCTTTGTCTTTGGCCGTTTACTGTTCGGCTTGGACGTATTACGGAAGCGTAGGAATTGCCGCTCGTTCTGGAGTTGAATTTCTGGCCATTTACCTTGGACCAATCATCGCTGCACCGCTTTGGGTAATTGTCATGCGGAAAATCATTCAACTTTCCAAATTATACAATGTATCGAGCATAGCCGATTTTATTTCGCTTCGCTATGGAAACAATCGTTCTATTGGCGCTTTGGTGACCATCATTTGTGCAATAAGTGTAATTCCATATATTTCATTGCAGTTGAAAGCGATTTCGGAAACTTTTCAAATCATCACTTCAGCAGATCAAACTTCTACTGAAGGATTTATTTTTTCAGATTCTACTTTTTACATTGCTTTTATTCTAGCTGTTTTCGCTTCTTTTTTTGGAACCCTAAGTTTAGATGCATCTAAACGAAGAAAAGGAATTATGTTTTCCGTTGCATTCGAATCAATTTTAAAATTAGGCTTCTTTTTAGCTGTGGGCATCTACGTTACCTTTTTTGCTTTTGATGGAACTCAAGACATTTATAATCAAGCCAACGAACAATTGGATTTAGCTGCTTTAAGTAGTGTTGGTGGGATATCAGGTGGATTAAACTGGTATTTTACTATCGTGCTTTCATTTTTAGCTATTTTCTTGTTACCTAGACAATTTCAAGTTAGTGTAGTAGAATTTTCTGAACGTACTCAACTCAAAAAAGCCATTTGGGTTTTTCCTTTGTATTTGTTGCTTTTTAATGTGTTTGTGATTTTTATCGCTTGGGGCGGAATGATTCTATTAGGCAACCAAAACTTTAATCCCGATTACTACAGCTTGTTGATTCCGTTACAAAACGGACAAAATTGGTTAGCGGTCTTGGTTTTTCTCGGCGGATTTTCAGCCGTAATTTCCATGGTGGTAGTTTCTACTTTAGCACTTTCTACCATGTTGAGTAACAATTTAATTATTCCTTATGGGTTTATCAAAAAATTCACCAAAAATCAATCGGTTAAAAACGAAAAATACATCAAAAATATCCGAAGAGTAAGTATTTTTAGTCTGATTTTGTTAGCTTATTTGCTGTATTCCTTTTTTGATCCTAATGTTTCATTATTTGCAATTGGTTTAATTTCATTTTTGATTATTGCTCAATTAGCACCCAGTTTTTTCTTAGGAATGTATTGGAATCGCGGTTCGTCTTTAGGTGCAAAAACAGGTATGATTGCTGGACTTTTAATCTGCGTTTATACTTATGTTTTGCCTTTTTTTGCCACGGTAATTTTCAACAATCCAAGTTTTGAAGACCTTGGTCCTTGGGGAATTGAAACCTTTAAACCCTACCAGTTATTTGGCTTGGATGTGTTGAATCCGACCACACATGCTTTGTTTTGGAGTTTGTTGATAAATACATTTTTGTATGCCGCCGTTTCCGTTTCTTTTAAAGGAAACTATCGCGAACGCAATTATGGTGAAATGTTTGTGAATAGCGAACAAGTGGTAGCCATGAAAGAAACTGCATTTGTTTGGAAAGGTGAAGCTTATGTGGCAGATATTCAACAATTATTAATACGATTTATAGGAGAACATAGAGCTGAAAAAGCTTTGCGTATTTTTCGAAAACGCTATCACGTAAATCCAGATGAAAAATTAGCCGATGCTCGTTTCATCAACTTTGCTGAACGCTTGTTAACTGGAGCAGTAGGAAGTGCCTCAGCTAAAATATTAATTGGCAATGTGGCTAAAGAAAAGCCAGTTTCTTTAATTGAAGTGCTTCAAATTTTAGAAGAAAATAAAGAAACCATTTCTTCCAACAAAGCTTTAGAAGCACAATCAAAAAAATTGATGCAACTTACTGATAAATTACAATTAGTGAATGAAGAATTACAACTGCAAGACCAACTAAAAGATGATTTTTTAGACACCGTTGCCCACGAATTGAAAACGCCTGTAACATCTATTCAAGCGAGTAGTGAAGTTTTAGCCGATGGTGAAGATATGCCGTTCGCTCTACGCAAACAATTCATCGAAAACATCTTAAATGATACTGAACGTTTAGCTATTTTGATCAATGATATTTTAGATTTGGAAAAATTGGCATCCGGTAGAGTAGAAATAGATTTCAATGTACAAAATATAGTGTTAACAGCCCAAAAAGCTATAAAAGGAGTACAAAATTTAGCCAATAAAAAGCAAGTTACCATCGAACTGAAAACGAAATCAGATTCAATTGAAGCAGCATACGATCACCATAAAATGATGCAGGTTTTAACCAACTTATTATCTAATGCATTAAAGTTTGTGGATGAAAAAGTAGGGGAGATTCAGTTGGATATTTCAACACAAGATGGAATGCTTATGCTGAAGCTAATCGATAATGGAAAAGGAATTCCTGATGAAGATTTGCCGCATATTTTTAAGAAATTCTATCAATCTAAAAATCAAAATTTAAAAAAACAAAAAGGTAGCGGATTTGGCTTAGCCATTTGCAAAAAAATTGTGGAATTGCATAACGGAAATATTTACGCCGAAGCAAACCTAACAAAAGGAGCTTGTTTTATAGTTGAACTGCCAAAAAACTCAAAAACATGAAAAAGATATTAATCGTAGACGATGAGCCAAATATCGTGATGGCTTTGGAATATACACTGAAGAAAAATGATTTTCAGGTGTTTATTGCGCGCAATGGTGAAGAAGCGATAGCAATAGCACAAGATAAAATTCCTGATGTGGTAGTATTGGATATTATGATGCCAAAAGTGGATGGATTTGAAGTACTGAATTTCATTAAAAAACATAAAGATTTAAACAAGACTAAAGTGATTTTTTTAAGTGCTAAAAACAAAGAAAAAGACATTCAAAAAGGATTAGACCAAGGTGCAGACCAATATTTGACTAAGCCTTTTTCGATGAAGAAACTATTACAAGAAATTGATAAACAAATTTCGGGGAAATGAGAATTGAGATATTAGAAGTTAGATTTAAGATATTAGAAGTTAGATAGTAGATAGTAGATATTAGATATTAGATATTAGAAGTTATATATAGAAGTTAAATTTAAGATATGAGATTTCAGATTTAAAACTAATGTTATGAACCAAAATGTTGAAAGTAAAAATTTTCCCTTGAGAGAAATGCTGAAAGGCAAAGGGTGTTTATTTAAAACAAAAATTTGATAACTAATAGCATCCAACAAACAACTAATTATTAAAAACTCTGTGTCCTTTGTGACTTTGTGGTGGAAAATACAAATAGAAATAAACCATGAGATATTAGAAGTGAGATATTAGAAGTGAGATATTAGAAGTGAGATTTAAGATATGAGATTTCAGATTTAAAACTAATGTTATGAACCAAAATGTTGAAAGTAAAAATTTTCCCTTTAGGGAAATGCCGAAAGGCAAAGGGTGTTATCCAACAAACAACTAATTACTAAAAACTCTGTGTCCTTTGCGCCTTTGCGGTGAAAAATTAAACTGAACTATTAGAATTGAGAATTTATAATTAAAATACAAGACGATGAAATACAAAGAAGCCTACGAAAAAAGTTTAGCCAATCCAGAAGAATTTTGGTTAAATGAAGCTAAAAACATTAAATGGTTTAAAGCGCCAACAAAAGCATTATCACAAACCGAAGAAGGAATTTATCATTGGTTTCCTGATGGTGAAACAAACTTAAGTTACTTGTGTATAGATCAACATGTTGAAGATGGTTTTGGAGATGAAATTGCAGTAATTTACGATTCAGCAGTTCGGCAAAAGCAAATTAAATATACCTATAAGGAAGTTCAAGAAAAAGTAGCAAAATTGGCAGGTGGCTTACATGATTTAGGTGTAGAAAAAGGCGATCGGGTAATTATTTACATGCCAATGATTTCTCAAGCGCTATTTAGCATGTTAGCCTGTACACGCATAGGAGCCATTCATTCGGTGGTTTTTGGTGGATTTGCTCCAGACGAGTTAGCCATGCGTATAAACGATGCCAAACCAAAAGTAATTTTAACCGCTACTTCAGGAATCGAATTAGACCGATTAATTGCCTACAAACCTATGCTGGATGAAGCTATCGAAAAATCCAATCATGAAGTGGAACATGTAGTGGTTTTCAATAGAAAATTAGGAGCAGAGTTTGAAGAAAAATCCTACGATATAGATTATGTAGAATTAATGGAAAAGTCAAAACCAGTCGATCCTATCGCTTTAAAATCATCCGACCCATCTTATATTTTATACACATCAGGAACAACCGGCAAACCCAAAGGAGTAGTTCGTGATACAGGTGGCTATGCCGTTGGATTAAAGTATTCCATGGAAAATATTTACGGAACCAAACCAGGCGATACGTTTTGGGCAGCATCCGATGTGGGCTGGGTCGTCGGGCATAGCTATATCGTTTACGGACCATTAATTCATAGAAATACCACTATTATTTATGAAGGAAAACCAGTGAAAACCCCAGATGCAGGTGCTTTTTGGCGAGTAATTGAAGACCACAAAGTAAATGTAATGTTTACCGCACCAACGGCATTTCGAGCTATTAAAAAAGAAGATCCAAAAGGAGAATTTATCAAAAAACACGATATTTCTTCATTAAAATATCAATTCTTAGCCGGTGAACGCTGCGATGAAGCTACCATGAAATGGGCGCAAGAAAAATTAGGCATTCCTGTAATCGATCATTGGTGGCAAACCGAATCGGGTTGGTCTATTGCTGCCAATTTTATGGGAATGGATCCACAACCTGTAAAAGTAGGTTCTTCTGGAAAACCTGTGCCAGGATACGATTTGGAAATCCTCTCTGCCGATGGTGAAGTCATGCCTACTGGCGAAGAAGGTTATTTATGTTCAAAACTGCCTTTGCCACCTGGTTTTATGCAAACTTTATGGCAAAACCATGAACGTTACAAAAATGGATATTTAAGTAAATTTCCAGGTTATTATTTTTCTGGTGATGGCGGCTACATCGATGAAGATGGTTATGTTTTTATTACTGGTAGAATTGATGATGTAATCAATGTTTCTGGTCACCGATTGTCAACAGCTGCGTTAGAAGAAGTGGTTGCCATGCATCCTGCTGTTGCAGAATGTGCCGTGGTAGGAATGGAAGATGATTTAAAAGGACAAGTTCCTTTAGCCATTGTAGTGCCTAAAACAGGTGAAGAAGGCTACGAGTCGTATAAGCTAGAAACCGAAATAATTCAACGAGTTAGAGATTCGGTTGGAGCAGTAGCGAGTTTAAAAACGGTAGTGATGGTAAAGCGCTTACCAAAAACCAGAAGTGGCAAAATTTTACGCCGAACACTTCGGAAAATCGTAGACGGTAAAACTTACAGCATTCCGTCTACTATTGAAGAACCGATGGTAATCAGCGAAATTATCGAATCCTTTAATGAAGCTCAGGTTGGTGCTTTTAAAACTGATAAAAATATTGTTGCAAATTCGCTTAAGGCATTGACAAAGAGTTATTACAACATCGATTCCTTAGCCAAATACATGGATGTGTACCGAATTTCACAAAACGATCCTGAGAATTTTTGGAGTACAATTGCCGAACGAAATTTTATTTGGAAGAAAAAATGGGATAAAATCCTAGATTGGAATCCAGATGAAGCCAAATTCACTTGGTTCGAAGGAGCAAAATTGAACATAACGGAGAATGCTATCGATCGACACCTAAAAACAAGGGCTAAAAAAACAGCAATTATTTGGGAACCCAACAATCCCGAAGAAGAAGCTCAAAAAATCTCCTATGCAGAATTGGCTAAACGAGTAAACAAAATGGCCAACGTGCTTAAAAGCAAAGGCGTAACTAAAGGCGATCGCGTTTGTATTTATTTACCCATGATACCCGAATTAGCAGTAGCCACTTTAGCTTGTGCTCGAATAGGAGCAGTACATTCGGTTGTTTTTGCAGGCTTTTCAGCTTCAGCTTTAGCTTCGCGAATCAATGATTCGGATTGTAAAATGGTCATTACTTCAGATGGTTCGTATCGCGGCGCAAAATCAATCGATTTAAAAGGAATTGTTGATGAAGCTTTAGAAAATACTCCTTCAGTTGAAAGTGTTTTAGTTGCGAAACGCACTTTTGCAAAAATCAATATGCAAGAAGGAAGAGATGTTTGGTTACATGAAGAATTGAAAAAAGTAGACGATCAATGTGAAGCAGAAGTAATGGATGCAGAAGACAAGTTGTTCATTTTATACACTTCGGGTTCAACTGGAACACCTAAAGGAATGGTACATACTACGGCTGGATATATGGTGTATACCGCATTTTCATTTAAAAATGTATTTCAATATAAAGAAGACGATGTGTATTGGTGTACAGCAGATATCGGTTGGATTACAGGTCATTCTTATATTGTTTACGGTCCGTTATTAAATGGAGCAACTACCTTGATGTTTGAAGGCGTGCCATCGTATCCCGATTTTGGACGTTTTTGGGATGTAGTCGAAAAATATAAAGTAAACCAATTTTACACAGCACCAACTGCCATTCGTGCTTTGGCTAAACAAGATATTGAATTTGTAAATAAATACGATTTATCTTCTTTAAAAGTCTTAGGAAGTGTTGGCGAGCCGATCAATGAAGAAGCTTGGAATTGGTACAACGAAAATATTGGAAAGAAAAAATGCCCGATTGTAGATACTTGGTGGCAAACAGAAACCGGTGGAATTATGATTTCGCCTATTCCATTTGTAACACCAACCAAACCTACCTATGCAACTTTACCTTTACCTGGAATTCAGCCCGCTTTAATGGATGAAAAAGGAAATGAAATTGAAGGCAATAGTATCGATGGAAGATTGTGCATTAAATATCCGTGGCCAAGTATGGCGAGAACGGTGTATGGAAACCATAAACGTTACAAAGACACCTATTTTTCTGCTTTTAAAGGAATGTATTTTACAGGTGATGGCGCCTTGCGAGACGAAGTCGGTTACTACCGAATCACCGGTAGAGTAGACGATGTAATCATCGTTTCTGGACATAATTTAGGAACCGCTCCAATTGAAGACGCTATTAACGAACATCCTGCGGTGGCAGAATCGGCTATTATTGGTTTTCCTCATGATGTAAAAGGGAATGCCTTGGCAGGTTTTATTATTTTGAAAAATGATGATCGAAATCAAGACAACTTAAGCAAGGAAATCAATACCTTAATTGCAAGCAAAATTGGACCCATTGCTAAGTTAGACCGAATTCATTTTGTTTCAGGATTACCAAAAACCAGAAGTGGTAAAATTATGCGTAGAATTATGCGAAAGATTTCAGCTAATGAAGCTAACCAAATCGGAGATGTTTCTACCTTGCTAGATCCAAGTATAGTTGATGAAATCAAGGAAAAAGTGACTCCTTTTTTGAAGTAGCATAAATTAATTACAAAAAAAATCCGCACAAGATTGAATGTTTTGTGCGGATTTATTAAATATTGAATTTGTTTAATTTTCAGGGTACCAATTTAATCGTTTTACTTTAATTTCTGGGGCTTCCATACTAACTAAGCGTTCAAAAAGTTGGGTGTCATACATATGACTTTCACCATCTTTCATACCACGATAGTGATATGGGATCACTTTTTTAGGAGCAAAAGTAATTACGCCTTCAGCTGCTTGCTGAATAGTCATGGTATAGGGTAAATTCATACAAACTAAGGCTAAATCAATATCTTGTAAAGCTTCCATTTCATCTGTATTTTCTGTATCACCGCTTATATATAATCTAAATTCATCTTTTTCAATTACATATCCATTTCCGCGACCTTTGGTGTGGTATTTTAATCGCTCTTCAGTAACATTATACATTGGGATGGCAGTTATTTCGAAAGCTTCCCAAATTAAATCATCATCGTTGTTTAAAACAACTGATTTTTTTTGAAGTTCATCTGGCATTTCATCAAAAACAGCTTGCGGAGTAATAATACTAAATTCACCTTCTAAGGCTTGTAAAGTTTCTACACTAAAGTGATCTCCGTGGATATCACTAATAATAACCACATCAGGATTGCCGTATTCTGCGTAAGCTTCAACAGAACCAACTGGATCGTTGTACCAAATTTTGTCTCCCCATTCCATTACAAAACTGGCATGGCTTATTGGATGAATTTTGGGTTCGTCCTTCTCCATTTCTTCTTTTGGTGTAGTTTCTACAGAAGTCGAATCTTTTGCTTTAGCTTCATTTTGTTTCTTATTCGAATCTACACAAGCAAAATTCAACAGAACAACGGCACATAAAATAATTGTTTTTTTCATTTGATTTTTTTGTGAATGTACAATCTAATTCATTTTGAAGATTTCATTTTACAAAAAATTAATAGAATGCACTTTTTCTGTAGGTTTCTACTTATATTAAGCTAAAATTAATTTCAATGAAAATTCTTTCAGCAAAACAACTTGGAAAGGTAGATCAGCTCAGCATGAAATGGCAGTCCATTTCTTCGTGGGAGTTGATGGAACGCGCATCTAAACAAGCCGTTGAAGCTATTCTTTATTATTTGAAAAAAAATGAAAAATGCGTCCATATTTTCTGTGGAATTGGTAACAATGGCGGTGATGGATTGGCAATTGCTTATTATTTAGATAAGTTAGGATATTCTGTACAAGTGTATAAAGTTGCCTTTGCCGATAAAACTTCCAATGATTTTGAATTGAATGCAAAACGTTTACATGAAGAAAATATAAAACTAAAAAGCATACAAGCTGAAGATGTTGAAACTATTGAAATTGATGAAAACGAAATAGTTATCGATGCAATTTTTGGTGTAGGCTTAAACCGAAGAATGCCTGCTTTTGTTGAAGATTTAGCAGTTAAAATTAATCAGTCTAAGGCTTTTTGTTTCAGTATAGACATACCTAGCGGAATGTTTATACATCAAGCCATTCCTGATGATGCAAAATTGGTTCAGCCGGATATTTGTTTGACGTTTCAACTCCCCAAATTAGCTTTATTATTACCCGAAACAGGAAAATATGTTCCACATTTTCAAATTGTACCAATTGGTCTTTCTCAAGAAGCAATAGAAAATGAAGAAACGGAATATCATTTTATAGATTTAGCTTTTGTTCAAAAACTATATCAACCACGGAAGGAATTTTCACATAAAGGAACTTATGGTCATGCCTTGTTAATCGGTGGACAAAAAGGAATGTTAGGGAGTGTTTTACTGGCTTCTAAAGCGGCTTTAAAAAGTGGAGTAGGGAAGTTGAGTGTAATGTTGCCCAATCTTGGACATAGTAGTTTGCATACCTATTTGCCTGAAGCTATGGCGTTGGAAAATCCATCGGAAAACTACATTCATTTTACTGAAATTAAAAATTATAATTCCATTGGAATTGGTGTAGGAATTGGTAAAACCAACGAAGCTTTTCAAGCGCTTAAAAGCTTTTTGGAAGGCTCTAATCAACCCATGCTGCTAGATGCCGATGCATTGAATTTAATAGCTGAAAATTCAGCTTTATTACAATTAATTCCGAAAAACTCCATATTAACTCCACATCCTGGCGAATTAAAACGACTGATAGGTAATTGGAAAGACGATTTTGAAAAGCTTGAAAAAGTAAAAAACTTCGCTAAAAAACAAAATTGCATTTTGGTGGTAAAAGGCAAGTATTCTTGTATTTGTGATGGTGAAAATTTCTATTTCAATTCTACTGGTAATTCAGGAATGGCTACGGCAGGAAGTGGAGATGTGTTAAGCGGAATAATCACTTCTTTATTGGCACAAGCTTATTCACCTTTACAAGCGGCACAATTAGGTGTTTATATTCATGGTTTAGCTGGAGATTTAGCTTTAAAACAAGAAAGTAAAGAAAGTTTGATGGCATCAGATATCATTCAATTTTTAGGAGAAGCATTTAAAAATGTGAATAAATAAAAATCCTTAAGTGAATGTATTTTCGTCAATAATATCACCTTCGTTTTGCAGCTTGATATTCGTCTATTTTAATTTTGGACTTTTCTCAAGTACTGCAAATAAAGCTGTTCTACTTTGGTTCTAGCCCAAGGTGTTCTTCTTAAAAATTTCAAGCTTGATTTAATGGATGGATATTCATTGAAACAGCGAATATTAATTTGCTCTCCGAGTGAATTCCATCCATAATAAGCTTCCAAATCAACTAGAATTTGTTCTAATTTAATTCCGTGTAAAGGATTGTTTTTTTGCTTTTCAACAGCCATTTTTAGCGCCTTGGTTTGCTAGAATTTGTCCTTGAATTTCTTGACTTATTTCCGGATGGTTTATTTGTATTATGTCTAGAAGATGGTCTTGAATTAGCATTATTGCTAGGCTTTCTTCCACGTTGTTGTGGATTAATAGGTTTTGTTGAAGCATTTGGGTCAGGTTCAAATCCTTCTATTATTTCCATCGGAATTTTATCGCCAATTAGTTTTTCAATATCTCTTAAAAAGCTAGTTTCATCTGCACTCACTAAAGAAACTGCGAGTCCGCTGGCACCAGCTCTTCCTGTTCTTCCAATACGGTGCACATAATCTTCAGAAATATTAGGCAATTCAAAATTCACTACATAAGGCAGTAACGGAATGTCCAAACCACGTGAAGCAATATCAGTAGCTACCAAAACTTTTATCGTACCGCTTTTAAATCCAGCAAGTGCTTTGGTTCTTGCACCTTGACTTTTATTGCCGTGGATGGGAGCCGCACCTATATTTGCTGATTCCAATTTTTTAGCCAATTTATTAGCACCGTGTTTTGTTCTTGTAAAGACCAAGACTTGATCCCAATTTCCTTCCGAAATTAATTTGATAAGCAAGTCTGTTTTTTTGTCCTTCGCTACTCGGTAAACTTGTTGTTTAATAGCTTCTACTGTAGTGTTTTCTGGAGTAGATTCAACCGAAACGGGATTCTTTAAAAACTCGTTGGCCAAAGTTCTAATTTCTTTCGAAAAGGTAGCCGAAAACAAGAGTGTTTGTCTTTGTTTTGGGATTAGTCCCATAATTTTATTAATGTCTCTTAAAAAGCCCATGTCTAACATTCGATCGGCTTCATCAAGCACTAAAATTTCCACATTTTTCAAGGATAATAAACCTTGATTGTTTAAATCGATTAATCTTCCTGGAGTAGCTATTAATACATCAACTCCATTTCTGATGGTCGACACCTGAGACTTTTGATTAACCCCACCGAAAATTACTGTAGATCGTAAATCTACAAATCGGCTATAATCTTTTACATTTTGATGAATTTGCGCAGCTAATTCTCGTGTTGGAGTTAGAATTAAAGCCCGAATGGGTCTATTTCGTAGTGGCGGCGTTTGCGATAAATTTTGAAGCAGTGGAAGTGTAAAGCCTGCTGTTTTACCCGTTCCAGTTTGGGCTGAAGCTAATACATCTCTGCCTTCTAAAACAGGCGGAATAGATTTGGTTTGAATGGGTGTTGGTGTATCGTAACCTTGTTCGCTTACTGCTTTAACAAGAGATTCTGAGAGTCCTAATGACTTAAATGACATAAAAAGTGTTTATGAAATGACAACAATTTATGTATTGGTCATTTCTTTATTAATCTGCAAAGATACGTTTTAAAAGCTGCACATAATTATACTTGACCAAATAGGATTTTTATCGTCTATTTTTCAAGCTATTTTTCATTAAATAAATCTAGATGAAAATATTTACCAATCTATAAACGAAACTCCTAAACCTACAGTTGTTTGCTTATGGTTGTAATCTATCAACGTTTCTCCATAACCCGAAAATAATTGAAAATGAAACCTAAGATTAGATTTTACAGAGTAAAAATAGTTGAGTTCTACACTGCCACGATAATATTCAAAATCCAGCGAATTTTTGGCGATTAAATTGAAACTGTGTTTTTTATAGTTATAAATTAAATTGGCTTCCATTCTTCCCATATAATCACTAATACCGGGATTATCGTCTTTTTCTGGGTTTTCAATTCTAATCCAAGGTTTTAAATACATTTGAAAATTATCTTTTTCAAAAGCAGCATGAAAAACAATTCTATTCCAGCTTCTAGAACGGGGTAAATCTCTTCCATTAGATTGATGGTTAAACGCTACGCCAGCCATTCTAAGATCAATTCCAAAAAAATTCACTTTCATCGGGAAATTCATGATGATTTCCGGTTCGTAATTCAATTCTCGAAAAGGTCTTGAAATAGGATCGTTATAAACTTGCCAATTGGCTAATTGTGTATAACCTAGCCACAAATCTCCGTATCCGAATAAAAAAGACTGCATCAATTTGGTTTTTAAACTCAGTTGAAACTTTGCTTCAACACTATCGTAGTCTTGTTTTTCTGAAAAACTATTTTCTGGATTTTCACTTTGTGGAAGTTCATTGGGGCTACTAGACCATCTTGTTGGTAAAACATAAATGGGTTTGTAAAAAGTAAGTTTAAAAGTTCCTTTTTTATGAATTGTGTCTAGTTCCCAGCGTTCAGACAAGGATTTTTCGATTACTCTGTCTTCATTGAAAAAAGTTTGAGAATGCACTGTAAGACTTAGTAAAATGCAATAAAAGAAGTAATTGATTTTCATTGAATTAGCTATAAAGTACAAAAATACAGATCGTTAGTTGCAATTGGGTTTTCTTTCTTCATAATTCTTTGGTAATTGTAGCACTAAATATATTGAAATAAATTGCTAATAAGATGAATCAATTGGGTGTACTGAATAGTTCAGAATTACTTACTTTTGAAGCAAAATAAACAAATGACCAACAACGCTGTTTTTAAACGCTTACGTTTTATTGAAGGTTTTAATAATGCTAAACTGAAAAGTATTTTTGAAGAAGTAGATTACGATGCCAATTTAGTTGATATTGAAGCTTGGCAAAAAGAAGAAGAAGCAACCGATTTTAAAGCCTTAAGCGATGTTGAACTAGCCTTGTTTTTAAATGGACTCATCAATTACAAACGCGGAAAAAAACCAGGTAAACAACCACCAATTGAAACAGAATTAGAAAACAACGACATATTAAAGAAGTTGAAAATAGCTTATAAACTAAACAGCGAAGACATGTTGAAACTGTTTAAACTAAAAGGAAAAACACTTAGTAAAAATGAACTCAGTGCTTTTTTAAGAAATCCTGACCAAGACCAATATCGCGTTTTGCAAGATCAATATTTGAGAAATTTTTTATCTGGATTACAGCTTCATTTAAAGAAATAAATCATCGTTATCGATTTTACGCTTACAAATTTAAATCACGAAATTCTTTATTAGGCTTAACTCAATCACTATGGACTTAAATTCCATAAGGTTTGATTGCAGACTGAAAGTTTGTTTTGCCAAGAATGCACTAAAGATTTCAAAGAAAAAACATATTTATTCGTGTATTCGTGGCGTTTAATAAGTTTTTAGAAGCTAAAGCGGATGCACTAAAATACATAGTTTTAACTAAATTTGAAACCAATAAAACAACTATAAATTCTTTTGAATCCAGTTTTTGGCCTGCTCAACAGAATTGGGTCTCAATACTATTTTTCTGTTTTTATCTATTAAATAAAGCGTAGGAGTACTAAACACATGGTAATCGGAAATAGCTTGTGTTTTCCACTTTTTGTAATCTGATGCTGCGTAAAAATCAAAATCTTTAATGAAATTTTGAAATTGTTGCTTTGAAGTGTCCAAGGAAATCATAACAATTTCCACTCCTTTTTGTTGAAAACTTGCATATTCTTTTTGAAGCTTGGGCAATTCTTCAACACAAGCCGGACACCAGCTAGAACCAAAGGCAATTAAGTAATAATCGCTTTGTATTTCTTTTAAACTAGCCGTTACAACCGATTTCCCTGCTTTAAATACATCGCCTTCAAAAACAATATTTTCAGCTGTATTTCCGGGTTTCATTTTACGGTAAATTTCCAATTGTTTTTCTAAACTACTATTTAAGGTGCAGCTGCTTTCATTTAAAAGTTTAACCGCTAAATATTCGGATGCTTCAAACAGATTTCTACTTTCTAAAAACTGAAATAAAAATTCACCTGTTTCATTCATTTTTTTATCATCAAATGCTAAATTTTCAACAATAACATCAATGGATTTTTTCATTTCAGCATTCGCTTCATTTAAGTTAAGACCTGAATTTTCAATTAACCAAAAATGACCTTCAAAAGCATCTTTGTATAAACCGCTTTTATAAAACAAATCATTGTCGTGCTGCAAATTTCTAAATGCTTGCAAACGTTGAGGAATTAATTCAGGTTGTTGCTGAGCAACGTATGAAACATCGCTTACCATATTTCGAACAGGAATAAACCATTTTATGTAACTCTCTTCCGGTAAGTTTGCCATAAATTCTGAATCGGTTTGATTTAGGTAGGTAATCTCACTTGCAATGCTTTTTATGGTTTTTTCTCTCGATTTGAGATGTGGATTACTTCTATACGTTTCCATTAAATACTCCCAAGCACCAAGCGCATTTTGATTGATGGGTAATTCTTTAGCATAATTAGAAAACAAAATATTTTCGTTTCCTTCAGTTAAAATAATCGTCTCTTTTTCAGAAAGTCTTTTTCCTTCTAGTGAAATATTTTCTTTAGCTAACACAAGAATGTGGTTTTCTTTTTCACTAATATTTAAATAACCCATTCCGTAATCTTCTTCGTTGTAATCTAGCTTAAAATCTCCGCTTTGATTAATTTGTGTTTCATCTATTAAATAGACTTGAATTCCTTCAAAACCAAGTAGTTGTATTTTTTGGTTTTTCGTTTCAGGAAAATTGCCAGTGATTTGATATTGTGAAAAGGCTTCAACTGAAACCAAAACAAGTAAAAGAATGACAAAAGGAGACAGAATATCTTTCATAGCATATATTTTCTTTCAAAAATAGAAAAACTTTGCAATAAGCTGCTTTATTGCAAATGATGAATTGTAATAAAGTGTAACTACACAAAAAAGCCTCGAATAAAATTCAAGGCTTTTAAGCTTCATCTAAAAAATGAACTTTAAGATGAATTAAAACTGATAACGCAAAGCTAGAGCAATGTCAAAATCTAAGTCGTTATTGTAATATCCAGAGCCAATCTCAGGTCTAAAGTCTAGTGCGATGAGTAAAGGAATATCAAAATCATATTCAATACCTATATTTCCAGCTCCAAACACAAAGAATTCGTTGTCATCATCAAAATCGTCATCATTTCGGTATCTATTATCATAATCTACACTACCAACACCACCACCTAAACCAACATACCAATTAAATCCGCCTTCAATATTCCAAACCCATTGGTATAATCCAGTAAGTTTAAACGCATCAAAATGTCTATCATTTCTCCAGCCTAAATCAATTTCTAGTCGGTTATTTTCTCCTAATGCATTTTGGTAAGAAACTTCTGCACCATATCCATTATTTCCACCAAACCTTAAGCCTAATGCATGTTCTGAAATAGATTGAGCTTGTGCATGAAAACCCAAACCTACTATAAAACATACTGCAATTAGTAACTTTTTCATAAACTTATATTTATATTATTTATAGGTAAAGCTAGTCTTAATAAACGTAGATTAAACAAAGCTTAAGCCAATGTTAAGCCAATCTTTGATAACGGAAATGATATGTAAACATCAAAATATCACTACCAATGACGTCTTTAAGTAATTTGTCTCTTTTCAGCGACTTTCAAATGGGTTTTACTAGCTTTACTATTAATGAATATGTTTGATTGAAATTTTTTCCCTGAAGGGAAATGCCGAAAGGCAAAGGGTGTTTTCGTGTTTTAGTTTACAACCTTCCCTAAACCTTCCATCATAGTTTAAATGAAAAATTTTGTTTTAATTGTCGCTTGGCATTAAATGAAATTAAAAAATCTCCTAAGTCTCGATCTTGCCTGTTGCAGCAAGGCTGAAATTAGGCTATCTATTTCAACTCTTAATGCACAGCGGGTTTTAATCCGCTATAATTTATATCTGTTCTTTTTTGAAATTAGAAGCAGGCAAATTTCAATTTCATATATTTGGAATATGGAAAATTTGGAAGAAAAACTCATGTCGCAAAAGAAGCCTAGCTTCCCGATAAGCGACTTACTTCATAAATATTTACAACAATACAATCGCAATACTAAGATTCCTGTTTTTTATGACGATTTACTACGGTTTTCAGGTTCGATTGTAGTTTACGATAGGAATGATGAAGACACGCTTTGGGTGCGCTGTTATTATCCTGATTACGAACGTGATGAAATTGATAATTCACTTAAAAAAGTTTATTTGCTATTGCATTCGGATGGTAAAGCGGACCGTTTAGATTTCTTAAATATCGATGCTATTGATTATTGCACTTTTGGAAATTCGAAGCCTTTCCGCATAAAAATTAGAAATGTATTGAATGATAATTTCACCTATTTTTATGTAAAAAAAGCAGATGCATCTCGAATTTATGGACTGGATTTTGAACACATTTTATCGCCACACCGGATTAACTTTTTGGTGTATAAAGACACTTTAATTGAAGAACATATTGCTGGAATTCCCGGTGATGTTTTTATAAAAGAAGAATTAGATAAATGCGATAATTTAGCCAAAAACCAAATTGCAAAAGAGTTTGTGAAATTCAACGAGCGTTGTACTTTACGGCTTTTAGGCGATATGCGTTCGTACAATTATGTGGTAATTCCTACGCACGATTTTGACCATGTAAATTACCGTATTCGAGCAATTGATTTCGATCAGCAAAATTACGAAGGAAGCTTAAAAGTATACCGACCACAATTTTTTAAAGAAAACTACAAAATGGTAATGTTAGTGGCAGACCGTTTAGAAGAATCCTCTATAGAGCAATACCGAAACGAAGAACGATCGCAAGTGGCTAAACGTTTAATTACTTCGCAACGTAGGTTTAGAACTTTAATTCGCTGCATGATTAAAGATACCGTATCTAAAGAAGAATATGTTAAACAATTGCGTAAAGAACTAGTAGATTTCACCAAAGACGTTAAATTTAAACGAGCTAAAACCATGGGGAATATTTTAAAAACCGCCTTGGATTTTGTGAAACGAAATTACCTAGAATTGGAAGATGAAAAAGTCTAATTACAACAAAAAACAATTGCAAAAACGCTACTGGTGGTTTGGTGGTATAGGCACTGCCTTATTGGGTTTTGGATTATCTGCTTTAGTTGAAAGCGGATTTTTAAAACACGACGATGCTTCTACTTGGCAATGGGTTTTAGCAGGAACAGTATCACTAATAATTATAATGACAGGTGTAAATTTTTTATTTGAATCTTTTGCCTGTAAACAACAACTGAAAAACTTAAAATGAAAAAAGAAGACATTATAGAACAACTCAAACAGATTGTAAAACCGTACATACAAAACCAATCTGCTTTTGAAAATTTATCTGCTGAAACCAATTTTATTTCCGACTTAGAAATCAATTCCGCTCATTTAGTAGATGTAATTTTAGATGTGGAAGATAAGTTTGATATCCGCATTGAAAATGAAGAAATGGAACAAATGACAAGTGTTGGAGCTTCATTAGAAATCATTCAAAAGAAAATAGAGTAGTGCTAGGCAACGATGTAGTAGATTTAACACTAGCTAAGCATCAAACCCGTTGGAATACAGCATCTTTTCAAGAAAAAGTGCTTCATCCAGTTGAAACCGAAAAGTTCAAGAATAAAGTTTTGAGTTTCACAGCATTTTGGAAAATTTGGAGCATCAAAGAAAGTGTGTATAAAGCGCATCAACGTGAAAAAAATCACTTACCTAAATTTAATCCATTTCATTTTTTAGTCGAAGAAATTTCAGAAAAAAGGAGCAGAGTTTGTGTTGAAGGTCTTCAGTATGAAGTGTTAAGCTATGTCAGTTCAAATTTAATTTATTCATTTACTAAGGGTGAAAATGTTTACTCTTTTCAAAATTTTGAAATAGAAGCTAAAAATTCTTTATTTATACCCGATTTGAAGCGTTCAGATATTAATTTAAAATTATCAAAGAACCAAAACGGAATTCCATTTTTAAATCAACAAAACAAGAGTGTTCCTATTTCCCTAACTCATCATGGTAAGTATTTTGCATATCTGTATTGAATAATGAAATTTGAAGACGGAATTATTTGTTTAAGTTCGCATTCCTTAAAAATGGCATAATTCGTGCTTCATTTAATGTAGTTCATATTAATTTTGTACTTTTATATTATGAAATACATAAAATTCAATTTATTTCTTTTTATAGCCTTGTTTGCTTTTCAAACAAGTATAGCGCAATTGGATCGTTCTTCAAATGCTAATAAAACAATAGACTTGCGTCCTTTGTCTGGAAAATCTTTTCCATCTTCTAATTTGGGAATACCTAACCGAAACAAGAAAGGATTATCCATGGAAAAAGATGGATTTGATATGACAGAACAACCCAGTTTTATGGATCCAAGTGACCTACACGAAGATAGAATAAATAAGCGTTTGAAAGGTCCGCAACGGGAGCCAAAAATTTTAGATGAGTATAAAAACGATATGGATTTTGGTGAGTTTAAAACTTCCTCTGGCAAAATAACCATTGCTTGTCGTGACCATATGATGTTTGATGGAGACCGTGTTCAAGTACTCTTGAATGGTAAAGTTTTAGCCGATAATGTTTTGTTAGAATCGTCTTTTAAAACTTTTACTATAGAGTTGAAAGAAGGCTTCAATAAAATTGAATTTGTAGCGCTTAATCAAGGCTCGGCTGGACCCAATACAGCAGAATTAAAAGTGTTTGATGAAAATGGTAATCTAATGATTTCTAATGTTTGGAATTTATTGGTTGGTGTAAAAGCAAAAGCCATGGTAATTAAAGAATAAAAACTCCCTTATAACTTTTTATGGATGCTATTCTCATACTAGACATTTTAGGTGTAATAGCATTTTCAATTTCTGGCGTACTTACTTCCATGCGAAAACACATGGACGCTTTTGGAATTTTAATTATTGCCTTTGTTACTTCAGTTGGTGGTGGCACATTACGCGATGTTCTGCTCAATGAATCTGTTGCTTGGTTATCTAACATGACCTATGTTTATACTATTATAGCAACTTCAATTTTTGCAGTTGTGTTTAGAAAACGCTTGACCTATTTTAGAAAATCTTTATTTTTGTTTGATACACTTGGAATAGGATTATACACCGTAGTTGGTGTAGAAAAGGGAATTAACGCAGATTTGCATCCATTAATTTGCATTGCCTTTGGTACGATGAGCGCTTGTTTTGGTGGTGTAATTCGTGATATTTTGTGTAATGAAATTCCTGTGATTTTTAGAAAGGAAATATATGCTACTGCATGTATTTTAGGCGGATTTACCTACTTTGCTATTGCGTACTTTAACGCACCGCAAAGCATAGTTTTTATCGGCGCTTTTGCCGTTGTAATTAGTATTCGTTTAGTTGCAGTAATTTTTAAAATATCACTACCGAATATTTACAAATTATATGATGAAAAATAATGAAAATGGAACTATCAAACTTACAAGTAATACAAGACATCAGGTTAACCGATTTTCCCACACAAATAAAAAATCAATTTAGCAACAAATCCCTAAAAAAGCAACTTAGGAAAGAAAGACGTGAACTTGGGGAAATGCAAAATGTACTTTATGCGCACGGAAAATATTCTGTTTTAGTTTGTATTCAAGGTATGGATACTTCTGGAAAAGATAGTTTAATTCGGGAAGTGTTTAAAGATTTTAATGTTCGTGGAGTAAATTCATATAGTTTTAAAAAACCGACAGAAATTGAATTGCAACACGATTTTTTATGGAGACATTACAAAGCTTTACCAGCAAGGGGTAAGTATGCCGTCTTTAACCGTTCTCATTATGAAAATGTATTGATTTCTAGAGTTAAACCATCCATTGTTTTAAACGAAAAGATTCCACATATCAATAAAGTTGAAGATATTACACCTACTTTTTGGAAAAACAGATTGGAGCAAATCAATAATTTTGAAAAGACTATTCATCAAAACGGTTGTATTATATTCAAATTCTTTTTGCATATTTCGAAGGATGAACAAAAAAATAGAATCCTTAGAAGACTTAACAAACCCAGTAAAAACTGGAAATTTTCACCAGAAGATTTAAAAGACCGAAAACTTTGGGATGAGTATACAGCTTATTATGAAGAAGCCATTAATGCTACTTCAAAAAAAAATGCACCTTGGTATATTATACCTTCAGACAACAAACATCATGCACGTTTAATGGTAACTAGAACCATAAAAGAACGCATGCAAGAGTTTACAGACATACAAAATCCAACTTTACCAGAAGAATTGCAAAACCAAATTGAAGATTTCAAAAAGCAACTTATCAATTCGTGATGTTCACCTATAAAAAACTCCGCATGAATTTTGGTATCAAATTCATACGGAGTTTTTTTTACAACTTTTAGGGTTGAAGCCAATTTATTACCTGAAAATATAGGTCATTTCTTCCCCATTCGGTGCTTTAAATGTGACTTTTAACGGATCTGAAATTGCTTTTTCAGAAACCACTTTTTCTACATCTTTTACACTTTTAACAGGCGTATCATTAATTTTTGTGATTAAAATTCCTGTAAGATTTTCTGAAGCCAATCGTTGTGAAGTTACTCTGTTAATTCTCACTCCATATTCAGCTTTAAAATCTTCTAATTCGGAAGTAGAAGCATTGCTGACTTCAATACCCAAATCTTCAATTTTATACACTTCAAAAATACTTAGCTCAACTTCAGTTTGTTTTGTTTTTCCATTTCTTAAATAGTGAACTTGAACCACTTCACCAGGATTTTTGGTAGATATGTAACCTGTTAAGTCTGAGAATTTTCTAATTTTAATACCATCAATTTTTTGAATGATATCACCTTCTTTTAAGCCTGATTTTGCAGCTCCAGAATCATCATCTATACTTCCTATATAAAAACCTTGTGTAATATCTAAGGAAAGTTCTTTTGCATTTTTTCCATCCAAATCAACACCACGGACACCCAAAACAGCTTTTCGTACATTACCAAATTCCATAATGTCTTCAATAATTTTTCTAGCATTATTGCTCGGAATGGCAAAAGAATAACCAACAAATGAACCCGTTTGAGAAGTTATAGCCGTATTAATCCCAATTAATTCACCACGTTTGTTTACCAGAGCGCCACCGCTATTTCCAGGGTTTACTGCCGCATCGGTTTGAATAAAAGATTGCATTCCAGCTTTTCTAGGATCTAAATTCCTAGCTTTTGCACTTACAATTCCTGCGGTAACCGTAGAAGTTAAATTAAAAGGATTTCCAACTGCTAAAACCCATTCGCCAAGCTTCAATTGATTGGAATCTCCAAAAGTTAGAAATTCTAAATCTTCACCATCAATTTTTAATACAGCCAAATCGTTTTCAGGAACTTGACCTATAATTTCAGCTTGATATACTTCATTATTATTCAATGTAATTTCTACTTCGGTAGCGCCTTCAATTACGTGGTTATTGGTCACAATTAATCCGTCGGGACTAATAATCACACCCGAACCCATTCCGCGGACAGCTTTGCGTTCTGGACCATTGCCAAAATGATATTCAAAAATATTTCTTGGCATTCTGGCGGTGCTCAGGTTTTTTACGTGCACAACGGCATGCACTGTATTTTCTGCTGCAATAGAAAAATCGGGTAATTCTGAATTTTCTTCATTAGTAAAAGCGGGGTAAGAAGTAGGGACAACCGCTTGTTCAAATTGAGTTTCTTCAAAAGGAGTGTTAGCTAATTCTTTTTCAAAAAAACTCTTGTAGCCAATTAAAGTAATACTACCGGCTAAACAACTAACTAAAAATAGTCCAATAAACTTTTTCATAATTCTATATAATTTAGTTCAATATATTTTCGAATAACAACTTTCTAACGCTAAATTATTTTCAATCTTGTAAGTTCAAAATTGTTTTAACTACATTTTAACCTGCAAAAAACAACCTACAAATTGTATATTTGTGTTTTAATTAAAACCATATTTTGAATCTTACTTTCTATAAATTTCAAGGAGCTGGAAACGATTTTATCATGATTGATAATCGAGAATTATTTTTCAAAAATAATACCAAATTGATAGCTAGATTATGCCACCGTCGTTTTGGCATAGGAGCAGACGGTTTAATTTTATTAGAAAGTCATCCAGATGAAGAAATAGATTTCAAGATGGTCTATTTTAATGCCGATGGCAACGAAAGTACACTTTGTGGAAATGGCGGGCGTTGTATAGTTGCTTTTGCAAAACAATTAGGTTTAATTGAAAAACAATGCCGTTTTTTAGCAATTGATGGTTTGCACCAAGCCCATTTTGAAGATGATTTGGTCAGTTTGTCTATGCCTGATGTAGACACCATTAAATCTTATAATTCAGAGAGTTGCTTTTTAGATACGGGTTCGCCGCATCATATCGATTTTGTTCAAAATACATCTGCAATACAAGTAAAAGCTGAAGGTTCAAGAATTCGTAATTCGAGCTTGTACGGAAAAGCAGGAAGCAATATCAATTTTGTTGAAGTCCAAGATCATTACATTAAAATTAGAACTTACGAACGTGGAGTGGAAGACGAAACTTTGGCTTGTGGTACTGGTGTAACTGCAGCTGCTATTGCCGCTCATTATGCTAATAAAATTGATACAGAAGAAGTTTCAGTTAAAGCGGAAGGTGGAAATTTAGCTGTTCGTTTTTCACATCAAAACGGAAACTATTCAAATATTCAATTAATCGGACCAGCTGAATTTGTTTTTAAAGGAGAAATTAAATGTTGAGTTTAAAAGGAAATAAAATACTTTTACGTGCACTTGAACCAGAAGATTTGTTGTTTTTAGATGATGTTGAAAACAATGAAAATTACTGGCATTTAAGCGACTCTCAAACTCCTTTTTCAAAATATGTACTCAAACAATATTTAGAACACGCTTTAGAAGATATTTATACATCTAAGCAACTCCGATTAGTGATTGCAGATTTAGATGAAAATGCAGCAGGATTTATAGATTTATACGATTTTGATCCCAAAAATAATCGGGCAGGAGTGGGAATTATCATTCATGAAAAATACAGAAAAAAAGGTTTTGCTGTTGAAGCTTTAGAATTGCTTATTAAATACGCATTTACTCATTTAAACTTGCATCAATTATATGCCGGAATTAACGATACGAATAAAGTAAGTTTAAACTTATTTCAAAAATTAGGATTCGAAATTGTGGGTTTAAAAAAAGAATGGAATTATTTTAACGACGCTTACCACGATGAATATTTACTTCAAAAAATAAAACATGTACATTAAACGAATTTTATTAATTGCTTCCATAATAATTCTGATTGCTCTAGGTGGATTCAGCTATTATATTTATCAAACTATTTTTGGCCCAAATACCAAATTTAATGAAGCAGAAAAAGAAGTATTTATAGGAAGTGAAGATTCGTATAGAGATGTGTATCAACAATTGAAACCTTTGCTTAAAAATCCGGATGGTTTTCACAAAGTAGCCAACAAAAAAAAGTATTCTACCAATGTGAAACCAGGTCGTTATCTCATTCAAAAAGGAATGAATAACAACGAATTGATCAACACTTTACGAAGTGCTAATCAACCTGTAAAAGTGAGTTTTAACAATCAAGATTTTCCAGAATTGTTAGCAGGCCGAATTGCCGAACAAATTGAAGCTGATAGTTTGTCTTTGTTGAAAGCCATTAAAGATGAAGCTTTTTTACAAAAGAATAACTTATCGGAAGCTTCACAACTCAATATTTATCTGCCCAACACCTATGAAATGTATTGGAATACTACAGCTGAAGAATTTAGAGACAGAATGTGGAAAGAATACAATCGATTTTGGGATGAAAATCGAAAAAATAAAGCAGCTAAATTAAATCTAACTCCAACAGAAGTAATGAGTTTAGCCGCTATTGTTCAAAAAGAAACAGCTAAGGTAGATGAGCGACCAAAAGTAGCAGGTGTGTATTTAAACCGATTGAAAAAAGGAATGAAATTACAAGCCGATCCCACTGTTATTTACGCTTTAAAGAAAACCCAAAATAATTTTGACACCATCATTAAACGGGTTTTATATAAAGATTTACAAATTGAATCGCCCTACAACACTTACAAATATGCAGGTTTACCACCAGGACCAATCGCTATGCCAGATTTAACTTCTGTAGAAGCGGTTTTAAATGCAGAACAACACGATTACTATTATTTTGTAGCTGATTTGAAACGCGTTGGTTACCACAAATTTGCTAAAACCTTGACTCAACATAACTTAAATGCAGCTGAATATCGCCGTTGGATGAATGACCAGCGGGTTTATCGCTAGTTGAATAATTGAAATTCGCTATTTACTAAAAAAATCATTCAACTTGTAAGTAAATAATCAATCATTGAATGGTGTAAGATTATCATGCAAACGATACAATTCATTTCATAAAAACACAAATTCAATTAGTTACATGCTTTATTCCTGTTTGGATTATATTGAGTTACTTTCATCAAACAACAAAATTTTGAAGCTATCGAAATAATAAGTCAAGTATAATACCGATGTATGATTTGAGCAGCATTTATGCCATATTAAATAAAATTCTACATAATTAAATCACTGATTATAAGCATTTCCAAATACAAAATGTCATTCCCTGATATAAGTTGACCGTTTTAAAAACCATTTAAAAGATGATAAAAAGCGGAAAACGTTTAGGAGCGCGAAAGATTTATTCAGAAAATTTTAAACTTCGAATAGTCAAACTTTATGAATCAGGAAAGCATTCAGTTTACGAATTAGAAAAGATTTACGATATTTCTAATCCAACGATTTATAATTGGATTTACA
>NZ_BMGM01000013.1 GCF_014640195.1 Psychroflexus planctonicus
CTTCTGTAGCTCAGCTGAACAGCAAAGCTTTGAAATCAGAGTCAATCCAATACCACTAGTAGACATTACAGACATGGATGGAGCGATTGTATGTATTGACCCCCAAACTGGTGAAGTGATTGAAACGGATTTCTCACCACCGATACTAGACACCGAACTCAGTGAAGAAGATTACGCTTTTGAATGGACACTCAACGGAAACCCAATTGCTTTTACAGGCCCAGCTTACGCAGTACAAGCACCAGGAGTATACACTGTAACGGTAACCGATTTAACCAACAACTTGACGAGCTGTCAAGCATCAAGCACAGCCGAAATCATTCAAAGCAATGGACCGGATTTTGAAGTGAATGTATTGAGTCAAGCCTTTGATGGGAGCCATAGTGTAGAGGTAACCAACATTCAAGACGATGGCAATTATGAGTTTTCGATAGACAACGGACCTTGGAGAAGTTTATCCGAAGGAGAACAAAGCATTATCTTCACTGATTTAGAAGCAGGCGACCGAGTAGTACGCGGAAGAGATGTAGGCGGTTGTGGAGAAGTAACAATCCCTGTTTCGTTGATTGATTACCCCCAATTCTTCACTCCAAATGAAGACGGTTACAACGACCGATGGAATATTATTGGATTAGCCAATCAAAGTAATGCTAAAATTTATATATTTGACCGCTATGGTAAATTGCTGAAACAACTCAGTCCAAGTAGTCCAGGATGGGATGGCACCTATAACGGAAAAGCCTTACCAGGAAACGATTATTGGTTCAGTGTTCAGTATGAAGAACCATCAAGTGGAGTTAGAAAAGAGTTTAAAGCGAATTTTACTTTAAAAAGATAAATTACAAAATTAACTGTCATACCACACTTGATGTGGTATCTCATGCCTGAGAAATAGAATTATTGTATTAAGCAACCGCAGAACTAAACACAAACAGATGCCGTATATCGGTTTCACGGATTGCAAATCCGCGAACTCACGTTTTGGGTGATGTTTTTTTTTCACGGATTGCAAATCCGCGAACTCACAAATCCGCGAGCTCACCGTTTTGTTTCACAGATTACAAAAAATCTGGTTACTAGATTTCAGCTACCGATTGTAGTGATTACCCTGCACAGCTGAAGCTTATATTTTTAGCATTTTGTAGAGCGACTTTAGAAGCTCTAGCAAATTGCATAAAAATAATGCTGAAGAGGGAAGCGTAAAAACGAAAAGCGGGTTAATGCTGCCTTAAGATTAATTAGCTTTTTTAATTCATTTAGTTAAATTATTTTATTTAATAAACGTAGTTAAACTAATTAGCAAACCGAAAACTAGTTTTGAGTAATATTTAATGAATATGGAAGGTTTCAGCTTAAAAAGTGGCAATTGTTGAAACGTAGTATAAAATGCAACTACAGATTCTTGAATTGATATAAACAAAAAAAGCCCCAAAAATTGGAGCTAACTTTATTATGAAGATTCAGCAATTTATAAAGCTTCTACGTGCTTCATTAATTGAGATTTAAGATTTCCAGCTTTATTATCGTGGATAATATTTTTCTTAGCTAGTTTATCTATCATAGAAATAACCATTGGAAGTTGCTTATTTGCTTCATCTTTAGATTCTGCAGCTTTCAACTTTCTAATTGCGTTACGAGTCGTTTTATGTTGATAACGGTTTCGTAAACGTTTAGCTTCGTTGCTTCTAATTCTCTTTAATGCTGACTTGTGATTTGCCATTTTTATTTGATTTATTGTAGTCCGTAGGGGAATCGAACCCCTGTTACCAGGATGAAAACCTGGCGTCCTAACCACTAGACGAACGGACCAGTTGTTTTTATTTATTTATTGTAGTCCGTAGGGGAATCGAACCCCTGTTACCAGGATGAAAACCTGGCGTCCTAACCACTAGACGAACGGACCATTAATTTGCGGATGCAAAAATAATCCTTTTTTAGTATTTACAAAGACTTTACACAAAAAAATTAATAAGCTTTAGCAAATAAAACTCTTTGCTGTGATGCAGCTCCTGTAAATACACATTTCCCTAACTCATTTTTAGTGTTTTCAGGTATACATCTAATGGTAGCCTTTGTAAGTTCTTTTATTTTTTGCTCTGTTTCTGTGGTGCCATCCCAGTGAGCAGATATAAAACCTCCCTTATTTTTCAAGGTTTTTTTGAAATCATCAAAAGTGTCAACTTCAGTAATGTTTGCGTCTCTAAATGCTTTTGCTTTAAAGAATAAGCTATCTTGAATTTCTACTAATAGATTTTGTATTTTGATGGTTAGTTCTTCCTGCGCTACAAACTCTTTAGTTAGCGTGTCTCTTCTTGCAAGTTCAACTGTTCCATTTTCTATATCTTTGGGACCAATGGCTATACGTAATGGTACTCCTTGTAATTCGTATTGAGCAAACTTCCAGCCAGGTTTATGGGTGTCTCGATCATCAAATTTTACACTGATTCCAGCATTTTGAAGCTTCGTCTGAATTTCTTTTGCTACTTTACTAACTTCTTCAAATTGCTCGTTAGACCTATAAATAGGTACAATAACAACTTGTTGTGGAGCAAGTTTGGGAGGTAAAACCAAGCCTTTATCATCACTATGTGTCATAATTAGCGCTCCCATTAATCGGGTTGAAACACCCCAACTTGTTGCCCAAACCAATTCTTGTTTGCCTTCTTGATTTGTAAACTTCACATCGAATGCTTTGGCGAAATTTTGTCCTAAAAAGTGAGATGTTCCAGCCTGAAGTGCTTTTCCGTCCTGCATTAATGCTTCAATGCAATAAGTTTCTTCAGCACCAGCAAATTTTTCACTTTCAGATTTTCTACCTTTAATGACTGGTATTGCCATAAATTCTTCTGCAAATTCAGCATAGATGTTGTTCATCTTTACTGTTTCTTCAATAGCTTCTTGACGAGTTGCGTGAGCGGTATGTCCTTCTTGCCAAAGAAATTCTGCTGTACGTAGGAATAATCTTGTACGCATTTCCCAACGAACCACATTTGCCCATTGATTGATTAGTATAGGTAAATCACGATAGGATTGAATCCAATTTTTATATGTGCTCCAAATAATAGCTTCAGAAGTTGGTCTTACAATTAACTCTTCTTCTAATTTAGCTTCAGGGTCAACTATTAATTTACTTGTGTCTTCAGGGTCAGTTTTTAGACGATAATGAGTTACAATAGCACATTCTTTAGCAAATCCTTCTGCATTTTTTTCTTCAGCTTCAAATAAACTCTTGGGTACAAACAGGGGGAAATATGCATTTTGATGTCCTGTTTCTTTAAATCTTTTATCTAATTGGGCTTGAACTTTTTCCCAAATAGCATAACCATAAGGTTTGATTACCATAGAACCGCGGACTGCTGAATTTTCAGCTAAATCGGCTTTAACTACCAACTCGTTATACCACTTGGAATAATCTTCTGAACGTTTTGTTAAGCTTTTACTCATTATTGGTGTTTGATGTTTTTGGCACAAATATTGTTTTAATACTAATGCTTAGGTTTTGGAAGCAAAACTAAGTAAATTTGTAATAAGTTAAACATTTAAAACCACAAGTTATGCAAGTCAACAATCTTAAATTTCAAATGAAAACACTCGGATGGAGTGTATTGGCAGTGGTTTTTATGTCTTCTTGCGGTTCTTTTCAGAATGTAAGTACTCCAAGTGATGGTATTTATGGTGGAACCAGTAATTCAGTTAATGAATCTCGAGCAGGCATATCGAATCAACGAACTGCTCAACCTAAAGCTAATGAAGCTGCAGAGAATAAAGTAGCTAAGCAAAATTCTAGCACTACAAATACAGATTATTCAAATTATTTTAGACAACAAGGTGAAGAAATTGAACAAGCTAGAGGAGTTACATCTTCGGATATTGTTACCGATGTAGATAATTATTCATCTACAAAATCTGCTGCCCAACAAGATGATAATTATTACTATGATGATGGTACAGATTATGTTACTTACGCAAGTCAATCTCAGGCAAATGCAGGATGGGGTAGCAATCCTTCTAATGTTAACATCAACTTTTATGGTGGAGGCAATTGGGGTGTAGGCTGGGGCGCTGGTTTTTATGATCCTTTTTTCTCACCTTGGGGTGGATTTTACGGCCCAGGTTGGGGTAGTGGTTTCTACGGCTCAAGATGGGGTTGGGGCGGTTTTTATGGTCCTAGATGGGGCTTCGGTTACGGCTTGGGTGCTGGCTGGGGTGGGTTTTACGGTCCAGGCTGGGGCTGGGGCGGCGGTTTTTATGGTCCAGGCTGGGGTTACGCTGGTTTATATAATCCATATGTTTACAATAGAGGTTACAGAAATGCTGGATTTAACAATAACCGTGGTGCATACGCTAATAACAGTCGAAGCAATAGAAATGTTTCAGGAGTTAGAAGTAATAATAATGTACGGAGCAGTAGTAATAATGTAAGAAGTAATAGAAATATTCGAGGCAGAAATTCTAGAAGTAGTGCAAATGTTCGTGGTATCTCTAGTTCTAGAAATGTTAGGTCTACTCGTGGTAATGTGAGAACGTCTAATACACGTGGTACTGCAAGAAGTTCTAGAGGAAATACTGCGAGAACACGAAGTAACATGAGTAGAGTGAGAAACTCTAATGGTGTAAATGCTAGAGCTAATAGCAGAGCATATTCTACATCTCGTAGTAATGCTAGAAGTAGTAATAGTAGCAATACTAGAGCAAATACTAGATCAACTCGCACTAATACACGTTCGAGTACAAGAACATCTACTTCAAGAAGTAGTGGCGGAAGCGTAAGAAGTAGTGGAAGTAGCAGCGGAAGATCAAGCGGCGGTGGAAGCAGATCAGGAGGTAGAAGAAGATAATTGTTTTCTTACAAATTAAAATATATGAAACTCATAAAAATTATATTACTAAGTATTTTGAGCGCTGTGTCTATTGACGCAGCTGCTCAAGACTTAAATGATGCTTACCGTTTTTCTAGGCAAGAGTTAACCGGTACTGCAAGATTTGTTGGAATGAGCGGGGCTTTTGGCGCTTTAGGTGGTGATTTGTCTTCATTAAAAATTAATCCAGCAGGTTCTGCTGTATTTTTAACAAATCATGCTGCATTTAGTCTAGATCAAAATTTTAATAATGTAAGCACTAGATTTGGAACGCTTTCAGCCCAGACTGATGAAACTCGAAGAAGAAATTTTGATATGTCACAAGCTGGACTTGTTTTTGTTTTTAGAAACAATGATCAAGGTTCACCAGTAAATAAAATTACATTTGGAATCAATTACGATAGAACATTTAATCATGATGCTCGTTTTTCTTCATTCGGTTCTACAGAAGAGACTATTGGAAATTATTTTGTAGAGAGAGCCAATGGTTTTACCGTTAATGATTTTACGCCTAATAATCAGAATTTCTCAAACTTTTACAGAAATCTAGGTCAGAATTTTGGCTTCGCTGCTCAAGAAGCTTATTTGGCTTACGAGTCTTTTTTAATAGACCCAAGCGCTCAAGATAATTCTACTTTTATTTCCAACACAAATTCTTCACTTTACAACAACGATATAATAACTCGAGAAAGTGGTTTGAATGGTCATGTAGCATTCAATCTTGGTACTCAACTTTATGAAAAGCTTTATTTAGGGATGAATCTTAATTTTCACTTTATAAATTACGATCGGTTTTCTTCCTATTTAGAGACTAATGATGGGCCTGGTGATATTCGTGAAGTTTATTATGAAAACGACCTACGAACCCGAGGCTCTGGATTTTCATTACAATTTGGAGCAATTTATAAACCTGTTGAACAAGTTAGAATAGGTTTATCTTATCAATCTCCTACTTGGTTCAGGATTGAAGACGAAATAGTTCAAGGTATAGAGACATTTTCTCAAGCTCAAAATGAGTATATCACCGCATTTCCTGATGTTGTAGTTCTTTTCCCAGCATATGATTTTCGTAGCCCGATGAAAACTACCTTTAGTTTTGCTTATATATTTGGTAAAAATGGACTTCTTAGTATGGATTACACATATCAAGATTATAGTAATCAGCGGTTTACTTCAAGAGGCTTTGAAGACTTAAACTTTCAAATAGATAATGTTTTTCAAGCTACACATAATTTTAATATTGGAGGAGAATATAGATTAGGAAAATATAGTTTTAGAAGTGGCTATCATTTTGCAGAAAGTCCTTATTCGGCTCCTGTTTCTAATAATTCTAGTGGAAACCTTACAGGCACTAATTACCAAGGAATGACAATTGGTGATACAAATGGTTTTTCTTTAGGCTTAGGCTATAACTTTGGTAGCACAACTTTAGATATCGCTTGGAGAAGGACTTATCTTGAACGAAATGATAATTTTGTTCAAACTGGACTTCAGAGTAGAGCTTATGTAGAAAATACGATTAATAATTTGATGCTGAGTTTAGCATTTCAATTCTAAAATAAATTGTTGTTTGTTTGATTTTTATGATTGTTTTGAAAAAAGCCTGAAATTAATTCAGGCTTTTTTTATTGATTTAATTCATCGTAATATTACGATGAATTACTATATTTGTCCAAAATATAGTTATGGGTACAACAAAAACAAGACTTTTTACTGAAGAAGCCAATGCCATTGCCAACTTTGCTAGAGCAATTGCACATCCAGCACGAATTACTATCATTAATCGATTGTTGCAAACTGAAACTTGTGTTTGTGGCGATTTTGTAGAAGATTTAGGCCTAGCACAGTCAACGGTTAGCCAACATTTATTGGCATTAAAAAAAGCAGGAATCATTCAAGGCACCGTTCAAGGTCCATCTACTTGTTATTGTTTGAATCCAGAAAAATGGAACGAATTAAAAAATAGTTTAGGAAATTTTATTCATCAAGAAGTAGCACTTAAATCAATGTGCTGTTAAAAATACATATCATGAAATTAAAAGAAGTCAAACAACAATTAGAAAATCTAGAATCCTTAATCTTCAACTTGCCTGATGGCGAAAATGTGCCTTTGCATTTTCATGTAACAGAAGTAGGTTTGGTACAACGTGATTTTATCGATTGTGGCGGTACTATTCGTAATGAAAAAACAGTCAATTTTCAATTGTGGACAGCCGAAGATATCGACCACCGTTTAGAGCCAAAAAAATTGAAAAACATCATTTCACTTTCAGAAGAAAAACTTGGAATTAGTGAAGATTTAGAAGTGGAAGTAGAATACCAAGGCGATACCATTGGAAAATATCATTTGGATTTTGCAGATGGAAAGTTTCACTTAATAAGCACCTTAACGGATTGTTTGGCAAAAGATAGCTGTGGTATTCCAGAGCAACAGTTACCCAATAAGAAACCCAAAATGAAGCTTTCGGAATTGCAAGAAAAAATGCAAGCTTGTGCACCTAATTCAGGATGTTGCTAAGTCATGGGAAAATTCGAAAAATACCTAAGTCTTTGGGTAGCACTAGGAATTTTAGCTGGAATTGGCTTAGGAAGTATAGCAGGCGATTCCATTCAGTTTTTAAGCGAATTGGAAGTTGCTAAAGTAAACATTCCTGTAGCTATTTTAGTTTGGATGATGATTTACCCGATGATGGTTCAAATTGATTTTTCATCTTTAAAAAACATCAAGCAAAATTCCAAAGGTTTAGGGCTAACCATCTTTATCAATTGGTTGGTGAAACCCTTTACCATGGCATTTTTTGCCTGGTTGTTTTTCGATCAGATTTTTGAAGCTTATCTCCATCCAGAAGAAGCTGAACAATACATAGCTGGTGCTATTATTTTAGGTGCTGCACCTTGTACGGCCATGGTTTTTGTTTGGTCGTATTTAACCAAAGGAGATGCCAATTATACTTTAGTGCAAGTTTCTTTAAACGATTTGATTTTATTGGTTTTATTCATTCCGATTGTGCGATTTTTATTAGGTGTTACTAACATCGAAATTCCTTATGATACCTTATTGTATTCGGTTTTAATTTTTGTGGTCATTCCTTTGCTGGCAGGTTACTTGTCCAGTACATTTTTAATCAAATCTAAAGGAAAGGAGTGGTTTACCACGGTGTTTATCGCTAAGTTGAAGCCAGTGTCTATGGTAGCTTTAATTACCACTTTGGTGTTGCTTTTTGCTTTTCAAGGAGACAAAATATTGAATAATCCTTTCCATATTTTGCTGATTGCAGTGCCGTTGACCATTCAAACTTATTTTATATTTTTTATCACTTGGTTTATAGGAAGGTACATCAAGTTGAGACACAGTGTTTGTGCACCTTCAGCCATGATTGGTGCTAGCAATTTCTTTGAATTAGCTGTAGCCGTTGCTATTTCCTTATTTGGACTGAATTCTGGTGCATCTTTAGCCACTGTAGTCGGCGTTTTAATCGAAGTTCCCGTAATGTTATCCTTAGTAGCCATTGCGAATAAATGGCGGTATTAAATATTTTTAAAATGAAGAAAGTATTAATTTTATGTACAGGCAACAGCTGTAGAAGCCAAATTGCCCATGGTTTTTTGAAAACCTTTTTAGAAGGAACAGCAGAAGTATTCAGCGCAGGTGTAGAAACGCATGGAGTAAATCCAAAAGCCATTGAAGTGATGAAGGAAGAAAACATCGATTTATCTTCGCATACTTCCAATCACGTAGATGAATACAACAACGTTGAGTTCGATTACATCATCACTGTTTGCGACCATGCTAAAGAAAAATGTCCTTTATTTATCGGAAAAGGAGAGCGTTTGCATTACAATTTCCCCGATCCAGCCAAAGCAACAGGAAGCGATGAAGAAATCATGAACGAATTCAGAAAAGTTCGGGATATGATTAAGCAATACAGCTTGGATTTTACTGCATCAAAATTTGTTTAATTATTGTTCGTTTTTTTAGATATTCATGTAAATTAGCTAAAAAAACAAATGGCATTAACTCCTTCCACCATGTTAGCTTTGGGAACGAAAGCTCCCGAATTTCATTTAACAGATTCGATTAGTAGAGAGAAGTTTACTTTTGAAAATGTAAAAGGCAAAAACGGAACGGTGGTGATGTTTATTTGCAACCATTGCCCTTATGTAAAGCACGTTAACGAAGAAATTGTTCGCCTAGCCAACGATTACCGCATTCTAGGTTTTGGCTTTGTCGCTATTTCTAGCAATGATGTGGACAATTACCCAGAAGACCATCCTGACAAAATGTTCGAATATGCCCGAAAGTTGAACTATCCTTTTCCTTATTTATACGATGAACATCAAGAAGTGGCCAAAGCTTATCAAGCAGCTTGCACACCCGATTTTTATGTATTTGATGATGCAGATGAATTGTTTTACCGTGGACAATTAGACGATTCTCGTCCTAAAAACGGTATTCCTATTTCAGGTAGAAATATTCGCGAAGCACTTGATGCTATTCGAAACAATCAAGCTCCACCAAAAATTCAAAAGCCTAGTATGGGGTGTAACATCAAGTGGAAGAGTTAGACTTGTTCCGCTTCCAATTGCACAGCAAATTTCTCTAGCACTTTAAAGAAATTCACTATTTCTTCATCAGAATTGTTGCTGTTAATCGTAACTAATCGCACAAAATCGGTTCCTTTAAAGTTTCCGTAGCCTACCATGAGTTTGGCTTCTTCATAAAGTAAATTGCACAAGACTTTAGGGTCTAAATCTTTATAGTTGAAGCAAACTGAAACAGATTCATCATAGCTATATAAAGTATAATCTTCGTTGTTTTTGATGTAGTTTCTCGCTGTTTCCGCTAAATCAAATTGATGGTCTACCATTTTTTCCAGCCCTTTAGTGCCAACCGATTTCCAGAGACTCCAGAATTTTAAAGCATCGTTTCTTCTGCCGCATTGCAAAGAAGTTTTCCCTAAATTGAAATCATCTCCATCGGTTTGATATAAGTAATTCGCATCGCAGGCAAAAGAGTGATGTAAATTGAATCTGTTTTTGGTTACTATGATGGAACTGCTCAACGGCGTATTCAGCATTTTGTGTGCATTAAAACTAAACGAATCTACATTTTCCACACCTTTGATCAAGTGCTTGTATTTTTCGCTAAACAAAACTGCTCCACAATAGGCACCGTCCACATGGCTCCAAATTTTATATTTTTTGGCGATTTTGTCTAGTGCTTTAATTTCATCAAAAGCACCAAGTACGGTTGTTCCTGCTGTAATGTTCACAAAAAAAGGAGTGTATCCGTTTGCTATGTCTTGTTGTACTTGTTTTTCAAATTCAGCTGGAATCATTTTACCTAGTTCATCGGTAGCGATGTTTCTGATTTGTTGTGTGCCAATACCAGCAAAACTCGCATTTTTTTGAGTAGAATAATGCGATTCAGCTGAGGTATATAAAGTCATTTTTTTGCTAACTCCTTCTTTTTTGATGTGTTGGTCGGCTACATCTCTAGCCATCAATAAGGCCATGAAGTTGCTCATACTTCCACCAGGAGCAAAAGTTCCACCTGCATTTTCAGGATAGTTAATCAGTTTGCAAATTTCCTGTAAAATGGCTTTTTCAATGCCTACTTGTGGTCCGCCAACTTTGTAGGTATACATACTAGTATTCAACAAAACTGCTAACAATTCGCCTAAAGTTGCTTTGGTATTTCTGCCGCCAAACAATTGATTAAAAAATAATTTTGATGAAGTTCGTGGAGTATTTAATACCACTTTTTCAATTAATTCAGCAAATTCATCCTGCGAGATGCCTTCTTCATTTAAATGCAAATTAAATTCATCATAAACTTGGTCTGCAGGAATGGGTTTTACCACTGGATTATTTTCTTCTTCTTGGAATAATTTTTCTGCGATTTGATGAAATAAGCGTAAGTCTTCTTGCATAACTTTGGTAATGAATTTATATTTACGAAAATATAGAATTTATTGGGCTTAAGTCCCGATTTTAGCATCATTTTAAAAAGCTTATTGTTTTGCAAACCATAGATTCACTTTCAGATTTATTACACCTTTTGCCTAATTGCAAAGGCAAAGATTATAAAAATATTGCCCAACATTTGCAGATTCCTGCTCAAGAATTGATGGAGTTTGCTACATGGGATTCTTCTGCTTACACCCGAAATTGCATCGACCGGACCGATGATTATGAATTGATTTTGTTGTGTTGGGAAGAAGGCCAAGAAACCGATATTCATTGCCATGGTGGCGAAGAATGTTGGGTGTATCTCGCTAAAGGAAAATTGCACGAAAAGCGCTTTACTTATCAAGATGAACTTTCTTTTAAAAATGAATTTAAAATGGAAAAAGAAGGTTTATCCTATATGAATGACGAATTGGGTTACCATTCGCTTCATAATATTGCAGAAGGCAGGAGCATGTCGCTACATTTGTATGTGGGTCCGATTGATGAATGCACGATTTACGACGAAGATGATGATGAATTTATAGCCAAATCTTTGAGTTACGATACAGAAAATTCACTTACAAAAAATTAATTCAACTTCAATATGAACTGGAAAACCGTTAAAGAATACCAAGATATTACCTACAAGAAATCGGGAGGTGTGGCAAGAATTGCTTTTAATCGCCCTGAAGTAAGAAATGCTTTTCGTCCTAAAACAGTAGGCGAACTTTTTGAAGCTTTGTTAGATGCAAGAGAAGATGTAAACATTGGCGTTGTACTGCTTTCTGCGGAAGGTCCTTCGCCTAAAGATGGCGTGTATTCGTTTTGTAGTGGTGGCGACCAAAATGCGCGTGGTTTTCAAGGTTATGTAGATGAGGATGGCATGCCTAGACTAAATATTTTGGAAGTGCAACGCTTAATTCGATTTATGCCTAAAGTAGTTATTGCTGTTGTACCCGGTTGGGCTGTAGGTGGTGGACATTCTTTACACACGGTTTGCGATTTAACTTTGGCGAGTAAAGAACATGCTATTTTTAAACAAACCGATGCCGATGTAACTAGTTTTGATGGTGGTTATGGTTCGGCTTATTTAGCTAAAATGGTAGGGCAGAAGCGTGCTAGAGAAATCTTTTTCTTAGGCAGAAATTATTCTGCTCAAGATGCTTTTGAGATGGGAATGGTCAATGCAGTAATTCCACATGAAAAATTAGAAGAAACCGCTTACGAATGGGCAATGGAAATTTTAGCTAAGTCGCCAACTTCCATAAAAATGTTGAAATTTGCTTTCAATGCTACTGACGATGGTATGGTTGGTCAACAAGTTTTTGCTGGTGAAGCCACGCGTTTAGCTTATATGACAGATGAAGCCAAAGAAGGTAGAAATGCATTTTTAGAAAAACGGAAGCCCGATTTTAGTAAAATTAAGTGGATACCGTAATTTTGTGATTGAGCATCTGTATTTTTTTATTGAATATACATAAATAACTTTTCTTTAAATAAATTATTATTAAACACAAGTAATGAAAATTTTTAGATTTTGTTCAAAATTATTAATCCTGTTTTTCATATTTGGTTGCTCGGATGATGATCAACCAACTTTAACTGTTAATTCTTTGTCTTCAACACAAACTTTTATAGGAGATACACTTTTCTTGACAGGAAAAAATTTAAACCGAATAGGCACTATTGTGTTTAGAAATCAAGAATCGGATAGAAATACTAGTAATACAGCTGAAATTATTTCAAAAACAGAAACAGAAATCAGGTTTATAGTGCCTGAATTACCTCATGAAAAGGCAACCATTTATTTTAGTTCATTAACAGACCCTATTGATGTGGAGTTATATGGCTATATACCTTATAGTAGTTTTTACAATGGCACTATTTATAGATCAGCTGAAGTAAAGCAAATTTTAAATGATGATATTGCTTTTTGTTATGATAATCCATCTAATAAGAGATTTAAACTTACTGATAACTTCAGTAACTATAGAAGTTTGCCTATGTATAACTTTGACGAGTATTCATATTATGGAGATTATTCGAATTATTACTATGTTAATGAATACAGTGGATATATAATAAACAGGTGGCATAATGATATTCACATACACTCTTTTAATGACGATACAAATAGTACAAATTTTGAGTATGCTATAAACCGTACTGATTTAAATTTGGGTACCGGTGATTATATAAAGGACTTTAAGTTTGTATCTGATAGTTTAGCATATTTTATGAATGTAGAAGATGAAATGTTTCAAATATTAAATGGTACAGCAACTGCTTTTCTAGACTTATACCCTGAATTAAACAATACTCCTTATTTATCTGAAGAATATTGGACAAATGGTTTTCAACTTTTAAATGATGGTTCAATTTTAATTCTGCAAACTAATGGTATATATAAAATAAAAAATGGAGAAGTTGTTTTCAACGCTTTTAATGGAAATTTGAATCATACAGCAGGATACCATTTAAACACAACTAGGGCTAAGCCTGCATTTATTAATAATAATGCAGGATTTTATCTAGAGTCAGAACAAAAAATATATAAAAGCAATGATTATGGCGAAACTTGGACGACTTATGATGTTAATTTCCCATTTGATGGGGATGGACGTATTGCCATTGAATATTTAGGAGAAGACCAATTCATACTACATAGATATAGATTTAAATCTTCAATTGATTGGAAATCTAAATATATTAGTACTGATAATGGTAATAGCTGGGAAATAATATTTTATTCTAATAAACAAGGTTACGGAAATACAATAAATATGTTTGATGAATATGGTTTTACAGGAGCAAGTCACTACGGTTTAGTTAAGTTTAGAAGGTTCCCGAAGGATTTTTAGCTTTCATGTAATAATCAAAACTTATTTTAAGTTATTAATGTATAGCTTCTTGCAAAAATTTATAACTTACAAAAAACTGAAATTTTTAAAGGAACATAATTTACAGTTTTCGTTATTTTTTGTTGTAGAATTATTTTTAATATCTGAATAAAACTATACGACAAAATCTAAACAACAAAAATTGGGCTAAATAATAATTAGTTAGCCGGTGCACCACAATATTAATTTAGCTGAGATGTTATTGCTGTATTATTCAATAACTTAAAATATTTACTAACTTTACTTTCTAGAATTATAAAAAATATTAATCATGCCAGTTTTAACCGAAGAAGAATTACAAAGCCTTAAAGATAAAGCCGCTTTAGCTGAAAAAAATTTAAAAACCACTCAGGCTAATCAAAAACGTCTGCAAAATGAAGTAGAAGAAGCCAACAACAAAAAGAAAGGCTTTTTAGTCGGATTTTTAATTTGCCTTATTTTACTCATAGCATGTTTGGCAATTGCATTTGGAGCACCCGATATATTGGGAATAGAACAAGGTACTGAAATTGCATCGGATGAAGTGGTAGTGAAAAAATCTGAAATTGAAACTTACCAAACTTCAATATCCCAATTGGAACAAGAGTTAGCACAACAAAATAATAATCATCCGTTAGATTTAAATGAGTTTTATGCTGTTCAGTTAGGTGCTTTTAAAAAGTTTAATACGCGATTGAGTTCAGATAGTTTTAGTATTGTTCGAAATGCAAATTATAAAGATTTTAATTTATTTACCCTAGGTGTTTTTGAAACCGAAGCTGATGCTGAACAACTACGAAAAATTGTACGTCAGTTAAATTTTAGAGATGCATTTGTCGGAAAATATAAAGATGGTGAACGTATTGACGCTGAATTTTAAATATGAATAATAAGTCTATCGAGTTTTCAAATTTATCTATATCAGTAGATGAGCTTCCTGATTTTAAAGATGCAAAATTAGAACCTATTGCCAAAAAGTATCAGATTTTACTGTGGTTAAATCTAGTTCTATTAAGTCTTTTTTTTGCCGGATTAATTTCAGGTCTGTATTATTTCATAGAAGATTTCCCAAGAATTATTTTAAAAATTGCTGCTATAGTTTTCTCTTTAATTATTGTTTTTAGTGCTATTGAGATAGGTAAGGGTTTTCCAAAACGCAAATTTGGTATTCGAGAGTTAGACATTATTTTTCAAAAGGGATTTTTCTTTTTCAAGGAAACCGTAATTCCCTTTAAGCGAATTCAACATGTGGAAATTAAACAAGGACCTGTGCTCAGGCTTCTTAATTTATATTCTCTTAAACTTTATACTGCAGGAGCTTCAACTGGAGATCTGGTTATTAGTGGCTTGCATTTAAATGTTGCTGAAAAACTAAAGGCTAAAGTTCTACAAGTAACTGAAGACGAAGATGAGTAATATCGATTTTTCAGTTTTACAGCGCCAATCCTTCAACGGAATTTTTCTCATTTTTTTTGCTGATATCGCCAAGCAATTCAAACGGTTTTTTTATGCCATTTTTGCTCCTTTTTTAAGCGAAAACTTCAGAAATAATTACCAAGAATATTTAATTGCTGGCATAATTGTCTTGGTTATTATTCAATTTGTTTTTTCCTATTTGTCCTATTTAAAATATCAGTTTCAAATTCATAAAAGTGCTTTTATTGTTCAAAAAGGAGTGATTAAAAGAAGTGTTGTAGAAATTCCTTTTCACCGTATTCAGAATATCAATATTCAACAAAATATCCTTCAGCAAATTTTTGGGGTAGTTGGTTTTCAGATTGAAACAGCTGGCGAAAGCGCATCCGAAATTAAAATTAAAGCTTTAGATTCTGCAACTGCAAACGCATTAAAGGAAGCTTTGTTGGATGAAGTGAAAGAAGTTGTGCACAGCGATGAAACAATTTCTTCAATAGAAGATTCATCGCCACAAAATTCATCTTTACAAGAAGATTTAACGCAAGAGAAAGAAGCATCTACTTTGTTGCATCTCTCTTTTGGCAGATTGTTGAAAGTGGGTTTAAGTTCAAATTACTTAAAAGGCTTTGGGTTGCTTGCGCTTTTTATTGGTGGTATTGGCAATTTTGTAAATGATGTTTTGAGTAATTTTATTGAAGTTGATTTTGAAGAAGATTTAGTGCATCGTGTACCAGAAACATTAAGTTTTTTAGCATTGGTAGTTTTCATTTTTACAATGCTTGCTTTTTTACTTACCGTTTCACTACAAGTTATTAAATATTTCAATTTAAAAGTGATTCGCATTAAAGACAACTTTGAAGTGTCTTATGGCTTATTGAAACGAATTAATCAAGTTATAAAAAAGAATAAAACTCAAGTTGTTAGTTTTGAGTATAATCCAATCTTGCGTTTATTCGGAATTAATAATGTGTTTGTAAGTCAAGCTTCTGCTTCAGAAATAACTGAAAAGCAAAAAATTGGTTTAGTGGGAATAACTTCGCTTCAATTTGAAGAATTTTTTGAAGCTATATTCGATTTGCCCTTTCAACAAAAATTTGCAAAAACACAAACAAGCTTTAGGTATATGATTGTTTTATTTTGGAAACAAATTGTAATCTGGGTTGGTTTTGGTATTGCAGGATATTTTTTTATAAACCCCATTGCAGGCTTTGTTTTTGCATTTTTAGGACTGATTGGCTTTACTTTCTTGAATTATAAAATAGTTTCTAAAAGCCATGTTGGATTAAATGAACATTTGCTTAAAATTGGCTCAGGTTCAATCAATACAAAGAGTGAGTTTGTAGCGCTGTATAAAATTCAGTCTGTTCAACTCAAACGAAGTATTTTTCAACGTATTAATGGTCATGCAGACTTAATTATATATACGGCTTCTGGAAGCCAAAGTATTCCTTATATTAATTATAATGAAGCTGTAGAACTTTTCAACTTTATGTTATACAAAGTTGAATCTTCAAAACTAGGTTGGATTTAAAAGATTTTAAAAACTACCTACATTAACTTCGGAAATTCATTTGGTTTACATTCGTGCATAATAGCGTAAACTTGTTCAAATACATCTTCTGCTGATGGTTTAGAAAAGTAGTCTCCATCGGTTCCGTAAGGTGGTCGATGTGCTTTTGCAGACAAACATTGTGGTTTACTATCTAAATGCATATATGCATTTTGCTCGTCTACAATTTTTTGTAAAATATAAGCAGAAGCTCCACCTGGAACATCTTCGTCGATGACAAGTAAACGATTGGTTTTAGCAACACTTTTTACAATATCATGGTTTAAATCAAATGGAACTAAAGATTGTACATCAATTACTTCTGCATCAATACCTAATTCTTGAAGTTCCTTAGCAGCTTGCATAATAATTCGTAAAGTTGAACCGTATGAAACCAAAGTAATGTCGCTTCCTTCTTTAATGGTTTCAACTTGACCTATAGCCGTATTAAATTCACCTAAATTAGATGGCATTTTTTCTTTTAAACGGTATCCATTTAAACATTCCACAATTAATCCAGGCTCATCGCTTGCTAGAAGTGTATTGTAAAAACCTGCTGCTTTAGTCATGTTTCTAGGTACTAGAACATGCACACCACGAATTAAATTTAAAACTCCACCCATTGGCGATCCTGAATGCCAAATTCCTTCTAATCGGTGACCACGCGTACGCACAATTAGCGGTGCTTTTTGCTTCCCAGCTGTTCTATACGTTGTGGTTGCTAAATCATCACTCATGATTTGCAGTGCATATAAAATATAATCTAAGTACTGAATTTCAGCAATGGGGCGCAAGCCTCGTAAAGCCATTCCAATTCCTTGACCTAATATAGTTGCTTCTCTAATTCCTGTATCTGAAACTCGCGTTGCACCATATTTTTCTTGTAAACCTTCTAGGCCTTGATTAACATCTCCAATTTCTCCAGAATCTTCCCCAAAGATTAGCGTTTCAGGTTTATTTTCAAAAATCTTATCAAAGTTGTCTCGTAAAATAACACGCGCATCTACTTCTTTTGCATCTGCATCGTAAGTTGGATCTACAGCTTCAATTTGGGTTGCTTGCCACTGGCTTTCACTTTGTAAATGACTACTGTATTGTGGTTGAATGCGAGTTTTAAAGTCCTTCATCCAATTAATTAGCTTTGTTTTTGCTTCAAAATTTTCATTTCTAACAAAACGCAGAGCTTTTCTAGCTGTAGCAATAACAACTGATTTTAAAGGTTCGCTGTTTTCTTTTAATTCATTTACAAGTGGTTGGATAAAGGCTTTGTTTTCGCTAGCATTTGCTAAGTCTGTAAGTAAAGCAATGGCATCTTTGTTTTCTTGTTTGGCTTGTTTGCCAAAAGCTGTCCAAGCCGCTTTTTTACCATCGCGAACTTGTTTCTTAATGTCTTTTTCTAGTTGGTTTAGTTCTTCTTCGGTTGCAAATCCATTTTCTAGCATCCATAGACGCATTTTTAAATTACAATCGTTTTCTTTTTCCCATTCTAATCGCTCTTTGCTTTTATATCTTTCATGCGATCCAGAAGTAGAATGACCTTGCGGTTGAGTTAACTCTACCACATGAATTAATACAGGAACATGTTCTTCTCGAGCAAATTTTTCTGCTTTTTGGTAGATTTCAATTAGTGCAGGATAATCCCAGCCATTCACTTTTAAAATTTCGTATCCATTGGTTCCTTCTTCACGTTGAAAACCTTTTAAGATTTCAGAAATATTTTCTTTGGTAGTTTGGTGTCTAGCATGAACTGAAATTCCGTAATCGTCATCCCAAACATTAATTACCATTGGTACTTGTAAAACGCCAGCTGCATTGATGGTTTCCCAAAACAAACCTTCACTTGTACTTGCATTACCAATAGTTCCCCAAGCAATTTCATTTCCATTTTTTGAAAACAACTCGCTATCGATATTTTTTTCAGCGCGATATACTTTTGAAGCTTGCGCCAAGCCTAATAGTCTTGGCATTTGTCCAGCTGTTGGAGAAATATCTGCACTCGAATTTTTTTGTTTGGTAAGGTTTTTCCAGCTGCCGTCTTCGTTTAACGAATGCGTCATAAAATGACCGCCCATTTGTCTACCTGCTGACATGGGTTCTTGTTCAATATCTGTATTGGCATATAAACCAGCAAAAAACTCTTCTATACTTAATTTACCAATAGCCATCATAAAGGTTTGATCGCGGTAGTAACCCGATCTAAAATCTCCATCTTTAAAAGATTTTGCCCACGCAAGTTGAGGTACTTCTTTACCGTCTCCAAATATTCCAAACTTGGCTTTGCCAGTTAGTACTTCGCGTCTACCTAGCAAACTACATTCTCTGCTTGTAACTGCTATTTTATAGTCTTGAAGGACTTCTTTTTTGAAATCTTCAAAGGAAAGTTCGTCTTTTTTTGTGGAAATATCTGGCATAACGTCAATTTTAAGGTCTTGCGAAAGTACGATTTTTAACTCACATATTCAATACTTGAAATAAGATGTAAGCATAAAAAAATGCATTTTCGATAAAAAAAATGCATTTAGTTGAATATACTTAAAATATTCTCTATTTAAAATGAAAATATTATGGAATTAGTAAATAAATTGAATGCATTAAGATTTAGGAAGAATCTTTACAATACCAACACCTTCAATTCCGGCGTAAATGTATCCATCAGGACTTTGTTTTACACTTCTTAATCTTCCAGAATTTTTAAGCAAACGCTCTCTTTTTACAACTGTATTGCCTTCTAATACACAATGCTCTAAATACAGAAATTTCAACGAGCCCACCAATAAATTTCCCTTCAATTCGGGATATTTATCAGAAGTCACAAAAGTCATTCCGCTTGGCGCTATAGAAGGCACCCAATAGTGAATAGGTTGTTCCATACCAGGTTTTGATGTTTCGTCTGTAAAACTTGTTCCATCGTAATTTATACCGTAACTAATTACAGGCCAACCATAATTTTTTCCTGCTTCAATAATATTAATTTCATCTCCACCTTTTGGTCCGTGTTCATGAACCCATATTTTGCCTGTCATAGGATTCTTTTCCATGCCTTGTGGATTTCTATGTCCATAGGAGAAAACTGCTTTTTTGGCTCCACTTTCATTTACAAATGGATTATCGGTTGGAATGCTACCATCATCATGAAGGCGATAAATTTTACCACCATCACGTTCAATACTTTGTGGGTTTACGTCTCTATTACCGCGGTCTCCAACAGAAAAATATAAATAACCTTCATCATCAAATTCTATTCGGCTTCCAAAATGATAGGGTTTACTTGTGTTGGGTTCGGCTTTATAAATTTCAGTTATATTTTTTAGCTGATTCCCATCAAATTTAGCACGAATAATCTTTGTGTTTCCTTCGCCATCATTTTCCCCTTCATCAGCAAAACTTAAATAGATAAATTGATTGTTTTTAAAATCGGGATGAATTTTCACATCCATTAATCCACCTTGACCCTTTAATAAAATGGCTGGTACATTACCAATTTCTTTTAATTCACCATTTTTATGATAGTATAAATTACCTTCTTTTTCTGTAGCTAAGAAGCTTCCATCCTCAAAAAAATCGATACCCCATGCAATTTCCAGTTGGTCGGTAACTATTTCATATTCGTAATCTTCTTCTACATCTATAATTTCTTCGTCTTTTTGTGCACAAGCAAAAAAAGTAAAAAGGAAAATGGGCAAGCTTAAGTATAATGTACGCATGTTTTTATTTTTTAGCAAATTACAAATAGATGAGTTTATATACGTTAATGAAATAAAAAATATACAAAAAAACCGTTTCAAACTTTGAGCTGAAACGGTTTTGAAAACTAAAATGCTTAAAGCTTTTGTATGCTAAAATTATCTTGTTGCATTTCTAAACTTTGTATGACTTGTTCAATATCGTGTAAATCTAGATCCGGATTACTTGCAAAATCAGCTGGTAATACTGCAATTCTAAAAGTTTGATCTAAAGTATAAAAAGTGTCTAAGTTCGAAAAATTTGTATTCCCTTCTAAAAACAATTCTACATCTAAAAATGTATTATTGAAATTATAGGCTACTTGCGAACCGTTATCAAGATAAAAAGTTCTTGGCAAAAGTGACCATACGTCTATTGGTCCTGTAGAATCTGGAATTACATTTTCTAAACGGTAAACCAAAACTACATCAGATTCAAAAACTTCTATTTCTTGTGGGAAATCAATTAGAGCTGAATAATTATTCTGTGGAGTGAAATTTACGGTAACTTCAAACACACTTCCTAAAATATTAATTCCATTTGGTCCTTGAGGTCCTGGAGGTCCAGTGTCGCCAGTACAAGCAACGAATAATATTACACTTAAGATTAATGTTCCAATTTTTTTCATGATGTTAGGTTTTAGAGTTAAAATTTAAGCTTAGCGAATTAACGCAGTATCTTTTACCGGTTTCTGTTGGTCCGTCATCAAAAACATGACCTAGATGACCACCGCAATTGGCGCATACTATTTCGGTACGTAACATTCCCAGTGTTCTGTCTTGTTTATATTCTATGCTTCCTTTAATGGCTTCATCAAAACTAGGCCAGCCACAACCGCTATCAAATTTAGTATTGCTTGTAAATAAGGGAGTGTTACAGCCTGCACACTTGTACGTTCCATCTTCAAAATGCATATTATATTCACCTGTAAAAGGCCGTTCCGTACCCGCTTCTCTTAAAATTTTATATTGCTCTTCAGAAAGTTTTTCTTTCCATTCTTGTTCTTGTTTTTTCATTCTTTTTTATTTTTCATCGGGTATAAAATCTAAAGCAGCACCATTTATGCAGTGCCGTTCTCCTGTAGTTTCTCTGGGTCCATCGTTAAAAATATGACCCAAATGACCTCCACATTTTCCACATAAAGCTTCATCGCGTTTATAGCCAAGTTTTCGATCTGCAGAGTAGGCTAGGCTACCTTCAATTGCTCTGTCAAAGCTAGGCCAGCCTGTGCCGCTATCAAATTTATGTTTGGTTTTGTAAAGTGGATTGCTACAAGCAGCACAAACAAATGTTCCAGCTTCTTTTATATTGTTTAACGAACTTGTAAATGCTTCTTCTGTTCCTGCTTTACGCAATACGTAAAATTCCAGTTCAGATAATTCTGCTTTCCATTCTTCTTCGGTCTTAGATATTTCGAAGTCCTGATCAGATTTTGTTTCTTGCTGTGCAGAAGTATTGCAAGCCAAAATAACGAGTGTAAAAAGTAAGTATAATTTTTTCATATTTATGTTGTTTTCAAAAAGTATGCCTATTTGTAAAAATAGTTATTTATTGGAGGTCAATTCTAAAAAGTAATTTAAATGTTGAATTATAATATATGAAATTATGCATGAAGTATAGAATCGCTTAACTTTGTTTAAAATTTAATGCTATGTTTAAATCGTTTTCAACTAAATTTTTCTTAACGTTTATTGTATTTATGTTGGTTTCCAATTGTGCTACCAATCCTTTTACTGGAAAAAAGACCATGGCTTTGGTGCCAAATAATCAAATTTTACCCATGTCTTTTCAACAATATGAGCAAGTTAAAGAAGAAAGTACCATTATTAAAAATACTGATAATTCTGAAATGATCAAACGTATTGGGAACGATATTGCTAGTGCAGCCGAAAAATGGCTTGATGCCAATGGTTATAAAAACTATACTGAAAATTACAAATGGGAATTTTCATTAATTGATGAAAACGTAGTAAATGCTTGGGCAATGCCTGGTGGTAAGGTTGCCTTTTACACTGGTATTTTGCCCGTAGCAGCTAATGAAAATGGTATTGCAACTATTATGGGTCACGAAGTAGCACACGCTTTGGCTAATCATGGGCAGCAACGAATGAGTGCAGGTGCAGTTCAACAAAGCTTAGGCATGGTTGGCGGCGCTATTTTTTCTGAAGATCAGCAACAACAAGAATATTTTAATCTAGCATATGGTTTAGGATCTCAATACTTAGGAATGCTTCCTTTTAGTAGAAAACACGAAACCGAAGCAGACGAAATTGGTTTAACATTAATGGCTATTGCAGGTTATAACCCGGAGGAAGGAGCTGAACTTTGGAAACGAATGGATAAAGCTTCTGGCGGAAATAATCCACCTGAGTTTCTAAGTACTCACCCTTCAACAGAGAACAGAATTGATAATTTAAATAAATTGTCTAGCGTTGCTAAAAATGAAGCTGAAAAATTCGGTGTGACTAATTTTAAAGAAAATGTTCCTGTAGGTGAGCAATAGAATTCTAGTATGGCAAAACCACTTCCGAAAGGACATTCTAAGTTAATACGCGCCTGGGCTTTTTACGACTGGGCAAATTCTGTTTACAGTCTTGTTATTTCATCTGCTATTTTTCCAATTTTTTATGGAGCTCTGACTCTAGTAAAAAATGAAAAAGGTCAAGTGATTGATGATCAAGTTGAATTTTTAGGTTTTAGTATAAATAACGATTCTCTTATAAGTTATGTAACCGCCTTTGCTTTTGTCTGTATTTCTATCTTAAGTCCTTTGCTTTCTGGAATAGCAGATTATATTGGGAACAAACGTGTATACATGAAGTTTTTCAATTACTTAGGAGCGTTTTCCTGTATTGGTTTGAACTGGTTTAACTTAGAAAATATAGAAATTGGCTTAACATTTTACTTTTTTGGACTAATTGGTTTTTGGGGAAGTATTGTGTTTTATAATTCATATTTACCCGATATAGCTTATAAAAATCAACAAGACAAAGCAAGTGCTTTAGGCTTTAGTTTAGGTTATATAGGAAGCGTTTTACTTTTGTTATTATGTCTTGCAATGATTATGAATTACGAAACTTTTGGTTTTGAAGATACCGCTCAACCCACACGACTTTCCTTTGTGCTAACAGGAATTTGGTGGATTGGCTTTAGCCAATACTCTTATGTTTACTTACCAAAGAGTTTTAAGAAAAACACATATTCTAAAGAAATTTTCTTCAACGGTTTTAAAGAAATTAAACAAGTATTTAACCAGATAAAAAGCATTCCTACTTTACATCAATATTTGGGTGCTTTTTTTGTGTATAGTATGGCGGTACAAACTATCATGCTGGTTGCTACTTATTTTGGAATTGAAGAAATTAACTGGTCAGGCCAAGATGAAACAACGGGTTTAATAATTAGTATCTTACTTATTCAGTTAGTAGCAATAGCAGGCGCTTATATAGCCGCTAGGTTAGCCACGCAATTTGGAAATATTTTAGTTTTGATCTACATCAATTCAATTTGGGTTTGTATTTGTGTCTATGCTTTTTTTATGAAAACACCCACCGATTTTTACATCGCTGCGTTTTTTGTTGGTTTGGTTATGGGTGCCATTCAATCACTTTCTCGGTCTACCTATGCTAAACTTTTACCAGAAACCAAAGAGACAACTTCTTTTTTCAGTTTTTATGATGTAACCGAAAAAATTGGAATTGTTTTTAGCATGTCTATTTTTGGTATAATTAGTCAACTTACCGATAGCATGCGTAATTCAGTGATTTTTTTAGCTGTATTTTTTGGAATAGGTATTTTTTTACTGATACGCATACCCAAGCTTGCTCGTATTTAAATTAAATTAATTAAGTTTACCACCAAATTAGAAGTTTTAGCTTATGTATAAATACATGTATTCATTTTTAGTGATATGTTTTTCATTATCAATTATAAGTTGTGATAACGAACCTTTGGAAGGCGATTTTGGAGAAGCTGGCAATGATGTTGAAGACCCAAATGAAAATGCAACTTTTGAAGTTAATTTAGATGAAACACTTTATGTAGGTGAAGATATTACAGCAATTTTAGACGAAGATGGGTTATTAATTTCTGGCAGAAATGGAAATCAAGAATTTAGTATTACTATTGCTGAACCAGCTACAGGAAATTATGAACTATCCAATTCTAGTGAGAATATTTTTGTTACGTATACCGCCAACCGAAATGTTAGTCAGCCTTTTTATACAGCAACTTCTGGAGAATTAACCATTACAAACTACAATGAAGAAATTGGACTAATTTCTGGTAATTTTGAAGGAATACTTTCTGAATTTGTTGGTCTTGCTGAAGACATAGAGATGACAAACGGTATTTTAGACGAAATTCGTTTTGTTGAAGTTACAGAAGTTGAAGTTCCTGGAAACGGTGAACCTGGCGATGGTGAAGAAGGTCCTGGCGACGGCGAAGGTGGTGGCGAAGACGGTGAAGAATAATCTACTTTATTATTTTTTTTTGAGTTGGTTACCTTTAGTTTTAATTCTCACTAAAGCAACCTAGATTTAAAGTTAGATGATTTTTAGTCTTTTCTCTGAGAATAGGTTTTTAGTAATCAAATAAGGCTTTCATTAGCGTTTTTATTCCCTTAAAAATGCAGTAACCCGCCGCAAAAGTTATTAAAAGGCCTAAAATTAAAACGGGTATAAATAAAAATTTATCCTGGTTATTAAACGAACTATATAAAATAGAAGGACCTAAAAAACACAATGGTAAGGATACGGCTAAATACCGAATTCCTTTACCAAGCACTTCTTTTTTATTACTCATTTTCTAATGCTTTTCTTACACTTCCGTGCTTTTGGAGTAAATTTTTAGCTTCTTGTGCATCTACATTTTTCAAATTAACCAGCATTTCAATTGCTCGTTTGTTCAGTTTTTCATTGCTCAACTGCATGTCTACCATTTTGTTCCCTTTCACTTTTCCCAATTGAACCATAGCTGTAGTGCTAATCATATTCAAAATCATTTTTTGAGCAGTTCCTGCTTTCATTCTGGAGCTTCCAGTTACAAATTCAGGTCCTACATTTACTTCAATAGGAAATTGCGCTGCATTAGCTAAAGGACTGTTTAGGTTGCAAGTAATACATCCTGTAATTATTCCATGTTTTTTAGCATCTTTTATTCCACCGACAACATAGGGTGTAGTTCCCGATGCAGCAATACCAATTACTACGTCTTTTTCAGAAATTTGATGTGTGGTTAAGTCTTTCCAAGCTTGTTGCTGATTGTCTTCTGCTTTTTCTACAGCTTTTCTAATGGCTTGATCGCCACCAGCTATAATTCCAGTTACCAATTCGGCTGGAACACCAAAGGTAGGCGGGCATTCACTAGCATCTAAAATTCCAAGTCTTCCGCTAGTTCCAGCACCTATGTAAAATAATCTTCCGCCAAGTTTTAATTGTTTTACAGCTGCTTTTAGCAAAGCTTCAATTTGTGGGATTACTTTTTTAACAGCTATAGCAACTTTTTGGTCTTCTTGATTAATGGCCTGCAAGCATTCGCTCACTTCCATCTGCTCGAGGTTATTGTAAAGTGAGTCTTGCTCTGTTGTTTTTTCAAAATCTTCCATTATTCAATTGTAAAACTTACTTTTTCAAAAGTTGATAAACTAAAGTATCCAAAAGGATAATCATCAAAATCATTAATATTAATAATGTTTCCTCTCACAGTAGCTGGTTGTGCTTGAAACGGACCACCAGCTGAACCCGTTTGCAATAATAATTTAAATAAAAAATCGTAATAGGCTTTGCTAATGCTGTAAAATTCAATTTCTACAAGGTCACCACTTTCTAAATCTTCATCAGAAAAGCTAGAAGACATTCGGTTTCCATTACTAAATTCGTCAGACTGCAAATCTACTTCTGGAAAAGCAAGAAAGTCTGTATTGAAACGGGTTAAATAATAATTTTCTTCCTCTACATTATCCATGAAGTAAACAATAACTTCTTTTTCACCGCCTGTAAATCCTCCATCTTCGCCTTGTACAATAGTATCTATAACTGTTCTATTTACAAAAGCTTCATTAGCTTGGTAAGACTTTCCTTCTAATTCAATTTCAAGTTGATATTCTTCATCAATTTCAGCCAAAAAAGCATCGGTTTTATATTGTCCTGGTTCAACTTCTTCAAAATTAACAATAGTGTTGTTAGGATCTACAATTTGAATGTTTGCACCGCTTACCCAATCAATTTCATCTTCAAAAAAGTTTCGCGTTCGGCTAACTTGAATAGTCTGTTCATTTGCTGCTTCACCATTTTCCCATTTCATACTAGCATCAAAAACTACGCGTGGTGTGGCTTCTTCTAAATCTACTTCTACTACGTCTAAGCAAGAAGTAAAAATCAAGAGGCTCATGCAAATTAATAAATGATGTACATGTTTCATTTTAAAACTTAATATTGTAAGAAACTGAAGGTACTGCTCCAAATATAGATAATCTAACTGCTTCGTTGGCACCCGTTTCTTGGTTTTGTCTAAAGTTTATTGCTGCTGCATTCATTCTGTTATATACGTTGTAAATTCCAAAAGACCAGGATGTTTTCCAATCTCTATTTTCATTTTTAGTTGGCACTAAGGTAGCCGAAATATCTAATCGATGGAATGTAGGCAAACGGTTTAGGTTTCTGCCTTCGTATACTGGAATTGTTAAGTCTTGAAACTGATATTGTCCTACAGGAAAATTAACCGGTAAGCCGGTTTGCACAACAAAATTAGCATTAAAAGACCATTTTTTATTGTACTGATAATTGGCTACCAGTGATAAATCGTGTGTTTTATCAAAATTGTTTAAATACCAATTTCCATTATTAATTCCAGGTTCATCAGCTGTTCTTCCTGGAGTTCGCTGTTCTGTTCTAGACAAAGTATAAGCTAGCCATCCTGTGAGTTTTCCTGTATTTTTTTTCAATAAGAATTCCCAGCCAAAAGCTCTTCCTTCACCATTTAGTAATACTCGTTCAATGTTGTTATTTGCAATTAAGTTGGCCCCATTTATAAAGTCGAAACTGTTTTGAACTTCTTTATAGTACACTTCTGTTTCTAAAGAAAAGGCTTCATCTTTAAAATTTTGAAAATAACCTAAAGCTATTTGATCTGCTTTTTGTGGCTTTAAATAGGGTCCGCTAGGTGCCCAAATATCAAATGGAGTAGGAGCTGAGGTATTCGAAATTAAATGTAAATTTTGCACCATTCTATGGTAACCTAATTTTACAGATTGATTGTCATTAAAGCTGTAAGACATAGAAAATCTAGGTTCTAAATTATGGTAACTTTGTATTGATTGGCTTCTGGAAATGTCTTCGCTTTCTAAAATGGGTGCTTCTTCATAAATACCGATATCTGAATTATACAAAACGGGCTGATTGTTTTCGTAATTAGCAAAACCATTTTGTCCTAGTCTATAAAAACTACTAATTCGCAATCCATATTGAAGCTGAATTTGTTCATTTAAATTTTGATTTGCTCCTATGTATATTGCATTTTCCCAAGCAAATTTCTTATCAAGAACTCTTCGATTTATATTAGAAAAAGGATTGTTGGGTTTTATTATTCCTGGATTAAATTCGTGTAAAAATGTATCTATACCGTAAGTTAAATTAATATTGTTGTTTAATTGATGATTAAAATCGTATTTTAAATTGATGTTACTAAGTCCAGTTTCAAAAACAAAACCAGCGGTGTCTATTTCTAAATCATAAACATAATCGTTTACAATGAAGCTTAAATTACTGAAAATATTATCATTAAAAGTATGGTTCCATCGAGTTGAAATAAATGAGCTCCCAAATATGTTGATGAAATTATCACTTATGTCGAAAACATCTCTTCCATAATAAGCAGAAGCAGAAATGTTGTTTTTTTCATTTAGAATGAAGTTGAATTTGGCATTTACATCATAAAAATAGGCCGAATTCGGATTGTCTGCTAATTGAAGAAATAAGTGCGCATAAGAACTTCTTCCACTCACTAAAAAAGAACTTTTGTCTTTTTGAATGGGTCCTTCTAACAATAATTTACTAGAAACTATTCCTAAGTTAGCTTCGCCCTTAAATTCTTGAGTATTTCCGCGTCGTTGTTCAATATCTAATACAGAAGCAACCCGACCGCCAAAATTGGAAGGTATACCGCCTTTATACAAACTTAAATCTTTTATGGCATCGGGATTAAAAATTGAAAATAATCCAAATAGGTGAGAAGAGTTGAAAATGGTAGCATTGTCTACCAAAACTAAATTTTGTCCTGCGTTTCCACCTCGTACATTAAATCCAGAAGAACCTTCTCCAGTGTTTGATATTCCTGGCAGTTGTATTAAAGACCGAATTACATCTGCTTCACCAAGCACAACAGGAATTTGTTTAATGGTTTCTGCTGTTAACCGATTTGTGCTCATGCTAGCACTTCTAATTTCAGTTTTTTCAATATTTTCTTGTACAAGCACTTCATCTAGTTGTTCATCTTGAGGGACTAAATATATTTCCAATTCGGTATCTTCCTTAAGGTCAATCTCTCGTATTTGTTCTTCAAAACCTAAATATGAAAAAGCTATGTTATAGGTCCCTTTTGGTAAGTTAATTTCAAATTTTCCATCAAAATCAGAAACATTTCCAAATTTAGTTTCCTTAACCTGAACATTTACTCCTAAAATAGGCTGTTTTTCTTCTTGGTTGTAAACAGTACCGCTTAACTGAACATTTTGAGATACAGCTGTAAGTGAACAAAACAAGGTAATGGATGTAAAAAATAGAAGTTGCTTGAGTGTCAAGTTTTTTTTGACAAATATAGCAGACCTTCAAACTTTGTGGTTGAATTAGAAATTAATAATTTCCTAAATTATTGTTGAATTATAAAGATGCAAGGTTTTTTATGCAAATCTAATTTTATGTTTTGCCATTCGCTCACACTTTTTGTTTGAATGTATTCTGTAGATAGTGTTAATTCACATCCTATACAAAGTTTGGTGTTAGGTTGAAGCGTTTTAAGCAAAAGTTCAAACATTTGATCGTTGCGATATGGAGTTTCGATAAAAACTTGCGATTGGTTTTCTTTGATCGATCGTTTTTCTAGTTGTTTAATTTTGCTTTTGCATTCGCTTTTATCAATAGGTAGGTAACCATTAAACGCAAAGTTCTGTCCATTCATGCCACTTGCCATTAAGGCGAGTAATATGGAAGATGGACCAACTAAAGGAACTACTTTAATGTTGTATTGGTGTGCTAAATTTACTATTTGAGAACCTGGGTCTGCAATACCTGGACAGCCTGCATCAGATACCATGCCTACATCTTTACCGTTTTTACAAGGATCTAAAAATGCAGGAATTTCTATATCTTTTGTGAATTTATTTAAAAGAAAAAAAGTTAAATCGCTTTGGGGCTTTCCAGGAACAATTTTTTTGATGAAAGCGCGAGTTACTTTTTCGTTTTCAGCAATATAGGTATCAATGTCATTTATTTTTTTTCGGATAGAAAGCGGTAAGACTTCCAAAGGAGGTTGTTCACCTAATCTAGATGGAATTAAAAATAGTTTTCCCTTTTCAAATTCTTGTTTATGCGTTGGCATTTGTATTCAATTCTTTAGCTATTTGGTCGCAGGCTTCGTCTAACATCTTGTAAACATTTTTAAAACCATTTTCTCCACCATAATATGGGTCGGGCACTTCAGCATTGGTATTTGGAGCGATGCTATTTAAAATTAAATTCACTTTTTTAGATGATTCTCTAGAAGGACTAAGTTGCATTACATTTTTGAAATTTTGTTGGTCCATTACATAAATAAAATCAAATTTATCAAAATCTGATTTGATGAATTGCCTAGAACGTTGGTCTGTAATATCTAGTCCGTTTACTTGAGCTACATTAATAGAGCGAGGGTCTGGCAATTCTCCTGCGTGTTCTGCCGAAGTTCCAGCAGAATCAACATCAACTAAATCTGGGTTTACTTTATTTTTTAAAATACCTTCAGCTAAAGGAGATCGACAAATATTCCCTAAGCAAACCATTAAAACTTTGGTTTTAGCCATTAGTTTTTGAGTTTAGAAGTTAAATCTTCTACGTATTTTTTAAATTCTTTATCTGTACTTTGTAAGTTATCTACCGTTTTACAGGCATGAAGTACAGTTGCATGGTCTCTGCTGCCAATTTGTTTTCCAATGCTTGCTAAAGAAGATTTTGTCATTTTCTTAGCAAAATACATTGCAATTTGTCTAGCTTGAACAATGTGTCTTTTTCTAGTTTTAGATTGAAGCGTTTCAATATCCATATTGAAGTATTCGCTTACAGTTTTTTGAATTTGATCTATAGAAACGTCCTTCTTTGTTTTTCTTACAAAATTAGAAACTATTTTTTGAGCAAGTTCAATATCTACTTCAGTTTTGCTGAACGAAGAATGTGCGATTAACGAAATAATTGCACCTTCTAATTCGCGTATGTTACTTTTAATGTTTTTAGCAACGTAGTCTATAATGTCTTCAGGCATTTCAACGCCATCACGATACAATTTACTTTCAATAATTTTTCTACGTGTGTAATAATCTGGCACTTGTAATTCTGCAGATAAACCCCATTTAAACCTTGAAAGCAAGCGCTGTTCAATTTCTTGCATGTCTACAGGAGCTTTGTCGCTAGTTAAAATTACCTGTTTTCCATTTTGATGCAAATGGTTAAAAATATGGAAAAATGCTTCTTGGGTTTTCATTTTTCCAGATAACAACTGTATATCGTCAACAATTAAAACATCTATTAATTGATAAAAATGAATAAAATCGTTTAAGTTTTTTCTCTTTATAGCAGAATCGATGTATTGTTGCGTAAATTTTTCTGCCGAAATATAAAGAACAGTTTTGTCTGGGTATTTCTCTTTAATATCAACACCAATAGCATGAGCTAAATGTGTTTTTCCTAAACCGCTTCCACCAAAAACCAATAATGGATTGAATGAAGTTCCTCCCGGTTTATTGGCAATTGCTTTTCCAGCAGATCGAGCTAAACGGTTGGATTCTCCTTCTAAAAAGTTATCAAAATTATAATTGGCGTTGAGCTGTGAGTCTATTTTTAAATTTCTAATTCCAGGAATTACAAATGGATTTTTTAATTCTGGACTTTTAGAAGTTACCTTCATATTAACATCTTGTGAAGAAACTTTTCCGCGATGCGAACTCGGTATTTTTTCAGTAAAAGATTGACTACTGCCTGCTCTATTTTCCATCTTAATGATATACAAAAGTTTGGCGCCTTTGCCAATTTCTTTTGTTAAAGCAACCTTTAATAAATTAAAATAATGCTCTTCTAACCATTCGTAAAAAAACTTAGACGGAACTTGAATACTAAGAGATTGATCTTGCAATTTAACAGCCAAAACCGGCTCAAACCAAGTTTTGTAGGCTTGCGGAGAAATATTGTCCTCGATAAATTTTAGACAATTGTTCCATACCGTTTCCGCAGTTTTAGCCATATTAATGAATCTTGTTTTGTTAAAAAGTGAATAAGTGAATCTCTTATTTTGCAAGCACAAATATGTGAACAAATAATGTAATAAAAAATTAATTTGCTATTGAATTTCTCCTTTTTTTTTCGGATACTACAAAAAAAGTTTTCACAAAATTTTAACATTGATAAAAATGAAAAAAATTTCAAGTACAGAAATAGAAGTTAGGTATGCAGAAACAGACCAAATGGGGGTTGTTCATCATGGAGTTTACCCACAATATTTAGAATTAGGGAGAGTAAGTTGGTTGCATCAATTTGGTTTACATTATCAAAAAATGGAAGATCAAGGTATTTTACTGCCTGTATACAATTTGCAAATTTCTTATTTAGCTTCAGCTAAATTTGGAGATGTTTTAGAAGTTGAAACACAACTAAAAGAACAACCCAAAGTGAGAATCACTTTTTTGTATAAAATTTTTAACAACCAAAATAAACAATTGCTTATTGAAGCTTCTACCACCTTAGTTTTTGTTGACGCTAAAACCAAAAAACCAATGCGATGCCCAGCATTTTTACTCAAGAAATTTGGGTATTAATTAAAGTTTTGTTCCACTATTTTTTTTAATTTTAAAGTGAATTTATAAATATAATGACAACATGAATTACTTAAAAACAACCAGTATAGAAAAAGGTTCTGCAGTGCAATTAGCTTATCAAGATTATGGTCAAGGACAACCCATTATTTTAATTCATGGTTGGCCCCTAAGTCATGCTATGTGGGAACATCAAGTTCCTTTTCTAGTTAACGCAGGTTACCGAGTAATTACATACGATAGACGCGGATTTGGAGATAGCTCTAAACCTTGGAATGGCTATACTTATAATGATTTAGCCAAAGACGTAAACGATTTAATTGAAGATCTAGAGCTCGATAACGTAATCTTAGCTGGTTTTTCTATGGGAGGCGGAGAAGTTGCTCGCTACATCGGCAAATATGGAACCAAACGAATTGCAAAAGCTGTTTTAATTTCTTCTGTAGTGCCTTTTATGTTAGAAACCGATGATAATCCTAATGCAGTAGATATTTCTGTTTTTGAAGGCATGAAAGAAGGTATTGCCAAAGATAGACCTGCCTTTTTTAAAGATTTTGGTAAAAACTTTGTTAACTTAGAAAAAAATAAAGACAGCGTTAGTCAGGCGCAAGTAGATTACAATTGGTATGTAGCTTGTTCAGCTTCAAGAAAAGCAACCTTAGATTGTGTAGATGCATTTGGAAAGACAGATTTTAGAGCAGATTGTAAGAAATTTGATGTGCCCACACTTATTGTACACGGAGATGATGATGCTATTGTACCTGTAGAAGTTTCGGGTAAAAAAGCAGCTGAAATAATTAAAGGAGCACAATTTGAAGTGCTGAAAGGAGCACCTCATGGAGTAACTTTTACACATCATCAAGAGTTAAATTCAATTTTAGAAAAATTTATTGGAGATTAATCCTTGAAAATTAGCTTTATAAATGTTAAGCCTGGCTGTTTTTGGTCAGGTTTTTTAATTTTTATAAAATTCAGGCAACCTTTTTCAATTAACTCTCGTCTATGTAATAGATGTCATTCAGAAAATGAAAATAATAGACTTACATCATCAACACAAAAAATGCATAAAAGCTTGCATTCAAAACAACAGAAAAGCACAATTTCAATTGTATAAAGAATTTTCTGGTAAAATGCTGAGCGTTTGCAGAATGTACGTTAAAGATTTACAGTACGCAGAAGATGTGATGTCTAAAGGTTTTTTAAAAGCTTTTGCACAACTCAAAAACTTCAAATTTCAGGGAAGTTTTGAAGGCTGGCTTCGAAAAATTATGGTAAGAGAAAGTATCGATTTTTTACGAAGCCAGAAAAAAGTAGAATTTCCGATAGACGATTTTCGCATTCATGAAAAGCCAAGCGAAGTTGAAGCAATTGAAGATTTAAGTAGAGTAGAAGAAGCGCAAGAATTAATCGATCAATTACCATCAGGATATAAAATGATTTTCGTGATGTATGAAGTAGAAGGATACCGTCACAAAGAGATTGCAGACTTACTTTCTATAGCAGAAAGCACTTCAAAATCGCAGTTGTTTAAGGCAAGAAAATGTATAGCTGAAGCCATACAAACTAAAAAGAAAGCAAATGAAAGAGCAGAATAATTGGAGAAATGAACTTCGCAACCGAAGCATTACTCCGTCTGATGAAGCATGGCTAGCCATCGAGTCAGGTTTAGAAAGCAAAAGTAAAAACAAACTAAAAAAGAAATTTATTTTTAGTCTGGTAGCAGCAAGTTTAATTGGTTTTGTAGTTTTTGTAAGCTTACCAACTACTTCAATACAACATCAAAGCCAAGCTACTGCAACGGAAAATTTTGATTCATCTCAGGAAGAATCCGTTTTCCCAGCAGCCTTGTTTTTAGAATCTGAATCGACTTTAAGCCTTAAAGAAACTGAACCGGTTAAGCAAGATATAGATGAACAGGAATCTATATTAAGTCCTAAAAAATCTGTTTCAAAACAAACTTTAAATAGAAAAACAACACAAATGGTTTCTACAAAAAATGAAACACAAAACCAACTAGAAACCAATACAAATACGGATGTTAATCTAAAAGCAAAGGAACTATTAACTGAAGTGGAAGCAGAGTTAGCCGCTAGTTCTTCAACAAGCTTAAATCTTAGCGCAAAAGACGAAGCTGACTTATTGTTAGCCGAAGCAAAACAAATTATTCAGGAAGTAGAATACAATCAACTTTATGAATTTGCACAAGCAAGCGATTTGCTGGCTGAAGTTGAAGAAGACCTTTCTAAAGATAACCTGAAAAAACGAGTGTGGCATTTTGTAAAAGCAAATTATGAAAACCTTGAATCTGCTTTAGTAAGCCTAAAATAAAATTCAATTATTACGTACTATTTCCAATTAGATGCAAGCATCTACAAACTAAACTATTTCTAATTTTAAACTAAAAATCATGAAACCCAAATTACTAATTATCTCATTTTTAATTGTTCTTTTTTCACTGAATTGTGCAACTTCCTTCGCTCAGGTAACTGAAGAGTATGCATTTACCGAGACCGAAAAAGCAGATTATCAAGCTTTACTAGAACGTATTGAGACCTTTGAAAAAGAAGTTTTAAAACAAAAAATTGAAAACATTAATGCTCAAGTTGAAACAGGTGAAATCGATGAGAAAACAGCTCAACAACTAAAAATTGAAGCTTCAGAAATAGCAGCGCAGAACATCAGCGATTTAACCCAAATTGTCGATTCATACACGCTTTATCTGAAGCGAAACGATTATCCCTTAGATTTTTCGGAAATTGATCTTGACGAACTAGAATTAGATTTGCCTACCGAAGATCTTGAAGGATTATTTGAAGTTTTAGAAGTATTAGGTAATGTATTTGAAGATTTACAACTTAGCGATCATGAAGAATATGCAGCCTTGAAAGCAAAGCGAAAGGAAGTAGAAGCAAAAAGAGAAGAATTGCTTGAAGCTAGAGAAGAAATGAAAGCAATGCGCAAAAAACAATATGAAGAAAGAAAATATAAAATTACCACTGCGCCAACTCCACCAACACCACCAAATCCAGAAGACCCAAACTCACCACCAACACCAGAAAATTTAGAACAAACAGATGTGAGTAAGGTAAAAGGCTCACGCAGCACAGATGGGTTGGTACTTGCTTTGGGATTTAATAATGCATTAACTGATGGCGGCTCTTTGGATGATTCTGGAATTCGATTTGGTGGTAGCAGAACATTTGAAATTGGTTATGCAAGAGAAAGCCGTGTTTTTAAAAATGTGGGTTGGTTAAGTGTAAAATACGGATTTTCATTTCAGTTTAATGGTTTAAAACCAGAAGGTAATAATGTGTTTGCTGTAAACGGAGACCAAACCAATATAGAAGAATTCGATTTTAACTTGCGAAAAAACAAATTTAGAATGGACAATTTAATTTTTCCACTGCATTTGCAACTAGGCAGTAACGGAATAAAAACCAACAGCAAAGGAGCTCGTTATTATTCTGATCATGATTTTAAAGTTGGTTTGGGTGGCTTTGTTGGGCTTAACTTGCTAAACACCAATAAACTGAAATATACTAATGAAAATGGTCAACGCATAAAAGAACGAATTCGTGACGACTTTAATACCACCAATCTGCTTTATGGTTTAAGTGCGTATGTGGGTTGGGATGAATTTTCATTTTATGCACAATATAACTTAAACCCCATGTTTACAGACAATATTGTAGATACGCACAACATTCAATTTGGAGTACGTTTTGATTTAAATTAGCCTTTATCAATCTGTAAAGCGTCCTTTTTAAAAGGGCGCTTTTTTGTTTTTAAAAACAAAGTAAGTGTATTTTTGTGCTTTATAAATTTGTTCTTTTGCAAACCTTTATACATTACCTCCTGCATTTTGGGGCCATTGGTATTATTGCTTATGTGTACTGGCCCAAAAAATGGTTTAAGGCTTATTTAATTTTATTTGCAACGATGTTAGTAGATGTAGATCATCTGTGGGCAAATCCTATTTTTGATCCTGATAGATGTAGTATTGGCTTTCATACTTTTCATTCGTATCCAATGATTGCGGTTTATTTCTTAGGAGCTATTTTTGTAAAACATGCTATTTTACGTTTAATTTTTATCGGTTTACTTTTCCACATGTTTACCGATGGGTTGGATTGTTTGTGGAATGCTTACCTGTAACCTACGGATTGCGTTAAGGATTGAACAGAAAGCCCGCAAAGCAAAAGCCAATAGTTGTTGTGTACTACACAAGCGACTTTACGAAGCTATTGTGGTACCATAAAACTTGGCTTTGGCTGCGTACTTGGCGTGAAAGCCTGACCTTGCTTTTGTGGCAAGGGAACGCCCAAATAATCCACTAGTAATTAAGATTTTAATTGAAGTTTAGATTGTATCTTTGCAAACCAAAATTTTGCTATGCGTACAAAGTCTTTAAAGAAAAATAAAATTAATGTGGTAACCTTGGGTTGCAGTAAAAACATCTACGATTCTGAAGTATTGATGGGCCAACTGAAAGCCAATAACAAAGAAGTTGTTCACGAGCAGGAAGGCAACGTGGTGGTGATTAACACCTGCGGTTTTATTGATAACGCCAAGGAAGAATCGGTAAATACCATTCTAGATTTTGTACAGCAAAAAGAAGATGGTTTAGTAGATAAAGTTTTTGTAACCGGATGTTTGTCAGAACGCTACAAGCCCGATTTGCAAAAGGAAATACCAAGTGTAGACCAGTATTTTGGCACAACAGAATTACCAGCTTTATTGAAAGCTTTGGGTGCCGATTACAAACACGAACTCATCGGCGAACGATTAACGACCACTCCGAAAAATTATGCCTATTTAAAAATTGCAGAAGGTTGCGACCGTCCGTGTTCGTTTTGTGCTATACCGTTAATGCGTGGTGGACACAAGTCTAAACCCATTGAAGAATTGGTTGAAGAAGCTAAAAAATTAGCCGCCAATGGTGTAAAAGAGCTCATTTTAATCGCACAAGATTTAACCTATTACGGTCTTGATTTATACAAAAAACGAAACTTAGCCGAGTTGCTACAAAACTTGGTGAAAGTAGATGGCATTGAATGGATTCGTTTGCATTATGCTTTTCCAACAGGTTTTCCAGAAGATGTGTTGGATGTAATTCGAGAAGAGCCAAAAGTGTGTAATTATATCGATATTCCGTTACAGCATATTTCTGATAAGTTATTGAAATCGATGCGACGTGGAACCAACCACAAAAAAACAACCGATTTACTGTATAAGTTTCGAGAAAAAGTGCCAGGAATGGCGATTAGAACCACTTTAATTGTGGGTTATCCAGGTGAAACCGAAGCAGATTTTCAGGAATTGAAAGCTTGGGTGCAAGAAATGCGTTTTGAGCGCTTGGGTTGTTTTACCTATTCGCATGAAGAAAATACGCATGCTTACAATTTAGTAGACGATGTTCCTGAGGAAGTAAAAATGCAACGCGCCAATGAAATCATGGAAATTCAATCGCAAATTTCTTGGGAACAAAACCAAGAAAAAATAGGCAAGGAGTTTACCTGCGTTTTCGATAGAAAAGAAGGTAATTATTTTGTAGGCAGAACCGAATTTGATTCGCCTGACGTAGACAACGAAGTTTTGGTTGATGCGTCTAAACATTATATAAAAGTAGGCGATTTTACCCAGGTAAAAATCACAGATGCAGCCGACTTTGATTTGTATGCGGAGCCGGTGGTTTAGGTATTATTTTAATTCTAACAATATAAAAAACCCTGCAAGCGTTCAAAACGCTTGCAGGGTTTTTGTTGAAGAAAGAATTTAAAAAATCCATTGGTATGATGCGATTGTTTTTTCATTAACAAAATTTTATTTTTTATGCTAACAAAATGAAATAAACCTGCAAGGTCTCTGAGACCTTGCAGGTTTCCCATCGAAGGATATTTTTTTAATTGTTTATATAACCCTTTTTTCGTTGTTAACAAAAATTTAACTCAAATTACGGCTCTGCCATACGAAAAAAAGTTGGTTAATTTTTGCAGATTTTCTGCAAAAATTTAAAAATATAATGTGTAAAGTTGTTTCATAATTAATGTAAGTTATGGAATATGAGTTTTTTACACACACACACACACACACACACACAGCGTAACTGGATTTTTCAGTATTTGCGTTGTCGCGATTTTACTTAATAAATTATTTATGGGATAAATCTTTAGAAGATATTTACTTAATAATACTTCTTTAGGTAGGCTAAATAATTTTTTTAATTAACTAAAATCATTCAATATAATGAAACATAATTCTAGTGGTATTAAAGCTTTAATTTTAATACTTATATTTCTATCTTATTCTTGTGAAAAAGATGAATTTAATAATTTTGAAAAATCAAATTTCAACACTGCGCCAAGCGATAAAGTGTTTAATTTTTTGGAAAAACAAAATGAAAAGACGGCCAAAACTAATGATAGTTTTATAACTTCATATGATTCTGAAATCGATTATGAAGAAATTACCAATAGCGATGAAGAACTTGCAGTAATTAATGTCAACACTCTGCTTCCTGATTCTTACAGTAGAGTGCTTTTGTTGGAAGTGAATGGAGTGCTTGAGAATGTTGTAGTTACTCTATCACTAAATGATAATACAGACCAAAATGTATTTTCTGGAGATATGTTAATTACAGATTTAGACGGTAACTTTATTAAAGCTTTTAAAATTGAAAATGATATATTAGTATCAGAATACTTAAACTATGTCAATAAAAGTATAAGTAGCAAAAGCTTTAATAAATCTATCAATGAAAATGATGGCTGTGAAGATTGTGTTTTCACGGTGTGCTCATGGTGTCAATTAGACGAAGTAGTTGTTACGCCTACACCACCTATAAAATACGTATCAATAACTATACTTTATCCTATTGATGGAGGTGGTGATGGCGATAGTAGTAATGACTGGAACTACGGCGGCGGAGGTAGTGGTAGCGCTAACAATCCAAACAACGATGAAAACGATGATGCCGACGATGATCAAGACCCATGTGATGAGATGAATAGTATGGAGAATGATAATGAACTCAAAGAAAAATTAGTTGAAATGCAAAACAACACTAGTTTAGACCGTGAAACAGGCTATTTAATTAATCATGATGGTGTGGCTTTTGATTCTATTGAAGGAGAACCAAACGCAGATGAAATTAACTTCAGCGTCAATGGTTCTATTGATGGATTTATGCATACGCATGTTTTGCCTAACGGAAGTTCTATTTTTTCACCAGATGATATATTAGCTTTGTTTCAACTTTATAATGATGGACACATTAATAACACAAGTACATTTATAATGATGGTTGTTACGGCTCACGGAACATCCTATACGCTCATGATTAATGATCCTGTAACTTTTGCACAGTTTGGACAAAGCACATTACTAAACGCGTATAATGATTTTGATTTGCAGATTGGTGCTCAATATTATTTATTAAATGAAGTATATGGTATAGATTCAATTACTGCAAGGGAACTGTCAGTTTTACAGGCAATAGAAAATTCTGGGTTAAGTTTATTTAAAGGAAACGAAAATTTTGATGATTGGAAGGAAATTAAAAGAAACAAAGCCAACACCGAAACCGTTGAGGTAGATTGTAATTAATAAAATATAAAAAAGATGAAAAAAATATTAATCGTAGTACTAAGTATTATTGCTAATGTAGCATTAATGAATGCTCAGGAAGTAATTTTAAAACAAGGCAAAAAAGTACAAAATGTAGAAAAAGGCACTTACTATAAAACCGACCCAAGCTTAATGAATAAGTATATAGGCACCTGGGTTTATGAAGTAAATGGAGAGCAATTTAAATTTATTATCTCTAAAAAGAAAACAGCAGTAGGAGGCGTTTTTATAGACCGTTTAGTAGCAGAGTACCATTTGGAAAAAATAACAGATGTATATAATGATCCTGATGTTTATGAATGCCATGCTAAAGAGTATGGTCTAGAAGTACTTGCTACAGGCAAGCTCAGATTTAGATTTTGGGATTATACTTACCAAAAGTATGGTTCATTATATTTTGAGCTTATTGGCGAAAACCAAGCCCAATGGAAGCTTAAAGAAACTTATAATGCATTTACAGACCAAAAAGGTTTTACTGTACCCACCGAGATGGTATTAACTAAATTAAAGGAGTAAATTAACATTTTAACCTGCAAGGAATCAAAATCCTTGCAGGTTTTCTACAAAACAAGATGAAAAAAATATTAATCGTAGTACTGAGTATCTTTGCTAATATAGCTTTGATGAATGCCCAAGAAGTAATTTTAAAACAAGGCAAAAAAATACAAAACGTAGAAAAAGGAACTTACTATAAAACCGACCCAAGCTTAATCAATAAATACATAGGGACTTGGGTTTATGAAATAAACGGGAAGCAGTTTAAGTTTATTATCTCTAAAAAGAAAACAGCAATTAATGGATTATATATTGATAAATTAGTTGGTGAGTACTATTTAGGAGAGATAACAGATGTGTATAACAATGATGGTATGATTATGTGTTATGCTAAAGAATCAAGACTAGAAGTTTTGTCTACAGGAAAAATTAGATTTAGATTTTGGGATTATACTTATCAAAAGTATGGCTCATTATATTTTGAGCTTATTGGCGAAAACCAAGCCCAATGGAAGCTTAAAGAAGGCTACAATCCTAACAATGATCAAAAAGGTTTTACCGTCACCGAGATGGTATTAACTAAATTAAAGGAGTAAGCAAAAAGTCTACCCTGCAAGCGTTCAAAACGCTTGCAGGGTTTTTGTTGAAGAAAGATTTTAAAAAATCCATTGGTATGATGCGATTGTTTTTTCATTAACAAAATTTTATTTTTTATGCTAACAAAATGAAATAAACCTGCAAGGTCTCAGAGACCTTGCAGGTTTCCCATCGAAGGATATTTTTTTAATTGTTTATATAACCCTTTTTTGCTTGTTAACAAAACTTTAACTCAAATTGTAGTTCTACCATACGAAAAATAATTGGTCAATTTTTGCAGATTTTCTGCAAAAATTTAAAAATATAATGTGTAAAGTTGTTTCATAATTAATGTAAGTTATGAAGTATGAGTTTTTTACACACACACACACACACACACACAGCGTAATTGGATTCTCTTTTTCAGCAACTATTAAGATAAGAAGGATTTGGATTTCTTGGGGTACTGATACTTGGAATAATATACCATGCACCTATTCAGATTGGGTTAATGATGGTTATCAATAAATTATAATGTTATATAACATGTACAAGATAAGCATAGGTATAGCCAATTGGTTAATACCTATGTTTTTAACTTTTATGACTTATTCTTGTTTAGCACAGCAGGAATATAGATTTGTGTATCCAAAAGAATTTGGAGATGAAGAAATTATATTGCGTTTTTATTTAGAAGAAAAACAACAAAAATTAGTGACAACAAATTCTAAGCTTTTTATTCCAGAAGATTTTATTATTGAAGCTGACTCTATTACTGCTTCCTTTTCGTTTTATAAAATCTTTTTAGAAAAAGCTGATTTTGAAAATAAAACCATTGCTTTAAAAAGTGGGTTAGGACTAGACGAGGTTGTGGTAAAAACCAAAAAACACGTATATGTAGGTCCAAATCAAAAGAACGAAGTTCCTCACAGATACGCAAAAGGGCAATCAGCTTTATTAGATTTGCCAACGCATCGTTTACCTGAAGACTTAAAATTAGTAGGAATTCGTTATCAGTTTAGAAAAGGAAATAAGTTAGTTCATGGATATTCTAGTAAAGGCAAACGGTTTAAGGTGTTTCTAAAGGGATATCAAAAAGATAGAAAAAACAAGCGAATTGATAATTTATTAGGCAAAGAATTAATTTTTAAAATTCCAAATAAAATACCTAAATGGTTTGAAGTAGATTTACGAGAGTTTGATATAAACTATAAAGACTTTAATTTTTTAGTTTTTGGTTTTGAAGCTTTAGATAATGGTATTTTAATGCAACAGTATCAACGAAGTAAAGAAGATTTATTAAATGAGAAGCCATCTCTACATAGTATTTACTCCTTGCATGGAGAAGAATCACTAAAAATTGAAAGAAAATGGTTTGATGAAACTGGTTTACCTTTAGTACAACTTATTTTTGAAGATTTAGATGAATAAATGGATATGATTTTATTTAGGTGTTTAGTTTTTTTATTAAGCTTTAGTTGCTTTGCTCAAAACCAAGAATATCAATTTTATAACCAAACCAATGCAGCACTTTTAGAAGATTATTACATCACTATTTTTAGCAAGAGTAAGACCAATCATTTTTATGCAGATGATGAAGCCAAAGTAAGTTTGGATAAGAAATTGATACTAGCATCTGACTCCATACAATTGAATGCTAATTTTCAGAAAATGAAAATTTCAAAGGCCAGTTTTAATTCCAATATAATTGAAGTAGAGCTCAGTCAAGACCTAGACGAAGTTGTATTAACGGATAAAAAAAATCTTTTTTGGATTGGAGCAGAAAAGGGAAATAAGCTGCCAATGGGAATTGGTATAGGTGTTGCCGTTGCTATTGGCATAGATAGTCTGAAACCAGTTAAAATTTATGCTTTGGAAATTCCCATTAAAGGAAGAATTTTATTTCATAGCTCGAGCTATAAAAGTAAATTTCTTGTGAGGCTTTATGAAGTAGATGATGGTTTAAAAATAATTAGAAAAATAAACGAAGAAGATTTAATCTATCAAGTAAAAAAGAGAGGCTCACATAAATTACAAATTGACTTAAGTAACTTAAATTATGAAGTTAGAAATGAGCAGGCTCATTATATCGTAGTTAGATTGAATCGGTTTTCTGGAGATACACATTTTAAAACGGGTGATGCTAAAAATAATCCTTCTGCTATGAATGTAACTGGTATTATTTCGAAAAAAGTTGATGGTAATATAGAACATAGGTTTTACAGGGTTAATGTAGAAGAGCTTGAATTTGTTGTAAAAGTTAGATTACAACTAGAACGAGTGAAATAAAACCTTTTGATTATATTTTGTAAAAGGTTTATTTTATTTACTAACTATCCAAAAAATGAATTCACTTTAAAATATTTCTGCTGATTCTGTGGTGTTTGCCATAATTTATATAAATTTAAACATCAATAATTCAAAGTATTATGAAAACTACTACAAATCAAAGTGTCTTTTCTAAAAATTTTTATTTGAAACCGCTTTTTTTCAAAATAGGTTTAGTAGTTCTATTTTTTGCATCTTTTATTTCAATGAATGCTCAAACTGTTAGCATTCCCGATCCTATTTTTTTAAATCGACTTATTGAAGTAGGAGTGGATACCAATGGAGATGGTGTTATCCAACAATCTGAAGCTGAAGCAATCAGTAGTTTAAGTGTTTCGACTTCTGTTCCTGACCCTAACAAAATTCAAAGTTTAGAAGGCATACAGTATTTTATTAACTTATCATCTTTGCATTGCCAAGGAAATGCGCTTACCACTCTAGATGTAACTAGTTTAACGCAATTGGAATCTTTGTTGTGTCAAAACAATCAACTTTCTTCTATACAAGTTGATGGTTTAAGCCAGTTAGAACGGATTTGGGCATATTCAAATCAATTAACTGAAATCGATTTATCAGGATTAACTAATATGTGGTTTATTTGGCTTAATAATAATTTCATAGAAGATTTAGATCTATCAGATTTAATCAGTTTAGAAGCTTTATATTTCGGGAACAACCAACTTTCTACAATAGATTTTTCTCAAACACAAAACTTAACTGATATAGATTTAAGCTACAATAACTTAAGTGAAGTGGACGTAAATCATTTAGCAGATTTAATGAATTTTTATATTTCAAATAATGAATTGACCACTATTGACTTAAGTGGTTTAGATGCTCTGTTTGCATTGCATATCGGTGGTAACTTAATCGAAAATATTGACGGTACTCAAAACCCGAACTTCACTGAGCTATATTGTCCATCAAATCCCAATTTGAACTATATCAATATGAAAAACGGAGCCATATCTTACTCTTCGCCAGATAGTATGCCATATTTTAGTTTTGATTTCTCTAATTTGCCAGCGCTTGCATTTGTTTGTATTGATGAAGGAGAAGAAGTAGCTTTGGCTGAAAGTTATTATGTTGCTGAAAATGTTGAAGTATCCACAACCAATTGCGCATTTTCAGTTTCGGATAATTATTTTAATGAGTTTACATTTTATCCCAATCCAGCGAAAGATTTGTTGCATATGGAAAGCCAACAAAATAAGATAGATCAAATTGTAATCTATAACCTAAACGGGAAGCAAGTTTTGAATTCAACTTACAATGAAAATCAACCTATAGATGTAAGTAACTTAGCCAAAGGTATGTATTTGGTAAAAGTGCAAACAGAAAACGGAAGTTTAACGAAGAAGTTAATTAAAGATTAGCGGTTTCAATTTGAGAATGAATTAAAAACATCACAGGTCTTCAAGACTTGGTAGATCCCTTTTTATCCTACTATATTGATATGATGCTTAAGTTGAAATTCAATTACCCGAATTATTTAACAATTTATTTGTGATTAAACTTAATTATTAATAAAAATTTATGTAATTTCAAGCAATAATTAAAATTTACTATTATGAAAACAACATCGCAACATCGCAACATCGCAACATCGCAACATCGCAACATCGCAACACCGCAACACCGCAACACCAAGAATTGTATTTTTTTTTTAATAACCTGCATTATATTAATATCATTTCAATTAAATGCTCAAAATGAACCTATTTTAGACCATAATTGGAAATTAGAACAAGTGGTTACAGCTGATTCTACTTTAGTAGTTCCAAACGACATGATTATTTTAGCTGATTTTTTTGATTTTGGTAACAACAATTTCTCGTTATCTCTTGGTTATTGTCAATTACTAGAATCGTTAGTAGATTTTGATAATCAAAACCAAAGTTTTGTTATTTCAGAAACAACAATGCCACTAGGTGATTGCAATATGCCTGAAATATTATCTCGTGAGTTTTTTCTATTTGAAGAATTTTTATTTGAAGATTTAAATAATTTTTCAAATCCCTATCAGCCATTTAGTTATACTTTTACTGAAGAAGGCGATTTAATTCACCTAGATATAACTAATAGTGAAGGCGATGTCGCTACTTTTTGGGCAAGTACGTTAAGTAATGAAAATTTTGAAGAAATCGAGTTTTCCATTTATCCGAATCCAGCGAAAGATTTGTTGCATATGGAAAGCCAAAAAAATAAGATAGAGCAAATTACAATCTATAACCTAAACGGGAAGCAAGTTTTGAATTCAACTTACAATGAAAATCAACCTATAGATATAAGTAACTTAGCCAAAGGTATGTATTTGGTGAAAGTGAAAACTGAAAATGGAAGTTTAACGAAGAAGTTAATTAAAGACTAGCGGTTTCAATTTGAAAATGAATTAAAAACCTCACAGGTCTTCAAGAGCTGTGAGGTTTGCTATTTTAAGATTTGATGTACATTTACCGAATAATCGTCTGCGTTCGATCTGGACCAACCGATACAATTTTGATGGGCACTCCAACTTCATCTTCAATAAATTGAATGTATTCATTTAACTCTTCAGGAAGTTTATTGATGTCTTTCATTTTAGTTAAATCTTCCTTCCATCCTTTTAATTCAGTGTAGATAGGTTCAATATTTTCTTCTTCAATATTGTAGGGTAAATGTGTGATTTTTTCGCCTTTGTACTTATAAGCAGTGCAAACTTTTAAGGTTTTAAAGCCGCTAAGTACGTCGCCTTTCATCATAATTAATTCGGTTACTCCATTTACTTGAACGGCATATTTTAGCGCAACTAAGTCTAACCATCCACAACGTCTTGGGCGTCCGGTGGTGGCACCAAATTCGTTTCCAACTTTTGCCATTTTGGCTCCGTCTTCATCAAATAATTCAGTAGGAAAAGGACCGCTTCCTACGCGAGTCGTGTATGCTTTAAAAATACCAAAAACCTTTTTAATTTTGTTGGGTGCAATGCCTAAACCTGTACAAGCTCCAGCTGCGGTGGTATTAGATGAAGTAACAAACGGATAAGTTCCAAAGTCAATGTCTAACAAAGAACCTTGCGCGCCTTCGGCTAAAATACTTTTGTTATCTTGTTGTGCTTGGTGTAAATATTCTTCGGAGTCTATAAATTTTAAAGACTTTAATACTTCAATAGCAGCAAAAAACTCTTCTTCTAATTCTTTTAAATTGTATTGTACATCAACATTATAGAAGCTAATCATGGCTTCGTGCTTATCGGCTAGCGTTCGGTATTTTTCTTGCCAGTCATTCATTTCTAAATCGCCAACGCGAATTCCGTTTCTACCGGTTTTGTCCATATACGTTGGTCCAATACCTTTTAAAGTGGAACCAATTTTGGCTTTTCCTTTAGCAGCTTCAGAAGCGGCATCTAACAAACGATGTGTAGGTAAGATTAAATGTGCTTTTCTGGAAATGACAAGTTTTTTATGCAGGTCTAAATTGAATTTAGCTAGGTTATCTAATTCCCGTTTAAAAATCACAGGATCGATGACTACGCCATTACCAACTAAATTTATGGTTCCTTCGTGAAAAATTCCTGAAGGAATGGTGTGTAAAACATGTTTAATTCCATCAAATTCTAAAGTGTGTCCCGCATTTGGTCCACCTTGAAATCGCGCAATAATATCGTATTTTTCAGTAAGGTAATCAACAATTTTTCCTTTTCCTTCGTCTCCCCATTGAAGACCTAATAGCAAATCGACTGCCATAAAAATTTATTGTTTAGGTTTGTTTTTGGTTCCGTAGAAGTAAAGTGAATGTCGATCTATAGTAATATCGAAAACTTCTTCTATGGTTTTTTTGATGCTTTCTATGCGTGGGTCACAAAATTCAATCACTTCACTGGTATCGGTTAAAATAACATGATCGTGTTGTCTATCAAAATACGATTTTTCGTACTGAGCTTGATTTTTACCAAACTGATGTTTTCTAACTAAGCCGCAATCCATCAACAAATCTATGGTATTGTAAAGCGTTGCTCTACTTACGCGATAGTTCTTGTTTTTCATGGTAATATAAAGCGACTCAATATCAAAATGTTCTTCGCTATCGTATATTTCCTGTAAAATAGCAAAGCGCTCTGGAGTTTTACGGTGACCTTTATCTTCTAAAAATTGGGTAAAAACCTTTTTAACTACAAGTTGGTCTTTTATTTTTGTGTCTTTAGTCATAAGCTACAAATTTAAGCTTTTATTCACGGCTAATCTTATCTATGCCTTCAATTTTTTTAAGCTGATCTGTCAAACGTTTTAAAATGCTTTTATTCTTAACTGAAACCGTAATGTTTCCTATAAAAACACCATCCTGACTGTTAAAAGCTATTTTTTTCATATTAACGCTCAGGTTTTTAGAAATTACTGAAGTTATTTGATTTATCAAGCCAATATCATCTATCCCAGTTAATTTTAATTCCGCATTAAATTCTTCTTGAGAAGAATCTATCCATTTGGCTTTATAAATTCGGTAGGCAAAGTTACTTTGCAATTGTATGGCATTGGGGCAATCTTTTTTATGCACTTTCATACCATCGCTTACGGTTAAAAATCCAAAAACCTTATCGCCAGGAATGGGATTACAACAGTTGGCCATTTGGTAATTTAGTTTTTGCTCATCGTCTCCAAAAACAAGTTGGTCGTAATTTTCAGTGATCTCATCTTCCTTAACTTCATTTTTTACTGGACTCCTTCTAATTTTATTTTTGAAGAAGGAAACAAAAGCATTGTTTTTATACGAAGCAAACTTCTTAATTTGCGCATTGTCTATGGTACCTAATCCTACACGATAAAAAAGATCTAAACTGGTTTTAAGTTTAAAATAATTAACCAATTCGTTGACAGTTCGTTCGTTTAATTGAATTTTCTGTGAGCGTAATTTTCTTATTAAAACTTCTTTTCCTTCTTCCGCAATTTCTTTTTTCTTGACTTTTAAGGCCGTTTTAATTTTAGAACGTGCTTTAGCTGTAGTGGCAAAATCTAGCCAGTTATTAGTGGGTTTGGCAGAATTAGAAGTAATTACTTCTACTTGATCGCCACTTTTTAAAACGTGACTAAGCGGTCTCAATTTTCCATTTACCTTCACCCCACGGGTTTGTGTTCCCACATCGGTATGGATATGGAAGGCAAAGTCTAAGGCGGTTGCACCTTTGGGTAAAGATTTTAAATCTCCTTGTGGAGTAAATACAAAAATTTCTTTTGCATATAAATTCAATTTGAATTGCTCTACAAAATCTACCGCATTCATTTCTTGATTTTCTAGTGCTTCTTGTAAACGGTTGAGCCAAACTTCAATGCCTTGATCTTCTTGATCTACTCCGTGTTTGTATTTGTAGTGTGCAGCGTAGCCTTTTTCGGCTATTTCGTTCATTCGGTCGCTTCTAATTTGCACTTCAACCCATCTGCCTTTTGGTCCCATCACGGTAATATGCAAAGCTTCGTAACCTGTAGATTTTGGTGAAGAAATCCAATCGCGCAAACGGGTTGGGTTAGGCCTGAAGAAATCGGTTACAATAGAGTAAATTTTCCACGCTAAGAATTTTTCGTTTTGTGGTTCACTTTTATAAACAATTCGGATGGCGAATTTATCGTAGATTTCATCGTAAGTAACATTTTGGTTAATGATTTTTTTACGAATGGAATAAATAGATTTAGACCTTCCTTTTATTTCAAATTCAATGTCTTCTTTTACAATAGCATCACTAATTACCTTCGAAAAATCGGTAATATAGGCATCTTGTTCTTCTTTGCTATCTTGTATTTTACTTTTGATGTCTTGATAGACATCTGGTTCTGTATACTTTAAACTTAAATCTTCGAGTTCAGTTTTAATGTTGTATAAACCAATTCTGTGAGCAAGCGGAGCGTAAATATATAATGTTTCGCTAGCAATTTTAACTTGCTTATCATCTCGCATAGCGTCCATGGTTTGCATATTGTGCAAACGATCTGCAATTTTGATGATGATTACCCGAACATCATCGCTTAAGGTAAGCAGCATTTTTCTGAAGTTTTCTGCTTGAAGCGAAATATTTCCATCTTTCTTAAGACTAGAGATTTTAGTCAAACCATCAACTATTCGAGCAACAGTTTCACCAAACATTTGTTCGATATCTGCTAAACTGTATTCGGTGTCTTCAACTACATCATGGAGTAAAGCAGCAGTGATGGAAGTGGCGTCTAGTCCAATTTCAGAAGCTACAATTTTAGCCACGGCAATGGGATGAAAAATGTATGCTTCACCAGATTTTCTGCGTTGGTTTTTGTGGGCTTCAACGGCAGTTTCAAAAGCTTTTCTGATCATGACTTTGTCTTCATCAGAGAGCGTTCGATAGCTTATGCGAAGCAACTCTTTGTATTGCTTTGCAATTTTTTTGTTCTCTTTGTCGAGGTATTCCTGCGTTAACTCCATATTACTAAGATAACAAAACTAAGATTTCAAATTTAAGTTTTCTACTCTTTTTTGCAAAGGCGGATGCGAATAGTTAAAGAACACATAAGCAGGATGTGGAGTTAGGTTACTTAGGCTTTTACTGCTTAATTTCTTTAAACTAGAAATTAAATATTTTGCTATGTAGGTGTTTTTAGCAAAATTGTCTGCCTGGTATTCAAATTTTCGAGAAACTTTGTTCATCAATAATCCGGTTAGGGTAGAAATAGGACTGTACAACAAACCAAAAGCCACCAAACTCAAGTGAAAACTGTTTTGCGAAGTTCCTAAGGCTTCAGCAAGCATGGGTTCATTTACCAAAAGTGAAAAAATCCAAAGTGTAAAACCGGTTGTTAAAATGGAAACGGAAAGATTAAACACTATATGTTTCTTTTTGTAGTGTCCTACTTCATGCGCTAACACAGCAACTACTTCTTCATCCGATAAATCTTCAATTAAGGTATCGTACAACGTAATGCGTTTTTCTTTTCCAAAACCCGAAAAATAGGCATTGGCTTTGGTGCTTCTTTTGGAACCATCAATCACGTAAATGTTTTGTAATTCAAATCCAACTTCTTTGGCGTAAGCTTCGATTTTATCGCGTAAACTGCCTTCTTCTAATGGTGTTTGTTTGTTGAACAACGGAACAATCAACTTTGCGTAAAACATATTCATAAACAAAGTGAAAACAGTGATTAAAGCCCAAGCATACCACCAAAAATTGCTTCCGGCTAGTTCAAAAAACCACATTAATAAAGCTAAAATTCCACCGCCTAACACAATGCCCATTCCCCAAGATTTCAAAAGGTCTGTAAAAAAGGTTGCTTTTGTAGTTTTGTTGAAACCGTATTTCTCTTCAATTACAAAAGTGTGATAATAGGAAAATGGAATTCCGATGATGCTGGATGCAAAAAACAATATTCCGAAAAAGCTTAAACCAATGTAAATTTCATTTTCGAACCAACTTCTTGCTAAGTTATCTACATAAGCAAAACCATCCAAAAAAAGGAAAATTAAGGTCAGTAAAAACATCAAACTTCCGCTTAAGCGACTAAATTTTTGTTGTTCTTTTTTGTAGGCTTGCGATTTTTGGTATTCATCTTTTTCAAACACATCGGATAAATTAGATGGGATGGGTTTGTTGAAATACGAAGTGTTGAGTTGGTCTAAAACTTTATCCAGAATAAACTCAATTACCAAAATGGCAATGATGATCCAAAATAGAATGTTGGCGGTCATAAGCTAAAATTAGCGACAAAAATACATTTTTTAAGCTAAAATAATGCATCATATTGACTTTGTGAAGAATCCGGTTTTAGGTTTATTTTTCCAATCAAACTGATGTTTGTCATTTTTATAAACTTGTAAATCAGGCATCTTTGCTACAAAAAAAACAATGGCTGTTCAAGTTAAATGCTATCACTGCGGAGATGCTTGTACCGAAGGTGAAATTACTTCGGAAGAGAAAAGCTTTTGCTGTTCAGGTTGCAAAACGGTTTTTGAGATTTTCTCTGAAAACGATTTGACTTGTTATTATGATTTTCAACAAAATCCCGGCGCCACACCCCCTGAACTGAAAGGGAAATTCGATTATTTAGACAATACTGAAATTCAACAGAAATTAGTTGATTTTAGCGATGATGGAGTGGAGTCTATTCAACTCTTTATTCCGCATATTCACTGTTCTTCTTGCATTTGGATTTTGGAAAATTTGAACAAACTGAATCCTCAAATCATCTCTTCTCAAGTCAATTTTCCAGAGAAAAAAATACATGTTACCTACAAAACCGCTTCATTTAATTTGAAGGATTTGGTAACACTTTTGGCTTCCATCGGTTACGAACCTTATTTGAGTTTGGAAACCATGGATAGAAAGAAAACCGATGTAGACCGCAGTTTGATTTATAAAATTGGCATCGCAGGTTTTGCTTTTGGAAACGTGATGTTTTTGTCCTTTCCTGAGTATTTTGAAGTTTCGGAATATTGGTTGGAACAGTACAAACCCATTTTCCGCTGGTTGATGTTTTTCTTCTCGCTTCCCGTAGTTTTTTATTCTGGAGCAGGCTATTTTGTTTCGGCTTACAAAGGCATCAAAACCAAAATCTTGAATATTGATGTGCCTATTGCTTTGGGAATTAGCGTTTTATTCATCAGAAGCAGCATCGAAATCATGGCCGATTTGGGCACTGGTTTTTTTGATAGTTTAACCGGTTTGGTTTTCTTTTTATTGCTTGGAAAATTAGTTCAACAAAAAACATACACCTTTTTATCTTTTGAGCGGGATTACAAATCTTATTTCCCAATTGCAGTTACCAAATTGAATCACGATGATGTAAAGGAAGAAGAAAATATTCCTATTTATGAAATTAAAAAAGGAGATCGAATTTTGATTAGAAGTGGTGAACTCATTCCCGTAGATGGAATTTTAGTGGAAGGTGATGCAAAAATAGATTACAGTTTTGTTACTGGTGAAGCAAGGACGGTGCATAAAAACAAAGGCGAAAAATTATACGCTGGCGGCAAACAACAATTAGGCGCTATTGAAGTTATTGCCGAAAAAGAAGTAGAGCAGAGCTACCTAACTCAACTTTGGAGCCAAGATGCATTTACCAAAAACAACGAACTTCCTTTCCAAAGTTTAATTGATCAAATCAGTAAACATTTTACTTGGGCGGTTTTAAGTATTGCTTTTGTGTCTACTACTTTTTGGTTGATTTACGATGCTAGCCTGGCATTGAATGTGCTCACTGCAGTATTGATTATCGCTTGCCCCTGTGCTATTGCTTTGGCTACTCCTTTTACCTTAGGGAATCTTTTGCGCATTTTCGGTAAACGTGGATTTTATTTGAAAAACACCGAAACCTTAGAACAATTGGCGAGCCTTGATGCTTTTGTGTTCGACAAAACAGGAACTTTGAGTAGCTCGGTGGGTGAAGAAATTGCCTACCAAGGTGAAAACCTTACAGAAGAAGATTATTCTTTGTTAAGAACAACGCTCAGAAATTCTAATCATCCGTTGAGTAGAAAGCTGTATGCCTATTTGAAATCGCAAAACATCGATACCTTAGATGAATTTGAAGAAGAAGTAGGAAAAGGAATAAAAGCGAAAATCAACAGCAAGGAAATCAAATTAGGTTCGTCTCAATTTGTAAATGTTCCTGTTGATAGTCAAGTAAATGAAACGGCGGTTTATTTTTCTGAAGATGAAGCCTATCGCGGGAAATTCACATTTTCTGCTCAGTATCGCGATGGCATTTGGGATTTGATGAATGCATTGGCAGACGAATACCAAATTCAAATTGTTTCGGGTGACAATCAAGCTGAGGAGCAGTATTTAAAATCCATGCTGCCTAAAGTAAAAGAAATGTATTTCAATCAGCAGCCAAAAAACAAACTTGAACGTGTAAAAGCACTGCAAGATAAAAAGTTAAGCGTTGCCATGATTGGCGACGGGCTAAACGATGCAGGTGCTTTAAAGCAAAGCAATGTAGGCATTGCAGTAGCCGAAAACATCAATGTTTTTACACCTGCATGCGATGGGATAATCGATGCTAAAAAACTAACTAAGCTCAATCAATATATCGATGTGGCTAAAAGTGGAAAGAAAATTATTAAGTGGGCATTTTTCTTTTCTTTTTTATACAATGTGGTTGGACTGTACTTTGCGGTCACTGGTCAATTAACGCCCATTATTGCTGCTATTTTAATGCCATTGAGCTCCATTAGTATTGTGGCGTTTACTAGTTTGGCTAGTAAGTTGGTGAGTAAAAAGTTAAGCTTTTAGTTTAAAAACTGATGCATAGACAAGTAAGTTGATTTTGTATAAAATTGGTTATATTTGTGTTATGGAATTTTTGATAAAATACCTTAAAACTTTCTTAGCGGCAATTATAATTATGTCTGCTAGTCTAGGTTTTTCTCAAGAAGATGACCAAAACAAACGCATCATAAGGTTACAAATTTACACGCAAAACTCTTTTGATCAACAATCTACTTCTTCAGATGCTATTCGAATTGAATTTACAGACGATGGCTCTAATGAGTATGATAATCGTGATGTTGAAAAGATGGACAATTTAGATGAAAACTTAGCCCGTTTGCTAGGAAGTTCATTACTTACTATAGAAAATAGAGAACAGCCCTTCGATGGAGAAATTTTACCTTTGTTCATCAATCAATATTCTACTACCAATTATGTGTATAAATTTCAGATTGAAAACTTTGAAGACTTTAATGTGGTTTTAAACGATAATTACGAAGACACCACATTTCAAGTAGAAGAAGATAGTTTTATTTACAGTTTTAGTGTTAATCCATCTATAAACGCAAGCACTTCTTTTAATCGTTTTTCCATTCAATTGAACCAAGAAACGATGAGTGTAAATTCTTTTAATAATTCTCCAGATTTTTCAATTTCACCAAATCCGGTAGTTAGCGATGTAATACATATTAAATCTTCTTCTTTTATAAATGAAAAAGTAAATGTTCAAATCTTTAATCAAGTAGGGAAATTAGTATTTAAAAAAACTACAACTTTTCCATCTAATGGAGACTTAAGCCTAAATAATTTGAATCTTAATAGTGGTGTATACTTGGTGAAAATTCAAAGTGGTAAGCATCAGCTTACTAAAAAGATGATCAAGCACTAGTAATTTAATCGAATTTTATTTTAATTTTTTATGAAGTTTTTGTTTTGCTCTGTGCGCCTTAACTTTTAAATTATTTATCGGAATTTGTAACTCTTCTGAAATTTCTTTGAAGCTTTTACACTCTAAGTAATATTTTTGAAGCACGATTTGGTAGTCTTTTTGAAGCTTTTTCAGTTCGCTAATTACAATTTCTTCATTGGTATTGTTTTCTTGAATATCTTCACCTATAGATGTGTCTTCAGCAATTTTTAAACTGTAATTATTAATTTCTTGTGTGTCTAATTTCTTTTTCCTGTATTCATCTATCAAACCGTTTTTCGCAATTTGAACAAGCCAGGTTTTGAATTCATATTTCGGATTAAACTGTTCGATTTTATCAAAGGCTTTAGCGAAACTTTCAATACAAACTTCTTCACTTAAATATGCATTTTGAGTTTGTTTCAGAATAAAATGATATACATAATTCCAATAGTGTTCAACCAGAAAATTAAACCCAAGCTGGTTTCCTGACTTAGCAAGTTCAATGTGTTTAATTTCTTTTTCTGTCATTTATTTCCATTTCCTAAAGGGTGAAACTAAATTCGATATAAATAAGCAAAACTGAAAACAAATTAAGCTAAAATCTAAAATAGGACTTAGGTACCACAGTTTAGCTTCATTTAGTTTTGTTGAAGCAAGTTTATAAATCAGAAGTAATATTACGCATAGCATACTAAAAACCATCCAAAAACTTTCTGAATTTGAAAGGAATGTCATTGCGATGAAACTCATCCAAAAAGCAAACTTGGTAATGAAAATCCCAGATAATATAAACTGATCTTTAAATTGATAGTGAGCAGCTGTACTTATGTGTCTGCTTTTTTGTTTCCACCATGATTTTAAACTTGGCTCTGCATGGCTATAAGCAAAACTATGTTTAGCTAGTTGAATTTTAATTTGAGTTAGCTGTTTTGCTTTCTGAATCCACAAATCATCATCACCAGAAAGCAATTTTTTTTCTGCTTTTGAGAATTTAATTTCTTTATCCAATTGTTTTGTGTAAGCTAAATTTCTTCCTACACCCATATATGGAGCATTATAAAGTGCAGCTGTAAAATACTGAAGTGCCGTAGTTAGGGTTTCAAAACGCTGTAGTTTATTTAGAAAATAAGATTTAGTGAAATGTGGAGCATATCCTAAAACAACTTGAGATTCTTTTTGAATCTCAGAAACCATAATAGTTAACCAAGTAGTTGAATTTACTAGACAATCTGCATCTGTTAAGACATAAACGCTTCCTTGGGCTTTTTTTTTAGCCAAAGCAAGTGCTTTTTTTTTACTTGATTTTTCTGTTGTTGTAAAAACTTTCAGGTGAGCGTAATTTTTTTGAAAGGACTCTAAAACTTGCAGCGTATTATCTGAAGATTGGTCATTGACCACAACTACTTCGAAATGCGGATGATTTTGTTTTAAAATAATAGGAAGGTGGAGCTGTAGATTTTTAGCTTCGTTTTTTGCACAAATCAATACAGAAACAAACTGGGAGTCTTTTGTAGAAGGAGTAGAGTTGGTTGAGTTATAAAATAGAAGCTTTAAAAAGCTCAATAGATAAATAAAGTATAAACTTGAAGCTGTAAAAAAAATCCATTCTAATACAGCCAAGAAATTCATTTAGGACACTTTACTCACTTGGTCTTTTTTGCAATCTTGCTCATCTGGCATTTTACCACAAAAACTGCAAGATTCTCCATCTTTATTTAAAAAAGGACTTTGGCTTGCACAAGTTCCAGCGAATTTTCCGTCTTTTTTACCCCAGATTTTAATGGCGATACCTGCAAATGCTAAGGCTAATAATGCTATGCTAATCAATAATAATTTCATATTACAAATATATAGATTTTCCTGTTTTTAAGTGATGCTTTAACAAGCTTATCTTACATAAAATTAAGCTCCTTCTTTTTTAATCAACGATATGGGTTTTTGTAAAACCATATTGTTAGGATATACAATTAATTCTCCATCACTAGTTCTTAGATGCATTTGAAAAGCTCTTATGTCTTCTATTTTGGCTTCAATTGGATGTTCTTTATCATGAATTTTTATGTCGTCTCCAATTTTAAACGGACAAGAAAAAAACATAATTACACCAGAAGTAATATTGCTTAAAATAGACCAAATGGCAAATAAACCAATTCCAATTACAGCAAAAACCGATGAGAAAATCCAAACCAAATCTTCTGCTTGAACACCCCAAGTAAACATAAGCGCAAATATCATTATAAAGGAAACCAACACGTTTATGTATTTAAACATTAGCTTGGTTCTACCAATGTTGAAATCTCCAATTCTAGCAATTCGGTTTGCTGATTTTTTTAAAGTAAACCTCCAAATAATTAATGCAATAATCAGTATCACACTAATAATGATCTCTTTGGTTAGACCAGAAAAAAAGTTTTCTAACATTTTTAAAGTTTTAATGAATCTCTTAAAAAGCTGTGGTTACTTTGATTTTTATTCCAATAATCAATTCTCATTTCAGCTACTTTAATAGCTTTTGTAATGTATGTACTATCATTTTTTGTTGTTGATTCTTCCCAACTCAAAATGGCGTATGGAGCTTTTAATTCTTGAGTTATTTCTAAATTTCGATTTAAACTAGGGTAGTGGATTTTGGTTTTTAGAAGTTCATTTTCTTCAGTTTGACTAATTCTTACTTTGTATGCTTTTACATTTATATTGTTGAGCCTTAAATATTCAAAACTAGGTAAGATTTCGGTTTGCGTTGTGTCAATTTCTCGAGGAAATATCCTTAGTTTATTCCATAGTCCATTTTCTGTTTGTGTTTTTGACAAAGCTAAATTTTGGTTACCAATTTTTTGAAAATAGGAATTTACTTGAACTTCCATTTCATCTCTATTTTCTAGCATTATAAAACTTTGGCCACACCATTCTTGAATACTAGCCGATATTTTAGCTACTTGATTATTGTTTTCCATCGGTAAAAAAGAACTTTGCATAATGTGATAAGGATAAATTCCTGTATTGAAGGTTTTTGTTGAGTTCAATTTCAAAACAGAAAAATCACCTTTGCTTTTTTGGTCGGTTTTCACCAGTTGATTTTCATCAAAATCTTCGGTTACATAAACAAGAACTGCTTTGCCTTTTCTTTCTTCACCATAACGTTGTTGTACCAAATTATAACTAGAAATTTCAGCTAAACCACTATACCAATAGTTTTTTGTTTCTTCTGAAAGCATTATGTTTTCAGATGTTTTCTCTTTCTGTTTTGCAATAGAAGTGTCGGTTGTAGTATCACATGAAAAGACTAAAATGCTCCAAATGCATGTAAGAAATAAATTGAAAGTATGCGGCTTCATTTTGTTATTTTTCATGTTGCAAAATTACTAAATAAAACTCAAGAAATTTGATTTACAAAAAAGCTGCTTCAATAAAGAAACAGCTTAAATAACTAGCTAAAAAGCTTAGATTATTTTGCATTAATCATCCATCCAATTCCAAATTGGTCTGTAATTCTTCCAAAATGCGCACCCCAACTTGTTTTCTGAAAATCAGTTTGAATTTTTCCAGATGCAGCTAAATGTTTAAATATTTCTTTTGCCTTTTCATGATTATCAAAATCAATACTCATCTGTACATTTGTGCCATTGGTTATCGGCGTATCTGGTGAAGCGTCATAGCCCATAATGTGAAATCCTTTTCCTTTCAGTTCAGCGTGTTGCAGTTTGTTTCTATACTGTTCAGGAATATCTATTTTTTGATTTTCATAAGTCTGTCTGTTGATAATTTCACCACCAAATAGGGATTGGTAAAAATCAAATGCTTGTTGACATTGACCGTTAAACGATAAATATGCTTGAATTTTCATAGTATTAATTTTTTGAATTCACCTTAAAATAATGATTTGTAGTACCAATTTGTTTAAATGTATCCTAAAACTTCAAATTGAATTAAATTTATTTGAAATAGAATTTTTATTTCTTTCGAAAACTCAGGTTTTGAACTCAGCCTCAGTTAGACTCATTCATTTTTCCTTTATATTTTCTTAGCTACATTTTATAATCATATTGGTGTTCCAAAAAAAAATGCTGCTTCTTATGAAACAGCATTTTTAAAATAATTACAATGAATAGTTTAGTCTATTATAGAATTGAGAGTTTTACTAGGTCTCATTTTTTCACTTACTAAATCTTCATCTGGGAAATAATATCCGTTAATTTCCATTTTTTCGCCTTGTGCATCTAGTAAATCTTTCAAGATTTGACCTTTATGATGCTCTAATTTTTCTGACACATCTTTAAAATATGCTTTTAATTCGGCATCATCATTTTGTGATGCTAAAGCTTCTGCCCAATACAATGCAAGGTAAAAATGAGTACCACGATTATCAATTTCATTTACTTTTCTTGAAGGCGAATTGTTGTTGCGTAAATACTTTGAGTTGGCTTTGTTTAAAGCACTTGCAATTACTGCAGCTTTTTTATTATTGTCTTTCTCTGCAATATCTTCTATTGATACGGCCAAGGCTAAAAATTCGCCAAGAGAATCCCAGCGTAAGTGTCCTTCTTCTACAAATTGTTGAACATGTTTAGGCGCAGATCCACCAGCACCGGTTTCATATAAACCACCACCAGCTAAAAGTGGTACAATAGACAACATCTTGGCACTTGTTCCTAACTCTAAAATAGGAAATAAATCGGTTAAATAATCACGTAAAACATTTCCTGTAACCGAAATGGTATCTTTTCCTGCTTTTACTCTTTTGCAGGTATATTGCATTGCTTCAACAGGATTCATGATTTTAATTTCCAATTGATTGGTATCAAAATCCTTTAAATATAAATTTACTTTTTCAATTAAGTTTCTGTCGTGAGCGCGATTTTCATCTAACCAAAAAATGGCTGGATTGTTAGTTGCTTTTGCACGATTTACGGCCAATTTCACCCAGTCTTTAATCGGTAAATCTTTTGTTTGGCACATTCTCCAAATATCTCCTTTGTTAACTTCATGTTGCATCAGGACTTTTCCGTCTGCATCAATCACTTCAACTTTTCCATCTGCTTGAATTTCAAAAGTTTTATCATGAGATCCATATTCTTCAGCTTTTTTTGCCATAAGACCAACATTGGAAACACTTCCCATAGTTGTAGGATCAAATGCACCATTTTCTTTACAAAATGAAATGATTTCTTGGTACATTTTGGCATAACTCCGATCCGGAATTATGGCTTTCATATCTTGTAGTTGCCCATCCCAATTCCACATTTTACCAGAAGTTCTAATAGCAGCTGGCATAGAAGCGTCAATAATTACATTACTTGGCACGTGTAAATTAGTAATGCCTTTATCTGAATCTACCATCGCCATATCTGGCTTTATAGCGTATAATTCATCAATAGCTTTGGTTATTTCTTTTGCTTTTGCTTCAGGTAAATCTGAGATTTTACCGTATACATCACCAAGTCCGTTTCTAGTATTTACACCAATTTGTTCAAATTCTTCGGCATACTTTTCAAAGATTTCTTCGTAATACACTTCTACTGCATGACCAAAAATAATCGGGTCGGAAACCTTCATCATGGTAGCTTTCAAGTGAATGGAGAAAAGTACGTTTTTTGCTTTTGCATCTTTTATACATTCTTTTAGAAATGCTCTTAGCTTTCCAACACTTAAGGTTGAAGCATCGATTACTTCATCTTCTTGTAGTGCTAAATTTTCTTTGAGTATTTTTTCTGTTCCTGAAGTTGATGTGTGTTTAATTTGTACATGACTGGCTTTTGGCATGACAACAGACATTTCGCTTTCGTAGAAGTCTCCAGATTCCATATGTGCAACATGAGATTTAGAATCGCTACTCCAATCTCCCATCCTGTGAGGATTGTTTTTAGCGTATTCTTTAACCGGAGCAGCAACTCTACGGTCTGAGTTTCCTTCTCTTAATACGGGGTTTACAGCAGAGCCCAATACTTTTGCATATCTTTTTTGTATTTCTTTTTCTTGGTCTGTATTTACTTCTTTAGGGTAATCTGGCACTGCATATCCTTTGTTTTGAAGTTCTGCAATGGCTTCAGTTAATTGAGGAATAGAGGCACTTATATTGGGTAATTTAATGATGTTTGCTTCTGGTTTTTTTGCTAATTCTCCCAAAGCAGCTAAGGTATCTTCCACTTTTTGGTTTTCGTCTAAATAATCTGAGAAATTAGCTAAAATTCGCGCTGCAAGAGAAATATCGCTTGATGCTACTTCTATTTTAGCTGCATCTGTAAATTTTCTTACAATAGGTAAAAATGAATAGGTTGCTAAAGCAGGTGCTTCATCTGTTTTGGTGTAAACAATTTTATTGTGTTTAATATCCATAGGTTGTTAAGTTTAATATGAAATTGAAAATGCCCAAAAATGAGCATTACATTAAAAGCATGCCAAATATAGTGAAAATGACTTATTTGAAGAAACCAAGCAGCGCATCATTTGTTGCTAGAAGTCACAAACTTGGAGAATAAAAATATATTCAAAAAAAAATCCCTAATTAAAGGGATTTAGTAAAATCAAAATCAATTTGATTAGGCTTTCTTCTTAGGTGTTTGAGCTGTCATTTTTTCTTTAATTCTTGCTCTTTTACCAGTAAGTTCTCTAAAGTAGTAAATTCTTGCTCTTCTTACACTACCTTGTTTGTTTACTTCAATTTTCTGAAGTGCAGGCATGTTGATAGGGAAAATACGTTCTACACCAACTGTACCGCTCATTTTTCTTACGGTGAAAGTTTTTGTAGCACCACTACCTTTAACTTGTATAACAGTTCCTTTAAAAAACTGTGTACGTGTTTTTTGTCCTTCCTTGATTTCGTAATAAGCTGTTATGGTATCACCAGCTTTAAATTCAGGAAAGTCTTTTTTCTCAATAAATTCGCTTTCTACAAATTTAACTAAATCCATGTTTTCAATATTTGAATTAAGTAAAGCAACATTCACGATTTTCGCCAGCGGTTATTTTACGGTTTGCAAATTTACAATTTAATATTTTATACTGGAAACATATTTCTAAAATATTTTTAAGCCTGTAATGATGATTTGAAACTGGTTTTGAAGTAACAGTTAAGCTACATTTTTCATCAAAAATGATTAGGATTTATGGTGTGTAAAATTCTGTTTTATAAATAATTAAAATGAAGTTGTATTCAAATGAAATCATATAACGAACACTAAGCAATACAATGTTTACATGGAATAAACGCTAAATTTAAAAAAAGTTACTTTTATGTGTTCGAAGGGTTTTAAAATAAATATTTAAGGCTATATCAGTTGGTTCAAAACTACATCAAAGATGTTAAAAATGATAGCTAAAGTAGGATTTTACATTATGTCATTGTTATATTGTAAAGTTATATTAAATATTTTATAAAATTTAGACGTATTTTAACTTTCAAATAAATATATTTGGAAAAAACCCAAACATCATGATACAAAATTACTTACCTAAGTTTGTTTGCTCTTTATTAGTATTATTCTTAATTGGATTTAATGCTAATGCTAATGTAAATAGCATTTCATTAACATTTGATGAGAAAATTAATGATAATCCAGTAAAACCTTATTTACCTTTTTTTGTAGAAGGTGTTGCTGAAGTACAATTGATACACAATGCACCTGATCCAGCTTTAAGCGAAGTCGACATTTACGTTAATGACGAATTAATTGAATCAAATTTTAGCTTTAGAACCGCTACCGCTTTTTTAACTTTACCTGCAGGTGAAGATTTAGACATTGCTATTGCAATTGGAGGAAGTACATCTTCTGCTTCTGCATTTTTTAATACCACTTTAAATTTAACTGCAGATGAAAAATACGTAGTAGTTGCCAATGGGGTTCAACAGCCGAACTTATTTGATACATCTGCAAATCCATCGATAGCTTTTAACTTAGATGTTTTTCCTGGAGCTCGAGAAGTAGCAGTTGCAGTAGCAGGGAATACAGATATATTAATTCACCATGGAGCCACAGACTTAGCTAACTTTGATCTAGACGAAATCACCGTTCCAATTCCAAATTTTGTAAGTGATCTGGCTTATACTAATTTTCAAAATTATGTTCAAATTGCTACTAACTTATACTCAATTCAACCTGTTTTAACAAGCACACAAGAAGAGTTTGAAATATACGATTTACCATTATCAGATCTTAATTTACAGAACAAAGCAGTTACTTTATTAACTAGTGGGTTTGTAGATGTCGAAGCCAATCAAAATGGACCTGAATTTGGTTTATGGCTAGCACAACCTGAAGGTGGAGATTTAATAGAGTTGCCTTTTCAAGGTGAGTGCGTTTCATTTTCAACTCCTTTTACCGAAGATTTTTCTGGAAGTGAGTGGCAAGCTGGTTCTGGATTTCAAAACTCGGGAGATAGCATAGATGAATGTTGGACAAGAACACCAGATAATATAGACAATGTGTACGCTTGGGGAACTGGAAACAGTAACTCAAACTTATTCAACTCAGGACCTTCAAGTGCTTTTCAAGGTACTAAATTTATATATACAAAACAATCAGGAAGCCCTGGAGCTGAAGCTGTTTTTACATCTCCTGTTATAAATACTAACGGTTTAGATTCTCCAGCATTAAGTTTTTATTATTTCATGTATGGTTTTGGTATTGATAGCTTTTCTGTAGAAGTACAAGAATTTGGAACAGAATCTTGGACAAATTTAATTACCATCAACGGACAACAACAGACTTCTGAAGATGATGATTGGTTAGAAGAGGAGATTGAGCTTGCAGGTTTGGAAAATAAAAAAATTCAGTTGCGTTTTATTGCTACTCGAGGTAGCAATTTTAACTCAGTAGTGGCACTTGACTTAATAGAAGTTAGAGAAGCTACTACATGTTTAAAACCAACTAACCTTAATATAACTCAAATAGGCGATACATCTGCACAAATTAATTGGAACACACAATCTAATCCTGTAGATTGGTTTGTGTACACATCAGGAGCCAACCCAGAAACGGCTACTCCTACTCAACAAAGCAGCGAAAGCCTATCGGCTAACAATGATCAAGTTATAGGTTTATCTTCCAACACCACTTACGATGTTTACCTACAAAGTAATTGTGACGACGATGGTTTGAGTCAGCTAACAGGTCCAGTAGAATTTACAACAGCTGCTTGTTCAGTTAATGAACAATGTGAGTATACCTTTAATTTGTTAGATGATTTTGGGGACGGATGGAATGGAAATATTGTTGAATTACGCCAAGATGGACAGCTAGTTGCTAATCTAGGTGCTGATTTTGAAGATGGTGATAATTTTACAGAAACCTATAATTTATGTACAGGCAGTTCTATTGAATTGATTTGGTTAAACCAAGGAAGTTTTGCAGATGAAGTTGGTTTAAATGTGGTTAATCCTTTTGATGAAGAAATTTTTGAACTCGGATTTGATTCTGAAGATGAACGAGGAGATACAATTTTCAGTTTTACATCAGCATGTACACCTCCTTCGTGTCCTAAAGTAACAAATGTGCAAGTTACCAACGTTGTAGATGATGCAGCGCAGTTAAATTGGAATGCTGAGCCAGAAGCCAATCTTGGTTATACTTGGTATATTTTTAATGCAGGAGCAAATCCGCAAGTAGCTAGCCCTGTTTTTTCTGAAAGTGTAGACCAATCTATTAATAGCGTTAATATTACTGGACTTACATCTGCACAAGCATACGACGCCTATGTGGTAGCCAATTGTGCAACGGATGATGATAGTGATTTTTCAGATGTAGTTTCATTTAATACTGCATGTGGAACCATTACTGCTCCTTATTTAGAAGATTTTAGTAGTTCTGAATGGGTTTCTGGAACTGGGTTTTTTAACACCGGAGACGAAATTAACCAATGTTGGGGTCGAGAAACAAGTGGCTACTTCTGGGGCGCTAGAACTGGAGCAACAGGTGGAACTTCATCGGGACCTAACTCTGCTTTTTTAGGTGAAAATTACATTTATGCAGTTGGCCCAAGTGGAAATAACGGTCAAACCGCTACTATTACTTCACCTCAAATCGATTTAGCAAGCTTAACTAACCCAGGCATAACTTTTTTCTATTTCATGCGCGGTAATACTATAGGAGAATTAGCTATTGAAGTTAAATCTGTAAATAGTTCCAATTGGGTTGAGCTAGAAAATATAGTTGGTGCTCAACAAACTGATGTCGACGATAATTGGGAAGAAGTAGTGGTTTCACTAAATGCTTTCCAAGGCGAAGTTATCGAGTATCGATTTGTAGCTACCCGTGGCAATTCTTTTTCATCAGATATCGCGTTAGATGCAATAGAAGTAGCAGAAGTAAACCCTTGTTTGCGCCCAAAAGATTTAGAAATCGATAATATTGACATAGATGGTGCTGAACTTTCTTGGACACCCGCAGATGCCAATGCAAATGGTTTTATCTGGGAAATATATTTAGATGGAACCGATCCTGAAAATGCTACTCCGGTAGCAGAAGGCACTACTCCTTCTAACACAACAACTGCTGTAATCACAGGCTTAGATGCAGATACTACTTATCAGGCTTATGTAATTGCTGAGTGTGATGAAGATGAATTTTCAAATCGTTCAATTCCTTTAACTTTTAGTACATTAGTTTGTGATGCTAGTGAAACCTGTGAATACACCTTTGAGTTATTCGATTCATTTGGCGATGGTTGGAATGGAAATACCATGTCCGTTCTTCAAAATGGAGTTGAAGTTGCCGTATTGGGAGAAGGTTTTACTTCAGGAAATAATTTCACAGAAACGGTTAATTTATGTAATGATGCCGATATTGAATTGTTTTGGAACTCGGGTGGTTCTTTTGCAAACGAAGTTGGTGTAACAATCCTAAACCCATTTGATGAAGAAGTTTATGAAAAAGACCCTGGAGAAGGAAGTCAAAATACATCATTGACAACTTTTACCTCAGATTGTGATTCACCCGACGGTTGTTTTCCTCCTTTAAATTTTGATTTAGTAGAAGTTACGACCGACTCGGTAGAATTATCTTGGGATAATATTGGTAGTGCAATAAGTGGTTATAACTGGTTTATATTTAATGCAGCCGATAATCCGCAAAACACATCGCCAGTAGCTAATGGAAGCACAAATTTTGAAGTGAATTCAGTTCTTGTATCTGGCTTAGCAGAAAATACAGATTACAAAGCTTTTATTCGTTCAGATTGTGGTTTTACAGGTGTTAGTTCAGCATCCGATCCTTTGTTTTTTAAAACCCCATGTAATCCTTTAGATACTCCCTATTTAGTAGATTTTGAAAGCAGCGATTGGTCACCACAAAATTCAGGTGATGAAAGTATTGGTGATTGCTGGAGTAGAAATCCAGAATTTGAGTTAGGTACTTATTCTTGGCTTGCTTTTTCAGATAATTTTATTAATAATCCCGTTGGCGATAACTTCATTATAATAACCAATCAGTTTGGAAATTCTGGAGATCAGGCTATTATTGAATTGCCAGTCTTAGATTTATCAAATCTAGAAGACCCTAGTTTAAATTACTTTTATTTACTTACAGGAAATAATGTAGGCACCTACGATGTAGAAATTAAAGAAGTCTCTTCAGATAATTGGACTAATCTTAAAACTTATACAGAAGAAGAACAAAATAATTTATCAGATGATTTTGAACGCGAAGTATTTGATTTAGCTGCTTTTGAAAACCAAACTGTAAATATTCGTTTTGTAGCCACTAGAAGTGCTGGTAGCTCAATCTTTTTTGCAATAGACGATTTACGTGTAGACGAATTACCAGTCTGTAATGCACCGTTAAACTTAAATGTTTCAAATGTTCAAACCGATTCTGCCTTACTATCTTATGACGAAGATGAGTCTGCAATTAACGGATACGATTGGTTTGTGTATTTAAATGGTGGCGATCCAGAAACAGATAATGCCATTATTTCGGGAAATTCTTCAAGTAATCTTAATGTTGCTTTAGATAATTTAAGCCCTGCAACAACTTACGATGTGTACGTACAATCCAGTTGCTTAAATAGTGAAATTAGCGAACTTTCAATTCCGGTTACCTTTTCTACCGAAGTGTGTGAAGAAGAAGATAAATGTGCTTACACTTACTCTTTATCAAGCGATTCTGGAAACGGATGGAATGGTGCAACAATGCAAGTTTTCCAAGATGGAATTTTAGTAGCTACCTTAGGCGAAAGCTTCAATACAGGAGCTGAGTTTGATGAAGTCATCAACTTGTGTCAAGATGTAAATACGGAGTTAGTTTGGAATGAAGCTGGAAGTGTTTCAGCAGATGTAAACATTAGTATAACCGACCCATTCAACGAAGAAATTTACAATTCTTCAAGTGAAAGTATTAACCCTGGTGAAACGCTTTTCAGTTTTACTTCTAATTGTACACCACCAATTTGCCCAGATCCTACAAATGTTGAAGTCTCAGATGTTACACAAACTACAGCTAACATTTCATGGGAAGAAACAGATGCTACCCAATTAAGTTACAATTGGTTTGTATTTTTAGCAGGAGACAATCCAGAAGTAGACAACCCATTGGTAGAAGGCACGACTCAAGCTGGCGAATTGTCTGTTACAGTTTCTGATTTAACTTTAGATACAGCTTATCAAGTTTATGTTCAAGCCGAATGTGAATTTAGTGAAAGTGAACTTACGCTTCCTGTAGATTTCACCACTTTTGGAACTTGTGAAGCACCACAAAATGTAGTAGCAGATGAAGTTTTAATAACTGAAGCTTCATTCAGCTGGGACGATTTTTCTAATGCATTGAATGGTTATAACTGGGAAGTTTATGAAGCTAACCAAAATCCAGATGAAGATAACCCCGTTTCTAGTGGAAGTCTAGGTGTTGGAGAAACTTCTGTAACCGTAACAGGTTTAACGGAGTTAACGGATTATAATTTTTACATTCAATCAGACTGTGATATTGTAGAAAGCGATTTTGTTTTAGCAGTTGCCTTTAGTACAACTGGAGATTGTTCTGAGCCAAGTGGAGATGACTTTCAATTTGATGAAATTACACAAACATCTGTATTATTTAGTTGGTCTACATCTCCTGATGATCCAGGTTTTTATTCGTATGTTGTGCATAATCAAGGCGAAGGTCCAGATTATTCTAATGCGGTAACAAGTTGGGGTACAGCAACTCCAAGTGGTTTTTCAGATGATTTAGATCCTAGTACTACCTATGATGTATACATCCGTAACAATTGTTCGTTTGGATTTAGTGACTTTGTTGGTCCATTTACTTTTACCACTTTAGACCCTGAATGTGAAGCACCATCAGATATTACTATTACAAACATTGGCCCTGATCAAATCACCTTATCTTGGAGTGAAGTTGAACTAGCAACAAATGGATATTTTTGGTATATTTTTGATGAAACTGATATACCTGAAGAAGGTTCTGCTCTAGACCTTGGAAGTGTAGATTCTGGTGAAACAAGTGTAATTATAGATGGGCTTACCGAAAACACTACTTACCAAGTGGTGTTAGAAAGTGATTGTTCAGTTAATTTTAGTGAATTTTCTGAACCAATTGTATTCACAACTGAGAATTTAGCTTGCGAAACGCCAGACAATTTTGAAGTTTCTTTGGTCACCGATACAAGTGCAACACTTAGTTGGGAAGCCATCACTGATGACACAGAAAACTTAACATTTGGTGGGTATACTTGGTTTATTTACAATGCAGGAGACATGCCAGGAGTTGATACACCTGCTTTTACAGGCACGACAGAAGAAACGAGTGTAGATCTAGATAACTTAAATCCTGAAACAGATTACGAAGCTTATGTACAAGCTAACTGCGATACTGGCAATAGCAACTTATCTGCTCCATTTTCATTTAGCACAACCGATGCATTGAATGCTTGTCAGCCAGCAGAAAATATAATTGCTAGTAATATTAGTCAAACATCTATCTTTTTGAGTTGGGATCCGCCATCAGATTCTCCTGTTGTTGAATACACATGGGAGATACGTGAAACCGTAACTGGATTTCCAATTTATGCAACAGATGATGTAGACCCTTCTATAACTGAAATTGCAATAGATGGTTTAGAACCCAACACTAGCTATTTAGCAAATGTGGTAACCGATTGTGGGACACAGTTTACAATTCCTGGAGATAGTTTTGCATTTACTACTCTAGATACTTCAGAATTGCCACCTAATGATGATATATGTAATCCAACTTTTATTCCAGAATTCTCAACTATAATTGGAGATAATACAAATGCTACAGTGCAAACCAACGAGCCAACTCCAAGTTGTTTTGAAGCAGATGTAGAAAGCACCGTTTGGTTTTCTTATGTAGCTCCTTCGTCAAATGATACGGATATAGTTATACAAAGTATCAACAATTCAGGTACAGCAGATGTTGCTGTTTATGAAGAGCCGGATGATTGTACAGATTTAACCAGTTTAATTGAAGTAGCTTGTGGAGTAGGAACAGGAACTAATGGAGAAAGCATAGTTTCACCAATAGGTTTAACCCAAGGTGAAACCTATTACGTACAAGTCAATTTTGATGCTTCAGTTGAAGGTACTTTTGAAATATTTTTAGATAGCAATTTCTCTAATCAAGATTTCAATAAGCTTCAAATTAGCCTATACCCAAACCCGGCTAGCCATATGCTTAATGTTGAAGCACCGGAAAGCATTGAAGATATCATTATTTACAATATGTTAGGTCAACAAGTTTACAAACAAAAACACAACCAAAATTCAGTAGCTGTTCCTGTTAGTAATCTAGAGAGTGGTCAATATTTTGCAAAAGTGACAATTGACGGTAAAACTTATGTTGAAGCATTTATAAAAAAATAGTTTAGTCGCTAAGCTTTTATAATTCTTAGACTTTAAAGACTTATTAACTAAAAACAGTTCTAAAAATCATACATTGAGAAATCAACAAAGTGATTTTTAGAACTGTTTTTTATTTCTAGAATTTGAAAAATAGATTTCACCAAGTTTTACAATCTATTAAAATGAGAGCTAAAAATCATTTGCTTTATATTAATTTAAAATTTAACAACAATGAAAGCAGCTCAAATCAAAGAAGCAGGAGGAGAATTTCAAGTAGTAGATATAGATAAACCTTCTCCAAAAGCTAACGAAGTTTTAATTAAAGTACAAGCCTGTGGCATTTGCCATTCCGATGCATTTGTAAAAGACGGTACATTTCCAGGTATTGAATACCCAAGAGTGCCAGGTCACGAAGTTATTGGTACCGTTGAAGATGTTGGAGAAAATGTAAATATTTGGACTAAAAATCAACGCGTAGGAGTTGGTTGGCATGGTGGGCATTGTTTTGAATGTGAACCTTGCAGAAGAGGTGATTTCATTTCTTGTGAAAATGCTAAAGTAAGCGGTATTTCTTATGATGGCGGTTATGCAGAATACATGTGTGCACCACAAGAAGCTTTAGTAGCTGTGCCAGATGATTTGAAACCTGAAGAAGCTGCTCCATTGCTTTGCGCAGGAATAACAGTTTTTAATGCGCTTAGAAACGCTGGAATTACGGCAGGAGATTTAGTTGCCATACAAGGAATAGGTGGTTTAGGACATTTGGCTATTCAATATGCCAATAAAATGGGAATGAGAACAGTTGCCATTTCTACCAGCGACGATAAAAAAGAATTAGCTACTCAACTTGGCGCTCATCATTTTATCAATGCTAAATCGGTTGATGCAGCAGAAAAATTGAAAGAACTAGGTGGTGCTAAATTAATATTAGGTACTGCACCTAGTGGAAAAGCAATGACTTCGGTGCTAGGTGGTCTTGGCATTGACGGGAAATTACTAATGGTAGGTGCAACACCCGAACCTGTAGAAGTAAATCCTATGCAAATGCTAATGGGAAGAAAATCGGTAGCGGGCTGGCCAAGTGGAACTCCAACTGATTCTGAAGATACACTGAATTTTAGTGCCTTGTTCAAAACCAAAACCATGATCGAAGAATATAAATTAGAAGACGTAAATGAAGCTTACGAAAGAATGATTAACAACAAATCAAGATTTCGTGTGGTACTTAAGCCATAATGCTTTGATACCATTCAAATATTAAAATCCTAATGTATTTTAACTAAAAAAGCCATCTCAATTTGAGATGGCTTTAAATTTTGAAGTATAAAATAAATTACTTTTTATCTTCTTTTTCTTTTTTAGGTGCATTTAATTTAGCCGAAAGTTCGTGAGAGATAGAAGACTTATCAAAAGTCATTTTACCTGCTCCTGTTTCAATAATAACAGCGTTTAACTTTTCGCTAAAATCTGCAACTTTGCCGTGCAATCCGCTTTTTGTGATTACTTTATCACCTTTTTTAAGTTCTTCTGCAAACTTTTTTTCTTGCTTCTGGCGTTTCATTTGCGGTCTAATCATAAAGAAATAGACAACCGCAAAAATTAAAACAAACGGCAATAAACTTTGTATTCCTTCCATATAAATTTATTGTACTGGAGATCCAGTCGCTTTATTACCACCTTTAGGGTTTACAAAAGCTTTAATTCTAATTGCTTCTCTTCCAGATTCAGTATTAGCAGTAATACGTACTTGCTTCATTTGCTGATTTGGTTTACCTCTAGTATTAAATTTTACAGTCATCTCACCAGTTTCACCTGCTGCGATTGGCTCGTTTTTAGGGTAGCTTGGTACAGTACAACCACAAGAAGCTTTTGCATCTGTAATAATTAAAGGAGCGTCTCCGTTATTAGTAAATTTAAAAACGTGCTCTACAACATCACCTTCTTCTACATTTCCAAAATCATGTTCTTTTTCTTCAAATTCCATGGTTGGAAATTTTGCTTGCTGAGCGTCGCGCTCAGATGCTTCTGCTACTTTTTCTTCATCAACTTTTTTTGCTGCTTCTTCTTGGCAGGCGGTAAACGAAAAGGTTGCGATGGCAACACCAATTAACAATAACTTTTTCATGAGTTTAAATTTTAATTTAAATTATTCGCAAAAGTAATAATATTTTAAGGACTACATAAGTCCACGACCTATTTTATTAATTTTGCCCGAAGCTTTATATTCTTTTGCTAACTTATCTAAGACACCGTTTATAAAAATACTACTTCTTGGTGTTGAATATTCTTTAGCCAATTCTAGATATTCATTAATAGTTACTTTTACAGGAATGCTTGGGAATTTCACAAACTCACATAATCCCATAGTAATTAGCACACGGTCTAACTCAGCATAACGGTCTTGATCCCAACCTGGAGTCTTTCCTTTTACGTCTGCTAAATATTCATCTTCATTAAGCATGGTTTTTTGAAACAGCTGCTTCCCAAATTGTTCATCATCAAAATTTTTAAAAAGACTAGGAATGCTTAAATTTTCATCATTTGCTTTTATTTTTTGTAAAAATTTCAAAATGCTCGTATTCACAATTGGCAAATCGTCTACCCAAGTCAGTTTTTGATCTTCATAATAGTCGTATAGTCGATCAGTAGGTGCTACTATTTTTTTAAAAAATTGGACAACAAATTCTTTGTCTTCCTTAAAATCGTTAGTATGGGTTTGAACGTAGCTTTCGTATATTTCAGATGTTCTTAAACTATCCCAGATGGCAGCGGGGTATTCATCATCTAAATGCCAATGCTTCAATTTTCTTTTTTCTAATTCATTGATAAGCGCATCAGAATCTTTCAGCTTTTCAATTACCAAGTTGCTCAAAAATTTTAAGTTTGGATTTCGTTCTTCAGCAGTAGCTAGGTGCTTTTTTTGAACAATTTCTAGGTATTTTTCAGCTTTGTTTTGTATTTCTACAAGGAGTTGAAGATTGAGCAGGAAAAGATCGTACATGTCTTCCATACTCTTTTTCAAAAACTTTTCTTCTTGGTTTAATTGTTCGCTTTTACTCTGCTTAAAAGCATAAATAGATTGCATTACTTTTGCGCGTATATGTCTTCTAGTTAACATGTATAGAACGTAAATTTTAGCTGGCAAAATTAGCATTTTAAACAACAAACGATGTAGGAAATTTTATTTTTTTCATTTTTTGAAATACTTATGGCAAGATTGATGAGCACCGTTTCTTTGCAGCTTGATAATCAGCTTATACTTCACTCAAATTAGATTTTTTGAATATTGACATTAAGCATAATTTGATTAGTTTTTTTTAGTGTAAGGCCGAAGCTTCTAAATAAATGTTATCATGCTTTAGCCTTTTTTATTTTAGTTTACCTTTGCGCCTGCATTTCAAAAGCCATAAATGAAAGAATTAAAGTATTTAAATAAATTTTTTGTTAAGTATAAATGGCAACTCATTCTTGGCTTTGTAATTACTGTTGGTGCAAGAATATTTACTTTATTTACACCGCGATTCATTGGTAAATCTACAGACATAATTAAGGCCTGGACTGATGGCGAAATTACTGATCCTGCAGCGGCAAAATCAGAATTACTTTTTAATATAGGCGTAATTATTGGTGCAGCGGCTATTTCAGCTATACTTACTTTTTTTATGCGCCAGACTTTTATTGTGGTTTCAAGAAAGATTGAGTACGACCTTAAAAATGAAATTTACGATCAATACCAACGTCTTTCTCTCAATTTTTATAAAAAAAATAGAACCGGAGATTTAATGAACCGCATTAGTGAAGATGTTTCTAAAGTACGCATGTATGTTGGTCCAGCTTTAATGTATGGCGTTATGACTTTTACACTCTTTGTAGTGGTAATTTCCTACATGGTTTCAACCGCACCAGTTTTAACGCTTTATACATTAATTCCACTTCCTATTCTATCTGTAGCCATATATAAATTAAGTGTTGCCATTAATCACCGTAGTACTATTGTTCAGCGTGTGTTATCTAATTTAAACACCTTTACTCAGGAAAGTTTTAGTGGTGTAAGTGTAATTAAATCTTACGGAATGGAACCCATGGTAGCTTCAGATTTCGAAAATTTATCTGAAGAAAGCAGACAAAAAAACATAGACTTAGTAAAAGTACAAGCTTTCTTTTTTCCCTTAATGGCATTGTTAATTGGGGTTAGTAATTTGTTGGTGATTTATATTGGCGGAACTCGTTATATTGATGGAGAAATAGAATCTTTAGGTGTAATTGTTGAATTTTTACTTTATGTAAATATGCTAACTTGGCCAGTTGCTTCGGTAGGTTGGATTACATCTATGGTGCAACAGTCGGCTGCTTCACAAAAAAGAATTAATGAATTTTTAGACCAAGAACCTAGTGTTCAAAACCACTCCAATGTAAAAGAAGAAATTAAAGGCGGGATTGCTTTTAAGAATGTAACTTTTACTTATGAAGACACCAACATTACAGCGCTTAAAAATATTTCTTTTGAAGTAAATCCAGGAGAAACACTTGCTATTTTAGGGAAAACAGGAAGCGGTAAGTCTACTATTTTAGAATTAATAGGAAGATTATACGATCCAACTAGTGGACAAGTTTTGATCGATGGAAAACCAGCTGATGCTATTCATTTAGAAAGTTTACGAAACAGCACGGGTTACGTACCACAAGACGCATTCTTATTTAGCGAATCTATTGTAGATAACATTCGATTTGGTAGAGCAGAAGCAACCCAGGAAGAAGTAGTTGAAGCAGCAAAAAACGCAGCTGTACATAATAATATAATGGAATTTCCTAAACAATATGATACCGTTTTAGGTGAACGCGGAATTACCCTTTCTGGTGGACAAAAACAAAGAGTTTCTATTGCTAGGGCTATTATTAAAAATCCTAAAATCGTACTTTTTGACGATTGCCTTTCTGCAGTTGATACTGAAACCGAAGAAGAAATTTTTAGAAAACTTCAGGAAATTTCAGCAAATAAAACTGCTGTGGTTGTTAGTCATCGAGTTTCTTCTGTGAAAAATGCTAACCATATTATTATCTTAGAAGATGGCGAAATCTTAGAACAAGGTAATCATGACACACTTATGAAAAAGAATGGTTACTATAAAGAATTGTACTATAAGCAGCTCAGTCAAAAAGAAAATTAAATATTCTTTGGTAATTGTTTAGTTTTTTGTTTTTTTTGAAGACAGTAAACACATATAACCTAAACATGATATCATGAGTGATAATGGAACGATGAAGAATGACGAAATTTTTGCAAAGGTAATTCGAGCTGGAAGAAGAACTTATTTTTTCGATGTTCGCTCTACAAAAGCAGACGACTACTACTTAACCATTACCGAAAGCAAGAAATTTACCAACGATGATGGTTCTTTTTTTTACCGAAAACATAAAATTTACTTGTACAAAGAAGATTTTGAAAACTTTCAAAACGCACTAGATGAAGCTACCAACTTTATTGTAAGTGAAAAAGGAGAAGAAGTAATAAGCGACCGCCACCAACCTGATTACAATACAGAAAAAGAAGCAGATTTAGTTTCAGATAACCACACAACTGCTAAAGATAAGTTTACAGACCTTAGTTTTGAAGACATATAAAGATTAAACTTTTCGTAAATGCATAAGCCGTTTCTTTAATTAGAAACGGTTTCTTTATTTTTAGCCTAAAATATATTCAATGAAAATACAAATACGCGTTCTTAGTCTTTTTTTGTTTTTAACGATCAGCAATTCAATTTTTGCGCAAACCAATGTTAACTTAGCGTACTACTTGCCAACAGATGTTTCGTACAACCCTGAAATTCCCAAACCAGAAAAAATTCTTCATTTTACACCTGGTAATCAACATGTAAGTCACGATCGTTTATTGCAGTACATGTACGCTCTAGCGGAATCTTCACCAAGGATTAAAATAGAAAATAGAGGCTTCACTTATGAAAATAGACCGCTTATTTTACTCACAATCACTTCAGATGAAAATCATAAGAAGCTAGACGAAATAAAAAGTGAACGTAAGAATTTCTTGAAAAGCAAGTCATCTTCAACCGAAAATCTTGCGGTTGTAGTTAATCAAGGATATTCAGTACACGGAAACGAAGCAAGCGGAAGCAACTCCGCATTAATTTATGCTTATTATTTGGCAGCAGCCGAAGGAGCAGAAATAGATAAATACCTAAATGAAGCGGTTATTTTATTGGATCCTAGTTTCAACCCTGATGGTTTACAACGCTTTGCTAATTGGGTAAATACCAATAAAAGTGAAAATTTAAATCCTGACCCCAACGATAGAGAATTTTCAGAAACCTGGCCACGAGGAAGGACAAATCATTATTGGTTCGATTTAAATCGAGATTGGTTGCCCGTTCAGCATCCTTCATCTAAAGCAAAAATTGTCACTTTTCATGATTGGCAGCCCAATGTGCTCACAGATCATCATGAAATGGGAAGTAACTCTACTTTCTTTTTTCAACCAGGAATTCCAGAAAGAACGCATCCGTTAACGCCTCCAAAAAATCAAGAGCTTACTCAGAAAATTGCAAACTACCATGCAGATATTTTAGACGATGCAGGTTCGTTTTACTATAGCAAAGAAAGTTTTGATGATTTTTATTATGGTAAAGGTTCCACTTTTCCAGACATTAATGGAAGCGTTGGAATTTTGTTTGAACAAGCCAGCTCGCGTGGTCATCTCCAGGAAACAGATTTTGGTAATTTGAGTTTTCCATTTACCATAAAAAATCAGTTTCTTACTTCGCTTTCTACTTTAAAAGCAAGTGTGGAGTTAAAAGATGAACTACTTAATTTTCAACGTCAGTTTTATCAAGAATCTTTTAAAAACGCAGATGATAATGCGTATTTAATTACCAAAGAAAAGGATCCGTTTTTGTTGAATGAACTAGGGAAAATTTTACATCAGCACCAAATTGAAGTTTATAGACCTAAAAATGACGTAAGTTTCAACGGAAAAAGTATAGCTAAAAATGAAGCTTTTGTGGTTCCTAAAAAGCAAACTCAGTCCAAGTTGCTAGAAGCTATGTTTGAAGATCGAACTCAGTTTAAAGACTCTTTATTTTACGATGTTTCTGCCTTCAGCTTTAAACATTCTTTTGGAGTTGAAGTTAATGCTGATTTTTCAGCAAAAAAATTGGGTGATCCTGTTGAAGATTTTTCAGTTCCTAGATTACCAAAATTAGAAAAAAGCGAATATGCCTATGTATTGCGTTGGTCTGATTTTAATTCACCAAAAGTCCTTTATCAGCTTTTAGAAAAAGGCCTTAGGCCAAGAGTAGCTACTAAACAATTTCAAGCAGCTTCAAATGAATTTGATTACGGGAGTATCTTAATTCCCGTGCAAAACCAAGAATTATCTTCCGCTGAAATTCATTCAATTTTAGTAAATCTTGTTGAAGAAAACGCAGTGCATATTACTCCTTTGCAAACTGGATTAACCGAAGGTGTAAATTTGGGAAGTCCGAGTTTTGGCACCTTAAAACAACCTAAAATTGCCCTGATGCTTGGCGATGGCGTTAGTGTTGGAGACGCAGGCGAAATTTGGCATTTATTAGATTTCCGCTATGAAATTCCTGTAACAAAATTAGATACACGCAATTTTTCCAGAGTAGATTTGTCTAAATATACTCACTTAATTATTCCAAATGCGTATGGAAGTGCTTTAAGCGCTAATTCAGATAAAATTAAAGAATGGGTTAGGAGCGGAGGTCATTTAATCAGCTTTAGAAATACGATTAATTGGTTAAATACTAATGATTTGTTGAATGTTGAATTCCGAAAATCGGAAAATCAAGTAGCAAAAAATATAGATTTTGAAAACCGTAGAAACTACTATGGAGCTCAACGGATTGGCGGCGCTATTTTTGAAGTAGAATTAGATCGTTCTCACCCCATTGCTTACGGATATATGAATTCTACAATGGCAGTTTTTAGAAACACAACTCAGTTTGTTGAACCAGATAAAAATAGCTTCAACAATCCTATGCAATACACATCCAATCCTTTGTTAAGTGGTTACATCAGTGATGAGAATTTAGAATTACTTCAAGAAACTTCAGCCTTTAAAACAGCAGGTTTTGGAAGGGGCAAAGTATTTTATTTTACAGATAACCCCAACTTTAGAGCATTTTGGTTAGGCACCACAAAATTGATGATGAATGCTATTTTCTTTAGTGGAGAGATGTAAATTGAACTCAGGTTAATAAAATTAAAAAAATCTCCAACTCATTACATCATGAATTGGAGATTTTTTTATCAATTTAATTCTTGCTATTCTTCTTCTGAAACATCTACCACTAATCGCTCATCTCGGTTGGCTACTTCCCAAGCGATATGAAAAACCAATTGAGTTCTTTTTTGCAATAATTCGTAATTAATTTTATCTGCGGTATCGGTTGGTTTATGGTAATCTTCATGTAAACCGCTAAAGAAAAAGATTGATGGAATACCATTTTTGGCAAAGTTATAGTGATCGCTTCGGTAGTATAAACGCATCGGTTCATCTTCTGCATTATAAGTGAAGTCTAAGTCTAAGTTGGTAAAAAGTTCATTTTGTGTAACTGCAATTTCGTGCAATTCTGTACTTAAACGGTCTGCACCAATCAGGTAAATGTATTCTTGCTCGTCTTCAGGCTTAGTTGCGTAGTTGGTATCTACTCGACCAATCATGTCTATATTTAAGTTATTAATTGTATTTTCTAAAGGGTAAACAGGATTTTCTGCATAAAATTTTGAGCCTAATAAACCTTTTTCTTCTGCAGTTACATGTAAAATTAAAATGCTTCGTTTAGGGCCATTTCCTTCATTTTTAGCTAACTGAAAAGCTTCAGCAATTTCCATTAAAGCTACTGTTCCAGAGCCATCGTCGTCTGCACCGTTGTATATGTTTCCTTCATCGTCTATACCAACGTGATCGTAATGCGCGGTTAGAACTACAATTTCGTTTGGTTTTTCACTTCCTTCAATAAAAGCCAAAACATTTTCAGAATCGTTAAAACGATCATCAAAATAGCTACTTGGGATTTCTTGTAAGTACGAATTTGAATTTCCTGGCGAAATACCATTTTCTGTGTAGTAATTAACTAAATAGTCAGCTGCTTTTTTTTGTCCTTCTTCTCCTGTATCTCTTCCTTCGTATTCGTCAGAAGAAAATTCGTATAAATAATTCTGTAATTCTTCTGTACTTATACTCTCTGCGTATGCAAGGGGAGAAACTGGAGTTTCTTGTGCATCGCTTTGTGTCTTGGGCTGACTGCTACAAGCCATAAATAGGCTAATAGAAAAGATTAATAAACCTAGTTTTTTCATGAAAAATATTTTTGTTGTAAATGTTTGGACTAAAGTAATGGGTTTTTGTAAAAAGTAGAACAAGAATTAGTAAAAAATCTACCTAGTAAAAAACAAAAAATTAAACTCAGTAAATTTGTTTTGTAAATTAAAAAAGGGATGTATATTTGCAACCGCAAATGCCAATAGGTTTTGTCTGGAGAAATGGCAGAGTGGTCGAATGCGGCAGTCTTGAAAACTGTTGAGGGTCACACCTCCGGGGGTTCGAATCCCTCTTTCTCCGCTTTTTGGAGTTTCAAAAGAAACTTAATCGATCAAAAAACCCTTTAAAGTCAGTCTTTAAAGGGTTTTTCTTTTTTTCAATACTTTCAAAAGAAACATAAAATATCATAGTTTAGTTACCCTATGAGTTACCCTATTGCAATTTAGGTTCGATTCCAATAAATAGGGTAACTAAATCTAAAGTATTCGCTGCGAATTCGCTGATATCACTAGGATTCAAGATGTTTTTAAATCAATTTTGAGTTAATTTAAAAACAAAAAAATGCTACAAATTATCTATTTTATCAAGTCTGACAAGACCAAGAAAAATGGTGAGTGTCCTATTTATGCAAAAATTAAATACCAGCAGCAGCGCATCACCATGAGTACTAAGCAAAGTATAACGGCAAAACGCTGGAACTTCACTAATAAGCTAAGAAATCCATTGAAGCTCGAAAAAGAAAAAGTTATTAAAGCTTCTCTTGATGCTTTGGATCTAAATTTTGAGCGAAAAATAAATCAATTAATAAGAGCAAATGCAATAGTTGATTTACATGATATTAGAAAAGAAATCATCGGGAAACCAAAGAAGAAAAAGAAAGAAATAGGGCTCTTAGATGTTTTTGATATTCACAATAAATCATTTGAAAGAAAAGTAGATGCTGGTGAGCGTTCATCTGCATCTTTACAAAAATATAAAAGATGTAAGTCTCTTATTGAAGCGTTTATTAAGAAACAATACAGCAAAGATAACATATCTATAAACTCAGTAGACGGAACATTTATCTATAATCTTGAATCTTACCTAAAGTATGAAAGTGTTTACAAGGGTAAAGTTGGCATTAAAAATAATTCAGTTGTAAAATATTTTAAAAATTTTAAAACTGTTTGTAATTATGCTATGAAGTTAGACATCATCTCTAAAAATCCTTTTAGAAAATACGACGGAAAGCTAAAAGTTAAAGACGCTGTTTATCTCACCGCCGATGAACTTAACAGAATTGAAGAGAAAACATTTCGCATAGAAAGATTAGAAAGAGTTAAAAACATATTTCTGTTTAGTTGCTATACAGGCTACGCACCTGTTGACGCTCAAGCCTTAACCAAAAAGAACCTCATTAAGAATAATGAAGGCGACTTTTGGATTGTGACTGAAAGAAAAAAAACTGGGATAAGAGCCAACGTTCCTGTTCTTCCTATTACTTTAAGAATAATCAAAAAATATGATGGTTTACAAGAAGGATTAATCCCAAAGTTATCTAATCAAAAAATGAATGCATATCTAAAGGAAATAGCTGACCTCTGTCGCATTCACAAAAAGCTGACATGGTACACAGCGAGACATACATTTGCTACAACAGTTACGCTTGGTAATGGTATCAAAATTGAAAATTTATCAGCAATGATGGGACATTCCAACATTAAACAAACGCAACACTATGCTAAAGTTTTGGATTCTAGTGTAAATGATGATATGGACAAATTGAAAGCTATTTATAAATAAAAAAATGTTGGAATTTTAAGTAAATAATTCTACTTTTTTCGACCATTTGCAATTTCTGTTTAGTCTGTAGTATATTTGTGTTAAACTACTCAAATTATGAATTATAAGTATCAAGTAGACTTAAACCTAACTAAACTCTTAAAATTAAAAATTAAGTATAATGAAACTTATGAAACTTATATGCTTAATGATACTTGGGTGAATGAAATTGACGAATATTTCTATGAAGATAAGATAGGCAGTATTAAAAATTTGATCGCTAAACAATTAAAGTATGGACTTAAGCAAAAAGAATTTTTAGAAGACTTATCCCGTAGAATATATAATAAATACGATAGGCTAAAAAATTATGACCTTAACTCATTAAATTTTTTTGAAACATATCCTAATATCACCTTCACTAAGGATGATTCTGAGGAAAAGCCAGCTTCTAATGCATCGTTATTCGAAAACTATTCAAATGAAAATGAGCTCGCTTATGAAAAAAATCCAGTTCTGATTGGTTACCTTAATCACTTTTCAAATAAACTAAACGGATTAAAAACTAAGGAAGATTTTGAAAAAGGCTTGTTGTTGTATGCGTTAAACAACTACAAAAGTGCCCTATGGGATTTGCATGGATATATTTCTGAAATTTTGAATAATGTTGATTTTATAGATTTTAAAAACATAAACATTGAAGATCAAGTGAGATCTGCGGTCAAAAAGAATAAAAATCGTCTTGGTCACTTTAATCTTAGCAAAAAAGATGTGGCGCATTTTTTTAGAATCTTATTGGAAGAAGATTATTTAGTTTTTGATGAAACGAGCGATAACAAAAACGAACTCGAAATGAAAAAATTTGTTGAGGCTAATTTTACTTTTCGAAATCATAAAAAAGAAAGAATTAGGATTAAAACTTTTAATAGGGAGTATTCTGAAGTTATCTATAAATCAAGACCAGGTCCAAAACTACATAGAGATTTCATTGATAAATTAATTTTAAAACTTCAAATGAGAAAAAAAAATATCAAGGATTAATCTCGCTCCGAATTCGCTAATAACTTACTTTTTTTAGTTAATTAATTCCTTACTTAGTGGCATATAAATTAAAAAATATACATATGTCATTAGATAATAAAGAGGAATTAAGAATTCCAACAGTCAAAACGATTAAATATTTGCTTGATCCAATTGTAAAAAAATTAGATCATTTAGACTCTGTAATTACAAGCAATTCTACAACTTCTTCAGAGTCCAAATATTATAGAAATAGTGACTTGAAAAAGTTATTTGGATTTTCAAGCAATACCATAATTAAATATAGGGAAATAGGACTCTTACCCTACACTAAGATTGGAGAGATCTTTCTTTATGAAAAGAAAAAAATCAATTCTATCTTAAAAGAAAATTCGGTAAATCTTTAAAACATGAAAGATCCATTTACAAACGAAGAATTTGAGCCAAAACGTAAAAATCAACGATTTGCAAATTCTAAAAATAGAATAGATTATCATAACATGAAGGCAAATAAACTAAGAAGAGAAAAGGCTTCGGTAGATAAGCCATTGAACACCAACTTCAAGATTTTAAATGATATCATGAAAGGCAAAAAAAAAGCCGAATTTCACAAAGAATTTCTAAGAGGCAAGGGCTATGATTTTAAAATTTATACTGGTCTATGCGAAGTTGAAACTAATAGAGGCTATTGCATTTATAACTTTATATTAACCTATACAGAATCTTATGTCAAAATCATACGAAATAATTGATCCTAGCTTATATAATATGGTCAATGAGACATCAAACAAGGCATCACTGATTAATGAGAATAATGATTTAAGAAACTTAAACACCATAATTTTGCTTTCAGCTATTGTGATTGTAGGCTTTGGTGTTTTATACTATTATAATCGTGATACAGAAGATAGCCATTTACAGGAGAAATAGACAATTATTATGTAAGCTTATTGAAAGTCTGTGTATGTAAACAGTTTAATTATTGTAAAACCTATTAATTTTATGTGGCTTAAGCTTACTAGCTCTATGTCTTAAATTAAGATTATCAATTCTAAAGAAATGATTATTGATTGACTTAAAGTTATTTCTTAATCCAATAATTATTTTTAGAAATAATGTTTGTTTTTATAAATAACTTTCCAAAGATAAAATACACTAAAAAATTTTCAATTCTGGCTTTTTAGCGCACATCAATATTTAAAAACAATTAATGCATTCGGGGATTAAATTGATTTTTTAGCTTTTATCATGTTATCAAACTATTTTTATCAAAATGCAATCTTTTCTCACTTCTTGATTATATCCTATCGTATTTTAGACGTATTGGTAGAATAACACCTTAGTGATAGATTAAATTGTTGTTATTTCTTATTGTTGGATTAGGTACGTACAAACTGAGAAATACGTGTGTTGTAATTATAGGTTGACTCCAGCTTTTTTAAATATTCAGTTAAGGAATATTATGCACTATATTTTTGATAGTCCTGAATTTTATCTAAGAGCCTTTTGTTTAGGTATGTGTTTTTATTTTTAAGCTTTTCACTTAATAATTTAGATTCAGATAGGTAATTATTAATTTTTTGGATTGACCAATTTTGTGGTGGTTTTTGCAAATTTGTGATGCGATCTGCTAGTTTTACTATACCCACTTCTTTTTCTAATGCATTGATCCGATTTAAACTATCTATCATTTTTTCTTCTTTTGATGCGAAGTCTTCATTTTTAGTCAATGCATTTACACCAAGTGCTATTTTTTTTCCAAAAATTTCTTCAATTTCTGAAAAAGTGGTGTCGGTATCTTCTAAGGTATCATGGAGTAGGGCTAATTGAACAGCATAATTTAAATCGAAGTCATTATTCTGCTTATTGGCAATTATTACTTCCATGGTCACATTTGATATGTGCAATAAATAGTTTGCTTCTGTTCCTGGTACTTTTTGATGCTTGTGTTTTATACCAGCGAATTTTATCGCTTTTTGATATAATTCTTGAGTCATAGTAAAATTTTAAAGTTAAGCGTCTTTAATAGCAACACCTTGAATTTTATTTATTCTTTTTTCAATTTACCTTAATTGCTGAAGTACATCTTCTACTTCATTATTTTTTTGATGAAATAGAAACATACTTTTCAAAAGGTTTTTTTGTATTTTGATTTCTTGAAGCTTTTGTGATAGGATGTAATACTCTTTTTCGATTTCAAATAGGTTTACATCTTCAAAGCCATCGTATATTATTCTAACAGCGTGGTAACCCCCTATAATCTACATCTGCTACGTAACATTTAACTATTTCTGGCAAGTTGGATTCTTCCCATTCTGATTGATAATCATAGGCTGTAGCTCTAAACGTATGCTTATCATATTTAGATAGACTAAGGTATGTTTTGTTATTAGATTCAAAAAGCCCATTAAATGCAAAGCTTTCAAATTCTCCTTTTTTAAATTCTTTCATTATAGTTTTTCTTAGGTAATTTAGTTTGACTTTTATCTTCTATTTCTAGAGCTTCAATAACTTGATTGGTTATGTTTTTATTTAGTTGATTATTTTCTAACACATCCACAAATAGTAATTGACATGTGTGGGTTTGATTCTGCATTGGTAAGGCAAAATTACCTTCTACAGATTGCTGTAGCTTTGATTTAGGATACAGAAGAATACTTTTGTATGCTGACCAATGATGGTTGTACACGTACATTTGTTTTAAATCATCGTCACTCGGTCTGTTTTTTTGAAGAACTTTCCATTTTGTATCAATAACAAAGGTTTTGTTTGATGATTTTTCCACCATAACTATATCTGGTTTTATTTTCTGATTTTTATGCCAAAACAATTTTTTTTGTTGACTTAGAATTCTGTATTCTTTGGAGTGTATTTTCTTTAACAATCTAAACACATATTCTTCCCATAACATATTCATATCAAACATTAGTGCGAGTAAATCTCGATTGCCTGATTTGATGTCGGGTCTGTAGTTCAATAGAATTAGCTCCGCTATGCTAATGGCTTTTTCATAGGGTTTATGCTTTCTTGAATTGGCTATTTTGGTAAAGTGATTTTTATTTGTTTTTAATGAATTTACTTCTGGGAATAGCAATTGAATTCTACCAATTCTATCCTTTAGCAAAGGGCTTGATGAGATATGGTTAACTACTTTTAGGGCTACAAAAAGAATTTGATGCAATAAATGATTTTTGGTATATTCAGTATAATTTAAGTAGAAACGTTCTTTATGAACTATATTCTTACTCAGATGCTTAGAGAATTTTAAAGCTCCTTTTAAAGCTTTTTGTTGACCGCTATTGGGTTTGTATTTTTTAATTAAACCTTTGTGCAATAGGTTTTCTAATTCAAGAATGTACATTTCGAAGTACAAATCTAAAATGGAATTTGATTTTAATTTTAGGTGTGCATCTCCTGTTTGTTTTGCAGTTAGTAAGTGACAGGTTTTTAGCATGTCTATCAATACTTTTTGCCAGGTTTCTTCATTCCCTTCTTTACCTATTTTTGGAAGTACTTCAATGGTAGTTTTACCTATTTGGATGGCTCCTACATATTGTTTGAATCTTACTCCATACGGAATCAATTCAAAAAAAGGAGTGTCTGGATTTTTGGTATAATAAGCTTCAAAAGCTTTATGAAGGTCTTCTGTAAACAACGTATTTTGCCATTTCCCTTTATAGGCAATTTTCTGAAATTCAAAAAAACGTAAGGAATTGCTCATTATTTTTTAGTTTAACAAACGCATCAAGGCTTCTTCAAATTCTTCGTCGTTTAATTGATCTAAATCTATAAACATGAAATCTTTAGTGTCGCTGTAGTCGTCTTCTAAAGTATTTTCTATTTCTGCAAATGGGCTTTCTTCTTGGTCTTTAATTTGAATGAACCCTGTACCTAAAACCATACCAATTTTAATGTAGTCGTTAAAGAAGTATTCTTGTAATAAGGGTATGATATTAGATTTGAAAATATTTTTTAAAACTGCTACATAATCTGCACTAGTGGTATCTTTTAATTTAAGAAAATAGGAATGACCTATTTGATGGTCTTTATCAATTAGCAAGGTTATTCGGTTGTTTATTTTTGTTAAAACATCTGAGAGACGAATTGATTTCCAAGTAGCTTTATCTTCCAGAAGTTCATCTATTTTATTGGGTTTAGGATTAATTTCCTTAAAATTGAATCTTCTTCTTAACGCACTGTCTAACGCTTCTATAGAACGGTCTGCGGTGTTCATAGTGCCAATGATGTACACATTATCTGGTACACTAAACTCTTCTTTAGAGTAGGGTAAAATAACTTTTAACTCTTCACTTGCTCCAGCTCTTTTGTCTGGCTCTATAAGCGTAATTAATTCTCCAAAAATGGAAGACACATTCCCACGATTTATTTCATCAATAATAATGACATAAGGCTTTATGTTTTCTTCTATGTCTTCTTTATACAGCAGCGTATCATTTTCTTGCACAAAGAAGTCTTCTCGTATTTCATTGTGGTTAAGTTTGTAGATGCTACGTTGGCTAAATTTTTTGTAATACAAATCTTTTACGGGAATCACATTATCTATCATAACCCATTCTACTTTTCTAAAATGGTTGTAATCGATAGGAAAATCGTCATGATATTCATATTCTCCTACCACTTTTCCAATGGCTCTAACATAAGAATTTCCTTTGCTTACAATTACATAATCACCAACGGATAACCCATGAATAAATGCACTCAATTGACTTCCAGCAGAATCGTTGGGGTCGTTATCCTTACAGAGTTCTTTAATTTCTGATTCTGATTTGCCCACATAATCTATTGCACCACCAAAACCAATGGCTATGTATCCATTTTCTTTACAGAATTCAAAAATCTCTTTGTCTTGTGGATTGTTGGCTTCTCCTAAACTAATTTTATAGAAAAATGCATTTCTAAAATCACTGTGAGACCAATTGAATTTTCCTTCGGTTTTTACTTTGTTAGAACTTTTACTGCTCTGGGCTAAGTCGCAAATGCGTTTGAAGATTCCTGGTTCTACATCGTAATAAATGTTTTTCTCTTGTGTGGTTTTTGGTTTTATGCCTTCTACAAAATCTTCGTAAGTAAAGGATTGATGAAAGGTGCAAAAGGCAATTTGGCCTTTGGTATTCTCCCAATCGGTAATGATAGACTCTCTATATCTTTTTACTAAAGCATCTCTGTCATTTTTATTTGCTTCATAAAAAGCTTGGTCTATAATTTTTACGGCTTCAGCAATGGTTGAATAGGTTTTTCCAGTACCCGGTGGGCCAAAAAACAACTGATTAAGTGGTGTTTGCATAGTGTTTGTATTATTAGGTGAAACTTCTGAATTCTGAAAATGATCATTCCAATGCCATGCTTCGTAGGATAATTGGTAAAATGGCTTGTTTGATTTTGCTTTAAGTTGCTCTAAAATGGCTTTGTATTCTGTGTAGTTTTTGAATTTTGGATCAATGCTAAACTTATGTTCTAAAAAAGGGCGAGTAGGACCATTCACAGGAAAGTACTCTTCTGGCATGATGTAAAACAGACCTTCTGTTATTTTCGTTAGCCCTACATTTTTAATTTGTAGAACCTCAGCAAATAATTCATTGGTAATGGAATGATCTAATGCGCTAAAAAAGAACTCCCATAATTTTTCAACTTCGTTGTTTTGGCGAATGTCTTTATAAGGGAAAAACCATACTTTCTGTGCATTAGCCGATGGAATTCCTTTTTCATCTGTAGGGTAATGAGCGCTTAACTTTTCAGCTAATTTTTGCAGTAGCTTTAATCGTTTTACACCCCCATATTTGTAGATGTAAGCAAAAAAAGTAAAGGGGTCTATTTCCTGCAACGGTATTTGTTTCCCGCCCACATCTTGGTCGTTAAATGGATCAATACCTATTGATTGTAATAGGTCGATTAAGCCGAGTTGGTTCTCTTTTTGTGTTTTTAAAAACTGTACTATGTCTTTATGGGTTTGTACCCAGGTATATTGATTTTGATTTGCCATAACTAGGATGCTGTTGTATTCTTTTTGGGTTGCACGAAAGTTTGAACCTTGGTTTCCTGCTTTAAATGCCGTAAAATCAGGATGTTTTTTTATGCTTTCCCATAACACAGGGCTGTTGATTAGGTTATGGGTTACTTGTATGCCTGCTTTTAGCTGGTTTTTGTTTTCTACCTTCCAATGTACATCATCTTTGCTATCTTGATTTACGGATGGTTCTGATGTTACTTCAGCCAATGCATAACAACCTGCATTTTTACCAGATAACCAGATGATGACTTTATTACCAATTTTAATGTTATTCTTATGGGCAGAGACTGTAAAGTTATTTAAAGAGTTTTCTGATAATGCAGTTTCAAAATCAAATATTTCGGGATTGCCTTGAAAAATCCAGTAGTTGGTGTTTTGTTTTTCTTCTTTTCCTTTGTTTATAACTTCAAATCCAAGTGCTCTGATGTAACTATTAGTTGGTTCACCACCGCTTTTTTTCCATACGTATTCGCCAGTTGCAAATTGATGTGCTAATCGCATTACTTCTTTTGGCGGGTAGGTGTTCCCTTCAAAAATTATATCATATTTTGTTGAAGCTTTGACATTTTGGTTTCCGTCCTTAATACTTTTTATGGCTTTAAGAATGTGTTCTCTTTTGATTTTATCGGGTTGAAATACCATGCTGTGTTTATTTTCTTATCGTATTAAGTTTTTGCTTTATTTTAATGGCTTTTCTTTTTGTATCGAGATTTGAACCTTTCGCATTTTTATACCAGGCTAATGAAGGTGCTTTGTCTTTAGGCAATATGTAATAAGTTTTAAAAGCATTGCAGGCTGTAGAGCGTTTCTTGTTGAAATAGGTGCTCACTACATTGGCAAATAATTCGCTTAAAGAGTTAGCTTCAATAGCCTGAAAAGGAAAACCCAAATCACCTTCTAATAATTCTGTGCATTTACATACACAATCGCACAAAGACCATGAGTTACTTTTAAATTTATTTTTAATATATAAATCTTCCTGTATAATGGCTTCAAAAAGATATTCACTTGCAGTATCTTCCTGGCTTCTCTTCCCTAGACCAATTCTGAATATAAGTTTTGTACCATTTGGTGCTAAAGGTGCTAGCTCAAATTTCTTGTATTTATTTTGAAGAAACTCTAATTTTTCTTCACTATTGAGTGGTTCATAATCATCTTTTACATAATCATCCAAAAGAAAACTATCATCATCACCTTGGAGATAGTAGGTTTCAAAAGGTTTTAGATGAAGACGCTTGCCTGTTTTTTTATCTATTATTAAGCCATTTTTAAATGTAATTTCGTAATTTTTCATCTGTTCATGTTATTGCTTTCAATGGATAGCAGTAATACACTAAATCATTTCATTCTAAGTAGGATAATCTTACTTGTGTGTTTCTTTTATTAGGTTCTTTATTGCCAAGTATTGCATTTATCAAATTATTAAGTCTTAACTTTTAAACATCATTGAGCCCTTTGTGAGTCCTTTATAAAAACCATAATATACTTATAAACATAGTAATTACAGCTTTCCGTATGTTTACTTTGGCATATTTGAGCCCTTTGTGCGTCCATTAATCTATTTATTTAAGTCAAACAAAAATTTGTACGACATTTAGGATTTGATTACTTAATAAATGTCTTTTTCTATTTTCTTTTACACTTCAGTAATTTACCATTGTTAGTTTTGTAAACGAATATTTTTTAAAAAATTTTGGTTCATTTTTGGTTCATTTGGTTCAATTAGAACTCATTTAAGGTTTTTATGGTTCAATACATAATGAATATCTCTTTTACCACTACCTTTAACTTTAATCAGCCCTTTATCTACTAAATTTGATAAATCTCTAGTTGAGGTAGATTTTGATATCGCATTCAACTCTTGATAATCGCTGTTTGTAATTTTCCCCTTTTCTTTTGTGTAAAGCATTGCTTTAACCTGCCTTTTATTTAAACCCAAACTCATCAAATTTTCTTCATTGTAAATATCCTTTCTAAACTCAACCAAAAAGTCAGAAGCTTCAAAGAAATAGGTGGGTGCGGGAATTCCAGCTTCCAAACAGTAATTCATCATTTTCTCAATGCCTCTTCCCCAAGATTCAATATAACCGCTCCTGAATAGGGTGTTAGCAATATCTGGGTTATAAGGCTTTGAAGCGTGTTTCTTTAATAAATTATTTACCGTCCAATTTTCGGGTAATTGCCCATCGTTCCAAATCAGTATTCGGTCTTTGTACACCTTGATTTGTATAGGCGCGCCCCCCGAATAATCTTTATGAGCTATTGCATTAAGTAAAGCTTCTCTTATGGCTTCTTTAGGATATTCGTAAGTTTCTACTCGTGAAATGCCTTCATAGGTAATTATGGCTTTGATGTATTTGGTAAAAAGCAAATCCATGGTTTGTTCTATCTGCTCAAACACATTGCCGTGAGCTTCATCTTGATACATCAAATCTGCTTCGTTTTCAAAAAAACCGATTTTAATAAAAGCGCCTGTCACATACTTTTCTGGTTTCGGGTGAAAAAGCAAAACGGCAGCACGTTTCATCATTTTTTCATCTTCCAGATACAGTTGCAAACTTTCTAACAATTCTTGGTTGGTACCTTCTAAATCTTCAGGTTCTAATCGTTTGCTTTTAGCGGCTTTTTTGCGGAAAAAATCAAAGCTGCTATTTTTAAGGTCTTCTGCGGTAAGATAAGGCACCGGTACGCCATCCCATTTTTTACCTTGGCGCTGCAACAAAAATTTTGCTAAAGCAGCTCCCTTCAATTCTTGTAGTGTGCTCCCGGAGCGGTAATAGTATTTGCCTCTCAAACTTATTGGGAAAGGATAGGGTTCTACCACAATTTCTAAATAATCCTTTCCATCTTCCGTATGTAGATTCACATCTACCATCAAGCCTAAAAGGTCTCTTACCTGATTAGGAATATCTTCCAAAAGTTTCTTGGCTTTTGCCACGTGCTTTATATAGCCATCATCATCTTTGCCAATACACAAGGTACCGCCTTGCGCATTAGCAAAACCACATATCCACTTCAAATATGAATTATGCCAGGTTTCTTTCCACTCTATGTTTTGGGCTTCTTTGGTCATTTAGTTTAAGTTGCTTTTGCTTATAAGCTTAAATCTCTAGGGCATTATACGCTTCTTTGCTTAAACGCTCCGCCAACTCAGGCTCTACAATTAAGGCTTCTTCATAGGTTAGGTCGTAAAGTTTGTAAAAAATATCATCAATTTTATTCAAATATTCTTCACTTACACTGTCAATACATGTATTTAAAACTAAATTCACTTCATTAATTACCTTATCATGATTAATACAGTCCGGTACAAATAAATTTTGAAACATAACTTTATTAAAATTTATTCCCGTATTGTAACTAGAGCCACTATACTTTTCTTTTATGTAAAAAAGTGCGACTTTACTGTTTAATAAGCCTAATGCAAATTCAATTTTAGATTCAGATTCATTTTTGCATGAAGTTACAATTGTACTTTTTCCTGGTATGATATTACCTTCTTTATCATAACTTGTATCTAAAAGTGTCAACCCTTTTGTAATTAACTTAGTTTTTCCTGTTTTGTCTAAATATGAATTTTTAAAAATTTTATTGAAATCATCTTTTAATACAACGGGGTATAAATATTTATCTTTAAGATATTTCATTTCTTTAACTCCCCATTTATATAGATATTTATCACATGTACCTGTATTAATTACCTTATAATGTTTTGTTGAATCAAAATCAGATTCTAAATCTAAATCAAATAAAATCTCTTTCAATAAATAAGCATCCGATGTTGCACAAGCACTTTCGATTTCAAAAAAATCAGACATCTTAAAGTTTGGTCTCTCAAGCTTGTAAATGATATTTAGTTGATTTGAAAACAACCAGTCCAATGCATAAGGTTTACTTATTTTATCTTTTGAAAAAGTGTTTTTGATAACAAATTTTTTATTTTCATATCCTTTAAGTACCAAATATTGTGTTGATAATTTTGAAACATGTGTTATTATGCTGTCAACTTTTGCTGTTTTAAAAACTTTTCTACCTGACTCTAAAACACTTAAAAAATTATTCAACAAATTTTGTCTTAAAGAGCTACCGAAAGTTCTTGAGAGCCATTTATCAGGAGTTATATATATTAAATTACCATTTCTGTTAAGCATATTAAAAGCAATATCAAAAAAAGCAATGTAGATATCCCAATTACCCTTGCAAGATTCAAGTTTTTCAGTTAAAAAAGATCTATCAGATTCCATTCCTGAATTAATCATTGATTCAGAATCAATATACGGCGGATTTCCTATCACAATATCAAAACCTGGTTCAGCGTTAATTTCAGGATTCATAACTTCTGGAAAGTCTAGTTTCCAATCAAAAAAGTCTAAGTCGTTTTCTGTTTTTTTAAGCCGAGTGAGTTTGTTAATTTGGTTTTTCCAAGCTTTGGTTTGTAACCATTTTTCGGTGCGTTGTTTTTGTTTTTTATCTCTTGGGTTGGGTGGGGTTTCTAAGCCGTCGGTTTTTATCATCAATTCCAATTGGTTGCTAATCAGGTCTATTTTTAAGTTTCGTATTTCTAGGCTGAGTTGCTCTTCTTGGCTATTGGGTTTAAAAACTTCTTTTTGTTTAGCGGTAATTTGGTTGAGAATTTCTTTGCGTCTTTCTAGGTGTTCGTTACCAAATATATTGGTTTGTGACGTGTTTTCGGTTAGCTCCCAATCAATGTCTATAATGGTATCGTCTAGTTTGCTTACCAGTGAGTTGCCCACTACAATTTTATAATCTAAGTGGGGCAAGGGTTTGGGTTCGTCTTCTTCAATAATCAAGGAAAGCCAAAAACGCAATCGTGCTATATCTACAGCACCCGGCTCTATATCTACTCCATAAATGGAGTTTTGAATGATGTTTAGCTTTACGGTATTGGCTTCAAAGGTTTTGCCTTTCATCTTCCAAATGTCGCCAACGGTGTCGGGGCTTTCGTGGTGAAGCTCCTTGATCAACATAAAAATTTCGTTGAGTAAACCCATAGGGAAAGCTCCGGAGCCAATGGCAGGGTCGCAAATTTTTACATCTCGTAAAGCGGTGGCCATGGCCACATCGTAACGCGACATTTTAGCCGTCTCTTTTTTTTCTACAAAAGCGCTAAGTTGGTTGTGGAGTTCTTCTGCTTGTTGGGTATCTTCCGGCCATTGTTTGGCTTTCTCTAAATAGGTTTTTAGGTACTCTTTTAAGGATTCTTGGCACATGTAGCGTACAATTTCCTTTGGGGTATAAAACGCGCCTTTGTCTTTGTTATCTTCTAGTAGGTTTTCAAAAATATGGCCCAGCATTTCAGGGTCAATTCCTACTTCTTTGTCGTTAACATCGTTTTCATCGATGGTAAAATTATAACGTTCAAAAAAATCGAATAAACTATTGAGCTCTTGTTCATCAAAATCAACTCGGTTGTCTTTTGGGTTTTCATTTTCAAATAAGCCACCGCTTAAGTAAGGTATTTTGTAGCCACGTTGCTGGAATTCGTCATTTTTTCTGTTGCCAACATTTAAAGCTTCATAAAAGAGTGGATTTAAAAACTGGCTTACAAACAAGCTTTTGGTTTCACAATTTTTGTATTGATTTTCTAGGAAATTAAAGTCGCCATTTTTCCAGCCTTTTTCTTCCACAGGAACGCCTAACCAGCCTTTTTTCTGAATAAACTTAAGGAACACCAATCGCCCCATGAATTTTTTTACGTAATTTCTAGCGGCGCTTTCTTCTTTTTCAAATACGGCTTGATAGTAGGTAGGTTTACTTTTGATATAAGCCACGAGTTTGTCAAATTCCTTGACATAGTCGTTAAAAAAGCTTTTGCTGAGTTTTTCTACGTTAAAGGCATCTTCAACTGCTTTTAAGTTTTTCTCTTCAATTTTACTGAGTTGGTCAAAGCGTTCTGCAGCCGTTCTACAGCTTTCATTTTTACCCAAAATATAGGTAAAGCGTTTGGTGTCGGTGTCTTTATCAATAAAGCCTTCGTCTTCATCAAATTCTGTGTCGCGTGCAGTGAAGGTAAACCTATAGTCTTCTTTACCTTGTTCAAAAACCGATAAAATACCATGGAAGCTATCCTGATCGATGTACTTTTTCACCACTTCGTTTAGACCTACTCGGTTGCGAATTAAGTTAACGTTATCGTTCAATGTTAGCTCAAATAGCGCCAGGTTTTTATTATCAGATAATTGAACGGTACCGTATTGTTTTAGTTCTTTTATACGGTCGTCATCATTAGGTACAATTTGGGGAACGCTTAAAAATTGAACATGATCAAAGACATGCGAAAGTAATTCTTTCCAGTTATCTGTTTTATACGGCTGTTGAAGTAGCTTTTTCAGTTCTTTAATTTCCATAGGATTTTATTTTTTATAGTCGAAGGATTGGGAGATAATGATTTCCGGCTTATAATGGTCAAATGATTTGACACTTATGGCGGGATTATTTTCTTGCATCAGGCTGGCTAATGGATAATTATCAATAATTCTTAAAAGTGCATCTACCAACTCCACCGGTTTTAATTTCACTTTGTTGGTGTCGCGTTTAAGTTTGTTGACTTCCCGTTGAAGTTTTTGGAATTTTCCCATTTTAATGGCCGTTTTGGCAGCTTTTATTTTTTCTTTTTCGGCATCAGTAACAAAAGGGATGACCATAAATTTATCAAGGTAAGCCAAGGCTCTTTTTTCGTTGGGACCTTGCGTTGTGTCAACTACTTGAGCGGCGGTAATGTCTTTCATGATTTGCTCTTCAAAATCTTTGTGGGCCAACTGCACGTGTTCATGATGGAATTCTGGCAAATTGATTGCTTTTTCGGGTGGGTCGGTTTTAAATTCGTGAGCAGTTTCTACAAAGGATAATTCTTCAATCTTTAGGTCTGGTTTTACCCAATAAAAAGCATCTCTTCTGTGGTTTCGCATAAAACAAATACTGGTATGGCTTAGTATTTTTCTGTTCCTGCCTACACGTGCTCTTATCGGCATATTTTTGATGCGCCTAAACTCTTCCGGGCTTTCTGCTTTAAACTTTCTAAGTTCCATTAAAAAAGCGAGTTTTTCATCTTTTTGCTCATCGACATCTTGATCAAACAAACCAAAGGTTTGAGTTTCTTCATCTGGTGAATAGATTTCGCTGTCTTCGCCCAAAGCCGAGTGAAAAGCCTGAAGCTTCATGATGGCTCTTTTTTCCAATTCAATATCATCATTCACCTTTAGGGTAGGATAAAAATTGTAGATATAAATATGCGATGCTACCGAACCAATCCTATTTACTCTACCAATGCGTTGCATTAATCGAGTTGAGTTCCACGGCGTATCGTAGTTGACAATCACATTAGAGCGGTGAAGGTTGATGCCTTCAGCCAGTACTTCGGTTGCAATAATAATGTTGTACTTGCTTTTGTATTCGTTTCTAGGGATGTTGGCATCAAAATTTTCTTTAACAATGCCTTCCACCTTGTCTCTGTTTTTACTAGTTACTTCTAGTACATCCTTAATTCCCGCTTCGTCTAATTTTGCTTTGATATAATCTGTAGTGTCTTTGGCTTCAGAGAAAACCACTAATTTCTTGCTGTGATTGATTTTTTTATCGAATAATTCCTTTTGTAAGCGATACAAAAACTCATCAAATTTAGGGTCTTGTTCTACTTTTTGCCATTGTTGATTTAGCGATTTTAAAATGGCAAAATCTGCTTTTAAACCTTCTAAGTATTCATCTTCAAAATCATCAGGTTCACAAATGGTGATGCTTGGGTCGGTTAGCTTAAGGTTGGATATTTTTTCGATGAGTTCATCTTCTCTATCATCCATGAGCAATTCGTTTACATTGATGTTTGGAGCAATGTAAATCCGTTCATTTTCAAACATTTTCAACATGACTTCGGTAGCATCTGTAAAGCGTTGTAATGACTTTTTAAAAGCATAAAAGCTACTGTCTATTCGTTTTACCAAAAGCGTTCGCATCAACTTTTTTAAGGCTGAAGAAGCCACATCTGCGTTTTTATATTTGCTTCGTTTCGGTTGTTTTAGGTATTTAATAGCTTGGTATCGGTAGTACTGAATGCCTTCTGTTTTATGACTTAGTAAGTGCATGGTTTGGTCGTACAATTCATCTAACTGCTCGTCGAGCTTATAGAATATTTTTCTCGGTTTTTCGATGTCAGGAAAAACGATGTCTTGTTGCTTTAAATCTTCGGCGTACATGTCATGTACTTTTAAGTCGGTACGTGTACGCCTAATGGTAAGTGGTTTAATGACTTTTTCTCTAATATCTGCGTAGATTTCTTTTACTTTTTCTTGTACGAGTTTAATGTCAGTTTCCTTTTTCAGCTTATCGTACACATCGATGCGTTTTCTGAAGAAGTGCTGTAGGTTAGAAACTTCTAGGGTACTGTCTTTTGAATCTTGAAAAAGATAAATTTGGTTGGCGATATCCGCAGGTCGATTGTTTAGTGGCGTAGCCGAAATCAGCATTACTTTTTTACGGGCATAACCGCCATTGGTTAGCCTTCTGTTTGTGGATGTTTTACAGATTTTTTGAAGCTCGTTATAAGCTTCTGCACTGTCGTTTCTAAATTTATGTGCTTCATCTACAATAATTAAATCGTATTTTTTGGCATTGGTGAGTTTGTGTAAACTACCGTTGGTAATGATTTTGTAATTCTGTAAACCGAATTTATCTAAGGTTTCTACCCAGTTCGGTTTTAAAGCTGGTGGTACTATTACAAGTATATTTGAAATATGACTTGGAAAATCGTTAGCATAAAAGAACTTTTTAGCAATAAGCGTACCTACTACTGTCTTTCCTAAACCAACCACATCGCTCAAGAAGAAACCGTTGTGGTCTTGTAAAAGTTGAAAACCTTGATTAACCGCATCTACTTGATAAGATAAACGCTTGAAGCCATCCGGTAAATCAGTAATAGAATTCGGGTCGAATTCAACGCTTTTACCAAAATACTCAATTAGAAACTTCATGTAGATTTCGAAAGGAGTAAATTCATCATTTAGATAAGTTTCTTTTTTGATGCGTTGAATTTCGACTGGTAAAATACTGATTCCTTCCATCCAAAGCCTTTCAAACTCTTCACTAGCAAACTTTACGTCTTCATAATCTTGTAGTTTAACATTAAACTCGTAGTTGAAGTCAGCTTCATTACCACTACCTAAACCAGCATCAGTCAGGTTCGATGAACCTGTAATAACCGAACCCGTTTTGTGCTCGCTCCAATTTTCTGGTTTGAATATATATATTTTGGCGTGCAACTTTTTTGAAGGGTGTGCCTTTACTTCAATTTTCTTGGTACAGATGTCTTCGATAAATTGAAGAATACCATTTTCAATGTCAGCTGAATATTGAGATTGCTGAATGTCCTTTTTAGTTTCAGCGAGAAACTCTTTTAAGGTTTGGTTAGCGTCCCCTTGAAATAGCAAACCTTTGGATTGATATTTAGCTAAAATTTGATCAACATTAATTCCGACTAAGATTCTAATATTTGGTACATCGTTTAAAAGTGGTCTAATTTTGAAGTAACCTGATGCTCTAAAGTAGCCCACCAAAGCATCGAAGTACTCAATATCTTTGTTGTTATCAAATACGCCTTTAAACTTATTAAATAGTGTATTTTTATCTTGGTTGGTGAAAAATTTTGTGGACATGTATGGTGTTGGTTGTTTTAAATAAAGATATAATTATGTGATTGGAATTATGCTCATTAAAGGACAAATTGTGTTATGATCTGACTGTTCATAAAATTTAATTTGTTTGTTGGACTAGTTTTGTTTATAAATGTATGAAATTAATGCAAAATGGGGAAATTTAATTTGGGGTGTTAGTTTTTGGCTATTAGTATTTAGCTGTTGGCTGTTTGAACTTCCCTAAATAGCATTGACCGTTTTGGTTAATATACTAATTTACTTTTTTCATAATTCTATCGGACAATTATGAGCCTGAGGCTCTTCTTTTGGGTTAAAGTCATGGTGGCTCAATGCCACCTTGACTTTATAATTACCATCGGCATAAATAATCACCTTCGGTCTTTTTTGGGTATTCAAACTTAAAAAATAATTTTTAAACTCTTTTGGTGTTTTTCCTTTTAGACTATCATGCTGTCTTTTGGTATTGTAGTGTTCTACTGCTTTCTTTGTTTTAGCTTCTAAAGTTTTAAGGTTATTGATATGCCATAGCTTTAAATACTCGTTTTTTATAGTGCCATTCACTCGCTCTGCAAAGGCATTATCTTGAGCTATTAATCCCATACTTAGTTTTATACCAGCATTTTTAAGCATTTTTTTGTAAGCATCACTTCCATATTGAGAACCACGGTCTGAGTGATGAATCATGTTCCTTCTATCAGAAGGGTTTATCTGTTTTAAAGCCATCTTCAAAGCTTTTATGTTACTCTCTTTACGCATGTTATTGCTTACATTATAGCCTATTATCTCTCTAGTGTAGACATCTATTATGAAAACTAAATAATAAAATTCATCTTCAATATCAAAATAAGTAATGTCACTTTGAAGTACTTGACTGGGTCTTGTAACCATCATTCCTTCAATTAAATTTGGATACTTTAAATGTGTTGGTGTAGTTGTTCTCCTGTAGTTTTTAATAGTTCGTATACGATAACCTAAGTCCATAAAAATCTCGCAAAACTTGTCTCTACCCATATATTTAGGTTTGAGTGTTTTGTACATTTTCTCTACCCCACAACCTGGGTGATCTTTTCGCATTATATCTGCTTGACTAATTGATTCCATAAGTTCGGTGTCAAAATTTAGTTGTCTTTGTCTTGCTTGAAAAACAGCTTGCTTACTAATATTCAAACAACGATAAAGCGCATTGAGACTATAATTTAGTTCTTCTTTGTGGTCTTGGAACCACCAGAGTGTGGGGTGTTTGAGTTTTTTTTGATGTCGATATCATATTCCTGTTTAGCTAACTCTATCATCTTTTCTAGATAGTCAATAT
>NZ_BMGM01000014.1 GCF_014640195.1 Psychroflexus planctonicus
TCTAAATATGAAGAAAAGAAAAAGGCTTTGCTTGAAAATGCAAAACCTTTAGAATCTAGCTTATGCTGATTTTATACAAATATAAAAAAGTCTAAATATTCCTTTGCTTTTAACACAGAATCTTCGCATAACACCTAGTACAACTCTAACCTAACTTCTAAGCTCAATAGTACGAACAAATGAAATTTCGTATGTTTGATATCAAAATCCAACCATGCATAAATTTTGGCTAATTTCGGTCATCTTTCTTGTTTTATCAGCTTGTTCATCATCGGATAAAAAGGAAAACTTAGAAGTGAGTAACATTATTCAAAGGGCAATTGATTCATCTGGGACGAGCAAATTTGAAAAAGCCATTGTTCAATTTCAATTTAGAGAGAAAACTTACAGAAGTATTCCAACTTGTGAAGGACTAAAACTTCAACGTGAATTTAAAACGGATTCTGCCATCATTAAAGATGAATTGAATCAAGGAAAATTCACAAGAACTAAAAATGAAACTTTTGTTTCAGTACAAGACAGCTTAGCCAATTTGTATTCAGAATCTATCAACTCTGTACATTATTTTGTGCAACTTCCGTTTCGATTGAATGATGAAGCTGTTCAGAAGAGTTTAATAGGAATGGAAACTGATGAAAACAAGGAATACTATAAAATAAAAGTAAGTTTTCAAGAAGAAGGCGGCGGAGAAGATTTTGAAGATGTCTATTATTATTGGATTAATTCCGAAACATTTCAAATTGCTTATTTGGCTTATTCCTTTAAAGTAAACGGTGGTGGAATACGATTTAGAAAAGCAATTGTCCAACAAAAAGTCAATGGAATTCAGTTTTTAGGTTATGAAAACTATAAACCTAATTTTGAAAATGCTAAAGTTGAAAATGCCTTAGCAGATTTCTTAGCAGGAAAGTATGTGCTTTTATCAACTATTGAAAATACGGATGTTTTGGTAAATGATGTGGAATTGAATTGTAATTGATGATGTTTTTTCTAAGGAACCTATTGCTTCTATAGCTTCTGTTGCTTTCTGATTAGCCATAGAAGATACAACAACACAGCAAGCATTAAATTGAAATGAGAACTAGTCTTTTGTATTATTATAATGTTCAGCCATGGTCTCCAACTCGGGAGTGCTTAAATTCCATAAAAAACTTAAAAACTGCATGTAGCTATCCGATTGATTTTTAGGATTTATTCGGCTAACATGTTTATTAAAAGTGTAATCTCTTCTAGAATGATAAAGTTGATTTAAATTTTTACCAAGCCAATAGGTGTAATATTTTATTTCGTCTTCATTTTGTATTCTATACAAACATTCGTAAAGTGAATGGCTATATAGTTCATCTTCAAAAAGGCTAACTACTCGATGCATTTTAGCTAATTTCTTGAGTTCTATAAAATCTGTTTCTGCTTTCAAATTTGTATTTCTTTCTAAATTTGGAAATTGCTGAATCAAATTTTCGATACGAACTTCCATATCTGGGTGCGTTGCAATGGAGTCCTTTAAAAATCTTGATTTCAATAAATCATAATTGTAATTGGAAAGGTCTTCAATTTCAAGCCATTCTTCTTTAAAAGTTTGTTTTTTTAAATCAAACAATTGCATATATGTTTTAGCATTTAATCCCACTGGTTGAAGGCTATCATACATTGAAGATAATTCCATAGAAGAAATAATTTGATTCTTATCAAAAACCGTATTTTCAATAAAATGATAACCTATAGAGTCTGCTTGAAATTCATTTTCTCTTTTGTATTTGCTTGTTGCATACAAACTAGATTTAAAAGCTTCTCTTGCTTTAATCGATTTACCCTTTCGACTTCGCTTAATTTTTCTCAACTTTTTTTTACTCGCTCTGGAATTTTCTTCAATTAACATTTCAGTTCTATGGTTCAGCGAATGATTTAAAACATTGTGGCCCAATTCATGCGCAATTATTGAAGCCATTTGATCTTGATTTTGAAGCCAATAAAAAAGACCGATATGAACAACTATAAATCCATTGGGTAAACTATAGGCATTGAGTGTTGTTTCCTTAGAAATAAGCAAACCTTTTGCATTAGCAATTTCTGGGTTAGCGGCTACTATTTTTTGAAATACATCATTTGTATAATCATAAAGTCTATTATCGAATACAAATTTTTCATCATCAAATTGTTTGTCGAATTCATCATAAAATTCATCCAACTCTTCAATCATTAATTTGTAAATTTTTCGAGAATGTCGATCCTTTAAATCTGCATACAATAATTCTTTAGTTTCAAAAAATGAGTTGTACACTTCTTTTTGAAGTGTTTCATTCTCATTTAAAGTCCATTGATTATGTTGTGAAAATGAAATAAAGCCAATCAGAAAAATAATGAATGATAAATTATTTAAACAGAATTTCATTTAATACACATTTAAACGCTCTAATCTAACTTGATTGTGTTCTTCATTTTCGTCGAATTCATGAAGTAAGATAAAACCTTTTTTAGCTACAAAAGGATAAATTTCAAAGCCTTCATTTTTAGACGTAAGTTTCAGTTGATCTTGTGTGAGCTTATTGTCTTTGTATGTATTGATGTATAAAATCCAATTTTCGTCTCCTGTTTCTTCATTTTCAATAAAATCTCTGTAAAAGAAAACTAAATCGTCACTATCATCACTCAATTTTCTAGAAAATAGATAATTTGGTCGTTTTTGTTTTTGTTCGGTCTTTTCAATTACATCTACGGATTGCAGTTTTAAATCTGAATTAAAATCTAAGACGTACAAATCTTCAACCGATTTTATATTTACATTACCATCATTGAGGTCATACTTCGTTAATTCTCCGATTAGTTTGAAGCTACCATCATCTTTTAGCAAGATATCTCTTGGGTATAAATGATGCCCATCAATGCTGCCATTTTTTTTAATTTCATCATCTATTAAGACAGAAAGGTCTTTATTAAAATCGATAACATTATATTGAAGTTGGTTAGTATTTGTATTTATTTTAGCAACAAAGAAACCAGAAACATCATCCTTTTTATCTTCAATTATAGCTGCCGAAAGTACAGTATGCTCATCATTACTACGCTTCATTAAATTGGATTTGGAAGAAAGTAAATGATTTAACCCCGTACTATTTATGTTCTCAATTTTTTGTTCAGCAATAATTTTTCCAGTTTCAGCATCAATTACTTTAAAAAATAAGTCAACGTTTTTCTTTTTTACATTTTTTTGAATAAAGCTTATCTGTTTATCAGAATAATCTAAAATGCCGATTTCTTCGTATTTATTTCTTTTAGATTTCACATTGTATTCGTAAGACCAAAGTTCTTTTTTATTTTCATCAAAAAGTTTGATTTGAAAATCAGTAAAACTTTGGAAGTCTTTTGTTCTTCTAGTTTTTACTAAAAACTTGCCATTTTCTAAAACTTCTGTTACCCCTTGCTCATAAAATTTTATCTCTCTTTTATGGGCTTTCATCTTTTTATTTAATGTTTTATTGTCCATGCTTGAATAATCCAACATTAATTCACCTGCAAAATAGATCGGTGGCTTGTAATCTGAAACTGTTCCGGAATTTAAATTTACTTCAAGTAGTTTTCTATAACTTGCATTCTTATTGATGTTCATGGCTTGAAAAACATTAATATCGCTAAAATCAAATTCTGGAGATACAATTAATTTACCATCTTTATTAAGGTCATAATTGTATTTTTTAACAACATCGTCTCCTGTAACTTGTTCGACCAATAAACGATTTAAGTTTTTGTCATATACCACAAATTCAAAGCTGTTTACTCTTTTTTCAATTTCTCCTAAGTTGAATTGAGCAACATAGCCAAACAAATTGTCGTCATAATCGAATAAAGCTTGAAAACTGACAAACTCTCCAGTAGATAAATCGGTTAAATCATTGATTTGTGCAGTAGACTTTGCTGAAATTAAGATGAAGCATACAATAGATAAAATTACGAAGCGCATAATAATTGGATTAAAATTTTTTGAAAAATAGAATATTTTTTTCTGAATTTTCCGAAAATTTAAGAAAAAATAAAAATTATAGCAACCATTGAAATAGAATTTACAGCAGCTCCCATCAACATTACAACATGTCACCTATAACCTATAATTCAACTTCAACATGATAATTCGGGGTTGGATAAAGATTTGTTGGTCGTTCACTAAAAATTGATTGACAGAGTTGTTGTTTTTAAAACGCACATCGAATAAGTTGGTTGCTTCTATTCCCAATTCCCACGGACTGTCTTCTTTTCCGTATAACAAACTGGCGCTTCCAATTTCAAAAATATTACTTTGGTTTTGGGTTCGGTTTTTATAATGATTGTATTGGTAATCTGCTTTGAATAAAAAATCTTCTAAAAACCGATAACTTACATTGATGTTGGGTGAAGTTTGTACAAACTGATTATCTATTGCCACTGAACTCAAATCATTATAAAACTGCTGAAAACGTAATTCTACATTGGGCCATTTTTCTTTAAATCGTGTACTAAAAGTGAAGGCATAGTTATATGAATTGGAATTGTAATCAATCACTTCATCGTTAATGATGCGTGAATAATCGCTTAAAGTGATTCCACCAGAAATTCCCAAACGCAATTTCCTAATTAACTTGGATACTGAACTATTGAAGCTATAGGAATTTTCGGGTAAATCAGTATAAATACTGGTGTTAACTTGGTCTATGCCTTCTATTTCGGTTTGGTTACGGATGCTTTGAAAACGACGATTGTAATTTAAGGATGCATTCAAAAATAAGCCTTTAAACATATTGAAGTTGGAGTAGCGCAAGCGGTATTGATGATACAGTTGATTTTCTAATTCTTCATTACCGCGGTACAAGCTGTTGAAGTTAGCTAAACGTAACCGATTAGCAAATAGCTGAACATTACCAAATTGCGTACGTAAATTATAATCGAAATTGAATTTTTCACTAGAATTGAGTTCGTATTTCATCATCAGCTCGGGTAAAAATGCAAATTTTTGATGATTAACTTGTGCTTCATCAAACTGTGCCGTGCTCCAATGAAATGAGTGCGCAATTAAACCTGGGCGAATAGTTAATTTATCAATTTTGGTTTTGTACTGAAATCCTGCGTAGGCATCTAAAAGTCGAAAATCTAAGTCGTTATTGAAGCCTGCTTCTTGAAAGGAATTCACGCTTCCATCTTGAAGAATTTGTGCATCGTTACTGCCGTAATATTGGCTAAAATAATCCGTTCCCACCACTGGATAAATATGGTGAAAGTTGTGCAAGACCCAATAATGCTTCACATCAATTTGAGCAGCTCGAGTAATGGTGCGGTTGTTTTGCAGTAAGTTGAAGCTGTCGCCATCGGGTTGAAACGGAATCAGATTTGAAAAAACAGGTTGATTAAACAACCAATCTTGGGTATTTTCACTTTCTACATATTGCAATTTGGTATTGATGCTGGTGGTGTGTTTGTAGGAAAATTGCTTGTTGATGCTCATGGTTTTGGAGACATCTAACTTTCTAGGCGATTGGTCTGTAACCACAAAATTTTCTCGAGAAGCGGTAAGCGAATTTAAAGTAGATTGGCTATCGGCATCTGAAGTTTTGACCAACAAATCGATAAACATATCTACATCTTTAATGTTATCGTAACGCAGTTTGGCTTTGTTGATGCTAAACAGCATTTCTTGCTCGCTTTCTTGGGTTCGCAATTCATCTTCTGCCATACCGGTTTGGTAGGTAATATCGCTGCTGTTTTGAGTTTCTACAATTCCTCGGTTGATGATGGAATAGGCATCTAGTTGCCAATTGCGCCCTAAGTCTTGCGATAAGCTACCTGCGCCAAAATCGTTTTGGTTGAAAACGAAATCCTGCTGATTAAGAAACTGGGCAAAATCGTCTCGGTAAATGGAAAATGCGTTTGGGCGGTCAATCATATCAGCATAACCGCCTTCAAAATTGATGTAATCGCTCATGCTAAAGGACTTTTGCCCAGCGTTGTTAAAGTCGCCTATAAAGTTAACCGAAGTTTTGGGGCTGTAGTAAAACAAGGTTGGGTTGACCAAATAGCGGTCTTGATGACCGCCACCGACTGCCAAATCGCCAAAAGCAAATTTCTTCTTGCCTTCTTTTAGCTTGATGTTTAGTGCCATCTTATCGCTGTCTTTAAGCCCTTTTAAAAATGCTACTTCTGAATAATTGTCCAAGACTTCCACTTCATCCACCGCATCGGCGGGAATGTTGTTTACACCTAGTTTAGGGTCGCCAAAAAAGAATTCTTTGCCTTCAACCATGAGTTTGGTAACGGGTTTACCGTTCACGGTTACGTTACCTTCTCTATCCACTTCTACACCAGGGAGTTTTTTTAAGATGTCGCGGAGTTTGCGCTCGTCTCCAGTTTTAAACTGGTCGGTACGGTAGGTAATGGTATCTTCCTTCACAATAACTGCCATCTCGGCTTTTACCAATACATCTTCTAAACTTTCATTGCTTTCTATCAAGGTGTAATTTTTAGTGGTGCTTTCTTCAATTTGTAAGGTGTCTGTTAGTTTTGAAAACCCCATGTGGGTAATTTCAATTTTGTAGGGGATGGCTTTTTTTAGCTCCAGCTTATACCTGCCTAACTCATCAGAAATGGAAAAGGTGATTTGTGCATCGGGACTAGCAATAGGAGAAGCTATTAAATTGGTGTAGGGTAAAGCTATACCTGTGCTGTCTTGAACTGTGCCGGTTAGGGTTTGGGCGAAACTCATTATACTGTATAATAATGAAAATACTACAAGACTTTTTTTACTCAATTTATCTTTAAATTTTTTATTGATTTATTAAATAAATTAAAACCTACTAACCCCGTTAACCATCTTTAAATAATCATCATAGCTAATCTCTTCACCCTTTTTTGTTGTATCTAGTTCAACATCTTTAAATTTTATACTTCGAAGGTAATATACACTTTCTAATTCGTGTAATTCTATAATTAATCCAGGTAAACCAAAATATTGTTTTGGTCCAAAATTTAAATTTATTTCGTTTGTAAACCAAGCGATTACTTTAGATTTAACTCCTTTTTCATTCTGTATTATAGCTTCTGCTTTTTGACAGATATATCCTTTAATCTCTTTTTTTTCATTATGAATTTTCCAAGCATAAGGTTGTTTGTCATAATTTATAATAAGCTGCTTTCCTAAATATCCAGAGTATTTTGAGTAAACTATTTTATTGCTATTAATATCAATATAGTATATACCTTTTGTTATTGCTCGTTGATAAGCATTTTTGTAATCTGAACTCAAACGTTCAATTGGTTCAAACCTACTTTGACTTTTATTAAATACTAATTTATATACATCTACATCTGCTGAAAGCGCATTTTTCCTGTCAGTAAATGATTTTAATAAAACACTTTTTAGGTAAGAGTCATCAATTGAAGTTGTGTCAATGATAAAATTATTTAAGTTTTGACCATAGGTAATGATACCAGAATTTTTTTGAGAAGAACAAAAAAAAGTAAATGTTAATGAAATAAATAATGTTTGAAAAATTTTCATATCTAAAAAAAATACTCCGTAAACTTAAAATTTACGGAGTGTGATTATTAATTAATGTGGCAATATTGGATTATTTGTTAATAAACTTGGGTAATTATTAGTCATACAAGCTTCATAAAACATAATTGATTCGTCCCAAGCAGTATCAGTATCAATACCACTATCATAAAAGTGTGCAAATACACGATGCTGGTACATCATACAGTCAACTTCACTATAGTTATAATTATCAGACTTAAACCCACTTGCCCCAAAAGCGAATACACCCAATACTAAAGTTAATACTAATTTTTTCATTTTGATAAATTTTTAAATTTTGTAACATCTCGGAACGGTATTTTAACTTTCTCTTGTAACAAACAAATTTTATTTTTTCTTAAAAAGTTAGTTTTCAATACTATTTAGAATCTGATATTACCATTCACTTTTGATATATATTTATCATAAGTAATTATTTTTTTGTCTTTAGAATTAATTTCATTCAATTTTATACTTTTAAATTTTATATCTTTCAAATAATAGACACTATCTAATTCATATAATTCTATAATTAATCCGGGAAGGCCAAAGTAATTTTTTGGACCAAAATTTAAATTGATCTCGGTGGTAAACCAAGCTGTCACTTTTGTTTCTACTCCCTTTTCATTTCTTTTTATTGTTTCTGCTTTTATGCAATTATAACCTCGTATAATTTTATGTTCGTTTTTAATTTCCCATTTGTAGGGCTGTTTATTGTAATATATTATTAGATCTTCTCCCATAAAATTACCCTTATGATAAATAGAGTTTTTTTGTGTGTTTATGAAATAAGTTCCTTTTGCCAATTGGTTGGTTATTTTTCCATAAGCATCATTGTCCATGAAATTTAGCCTTTTAAAAACATATTTTTCTCCATTAAATTGAAGCGAGTAATAAGGGTCGTCTGCTTTCAGTGCTTTTTGCTTCTCATAATATTGCTCAACTAATATTTTTTTGACATACGAATCATTAATTGAAGTAGTGTCAATTACCATTTTGATAACATTTTGACCATAAGTAATTTCACCACTATTGGGTTGAGAAAAAATAATACTAGTCACAAAAAAAATTGCAGATATAAACTTTATTTTTATCATAAATTGTGAAATAAACACTAATCCTATTATGTATAGGATTAGTGTGTTTGATTAATTACCTAATAGTTTTCTAGCCTCACATCTTTCATAAGATCTTATGCTCCTATCCCATGCATAGTCGCTACCCCAACCATTATTATAGTAAAAAGCAAAAATTACATGTTGTAATTCGTTACAGTCTTTAATTACTGTTATTGGGTCATTATCATTTGTAACAAACCCACTGCTTCCAAAAGCAAATACGCCTAATACTAAAGTTAATACTAATTTTTTCATCTTGTTATTATTTTAAAATTTTAATTTTTCGTTCCCATCTCGGAACGGTCTTCCAACTTTCTTTTACAGAAAGTGGTTGAGGTCATCATGAAAAAACGTACATTTGTGTTTGGTTGTGGATGTATGTTTTTCATGCATTTACGGTGAGGAGCTTCTACTCTGTAGGAGCTTTCTCTTTTTTAGATTAGTTGCAGAAGATTGACATATTTATTGGTTTAATTGTTATTATATCTACCTAAGGCTTGTTTTACTATCTCATTGAATTTTTCTTCTGTGATTTTTTCTAAATCATCAGGAATAGTAATATCTTTTTGTTTTTTAAATGTAATTTTTTCTAAGCTTATTATAATTCCATTAGGGGTTTCAACTTTTACCACTAATCCTGGCAATCCGACATATGTAAGCGGACCAAAAGGTTTGTTAATATTTGTTGTGAACCATATCTTTGTTATTTCTTTATCTTTAGATTCATATAAAGCCAAGGAACAATCAAAACCATTGATTTTTTTGTTAAAAGCCCCATCTTTAAAATCTAACTTTGAGACATCAATAATTTTATTGATATCTACTAAATAACCATTTTTATTAAATCCTTTTTGTACTTTAAATAAATTATTTTCCTTGAAATAAAAATAATGATCTGGATATAACTTTTTGACAAATTTTGATTCAATTTCGTCATGATCTGAATCCATTCTTTCAACCATTGAAAAATAAGATACATTATCTTTAAAAATTAATGAAAATTTCTGTTTTTCTGTATTTTCAATTGTTTTAAAAAAAGTTTTTTTGAATTTTTCTTTTTTTTCTCCTTTAATATCATTGAATACAGAATCAAGATTTATATTGTATTTAATTTTATAAATGGCTTTACCATGATTTTGAGCTGCTGTAATATTTATAAAAATAAAAAAAAATAAAATGTATTTAGTCATTTAAATGGGTATTAAAAATCTCTTATCCATATCTATAATATAAATAAGAGATTTAAATTTTAACAATTTTCTTCGATATAATATTCCATTGCTAAATAAGCAAATTGATTTCTTGCTTCTTCTGTGTTTGGGTACACAAGTAGGCTCGCTGCTCTTGTCCCATAATCCCATGCGTCATTCAAGCAATCTTGGCTAGGATCTTGTTGTAGTTCTTGTGTGTCAAACCCACTGCTTCCAAAAGCGAATACACCCAATACTAAAGTTAATACTAATTTTTTCATTTTGATAAATTTTTAAATTTTATTTGTTGTTCCCATCTTGGAACGATAATCCAACTTTCTTTTATAGAAATTGGTATAGGTCATCATGAAAAAACGTACATTTGTATTTGGATGTGGATGTATGTTTTTTCATATTTCCGCTAATTAAGCCTTTGCATATGCAGGGGCTTTTTTTTAGCGACTTGGTGTGTATTGCTTCCTGCCTTATCAATACTTTTTTATTGTTAATTTTTGATGAATAGTGACAATTTTTATCGGTTTTACATTTCAAATTTATAAAAAAAAAAAAACAATGTAGCAAACTATTTTTAATTAATTTTTTGATTATCAGGTGTTCACCTTTTGATTTTTCTTACGCTACACCATGTATAATAGATTACAATGCAAGATTACCATAACACCTACACCGCTATTAAATAATTGTCAAATTTAAAATTGTAGTCCATTAAGCTAGCAAACTAATTATATTTGCGGCATGAGCATATCCAAACTTAGCGAGTCCCTTAAAGACTCCCCACAATTTTCGGAATTGATGGGGATTTTTGCGTCACAATCCGAACAACATCCAAAGCTTCAACTTAAAAACATAGTGGGTTCAGGTTTTTCCATTTTGCTGGCAGAAGCCTTTAAACATAGCGATGTTCCGTTTTTAATTTTATTGGAAGACAAGGAAAGTGCAGCCTATCATCTCAACGATTTAGAAGGATTAATCGGCGAAAAAGACGTGCTTTTTTACCCCGGAAGTTACCGCAGACCCTATCACATCGATTCGCTTTCTGGTGAAGAAACCGATAATGCCAATGTTTTGCTACGTTCAGAAGTGCTTAATCGCATTAATTCTAGAAAAAAACCTTCTGTGATTGTTAGTTATCCCGAAGCACTTTTTGAAAAAGTAGTCACCAAAAAAGAACTTGACAAAAACATATTGAAAATCAATGTCGGTGAAGAATTGAGTTTGGACTTCATCAACGAAGTTTTATTTGAATACCACTTTAAACGCGTAGATTTTGTTACCGAACCTGGTGAATTTTCCGTTCGCGGCGGAATTATTGATGTATTTTCTTACAGCAACGATGAACCTTACCGAATTGAATTTTTTGGCGATGAAGTTGAAAGCATCCGTTCTTTTGATGTAGAAACTCAACTTTCTAAAGATACTAAAAAGAAAATCGGCATTATGCCGAATGTAGAAAACAAGCAGTTAGACGAAACTCGAGAGTCGTTTCTGAAATTCATTTCGGCTAAAACCATCATATTCAGCAAGAATGTTTCACTTTTGGATGCTAAGTTAGATGATTTGTTTTCCAAAGCTGAAAAAGCCTATGCGGAATTGGATTTAGAATTAAAACACAGTCCACCAAAAGATTTGTTTTGTAATGCAGAAGTCATTGACAAGCAATTTGAAAAATTTAGCTTTGTTGAAGTCAGCAGCCAAACTAAATTTGAAGCACTAGCAGTATTGGATTTCAACCAAAAACCACAGCCTAGTTTCAATAAGCAATTCGATTTGTTGATGCAAGATTTGAACCAACGTAATCAAGAAGGTTTTACCAATTATATAGCTTGTATAAGTCAACAACAAGCCAAGCGTTTTCATGATATTTTTGATGACCAAGACCAAAAAGTAGCTTACCAAACCTTGGTTTTTTCCTTGCATGAAGGTTTTGTAGATGCCAATAATAAGTTGCTTTGCTACACCGACCATCAAATATTCGACCGCTACCATAAATTCAAATTGAAGAGTGGTTTCGCCAAAAAACAAGCACTGACTATTAAAGAATTGACCAGCTTAGAAATTGGCGATTATGTAACCCACATCGACCATGGAATTGGGAAGTTCGGCGGACTTCAAAAAATTGATGTTGAAGGAAATAAACAAGAAGCCATTAAATTGGTGTACGGCGATCGGGATATTTTGTATTTGAGTATTCATTCGCTTCATAAAATTTCTAAATTCAACGGAAAAGATGGCAAAGCACCTAAAATCTATAAGTTAGGAAGCAAAGCTTGGAAAAGTTTAAAGCAAAAAACCAAGACCAGGGTTAAGAAAATTGCTTTCGATTTAATTCAATTGTATGCCAAACGCAGGTTGGAAAAAGGTTTTCAATACAATCCTGATTCGTATTTGCAACACGAGTTGGAAGCTTCATTTATGTATGAAGACACACCCGACCAAAGTGCTGCCACCGAAGATGTAAAAAAAGACATGGAAAGTCCACAACCCATGGACAGATTGGTCTGTGGCGATGTAGGTTTCGGCAAAACAGAAGTCGCCATTCGGGCTGCATTCAAAGCGGTAGATAATGGCAAGCAAGTTGCTGTTTTGGTGCCGACTACCATTTTAGCTTTTCAACATCACAATTCCTTTAGTGAACGTTTGAAGGATTTTCCAGTAACGGTAGATTATTTAAACCGATTTAGAACAGCAAAAGAACGAAGCCAAGTTTTAGCCGATTTGGAAGCTGGTAAAGTTGATATCGTGATTGGAACCCATCAACTGGTGAACAAAAATGTGAAATTTAAAGATTTAGGCTTGTTGGTTATCGACGAAGAGCAAAAATTTGGCGTTTCTGTAAAAGATAAATTGAAAACCATCAAAGCCAATGTCGATACGCTTACTTTAACGGCAACACCTATCCCGCGGACGCTTCAATTTAGTTTGATGGCTGCTCGAGATTTGTCGACCATTAAAACACCGCCGCCCAATCGTTATCCTATCGAAACGCACGTGATTCGTTTTTCAGAAGAATTGATTCGCGATGCGGTTTCCTATGAAATACAACGTGGTGGACAAGTATTTTTCATCAACAACCGTATTGAAAATATCAAAGAAGTAGCAGGTTTAATTCAACGACTTGTTCCCGATGCTAAAATTGGAATTGGTCACGGACAAATGGATGGAAAAAAATTGGAGCAGTTGATGCTGAAATTCATGAACAATGAATTTGATGTCTTGGTAGCCACCACCATTATTGAAAGCGGTTTGGATGTCACCAACGCCAACACCATTTTTATCAACAATGCCAATAATTTTGGAATTTCAGATTTGCACCAAATGCGCGGTCGGGTAGGGCGAAGCAACAAGAAAGCCTTTTGTTACCTGATTACACCACCTTTACACCACATGACGCCAGATGCCCGAAAACGAATTCAAGCCATTGAACAATTCTCTGATTTAGGCAGCGGAATTGAAATTGCGATGAAAGATTTAGAAATCCGTGGCGCAGGAGACTTATTAGGTGGCGAACAAAGCGGTTTCATCAACGATATTGGTTTTGAAACCTACCAGAAAATTCTGAATGAAGCCATTCAAGAATTGAAAGAAAAAGAGTTTAAGGATTTGTATGATGATGAAAGCAAAGAAGATAAAATCTTTGTGAAGGAAACCCAAATCGATACAGATTTTGAAATTCTTTTCCCAGATGATTACATCAACAATATCAAAGAACGATTGAATCTGTATTCCAAGTTAGGAAATGTTGCCAACGAAATAGAATTAGTTGCTTTTGAAAATGAGTTGAAAGACCGTTTTGGTGCTTTACCTAACGAGGCTAAAGATCTGTTGGACAGTGTCCGCATTAAATGGATTGCCAATGCTATGGGCTTAGAAAAGGTAATTTTGAAGCAAAACAAAATGATAGGCTATTTTGTAGCCGACCAACAATCTGAATTTTACCAAACCCAGCGTTTTACCCGTGTTATGCAATTGGTGCAGCAAAATTATCAATTGTGTCAAATCAAAGAAAAACAAACCCGAAACGGACTTCGGTTGTTAGTGAGTTTCAATAAAATTACATCCATTCAAAAAGCAATAAAAGCGCTTACTATTTTTAAAGAATTATTACCTGAGCAAATAAAAGAAGAAGTTTTAAGTGTTTCAGAAGGGTAGATAAATAAAGTTTTTATGCTTTCAAATTTTTGCTACAAATTTGCCTGTGAGAAATGTTGGGTGTACGAATGTTGAATCTATTGTGTTTGTGCAATCGTGGCTAAAAATTATAAAAAAAAGATGCATAAAACAAAAATCAAATTTGAATTTAGTAAATTTGAAATAAATATCAATAAAAATGAAGTCTGTAAATATCCAAATATCTGATTTTGAATTTAACCAATTGGGTTTAAACAAAAATACCTTGTCATTTTCTGAATTGGTTGATATTATTGGTAAGAAAATCACGAAACAAACCTTGGAAAAAAGCATCCAACTATCTAATAAATGCGGTCTTTCAGAAATGACAATGCAAGAAATAAATGATGAAATAAAAGCGTGTAGGAATGCAAAAAGTAGTTCTTGATACAAATTTAGATAGCTCCTTCATTAAATTTAAAAATATCCACCTTCCAAATTTTAGTCACTAACCTGCCACCAATAAAACCCAAAATCATAATTAATTCATGTATTCGACTAAATGAATATACGAATACACGACTATACGATTATTCGTGCATACGTGGCTAAAAATTATGCTAATTACAATTGAAAATCACACTGAGTATTGAATCTTTGCAGCCTAGCTATCTTAGATTAGATAAACATTTTTTAAACAAATAGGCATGAAAGCAACCTATCAAAAATATATTCTCGAATTTAAACGTCCCAGCGGAACTTCACGTGGAGTTTTAAAAACCAAAGAAACTTGGTTCATTCAACTTACGGAAAATGAAAATTATGGAATAGGCGAGTGTGGAATTTTACGTGGATTATCGGTAGACGACCGACCAGACTACGAAGAAAAACTGCATTGGACTTGCCAAAACATTCATTTAGGCAAAGAAAAGTTACTCGAAGAACTTACTGAATTTCCTTCCATACAAATCGGTGTAGAAATGGCGTTGGCATCCATAGCAGCAAGTCATCCGCATGTGTTGTTTTCATCCAATTTTACCCAAGGAAAAACAGGAATTACTATCAACGGTTTAATTTGGATGGGCGAATTCGATTTTATGAAAAAACAAATCGAAGAAAAATTACAACAAGGTTTCAGCTGTGTAAAATTAAAAATCGGGGCGATCGATTTTGAAGCTGAATTGGAATTGTTGAAAAAAATAAGAAAAGATTTTTCACCTGAAGAAGTAGAATTACGAGTAGATGCCAACGGTGCTTTTCACCCAAATGATGCTTTAGAAAAATTGAAACGCCTGAGTGAATTCAACTTACACAGCATCGAACAACCCATCAAAGCAAATCAGTGGGAAAGCATGGCTGATTTATGCGAAAAAACTCCATTACCCATTGCGCTAGACGAAGAATTAATCGGAGTCTTTGATGTAACAAATCGCGAAAAAATGCTACAAACCATACAGCCGCAATACATTATTTTAAAACCGAGTTTGGTAGGAGGATTTTTGCAAACCAAAAACTGGATAGATTTAGCTGAAAATCAAGAAACAGGTTGGTGGATTACCAGTGCGTTAGAAAGCAACGTGGGCTTAAATGCCATTGCTCAATTTACGCAAACTTTGCAAAATGAAATGCCACAAGGTTTAGGAACTGGAAGTTTGTATACCAACAACATTCCGTCTCCGCTTGAAGTAAAAGGCGAAAAATTATGGTATAATCCACAGTTAAAGTGGGGAAAGATTTAATACATGAAAGATTTTGTAGCTCAAGGATTTAAAGCGCAACATGATGCTTGGCGCTATATTGTAGGAACGGTTTTAATTTTTGTGATTTGGCAATTTGGTCAACTTCCTTTTGCCGGAATAGTTTCCTGGAAGTTACTAGAACAAGGTGAATCCATTTCTTCAATAAACGATTATTCGGTCATGATGAACACCTTAAGCAAAAATCTCACTTTCTTTTTATTGATGTTTTCTTTTGTAATCGGGTTTTTCGGAATATGGTTCGTAGTTAAATTTATTCATCAACAGCATTTTTTAGAAGTAATAACTACGCGCAAAAACTTTGATTGGAAACGTTTTTTTGTCGGTTTTAGTTTGATTGCAGTTTTAATTGTAGTTGCTACTTTAGTAGACTTTTACACAAGTCCAGAAGACTACAGCATCAACTTTAACTTAGTTCCGTTTTTAATTTTAGCCGTGATTGGGATTATTTTAGTTCCCATCCAAACCAGTTTTGAAGAAATTTATTTTCGGGGTTATTTAATGCAAGGTTTGGGAACTATTTTTAAAAATCGGGCCGTACCATTTGTGCTCACTTCAGTTGTATTTGGAATGCTACATTTTTTCAATCCTGAAGTAGACAAAATTGGTAATATTATTATGATCAGTTATATTGGAACAGGTTTTCTGCTTGCCATTTTTGCTTTAATGGATGAAGGTTTGGAACTTTCTTTAGGTTTTCATGCAGCAAATAATTTGGTAACAGCTCTGTTGGTTACGGCAGATTGGACTGCTTTTCAAACAGAATCTATTTTAATTTCTGAAGCGGATCCTAGTGTGAATTTTGATGTTTTAGTACCTGTTTTAGTCATTTATCCTATTTATGTGCTAATTCTTGCTAAAATTTACAAATGGAAAAACTGGAAACAAAAATTATTTGGTAAAGTAAATCCGCCAGTAGAAATGGAAAATATATAAACTGGTATTGCTTAATTTTTTCTACATTTATACTCTAATAAAATTAGAAAATATGTTAGACAATATCATTCCAATTCATCCAGATTTTAAGTTGAATGGCTATCATTATAACGAAGAAGAAATTTATCCTGTTGCTTACAGTTTTATTAAAGAAGGAACAGAATACGAAGAGTTAATTGGTAATTTTCTACTAGATTGGTTCAATGATAATTACGAACAAATGAAGCTCAGGACTTCTGGCTCAACTGGCGAAGTAAAAGAGCTGTTTGTTTCTCGAGAAAAAATGAAAAACAGTGCTGAAGCTACAGGTAAGCGCTTTAAATTGCCTGCTAAAACTAAGGCATTGTGTTGTATTCCTGCTAATTATGTAGCGGGAAGAATGATGCTGATTCGTGCCATGGTCTTGGGTTGGCATTTAGATTTAGTAGAACCGAAGGCTAATGCACTAAAAGAAGTTGAAAAGGAATATGATTTTGCAGCTTTAACTCCACATCAGTTAAGCCATTCTTTAGATAAAATTCATTTGATTAAGAAAGTAATTGTTGGAGGTGCACCGATTTCTGAAGGTCTATTGAAAAAGATTCAAGATATTCCTACTAAGGTTTTTGAAACCTATGGAATGACTGAAACCGTAACGCATATTGCTACAAGAAGATTAAATTCTTCTACCAAAACCAAATTGAAGCCATTAAAAGCGCTAAAAAATGTGAGTTTTACAGTAAATGATCAAAATTGTTTAATTGTAACCGCACCAAAAATTACAGATGAACCTGTTGTAACCCGTGATGTGGTAGAATTGGTAGACGATATTCGTTTTTATTGGAAAGGTAGATTAGATAATGTAATAAATTCTGGTGGAGTGAAAATACACCCAGAACAAGTAGAAAAAAAGCTTCAGCTTCATATTGAAAAACCATTTTTTATCACGGGAATTTCAGATGAATCCTTAGGTGAAAAAGTAGTGCTTTTTGTTGAAAGTAAAGATGAAGCAGATAAGAGTGCCATTCAAAATTTAGTTAAAGAAGTAGAAACTTTAGACAAATTTGAAATTCCCAAAGAAATTATACTTGTAGATGAATTCGAAAAAACCAGAACTGGAAAAGTAAATCGCTCAGGCACTAAAGAGTTAGTTAAAAGGTAAATTTTGATTAAAAAAACAACATTATCAATAGCAACAATAGAGGCCGTAGAAGTAACAATAATTGCAGCTCGTTTTTCATAATGATTTTTTAATTTGAATGCTGCTCATCTACATTAAAGTATTTTTGATAAAAATTATGATATGAAAGTAATCGTTTCACCTGCAAAGTCTTTAGATTTAGAAAGTAGTCTACCTACAGAGCAACATACTAAACCCCTTTTTTTAGATACAGCTGTTCAAATTCAAAGGAAATTAGCTAGAATGACTAAGCAAGAAATTGCTGACTTGATGAGCATCAGCGATAAGTTAGCCGATTTAAATTATAGCCGTTTTCAGGAATTTAAAGAAGAGCATTCAACTAAAAACGCACGTCCTGCCATTTATACATTCGATGGTGATGTTTACGATGGTATTGATGCCTACACTATTCCAACTGATAAGATTGATGCAGTGCAAAATAAACTCCGAATACTTTCTGGATTATACGGTGTTTTGAAGCCGCTAGATTTAATACAAGCTTACCGTTTAGAAATGGGAACCAAATTAGCTGTTGAAGATAAAAACAATTTATATGAAGTTTGGCAAGATAAGGTTACCAGAAGCTTAAATGCAGAAATGAAAGCAAATGAATTGCTTATTAATTTAGCTAGTAATGAATACTTTAAAGCTGTAAACAAGAAAGAGTTAAAGGCAAAATTAATCAGTCCTGTTTTTAAAGATTTTAAAAATGGAAAATTAAAAATTATCAGTTTTTATGCTAAAAAAGCAAGAGGGAGTATGTTTAGATATATCATTGACCAAAACGTAGAAACTTTAGATAATTTACTTGGGTTTGATTATGATAACTACCGTTTTAGTGAAGAACATACAGAAAAACAAGATGAACCTGTTTTTATCAGGTAACTTAGATAATGAGTTTCAATTTTCAAATAAAAAAAGCGGAATTTTCCCGCTTTTTTGTTTCACATATAAGTATTTGAAAAAAGTCTAAGGCAACTTAGCATCTTTAGAATCGGGTTTGTGTAATTTCATCATATCGGTGCTGTTCTTAGCTTGTATTGCTTTTTCTCCACGCACACCAATGGGATAGGCTAAAATTTCTGGTTCATTTTGAAGTAGTTTCATCGCATCTTCTTCATCTAAAACAGCATCTTTATCAAATTTTTCAAGAAATACAGGATGGTTTTTCGAAATTAAATCTTCTACTTTAGCATCCAACATTTTAGCTAATTCTTTCCAGGCCGTTCCTGTTAATTTTGTTTTTGCTAAATCAACAACTTGAACTTCTGCTTTGCTTGATTTTGCTACGGCAATGCATTTTGTAGTAAGATGATGATCGGGATGACTAAATAATGTAATTTGTTTTTCGTTCTTGGCAATTACTCCCATCTCTTTGTTATTTGACATTTTATTTTTGACTTAAAGATACAAGCTTTATTGATTCTGCTTATAGCATTTGCAAATATTTATAAATTCTATTTGGTTTTTCTGAATGAATTGAAATCCTTATTTTTAAACAAAATTCTATTGCTTTAAATGAAAGAAAAAATTGTAATTGTAGGAGCAGGTGTAAGTGGTTTAGTTGCAGCTATTAATTTAGAAAAAGCAGGTTTTAAACCCATTGTGATTGATCAATCTGATCGAGTAGGTGGCAGAGTTAAAACAGACTACCGAGATGGTTTGCAATTTGACCATGGTTTTCAGGTTTTATTAAAAAAGTATCCAGCTGCAGTAAAATATCTTGATTATGATTTATTAGAGCTTCAAGATTTCTATCCAGGCTCGTGTATTTTTTACAAACAAAGTAAATTCACTATTGGCGATCCTAGCAGAAAATCTTCATTGTTGTTTCCCACTATATTTGCTAAAATCGGGAGTGTTTCTGATAAATGGAAAGTTCTTCAATTAAGTAATGCCGTAAAAAAGAAAAGTTTTGACGATATTTTCTTAGCTCCAGAGCAAACTACTTTGGCTTATTTACAAAACAAGGGTTTCTCTGATGAAATTATTCAGAAGTTCTTTAAGCCTTTTTTTACCGGAATTTTTTTAGAAGATGAATTGTCTACTTCCAGTCGTAAATTTGAATTTGTGTACAAAATGTTTGCTGAAGGAAATGCAGCGATTCCTAAAAAGGGAATTCAGGCCATCCCAAATCAATTAGCTGCTCAGTTGAAGCAGACTCAATTTGAATTCAATATGAAAGTTGCTGAAATAAAAGACCAAGAATTGATCTTGGAAAACAAGAAGAAAATTCCTTACGATTATGCAATTATTGCTGCTGAAGCTTGGCCACTGATTTCGAATTTGAAAAACCAAGAATCAAAATGGAAATCGGTTGAAAATTTATATTTTGAAGTAAAAAATAAAGTAATCGACAAACCTTTAATTGGTTTAGTTGCAGATGAAGCTGCTTTGATCAATAACATACACTACCAAAATATAAAAGATACTAATCATTTTTTATTGTCGGTTAGCGTGGTTAAACTTCATCATTTAAACAAAGACGATTTAATAAAACAAGTTGAAAAAGAATTACAGACGTATTGCGGAATTGAATCTGTAGAATTTAAGCGATATTATAAAATTAAAAAAGCCTTGCCTGTTATGTACACGGTAAATTACATGATGCCACCTTCTGAAACTCAATTAAAAGACCGAGTATTTTTAGCCGGAGACCAACTTTCTAACGGTTCATTAAACGCAGCGATGTTGAATGGCGAATCGGCTGCTCGTGCTGTAATTGCTAAAATTAAAGATGGTTTTATAAACATCAATTAATCCAGAATTTTTAAATTAGTTAGCTATTAAATCCGATAGCAATTTTAGTTCTGTATTACCTATGTGTCAATTGAAAAATCTTAGTTTTTTAGCCCCGATAGCAATGCAAAGCCCGTAACGACTGAAATGCACAAAAATTTGACTCAAAAAAGCGACTTTATGAAGCTCTTTTTGTGGCTTAATTTTTTGGCATTTAAGGCAGCGGACTTGAAATGAATAGCGGGATTAGCTACCCAAAAGTAAATTAATCGATTTCTAAAACAACATCTTTTAAAGGTCTGCGTACTTTTTTAAATTCGGCAAATTCATCGTCTTTAGCGCGGTAACCAATAGGTAAAACAAGGCAAGATGAAAGTTGTTGCTCTTTTAAACCAAGAATTTCATCGTATTTTTGAACCACAAAACCTTCCATTGGGCAGGCATCAATTTGTTCGTATGCGCAAACTGTAAGAATATTACCTAAAGCTAAGTAGGCTTGGTTTTTTGCCCAAGCGGCAATTTCAAATTCATTTTTAGTTGAAAAATCATTGATTAAAAAGGATCTAAACGGAGCCAAGGTTTCGTCTGGCGTATTTCGAATTTCTTTTATGCGCTCGAAGTTTTTCTGAATAAATTCTTTGTCAATTTTTTGCTCGATACAGAATACAAGTAAGTGAGAACAGGTTGAAACCTGCTGCTGATTAAAACTTACTTCTCTGAGTTTAGATTGCAATTTTTTGTCTTGTATCACCAACATTTTGATAGGTTGCAAGCCGTAAGAAGTGGGTGTAAGATTGAAAGCTTCTTTTATAATGTCGATTTTACCTTCATCAATAATCAAATTTTCATCGAATTTTTTGGTGGCATAACGCCATTTTAATGCATCTAAACTTGTCATAAATCATTTATTTCAAGCTGCAAATATAAAATTCCGTTTTGGTTGTTTGTTGAAGTTAAGGTTTAATTAAGTAAACTAGTGTTAATTTTTAATGTGAAATTGTTTCTAGGTTTTGATGGGGCAAAATGGTACACTTTTTATCATGAAATTTTTAATGAACAAATAGACAATATTTTAGTTCGGATTACAAATCCGAACTATCCTGTTTTAATTAAGTAAACTAGTGTTAATGTTAGCTACTTAATTTCTATTTTATGTTTGTAATGAAGTTTTCAAGTAAATGATGACGATGCGAAGTTGCAAACTTCGCATAGCAAAAAAATTTCAATGAACAAATAGCCAATATATTAGTTCGGATTATAAATCCGAATTATCCTGTGTGTCAATTTGGATTGCAAATCCAAATTATCATGACTATCCTTTGTGTCAATTCGGATTATAAATCCGAATTATCATTAATGATGATAGAGCGAAGTTTTAAACTTCGCTTAGTGTATGAGTTGAAACTTTACCCAATTATTAAACTAATCAACAAAAAAAATTAGCTAAACAGCAAAGTTTCGATAGTGGTAGCCATTTCAATGTCTTTTTGAGTAACTCCGCCTGCATCATGTGTACTTAAATTTATTTCTAAATTGTTATACACATTTGTCCATTCGGGATGGTGTTGTTGTGCTTCGGCTTCAAAAGCAATTCTGGTCATTGCTGAAAAGGCTTCTTTAAAATCTTTGAACTCGATGGTGGTATGAATAGCATTTTCGTTGTATTCCCATCCATCTAAATTTTTCAAGGCTTTTTCAATTTCGTCTTTTTTTAACTTCTCCATAATTACTGAACTTTTATTGATTTTTCTATGACTTCGTCTATGCTAATTTGAAGATTTTTAGGGAGTAGATTATCTCTAGGAATAACCGCTATAAATCGATCTTCATTTGAATCATAAACTTGTTTAAATGTAGGATTTTCCAACTGAAGCACATCACAAATTTCTTCAATTAATTCATAATGATGTATTAAATCTGTACTTCCTAAATGAAAAACGCCTTCTTTTTTTCGGTTGATGATGTAATGCATCTGCTGTGTAAATTTACTGTGTACCGTTGCATTGATCACCACATTTGGAAAAACTTCTATAGGTTGTTTTAAATCGTAAAGCAGCTTAATTTCATTGATTTTAGGTGAATCGTGACCAAAAATCATGGGAACACGCACAATATTGTACAAATGATTAGGTAAGCGCAACAAAGCATTTTCAATTTTAATTTGAAATAAACCGTACTTACTTTGCGACAAACTTTTGTCATATTCATAAGACGGATAATTGGTGAAGGCATCAAACACATTACTGGAAGAGATATAAATCAATTTCTTATCGTATTTAATCAAGTAATTCATGATGTCGAAATGTGCATACACCAAAGCATTTAATTCGGCTCTAAAAGCAGAAATAATCACATCGGGTTTAAGCGACTCCAATAAAATACCTGGCAATTCTTGCTCTGCATCCCACAAAAAAAATTGTTTGTTTTTAGAAAGTTTTGTGGTGGCAGTGGAGTAGGTTCCATATACATCAAAATAGGGATACAACTCTTTGTAGAGATTTTTTCCTAAAAATCCGCTAACACCAAGAATTAATATTTTTTGTTTTGATTTTGCCATAAATACAAAATACCAATTGTAATTTTAAATGATACTTAAAATGTACTAAAAATTGCAACTGGGTAAATTTTAATGAATAATGCTGCAAATGAAGTAAAGACCAAATACAACTGCCTTAAATCGTTATCGTTTTAAGGCAGTTTTTTGGATTTTTTAATTCTATTAAGCTTTATAAAATGGAAGTTTTACGACTTCTGCTTTTAGTTGTTTGTTTCTAACTTGTATGTAAATTTCGCTACCTAATTTAGAGAATTCGGTTTTTACATAACCCAAACCAATCGCTTTTTTTAGGCTTGGCGACATGGTGCCAGAAGTTACTTTTCCAATTTCATTTTCATTAGCATCCACAATTAAATAATCTTTACGCGGGATGCCTTTTTCTTTTAATTCGAAGGCTACTAATTTTCTACTTACACCTTCTTCTTTTTGCTTTTGAAGCGCTTCAGAATTGACAAAATCTTTGGTGAATTTTGTAATCCAACCTAATTTAGCTTCAATTGGAGAAGTGGTTTCATCGATGTCGTTTCCGTATAAACAAAAGCCCATTTCCAAACGAAGTGTATCCCGAGCCGCTAAACCAATGGGTTGAATTCCGAATTGTTCACCTGCTTGCATCACTTTGTTCCAGATGGTTTCGGCATCTTCATTTTTGCAATAGATTTCGAATCCACCACTTCCGGTGTAGCCTGTTGCTGAAATAATGACGTTTTCACATCCTGCAAATTTGGCTACTTCAAAATGATAAAAGGGAATTTTAGCCAAGTTGATTTCTGTTAAACTCTGCATAGCTTCAACTGCTTTTGGTCCTTGAATGGCCAACAAAGCGTAATCGTCTGATACATTTCTTAGCTCACAATCAAATGAATTGTATTGGTTAATCCACTTCCAATCTTTTTCAATATTGGAAGCATTGACCACCATCAAGTATTTTTCAGCCGTAAAACGGTACACGATTAAGTCGTCTACAATTCCCCCGGTTTCATTAGGCATGCAGGTATATTGTGCTTTTCCATCTTTTAGTGTTGAAGCATCATTGCTACACACTTTTTGAATTAATTGAAGCGCTTCTGGACCTTGCACAATGAATTCACCCATGTGGGAAACATCAAAAACACCTAAGTTATTTCTTACGCATTCGTGTTCTGCATTAACGCTAGTGTAGGAGACAGGCATTTCGTATCCTGCAAAGTCAACTAGTTTAGCTCCTAGCTGCTGATGTATATGATTTAAAGCTGTTTTTTTCATCAAAAAAATGTTTTTGCAAACTTAAGTTTTTCCAATTGAAGCGGTATTGAAATGGCTTTATATTTAATGAATTGTGTTCTTTTTTTTATGCAAGGATTGATGGAAAGTGAAACATATATATTAACATGTTGTGTGTTTTGAGTTAAAATAGATGGCATAACGAAAGCCTTCCTGCCCGTTCAGTCAGACAGGTTCGAACTTACTGAAATTTTGAAAATTTCATTTAATGGGAACTGGTAATTGAAACAATTTTTTTCATTTAAACTATGCATCAGCTTCTTCCCTTCCATTCAGGGAAGGGTAAGGGTTGGGTGTAAATTAACACACAAAAACACCCTTTGCCTTTCGGCATTTCCCTTTAGGGAAAAAATTTCAATCAAACTTATTCATTAATAGTAAGACCAGTAAACCCGTTTGAAAGCAGCTTAAAACAGATAAAATACATAAAGAATTCATAGGTAGTGTTTTAAAAAAAAAAATCGTACTTAAAACCAATTCATATCGGAAAATTCTTTCTCGATATTTCCGAGACTTCGGGATCACTAATTTCAATCGTGAAATTCACTCGAATTGACAGATTTTTGTCATAATGCACAACGGATTAATAGAATTTTATTGAAGCACTTTTACTTTTAAATCAATATTACTAATCGGCCATTCACTTGCATCGGTATCTACCGCAGAGATTTTTTCGGCTACGTCCATTCCTTCAATTACTTTTCCAAAAACAGTGTGTTCGCCATCTAAATGATGCGCTCCATCTTTTTTGGTAACGATGTAAAACTCGAATGGTGAAGAGGCATTACTCACATTTTGTTTTTTGTATTTAGCAGCAGCAAAAGCTCCGTAATCATGCGGATAGGTATCTGTATATTCACTCGGAATCAAGTATCTGCCAATGGCTTTTCGATAATCTCTGGTAAGTACGCGATCTGAATTTCCAGCTTGCACTACAAAATCTGGGTCAACTCTATGAAACAAACAGGTTTCAAAATAACCCAATTTAGCTAAACGGATGAAATTAGCTCGATGATAAAGGGTTTCGTCATAAAGTTGAACGATTATATTTCCAAATTCAGTTTCAATTTGAATTTTATTTTCTGGATTTTCAGCTGCATAATTTTCAAGAAAAGGCATTAACTCTTCTTGTTTTAAAGTCTTGATATGCGATAAATCTTTTGTCTCCATTCCACTTGAAGGAATTTGAACATCAGGCATTTCATCTTCCATTTCAATTTTTTCAGTTTTTGTTGACTTTGTAGATGAATTTGATTTTGTATTTTTACTTGAATTTGAACAAGCACAAATTAAACTAAAGCAAAAACACAACAGGATTGGATACCGCATACTTAGAAGATTTAGCAACGAAAATAAAAAAAAATCCATTATTGGGAAGAAAAGCGCACGCTAAGATGATGCCTTTGTCTCGTAAAGAAGAGTTAGAAGCGCTGGATTTTGATACGCTTTCTCCAAAATTGGCTGCAGTACTTTGTTTGATATATCCAAAAAATGGAGTCTTGCATTTTCCGTTGATTTTGAGAAACACTTATCCAGGAGTACATTCTAACCAAGTTAGTTTTCCGGGCGGCAGAATTGAAAAATCAGACAGCGATTTTGAACATACTGCTTTGCGTGAATGCGAAGAAGAAATTGGAGTTTTTCAAAAAGACATTCAGGTGTTAAGACAACTGAGTGATATTTATATTCCACCTTCTAATTTTCAGGTAAAATCCTTTATTGGATATTGTAACAAAACCCCAAAATTTAAGCTTCAACCTGAAGAAGTAGAGCAATTAATTGAAGTAAAACTGAGTAATTTATTAGACGATGGATTTTTGGTAACTGAAAATTTAAGTACTTCTTATGCACAAAAAATAGATGTTAAAGCCTTTAAACTGAATAATTTTACAGTTTGGGGCGCAACAGCAATGATATTAAGTGAAATCAAATATCTATTGAAAAGCCTTTAATTAGTAGGTTTTTCTATATTTGTCGAGTTAAAAATTTAGCAATGGGCTTATTTAAGCAAAATCCTTTTGGACATTATTTATTTCTAAAAAAATGGTTGATCCGCATTATGGGTGCGCTCACGCATAGGCGCTATCGTGGTTTTAATAAATTGCAAATTGAAGGTTCCGAGATATTTAAAGATTTACCCGATACCAATGTACTTTTTGTATCTAACCATCAAACTTATTTTGCAGATGTGGTAGCTATGTATCACGTTTTTAATGCAAGTTTAAAAGGAAGAAACGACAATATTAAAAATATTGGTTATCTATGGAATCCGAAGCTCAATATTTATTATGTAGCTGCTAAAGAAACCATGAAAGGTGGTTTTTTGCCTAAATTATTAGCTTACGCTGGTTCGGTGAGTATTGATAGAACTTGGCGCGCTCAAGGAAAAGAAGTAAACAGACAGGTAAAAATGAGCGATATAACCAATATTGGTAAAGCTTTAAATGATGGTTGGTTAATTACTTTTCCGCAAGGCACAACTACACCTTGGAAACCCATTAGAAAAGGAACAGCGCACATCATCAAAAAATACAAACCCATAGTTATTCCAATAGTTATTGATGGCTTTAGACGTTCTTTTGATAAAAAAGGAATCAATATAAAAAAGCGAGGTATTTTGCAATCCATGCACATTAAAGAGCCGCTTGAAATTGATTATGAAAATGAAAGTGTAGAAAGTATCGTTGAAAAATTGCAATTTGCTATTGAGCAACATCCTTCACTTTTAAAGGTTATTTCTAAAAAGGAATTAGAAGAAGCAGAACGATTAAATGAAAAACGTAGATATAGTGCAAAAGACTAATCAGTAATTATATTTTAGTTTTTGCTTTGATGTATTCGGCATTCATTCTCGCTATTTGTAACACATCAATATCTTGTGGGCACTCTACTTGGCAGGCATAAGTGTTGCTACAATTACCAAAACCTTCTTCGTCCATTTGGTCTACCATTTTAATCACACGTTCTTCGCGTTCCAGTTTTCCTTGTGGTAATAAACTTAAGTGACTAATTTTTGCTGCTGTAAACAAAGCTGCACTTGCATTTTTACAAGTTGCTACACAAGCTCCACAACCAATACAAGCAGCTGCATCAAAGGCTTCTTCTGCGGTTTTATGGGATATTGGTATTGAATTGGCTTCTGGTGCTTGACCTGTATTTACAGAAATATAACCACCAGCTCCAATAATTTTATCGAAACTACTTCGATCTACTTTTAAATCTTTTTTTACGGGAAATGCATTGGCTCGAAAAGGCTCTAAAACTAATTCTTGGCCATCTTTAAACTCTCGCAAATGCAATTGGCAAGTACTAATGTTATGAATTGGCCCATGTGCAACTCCATCGATCATAAAACCGCATTGTCCACAGATTCCTTCTCTACAATCATGATCAAAAACAACTGGGTTTTTAGCTTCTAAAATGAGTTTTTCATTTAAAAAATCTAGCATTTCCAGAAAAGACATATCTTCTTCTAGTCCGTCCAATTGGTAGGTTTCAAATTTACCTTTTGCGGCTCGATTAGCTTGTCTCCAGATTTTTAAATTTAATTTCATAATTTTCACTCTTCTTCATTCCAAATTTCCCAAGCTCTTAAGGCTTGTAATTCTAACATTTTTAATCCATTAGCTGTTTTTGCTCCTTTTTGCTTTCCAAGGGCTAAAAATTTAGTTAGCGGTGGATTATACACTAAATCGTATAAAAAATGTTTTTTGCCTAGAAAAGTATAAGGGATGTCGGGACATTTTGTTTCGTTGGGAACAGTTCCAACTGGCGAGCAGTTAACAATTAAATAATGTTTTTGAATAATATTTTCGTTTAAATCTGCATAAGCAATTTCACCAGCATTTTTAGGTTTTCGACTTACAAAAGTAGTGGCAATAGACATGGATTTTAAGGCAGAAGTAACGGCTTTTGCTGCTCCGCCTGTTCCAAGTACTAAAGCTTGTTCATGATGATTTTCAATCAAAGGAAAAATAGATCTTATAAAACCATATGCATCTGTATTATAACCAATAAATTTTCCATTTTTAATCTTCACAGTGTTTACAGCTTTAATTCGTTTAGCTGTTTCGTCTAATTCGTCTAAGTGTTCAATGATGGCTTCTTTAAATGGAGTAGTTACATTGAAACCTTCTAACCCAGGATTGGCTAACATTAACTGAGATAATGCTGGAATTTTTTCTACATCAAAATTAGTGTAATCTGCACGGATATTATTTTTATGAAAATAATCTCTAAAGAATCTTTTTGAAAAGGAGTAGTCAATATTTTTTCCTAATAAACCAAACTTACGCATTATTTTATTTTTTTCTTATTTCCATACCAAGCTAAGGATAAAACAATAAATATCCCAACAAACACGAAAATAATTGCAATCCATGTTGAAGCTTCACTTAGGTCTGGCCAGAAGCGTTGATAATTGCTCAGTATTTTGTTATTGTTAGAATCTAAGATTAATTTTCCTACTTCATCTTTTTGATAAACAGGTTTTTTCCATGGCCAAACCACACCTAAACTTCCTGTGATGAAACCAATAATGAGTGCAAAAGTTGTGGATTTATAGTGTTTTAATACATAGCCTAACAAATGAGAAAAACTAATTAAGCCAAATACGGAACCCGCTGTAAATGAAGTTAAAACTTTAAGCAACTTGATTCTATTCTCATTTTTTCTAAAGGCAAAATCCCATCTTGAAATATCTATAAGTGTATCAAAAAGTGCATTTACTGAATCTACTAAAAGCAAAACATAGTTTCCAAGTAATATTAATATAAAAGATCCCGACAAGCCTGGTAAAGTCATTCCAGAAACAGAAATAATTCCACAGAAAAAAACAAACCAGAGATTGTCATTCTCTGAAGCAGGCTCCAATAAGCTAATCAATATCCCTGCTGTAATTCCTACAACTATAAATATGAGATTTCGAGTAGATTTGAGTTCAAAATCTTTTGCTATATAATAAACAGAACCGATAATCATCCCAAAAAAAGCAGACCAAACATACAACTCGTAATATTCAATTAAAAAGTCTAAAATTTTTGAAACACTGAAATAGCTAACAGTCATTCCCAGAATTAGGATACTTATAAAATTAAAATTTAGATAAGTATATAAACTTTTGCCACGGCCTGCAATAAGTAGTTTTAGCGCTTTAAGATTAAATTTTTGTAAGGAATAAATAAATTCTTCGTAGAAACCTGCTACAAAAGCTACAACGCCACCTGAAACTCCGGGAACTTTGTTAGCTGCACCCATAGCTAAACCTTTCAGAAACAGAAAAGATTTATCAGTAAGGGATCTAGTTTGTTGCATAGGTTTATTTCATTTATCTATTGTATTGGTTTTTTACCGAAAAATTCTAAGGCTAAGATACATAAGAATCCTACACTTGCGCAAATTATTGCTGCTATAAGATGTGGTTCGCCAGTAAAATTATGAGGTAGAACTGAAATTTCTCCAATTGGGATTTCTTTTTCTTTAATAATAAGGGTTTCTGTAACTTCTTTCCAAGGCCATATTTTATTTAAAGAACCCGCAATAAATCCAGTTAGAATTGCCAGAACTAGATTCTTATAATTGTTGAAAAGCCATTTTAATAATTTTGAAAAACTAAGTAAACCAACTATGGCACCTGATCCAACTACAGCAACTGTGGTAAAGTCAAATTCACTTACAGCAGTGCTTATATTTTCGTAAGCGCCTAACAATACCAAAATAAAAGCTCCAGAAATACCGGGTAAAATCATAGCGCAAATGGCTAATGCTCCACATAAAAATAGGTAAGCTAAGCTTGTTTCTTCACTAGAAGGAGTTAGTAAAGTAATGCTGTATGCTATTACTGCTGCTAAAACTAATCCTATAATATTTGCTATATTCCATTTTTCAATCTGTTTACCAACATACCAAATACTAGCCAACACCAAGCCAAAAAAGAAAGACCAAATATAAATAGGATGATTTTCTATTAAATAGCTGGTGAGCTTCATTAAACTGAAAATACTAATTAAAATTCCTATCAAAAGACTCAAAAGAAAGCTTCCGTTTAATTTTTTCCAAAAGGCTAAAAATCCATCTTTTTTTAAAACATTGATTAAACCAAAATTAATATTGCTTATGCTGGTAATTAACTCTTCGTATATTCCAGTAATAAACGCGATGGTGCCTCCTGAAACACCTGGGACTACATCGGCAGCTCCCATAGCCATTCCTTTGACTACAACAGTAAAGTATTTTTTTTGAATTGCTTTCATTAAAGTAATGCTTAGTTTTTAAGTTTTCAAAAATAGGGAAAGCAAAGCTTTTAATTTCAACTATTTTTAAAAAGCATTTTTCCTGTTTAGGTCATAAATAATAAAAGCCAATCTTGAACAGAAAGGCTTTTATTATATATAAATAAGGTGAAGATTAAATGTGTATTGCTCGGTCTTCCGTTGCTGCTAAGGCTGCTTCTTTTACAGCTTCTGCGTAAGTTGGATGAGCGTGACTCATACGTGCAATATCTTCAGCGCTGGCTCTGTATTCCATGGCGGTAACGGCTTCGGCAATTAAATCTGCAGTTCGCGCACCAATCATGTGTACGCCTAACACTTCGTCGGTTTCCTTATCAGCTAAGATTTTCACTAAACCATCTACATCGCCACTTGCTCTAGAACGACCTAAAGCACGCATAGGGAATTCACCTGATTTATATTCTACACCAGCTTCTTTCAATTGCTCTTCGGTTTTTCCAACGGATGCAATTTCAGGCCAAGTATACACAACATTCGGAATTAAGTTATAATTGATGTGTGGTTTTTGTCCAGCGATCACTTCAGCTACAAAAGTTCCTTCTTCTTCGGCTTTATGGGCTAACATTGCACCAGTTATTACATCGCCAATGGCATAGATGTTTTCGGTTGCCGTTTGTAATTTGTCATTTACTTCAACTTGACCACGGTCGTTTAATTTTACACCAGCGTTTTCTGCTTTTAATCCATCAGTATAGGGTTTTCTACCTACAGAAACCAAACAGTAATCGCCTTTAAACTCTACTTCTTTATCTTTTTTCTTGTCTTTAGCAGTAATAGTGATTTCATCGCCATTGCGTTTTACACTTTGTACTTCATGAGAAAGCGCAAATTTTACACCTGCTTTTCGCAATACTTTTTTCATTTCCTTGCTCATGGCCGCATCCATAGTAGGAATAATTCTATCCATGTATTCTATAACTGTAACATCTGCACCTAATCTGCTGTATACTTGACCTAATTCTAAGCCAATTACGCCACCGCCGATTAAGATTAAATGTTTAGGAATTTCTTTCAATGAAAGTGCTTCCGTTGAAGTGATGATGCGTTCTTTGTCAATTTCAATACCTGGTAAAGTTCTAGGTTTACTTCCTGTTGCAATAATGCTGTGCTTAGCTTCAATGGTTTCAGTTTCGCCATCACTATTGGTGATGTTGATGTGAGTTTTATCTTTAAATGATCCCACTCCTTGAAAACTTTCAATTTTATTTTTATCCATCAAAAAATCGATGCCTTTGGTAGTTTGGTCAACTACGTCTTGTTTGCGGGCAATCATTTTTTCTAAATTCACTTTTATGTCACCAGAAATTTCAATTCCGTGGTCTTTAAAGTGCTTTACAGAATCTTCGTAGTGGTGAGACGAATCCAAAAGTGCTTTTGAAGGAATACAACCCACGTTTAAGCAAGTTCCGCCTTTGGTAGCATATTTTTCAATGATAGCAGTTTTCATTCCGAGTTGTGCACATCGTATAGCAGCAACATATCCGCCGGGTCCAGAGCCTATTACGGCAACATCAAAAGATTTCATGTAAATTTATTTTATGAATAATGATTACAAAAATACAATTTAAAGCAAAATTAGATAAGCTTTAAAGCAAAAGCTTTTGTTATAAATTCAGGAAAAATGTAAGTTGATTGAAAAGCAAATTTTGAAAATACATAATCAAGCATAAAATGCTATTCCCTTGACCTTGCTCAGGATGAACATAAGTTGAGAAGTCAAAAAACTACAGTTTTTAAAAATGATGTCTTGACTAGGATTGACTTTACAACCTGTAGTTTATATGATTGATTACCGGCAACCAGTAAAATATTGTTGCTTGATTTTAGACCTGAAAAGGATTACTAATCTTGAATTAAACAATATAAAATTGAATAATTTATGAAATCTCTATTTCAATTAAAACTGATACCCCACATGAATACCACCACGTGGAACAAAATTGAAGCTTCTTCCGTCTAAACCATAATTAAATAAATTACGGCCAATACCTAAATGAAACTCAAGAGAAACTCCACCTTTAGAAACCATTTTGTAACCACCGCCTAGACCTAAAGCAAAATCAGATACATTTTCAGTTTTATCAAATCTTTCACCTGGAGCTCCTTTTTTTAATGTTTCTTCGTAGTTATTAAACATTCCGAAACCTTCTGCAAAAACGCCTTTTCCATAACCTTCACCAAAGTAAAAACGGTAGAATGCAGTTGCAGAAAAATTTAAATCCCACGAGATAAAATCATCAAATGGAAAACTTACAGAGGCACCGATAGAAGATTCATCATTCAGTAAATTTTCGTAAGTGAAGTTGGCATTTCCAATAAATACAAGTCCTACATTTAATTTGGCTTCATATATTGGAGTATCACCAGTTCTTTCATAATTTTTTTCTGTTTGATTTTCATCTTCTTGGGCAAAACTTAAGTTCACAAAAAGAAAACTAAATATTAAGTAGTATAAAATTTTCATATAAATAGAATTTAAATTCTTAAGGACAAATGTAATTTTTAAAGCTGAAATTGGCATAGCTTTTCAGTCAATTTATATTATATGCGTACTTTTGAAAAAAAATATAACACATGGAAGATCAAAAACCGCACAAGGCAGGTTTTATTAATATAATTGGTAACCCAAATGTAGGTAAATCTACTCTAATGAATGCTTTTGTTGGAGAAAAACTTTCTATCATCAATTCTAAAGCACAGACCACCCGCCACCGAATTTTAGGGATTGTGAATGGAGACGATTTTCAAGCTATTTTTTCGGATACACCAGGAATTATTAAACCGGCTTATCAGTTGCAATCTTCTATGATGGATTTTGTAAAGTCTGCTTTTCAGGATGCCGATGTGTTGATTTATCTAGTTGAGATAGGCGAAAAAGCCTTAAAAGATGAAGCTTTCTTTAACAAAATCGTCAATGCTAAAATCCCTGTGATTTTATTATTGAATAAAATTGATACCGCCAACGAAGAAAAATTGGTGGAGCAAGTTACTTACTGGAAAGAACAAGTTCCTAATGCTGAGATATTTGCTATTTCGGCTTTGAAAAATTTTGGTGTTGCTGAAGTTTTTGACCGCATTATTGAACTTCTTCCTACATCGCCAGCTTTTTATCCTAAAGACCAATTTACAGATAAACCAGAACGTTTTTTTGTAAATGAAGCCATTAGAGAAAAAATATTGAAGCATTACAAAAAAGAGATTCCGTATAGTGTAGAAGTAGAAACCGAAAGTTTTGAAGAAGAAGAAAACATTATCCGCATACGCAGCATCATTATGACGGAACGCGAATCGCAAAAAGCCATTATTATTGGCCATAAAGGCGAATCGCTAAGAAGAGTAGGGACGGAAGCACGAAAAGATTTGGAACGTTTCTTTGGAAAGAAAATTTTTATTGAATTATATGTAAAGGTCAATAAAAACTGGAGAAACAATGAAAATCAGTTGAAACGCTTTGGATATTTGGGGAGTTAGATAAACTATGAATTTCCAACAATTCAATTTGTAAATGTTTCAATTTGTAAATGTTGTTAAAATGAAGATCATTTTTAAATTGCTTATTCTAGTTTTATGTTTTGGCTTTTCAACTAAAACACAAGCCCAGTCTATTATAGAATGGTCTAAAGACTATAAATTGAAATGGTCTGATTTTAAAGCTGAAGCTGATACTACAATTTTAGCCTTCGCCAATACCGTCTATAAAATTGAAATTTTGCCAACTAACGTAGCTGTAGATTCAAATAATCATATTCAAAATTATGAAGCGCTTACTGCGGTAGCACAGTTTTATGCTAAGCTTTCTTGGGTGTATGAAGAAGATGACAATTTACTTAAACATGAACAGCTGCATTTTGATATTGCAGAATTGTATGCTCGAAAGTTAAGGTTGGAATTTGAAAAATTAAAGCAGGAAAAAAATGCTAATTTTAATGCTTATTCAGCTGCCTATAACAAATTGTGGGCAGAATGCAAAGCGCTTCAAATGAAATACGATAGCGAAACCAATCATGGTATTTTTATAGAAGAAAACCAAAAATGGGAAAATGATATTCTCAATAAATTGAATAGCATAAAGTCAATTCATTAATTACTTGCTTCGTTTTAATTTCAATGAAATTTTTTCTATTCTATTATTTATTGAATTGCATAAGATTCGAATTATCTTCTGTATCTTCTGCCACCACGTGAAGGTGGTTTTTTACCGCCAAATTTATCTAATTTATAGGTAAAGCTTAACATGGCATAGCGTTGTAAAATCAATTGGTCGGTATCCTGAATAAAATCGTCTCCTGTGCTTCTTCTAGTCGAAATATTCTGATCTAGCACATCGTACACTTTAATTTTTAAAGTGGCTTTTTCATCTAGGAATTGATAACCTAAACTCAAATTCCAAAATAATGATGTGGACTCGAATGCATCGGAAACATTTCCATAATTAAAGTAGGTAAAATCGCTTCCAAAAATGATATTCTCTGGCCAAAATAAAGTTGCTTCAAGTCCTAATTCTGTATTGGTGAAATCTTCATTTCTATCTGAGAAAATATTGTAAGCTGTATTGTTGTAATTGAATCTTACATTAGGCTGTAAAGTAAATAGGTCTGGAATTTCGTAAGTGAATCGAAGTCCTGGAGATATGGCATACAAATCAGAGTTGAATTTTTGGCCATTACTAAAACCTACATTTCTATTATAACTATTGGAAACGTATAAATTATACCGTATCACATCTGTACCTTCGGTAGGAATGGTTTTACTAAAATATAAATAAGCAAAGGCATTTTGCACTCCATTTACATTGGTGTATGAAGTGGTTCTTACCAAATTTTCATCGGTAGTTAAAACGGGAACAACTTGGTTATCTGTAATGGAATATCTAGAAAAGATTCCGTATCCCGAACGTGTTTTAAAGTCGAAATTTCTAAAATTTAAACGGAATGATTGCTCTAGTGAAGGATTTAAGTCAGGATTACCAACGCGAATATTCAATGGATCTGTAATGATTTCTACAGGTTGTAATTGCTGCACATTGGGTATGTCAACACTATTACTGTAATTAAATTGAATGCTTTTAGACCTGCTGAATTGGTAACGAATAAATGCATTTGCATACATATCGTTAAAGGTATTTGAAAAATCGATATTTTGAGAAAAGTTCTCGGTTCTTAAAGTGGTATTTAGCAAACCTAGACTAGCGCCGCTTCGTACTTTTTCAGTTTCGTAACGCAGTCCAAGATTTGGTCTGTTAATTTGTGAACGTGCTTTAAATTCGTTTGAAAGCGTTTCATTAAAGTTGGAATAACTTCCGGTGTTTTCATCAAAATCAAAAATATTTCGGGTGTTGGAAGTAGTATTGGCTTCGTAAGAATAACCCACATCTAAAAACAACTGCTTGGCTAAGGATTGTCGATAAGTGAAGCTACCGCGGTAATTATCGGTGTTGTTTTCTTGGTCAATCAACTGATTTTGTATTTGCGTTTCATTACCCGCATTGATTATTCTTTCCGAATTGAACAAGTTTTCGTTATCGTTTCGGTTGTGACTGTTATTGAAGCTTAGACTTAAATAAGAACCCAATGTGTCTAGTTTTCGCGTCATTATCAAATCGTTTCTAAAATTAGCTGATGTACTTTCGCTGAAGCTAAAGGTTTCTGCCGAGTTAATAATGTTGTTGTCTTCATCAAAAGAAGAGCTTGTACTTTCACTATCATTCGTCCCTAAATTAATGTTTATGTTAGGGTTGATCGATATTCGGGTAAGTGTATCGGGTTTAATATCAAACCTTCCAGAAAACCGATGCGACTCGTTAGCATTATTTCCTGAATTTTCAGATTGAGTAAAAAAGCTTCTATCAGGTAAAATATTTTCTCGAATGGTAGAAGTTCTGGTTTCTCGATCGGTTGCACCATAAAAATAATCAGTTGCAAGATCATATTTTCCATCATCCCATTCATTTACATAATTTCCGCCGATGGTTTCTGAAGTAGTAATACCATTGTTATTTCCAAAGAATCCACCAGGTAGTGAAGAAGTACTTCCAATAGCGTCAAAAACTTCATCATAACTAAATCCTGGGCTATTAATGTTGTTTGCGCTGGCTAAAATGCTAAACCGCATTTTGTCTTTAAAATAGTTAAAAATAGCGCTGGTGTCGTAACGGTCGTCCGTTCCGTATCCCGCAGTAGCACGAGAAAAATAGCCTTTGTTTTTATCTTCGTCTATGGTTATGTTAATGGTTTTATCTTCAGAATCGCTTGCTTTACCTGTAAATTCTTCTTCTCTGGTTTTGGTATCTACAACCTGAATTTTATCAATAATTTCTTTTGGTAGATTTTTGGTAGCTACTTTCGGGTCGTTTCCAAAAAATTCTTTGCCATTTACTAAAATGCGATTTACCGTTTGACCGTTTACTGTAATGGAACCATCAGCCGCTACTTCCACACCGGGAAGCTGTTTTAAAGTATCTTCTAAAGTTGCATTTTCTCTGGTTTTAAAAGATTTTGCATTGAATTCTAAAGTGTCTTTTTTCAAAACAATGGGAGAACGAGTGGTTTTAATAAGCACTTCATCTAACTCGTCTGAAGACTCTTCCATTTTTATTTCTCCAATATCTATTATTTTTTCAGCTGGATTAATTACTTTTTTTACAGCCTGTAAGCCTGTATATGTAATAAATAAATTCAGTTTTTCTGCCGAAGAGCGACCTTCCAATAAAAAATTTCCGTCTTGATCTGAAATGGTGTAGGCCACTAAAGTTGAATCCTTAAGGCTTTCAGCAAAAATTGTTGCAGAATAAAGTGGCTGATTGGTTAAATTATCGATTATCTTTCCTTTAACTTCAAAGTCTTGAGCTGCTGTTTGAAGTATAATAAAAAAACAGCTTAGGATGAAAAAAGTTTTTTGCATTGATTTGTTTTATGAAAGGTTTGACTCTATAAGTTTTGCTTAGTTTAATAGATAACTAAAAAAAATTAGAATTATTTTAAATTTTTACACCCCAAAAATATTAAAAGACGAATTTTTATGCAGAATTGCTGAAAAAAAAATGCCGTAAATCTAATTTCAAGATTTACGGCATGCATATTAAATTTAGTTTAAATGAACTTTAAAGCGCTAATTGAAGAAGTTCAATTTATCCTTGATTTTAAACAATTATTCCATAATGTAATCTTCAATTGGAGCACAAGTACACATTAAATTTCTATCTCCATAAGCTTCATCTACGCGACGCGTACTTGGCCAAAATTTATTGGCTTCCACAAAAGGCAGAGGGAAAGCAGCTTGTTTTCTGGTGTATGAAAAATCCCAATGATCTGATGTAAGCATAGTTTGCGTATGCGGTGCATTGGTTAAAATGTTTTCCTTTTCTTCTTTTGTACACGTATTTATTTCTTCTCGTATAGAAATCATAGCTTCACAAAAACGGTCTAATTCTGCTTTTCCTTCACTTTCAGTAGGTTCAATCATCATGGTTCCAGCCACTGGAAAAGAAACCGTTGGTGCATGAAAGCCATAATCTATTAATCGTTTTGCAATGTCTTTAACTTCAATGCCATTCTTTTTGAAATCTCTACAATCAATAATCATTTCGTGAGCAGCTCTTCCACGTTCTCCAGAATATAAGCTTGGGTAATGCTGATTTAATTTTGCTTTAACGTAGTTGGCATTTAAAATGGCGTATTCAGTAGAAGATTTTAAACCTTCTGCACCCAACATTCTAATATATGCATAAGAAATTAAGCACACCAATGCAGAACCCCAAGGAGCAGCAGAAATAGCTGAAATAGCGTTTGTTCCGCCTGTTTTTACTACCGGATTAGAAGGTAAAAAAGGAACCAATTGTTTAGCTACACAAATAGGACCAACTCCAGGACCACCACCACCGTGTGGAATAGCAAATGTTTTATGTAAATTTAAATGACAAACATCTGCGCCGATTTTTCCAGGACTAGTTAAGCCCACTTGCGCATTCATGTTAGCGCCATCCATATATACTTGACCACCATGTTCATGAATAATTCCAGTAATTTCTTTAATTGAAGATTCAAACACGCCATGCGTAGATGGATAGGTTACCATTAAAGCAGCCAAATTTTCACTGTGTTTTTCTGCTTTTGCTTTTAAATCTTCTATATCAATATTTCCTTTATCAGTTGCTTTTACCACTACTACTTTCATTCCTGCCATTACTGCGCTAGCAGGATTTGTCCCGTGAGCAGAAGAAGGAACTAAGCAAATATTTCGGTTGAAATGATTATTGGCTTCATGATAAGCTTTAATTACCATCAATCCAGCAAACTCTCCTTGGGCACCTGAATTGGGCTGAAGTGAAGTAGCTGAAAAACCAGTAATTTCAGTTAAATAATCTTCTAATTGGTTTAGCATTTCATGATATCCTGCTGCTTGCTCTACAGGAACAAAAGGATGAATATTTCCCCATTGCGGATTACTTAACGGAAGCATTTCTGAAGCGGCATTCAATTTCATGGTACAAGAACCCAATGAAATCATGGAATGGTTTAAAGCTAAGTCTTTGCGTTCTAAACGTTTGATATAACGCATTAAAGAAGTTTCTGAATGAAAAGAATTAAAAACTTCGTGGGTTAAAAAAGCAGTTGTTCTTTTTAATGCTGAAGTTTCAATTATGCTAGGAAGTAAATCTTTAATTTGTTTGTTTTCACTTTGAAGCGCTTCAGCAAAAACAGCTATAATGCTATTCAAGTCTTCAACAGAAGTAGTTTCATTTATAGAAATAACCACTGTTTCTTCATCTGGATAATAAAAGTTGATTCCATTTGCTGTTGCAACTTTTTCGATAGCCTTAGCATTTGTTTTCAATGAAATGGTATCGAAAAACAATTCATTTTCCTGATAAATGCCAAATTTTTCTAATTGATTGGCTAAGCTTACGGCTTTTTTGTGAACTTGGTTTGCAATAAACTTTAAGCCTTTTGGTCCGTGGTAAACAGCATAAAAACTTGCCATAACAGCTAACAATACTTGAGCAGTACAAATGTTAGAAGTAGCACGGTCGCGCTTAATGTGTTGTTCTCTGGTTTGCAATGCCATGCGTAAAGATGGATTGCCATCAAGGTCTTTGGTTACACCAATAATTCTACCTGGAATGTTTCTTTTGTATTCTTCTTTAGTTGCAAAATAAGCTGCGTGTGGACCGCCGTAACCTAAGGGAATTCCAAAGCGTTGCGTGGTTCCATACACTACATCAACACCCCAATCTCCTGGTGCTTCAAGTTCAACTAAACTTAAAATATCAGCCCCAACGGCGATTTTTATGTCAGTTTCTATGGCTTTTTTACAAAATGCTTCGTAATCATATACTTTTCCTTTTACTCCTGGATATTGCAATACGGCACCAAAGAATTCTTCTGAAAAATCAAAATTTTCATGATTGCCTATAACCAATTCAATCTCAAGTGGCTCAGCTCTTGTTTGTAACAGTGCTAAGGTTTGTGGAAGAACTTCTTCTGATACAAAATATTTATTGGCTTTTGCTTTTTTCTTTGATTTACTTCTCACCGCATATAGAAGCGTCATTGCTTCCGCTGCTGAGGTAGCTTCATCTAAAAGCGAAGCATTGGGTAGCTCCATTCCAGTTAAGTCGCTAATCATGGTTTGGAAATTCAACAAAGCTTCTAATCTACCTTGCGCAATTTCTGCTTGGTAAGGCGTGTAAGCTGTATACCAACCTGGGTTTTCTAAGACATTACGTTGTATAACTGCCGGTAGAATTGCTTCGTGGTAACCCAAACCAATGTAGGATTTAAATACCTTATTTTTTTGAGCTAAGTTTTGGATGTGATTTGCAAACTCATACTCGCTTAAAGCAGGAGGAAGATTTAAGTCTGCGTCTAACTGAATATCATTGGGAATGGTTTCGTAAATTAATTGACCTAAAGACTCAACTCCAATAGATTCGAGCATTTCGGGTAATTCATCTGGTCTTACACCAATGTGTCGTGAAGCAAAAATATTTGTGTTCATGAATTTAGCTTAAAGTTTCGCGCAAAAATAGCTTTTTAGAAAGGAAACTTTTGTTAAATAAATACTTTCTGATTAGAAGTTTTTCAACCATTTGTTAACTACTTTTATTTTAAGTTAGCTTTGCAATATGAGAATACTGAAGGGCATTTTTCATTTTTATATACATTCCAGCTTTCATGTTGCTTTAGCAGTGGTTGCTTTCCTGTTTTTAAGAATGCAAGAATGGCAATTAAATCCAGATTCTAATCTTTTAATTTTTACATTTCTTGCAAGCATTTCTGGCTATAATTTTGTGAAATACGCAGGTGTGGCTAAGTTGTATCACTACAGGTTAACAAAACAGTTAAAAGCAATACAGTTGTTTTCGGCTTTGGTGTTTATAGCCATGCTTTATTACTTATTTCAATTGCAACAGGAAAGTTTATACTTGCTATTGGGCTTAGCATTACTCAATTTTATATATGCTTTTCCTATTTTTAAAAATGGAAAAAATTTAAGAAACTTAAGCGGTTTTAAAGTTTTTGTAATTGCTTTGGTTTGGTCTTCTACAGTGGTTTTACTTCCTTTTTTTGAATTCGGGATTCAAACCGATGAGTTAATTTACTTTCAATTTTTCCAACAATTTTTATTTGTAGTGGCTTTAATGATTCCTTTTGAAATTAGAGATTTTCGCTTCGATGATAATAGCTTACTCACTTTACCGCAGGTTTTAGGTGTTTGGGAAACCAAGTTAGTTGGTGTTTTATTTCTTGTTTTTAGTTTACTGATTGCAATTTTCATTGAAGAAATTAATTTCATATTCACAATTATATTTTCGATGCTTTTGGGAGTATCAATTATATTAAGCAAGAAAAATCAAGGTAGGTATTATGCTGCTTTTTGGGTTGAAGCTATTCCAATTTGTGCACTTGTAATGAATTTAATTTTTGGCTCATGATTTATGTTTTTTTGATAGAAATATTTGCTTTATTGGCTTTAGTGGAAATTTTTTTGTAAAAATAAATCAATTAGTTTGTGAATAATTGATTTAAAAATAGGTAATTTGTTTCTAAAGTTTGATTGTTTTGAGTTTATATCTTATTTAGATTTAATAAAAATAAATATATTTGCAATTCAATTAATTTAAAATTCCCAAATATGAATAAAATTTACTTTTTTAGTTTGTTTATGACGTTCTTTCTGACCACTGCTCAAAACCCTGTTTTAGAAGCGGATATTAATGTTGGAGACGGTAATTCAACACCTACACAGCTTACCGAGTATGATGGTGAATTAATTTTTAGAGCATCAAATGGTACTTCTAGTAGTGGTGGAAGCGGAAACGAATTGTTTAAATTTACCATAGATGATGGTGCAGAATTAGTAGTAGATTTACGTCCAGGTAGTAATTCAACTCCTAATAATTTGACGCTTTTTGATGGAAAATTGTTTTTTACCGCATTTGATGTAAATGTTGGAGGCGTAGATTTGTTTTCTTACGATGGAGTAGAAGTAAGTAGCGAATCGCTTTACGGAAATCAATTTTCTGGTTTGTTTAATCCAGTGGTTCATAATGGTAAAATATATTTTGCAGGATTCGATAGTAATTTTACATTCAACCGTTTAATTGAATTTGACGGAACAACCGGTGGAGAAGTTCCAGGTAGTGGAGACGAAGTTGTATTAGGTGGGCAATTTATCGGATTAGGCGATCATCTTTTAGTTTACATGAATTTAACAACAGAACCAACCGATGTTGGTAGAGAATTATACAAATATTCTATTCCTGATGAAACTTTTGAATTGGTAAAAGACATTAATCCAGGAGATGAGAATTCTAATCTATCCAATTTTGTAAACCTTGATAACGAAGTGTATTTTGAAGCTTTAAATGAATTATGGAAAACAGATGGAACAGAAACAGGAACTCTAAAAATAGCAGCTACCGAAAATGAAAACCTTGAAGTAGATGACTTATTTGTCTGGGAAGGAAATCTTTATTTTGAAGGAAACAACGATGATGGAAGAGAACTTTGGAAGTACGATCCTGTGGCAGATGATGCCACCCAACTTTCAAGTGTTTCCGGAGGAAACGATGATCACAGACCATCTAATTTTGTAATTCATGATGGGTTTATGTATTATGCAGGTAGAGATGGAGAAGACACTGAGGATCATTTATGGAGAACAGACGGAATTACAGTTGAACAGTTGGATGATTTTATAATAAGTGTATCTGAACTCGCTGTTTTTGATAACCGCATCTTTTTTAGAGGTGAAGAAGAAAACGTAACCGGAAATGAATTGTATTCCTTCGATCCTGAAAGCTTATCGGTAGTGCAAATCAATCCTTTAAATGAATTGGAAGTATATCCAAATCCGGTGCAAAACCAAATCAATTTTAACCAAGACTTGCCAGATGCCAATTATCAACTTTTCAATTTACAAGGAAAACTAATTCAGCAAGGCGAAATCAACAACCAAAGCATACAAACCAATCTACAACAAGGAATGTATCTTTTGAAAGTAGTTGACCAGGCTAACTTCAACAAAACTTTTAAGCTTACTGTAAAGTAATAACACATTAATTTTTCAAACTTGCTTGTCTGTATCTGTTGCAGACGAGCAAATTGTATATGAAATATCTTTTTACAGCCATATTATTCATTAGCTTGGTCAACTTTACGCAAGCACAACAGTCCCGAAGAATAACCGGAAAGGTTTTTAGCGCACAAGATTCAATTCCGTTACCGTCTGCAAATATTACGGTTAAAGGAACAAAAAAGGGCGCGATAACCGATTTTGATGGAAGGTTTATTTATCAACTCATCGCCGACAATATTGAAGAAACTGAATTGATTATCTCCTATCTAGGATTTAAATCCAAAACCATAAAAGTGGGTTCCAAAAATACATTTAGCATTTATCTGGAACCATCTGAAGATGAATTAGGTGAAGTAGTAATTACCAGTTCTTACGGTACCAACAAGTTGCGAGAAGAAGTGGTTGGAAGTATTACACAGCTTTCTAACAAAGACATCAACACCTTGCAAAGCTTTGAATCGGTAGATAAAATGATTGAAGGAATTGCACCCGGAGTGCAAATTCAAGCTAATTCTCAATTGGGTACGGCCACGCAAATCAACATTCGGGGACAAGGTACCTTTACTTCTCTAACTGGAAATTCACTAAATGCTTCAGCTCAACCTTTGATTATTGTTGATGGTGTAATCCTTTCAGAAGAAAACGGTTTTGACGATCAACTTTTTGATGGCGGTAGTCGCTTTGGAGAAGAATTTTTAAATCCCTTAACCAAAATTCCACCTGAAGAAATTGAAAGTATTTCCATTTTAAAAGATGCAGCCGCGGTTAGTGTTTACGGAGCAGATGGAGCAAATGGAGTAATTTTAATCACCACCAAAAAGGGAAAGTCAAAAGCTTTTGATGTTACGGTTTCTCAACAATCTGGATTTTCAAACCCTATAAACGAAATAGGTTATTTATCAGGCCCGCAATACCATTCTGTTTTGGTTCAATATTATCTAAACAATGGAGAATCTTTAGCCAACGCGACCAACTTAGCAGGATCATCAACAATCAACACAAATTGGTTTGATTTAATGAATGAAACCGGCTCATTTAGCAGAACACGTGTTGGAGTTTCTGGTTCAAAAGGCGATTTTGGTTTTAGAAGTTCCATTTCTTATTTGCTGAACGATGAAGCACAGGTGGGTAATTCTTTCAGCAATTTGTCAGGAACTTTTGGAGTGAGCTACAAAAAAGAAAAATTCTCAGCAGATTTCAGATTGGTGCCAACCTTGGTTAACAAAACCAATCCCAATTCGCTTTTTAGTTTTCCCTTACCGCCCAACGTTTCACCTTTTCAAGAAGACGGAAGCTTTACTATTATCGATACCGGAGTTTTGGGAAATCCCTTAGCGGTTTTAGAACAAAATCAATCAGATGCCCGAACAATTGGTTTATTAGGAAGTTTAAATTTGAATTACCAAATAAACGAAAATTGGTCGGTTAAAACCATTTTAGGTTTAGACTATACCGAAAAAGACCAGGACCGTTTTTTTTCAGGTGAAAATGCATCAGGTAGACTTAGTGGTTTTTTTGATGCTGACGGAGAAACTTACCCCAACTGGGGAAGAAAAGTAAATTTCAATAGAAATAACCAACGTTACACTTTCAATCAAATTGTTTCTTACCAGAAAGAAATAGACGAAAATCATTCTATCGATGGAATCTTAGGTTTTGAAGCCGCCGAAGAAAACATCACCAACCAAAGAACTTTTGGAAGTGGATTTATAGAACAAACCAGAAGTGCTTCATTTGAAGATGCTAACGATGTAAGGAAAGCTTCATTTACTTCAGAAAATGCTAGAACTTCAATTTTTTCTCAATTAAATTACGATTATCAAAAAAAGTATTTTGTAACAGGTAGTCTACGGCAAGATCAAAGTTCAGCTTTTGGTGGTGATGTAAATGCAGCTATTAATGGAGCTTTGGGGGTAAGTTGGGTCATTTCAAAAGAAGATTTTTTTGAAAAAATCGATGGCATTGATTTCTTACGCTTGAGAACAAGTTATGGCTCTTCAGGAAATTCCAGAATCGGAAGTTTTAGAGCGCGTGGTTTGTACAATATAGATGTATTGGATTTTGATGGATACAATGGTGGCATAAGTGCATTTCCACAATCTGCACCTAATCCTAGGTTGTCATGGGAGAGAAACATTAAATTCAATACTGGTTTAGACCTTAATTTTTGGAAAAAGCGCGTAAACTTCACCATAGAATATTACCGAGATGTTATTACTGACATAATTAGTTCAACCAATATTATTCCTGAAAGCGGTTTTACAACAGTACAAGCCAACACAGGAAGCATGATGAACCAAGGAGTGGAGATTTCACTTAGAGTCAAATTTGTTGAAAAAGAAAATTTTAAATACGATTTCAACTTTATTTTCTCCAGAAATGCAAATGAAGTATTAACCATAGAGAATTTAAGTTCTGCCTTTTCATCGGCTGAACGTGCATCAGCTTTAAGGGTTGGCGAAAGTACAACTGCAATTTGGGGTTTGAATTTTATCGGCATTGACCCTGCAACTGGAAGAGAGCTTTTTACCAAAGACGGTCAAGTTTACGATGGTGCAACCTATCGAGAGTTATTTGATAATCAAGACTGGGAAATTATCGGTGATCGCTTGCCTAGTTTTTTTGGTAGCTTTCAACATTCCTTTGTCATTCATAAACAATGGAGTATTCGAGCAAGATTTTTGTATTCTTGGGGTGAAGATATTTTGTTGAGTCGAGATTTAGAAAGTACAGACCAATTGCTACCAACCAGAAATATGATTGTAAATACCTTAGACTATTGGCAACAACCGGGTGATGTTGCCAGAAACCCAAGACCGGGAGCTGGACAACCTATTTTTTCAAACACTTCTCGTTATGTGTATGATACATCGCATATTAAATTTCAAAATTTAACCATCAATTACAACCTAAAACCTGCATTTGTCGAACGCTTAAAGTTGAAAGCAGCAGCCATTTTTGTAAATATGGATAACATTGCGTATTGGTACAAAAACGGAAGCCCAAAAGGCCAAAATGGAATACGAGAGTTGAGATTTAGGTATCCAGAAATGCGAACCATAACCATTGGCGCAAGTGTAAAAATATAATAACATGAAAAAAGTAATTCTATTCATATCGATTTTTGCAATTCTGGGCTGTAGCGATTTTTTAGATCGTGACCCCGTTGAACAAACTTCAACCGAGCAGCAACTCAGTTCGCTTGAAGGAGTTTTACAAGCTTTGAACGGCTCGTATCGAGAATATGAAGAGTTAAAATCGAGCATACATTTTGTATTTGCTGATGCTTTTGGTGGTAATGTGAAATTTGCTCCCAACCAACAAGGAATTCCCAATATCGACCCTTTATTTGAAACGGTTTACACTTTAAATGAAGAAGCAAATGCAGCAACTTATACTTCTTATTACAACGGAATGTATCAATTGATTTATTCTGTTAATCAAATTTTGTTGAATGTAGACGATTTACCCGATGCATCACCTGAAAAAATAAATCAAATTAAAGCGGAGTGTTTGAGCATTCGAGCTTCAGCTCATTTCGAATTGCTTAATTTATTTGCTCAAGATTATAATTTTACCGCAGATGCATCTCATCTTGGCATTGTTTACGCCATGGATATTTTAGAAGCTGGAGTAGACTTTCCTTCAAGGAATACCGTGCAAGAAACTTTCGATTTAATTGAAGCAGATTTACAAGATGCGCTTCAATTATACACATCTACTTCCGCCATAGACTTTGGTGCTTCAATAAGTTATTTTAATGCTTTAAACACTCGCGCTTTACTTTCTAGAGTGTACTTGTATGCTAACCGATGGGAAGATGCAATAACATATTCATCTCAAGTCTTGAGCCAACAAAGCCAGCTTACTCCAAGAGAAGAATTGGTGAATCAATGGTCACAATTTTCACCCATTTCTGAGACTTTATTAGAATTCACACCACCCATTTCGAGCGATGATGGAACAACTCGCTCAAGTGTTTCAGGTTACTATGCAATTATTACTAATAATGATGGTGAAGTAATCGATAATGAAAGGTATTCCGCTTCGCTAGATTTAGTTGAGTTGTATGAAGAAAATGATATTCGTGGATTGGGCGGTTTGCTAGAAACCTTCGAAATAAATACTGAAACTCCAGATGGAGTGGAAGCTTTGCCTTATCATTTTGTAAGAAAATACCCAGGAGATAGCGGTACGATGTTTATGCGTTTAGCCGAAATGTATCTGAATAGGGCAGAAGCCAATGCTAAGTTGGGTAATGAAACAGCCGCTATTGCAGATCTTATGCAAATAAGATTAAGGGCCAATCCAAATGCAGGACCAATCAACTTATCAGGAGAAGATTTAGTGGAAGAAATTTTGCTTGAAAGAAGGAGAGAATTGGCTTTTGAAGGTCATTTGTTTTTCGATTTAATGCGTAACCAAAAGGATTTAATCCGAAACGATGGTTGTACGATTGGAAACTGTAACGTAAATTACCCAAATTTTAGGTTTATTATGCCTATACCGCTTGCAAGCGAATTGATTAACGAAAACATGGAACAAAATGAAGGCTATTAAAGTTGTTTCTATTTTACTATTCGTCTTGTCTTTTTGCTCATGCCAAGAAGACGATAGACCGGTTTTGCAAGACCAATTTGTGCGCTTTAGTTTAATGTTGGACAACAACGGAAACCCTTTAGTATTTCCACAACAATCCAATAATGCCTTAGAAGTTTTTTCTTATACATTAGATAAAAGAGACACCTTAAAGTTACCTTTAGTGTTGAGTACTTCAAAGAATATTGAAAATCTAAACCTTGATTATTCGGTTAGCATCGATGGACTAGAAACTGAAAATCTACTTCTTTTGCCGAATAACAATCAGTTGAATTTTAATAATTCTAAATTTTCAGATACCATTACAATTGTTCCGCAGCAACGTTTCAATAACCTTTCAGGAGCTATCATAGAAATCGAATTGAATCAAATATCTGATGAAGATATTCACTTAGGTTATCCTAGAGAACAAAATAATTTAAGCAGCTTCACCGTTTTTATTGAAAATACACAGCCTATTGTTTACCAATTTGAAGATGTAGATTTCAATATACAAGGTAATCAAAATGAAGAATTTACTTTTTCAATTCTGTTTGATCAATTAGTTAGTTTTGAAGAGATTTCAGAGTTTGATTTTTTTGATTCGGAATTCATCAATTTTGTTTGTGATGCAAATCCATTTAGCGAATTCGACTTTTCAGTAGAGCTCATCCCATTTGAAGGTTTGTCTAACTCAGTTGAAGTACGCTTTACTATAGTTGAAGACGTAGGAGATTTCGAATCTAATTTAAATCTAAATTTGAGACAGGTAAATTCTGAAGAATTTATACGACAAGGAAATAGGTCGATTAACTTCACCAAAGAAGGAAGCTTAGATGTAACTAGAGAAGGCGACCCCGCAACAAATTGGTACAATGCAAATAACAATTTTCACCGTACTTTTGGTAGAGCTTGGTACTTTGATGAAGTAGATGGAGAATGCGATTGGCAAAGCTATCAAGCCTTTACCAGACCTGTTGATGTAGAAACAGGAAGTGAATTTGATAATGGAGAAGGCTACCACCGTTTTAAAATTGGTTTCAGAAGCATCATTGCAAACCCAAACGGAGATATTGTAGGAACCAATCCATTTAATCTTAGAAGATACTACGATGGAGCAAGTGTTTTTTCTCCAGCTTATGCAATTAACGAAGCAGTTGAATTTTTCCCCGATCCTAACCTTACAAATACAGGAGTGGTTAGAGTTATTCCAAGAACCTTACAATTTTTTGTCGATGAAAACCTAATAAATGTACCGATGTGCGGAAGCGGAAGTTATTCATTTAATGAAAACTTTAATGCTTGGGAAATGGACCTGACACTAATTTGTGATGAAACAGAAATTAATGGAAATCCTTTAGTTGAAAAGCATATTTTCGTATATTCGTTAAATGTATCTGGAGACCCAGAAAATCTAGATGAAATCTGTTCTCCCTATTACGAATTTTAAATGAAGCAATTTCTCACCTATTTATCTTTTACATTTGTATTGTTTTTGGTTTCATGCAATCAAGATTCTAAGAGCGATTACGAAGATGTTTCGTATTTACGAGAAGTTTACTCTTCAGGAAACAATGAAAATTGGCCTAACCCAAATTTGCATGAATCTGTTGATGTATCTTCGTTTGAAGATATCGGAGCATTACCACATGTTGTATTTCCAGAAAACAATCCTTACACAAAAGAAAAAGCAACTCTAGGAGAAGATTTATTTTTCGACCCAAGACTTTCTTCTAGCGGTCAGATAGCATGTGCATCCTGTCATAATCCCAAAAAAGGCTGGACAGATGGAATTGAAAAGTCTATAGGCCACAAGGGAATCATGGGGAAACGAAATGCTATGACCATTATAAATATAGCACATTCCAGTTCTTTGTTTTGGGATGGACGAGTAAAAACTTTGGAAGAACAAGTTTCTTTTCCAATTGAAGACCCCACTGAAATGAATCAAGATTTTGGAATAGCATTAAGTCAAATAGCTAGTTTACCTTATTATCAAGAAAAATTTAAAGCTGCATTTGAAGACGGGAAAGTTTCTGATGAAAATTTACGCAAAGCAATAGCCACTTTCCAACGTACCATACAAAGCAAAGACAGTAAGTTTGATCAATTTGTTAAAGGCAACGATACTATTTTTTCTGATGAAGAAGTTTTAGGCTTGCATTTATACAGAACCAAAGCCAATTGCATAAGTTGCCACAATACTCCTTATTTTAGCGATAATCAATTTCATAATGATGGTCAAACATTGTTAGGTTCTCGACACGAAGATTTAGGATTGTTTAATATTACTAAAGATACAACAGATTTAGGTAAGTTTAGAACACCTACTTTAAGAGAAATAGAACTTACAGGGCCGTGGATGCATCATGGCAATTTTCCAACTTTAAAAGATGTAGTTCAATACTATAATCATGGTAATCCTGCTCCGATATCTAAAAAACACTTAAAAACCAATGATAAAAGAATTGCCTTTTTAAAGAGTTCAGAAATTCTAGAACCCCTTCAATTAACAAATGAAGAAGTAGGTCATATCATTCAATTTTTAAAAACATTATCTTCTCAGTACACTACTTCTGATAAAACAGATTTAGTAGTGGAGCCTTAATTCGCAGAAAATCAATCTAGTATTAATATTTCAAAATTCCCTCAATTATTTCCTTAAAAACATTTGTTTTGTATTGCAAAAAGGTTGTATTTTTGCGCCCCGCAAGTTCGCTATGATGTTTGGTTTTGGTAATGTAGAGTGTTTTGTAAAAATATTTA
>NZ_BMGM01000015.1 GCF_014640195.1 Psychroflexus planctonicus
TGTAAATCCAATTATAAATCGTTGGATTAGAAATATCGTAAATCTTTTCTAATTCGTAAACTGAATGCTTTCCTGATTCATAAAGTTTGACTATTCGAAGTTTAAAATTTTCTGAATAAATCTTTCTTGCTCCTAAACGTTTTCCGCTTTTTATCATCTTTTAAATGGTTTTTAAAACGGTCAACCTATATCAGGGAATGACAGTTGGTCTTTAGCTATTAGCTTTATACTACCACACGAAAGGATTCGTGCGGTAGCGGAGATCAATTCACCTAAAGCCAACCCGGCTATTGTTTCTTTGATTTCTTGAAACTCGTTACCCGAAACACCAAATAAATCTTTAATTACTGCATCTGTTATGGATTGTTGTTTCATTATTAAAGGATATTGTGCGTTAGCTACTGTTTTCTAATGAATGATAATTTTCATGGTCATAAAAACACCATTTAATTTATTAAATACTTTTATTAAATAGAGACCTGAATTTAGTTCTTTTGAATTTATAGTTCTATCAGAATTTAGCACTCCTTTGGCAGTCAATTGGCCTTGTAAGTTAAATAGCTCATATTCATAAATGATGTCTTCTGGTATGTCAAAATGAATCAGATCACCTCTGGAGATTGGATTTGGATGGACAGAAAAGGGTTTATCTGGAAAGGTATTAATTGTCGAAAGAGGGTTACATGTGTTCCAGCTCAGATTAAAATGTGTATTCATATATTCAATTATAGCTTCAGCGAAAGCAATTGCAAACTCAGTTCTATTGGCAGGAGTATCTCTGATATTTGTAAAATTAAGCTCCATCTGTAGCCCATTTATAGGAGCTCCTGGGTCATAACTAGTGTGATTTGCTGTAATATAACCACCACTGAAATAATTTGAATTTGTACCAGGAAATGGAATGTTTTGGCTAGGCACCGTAGGATAATTTTTGTTTGATAATAATGTACCAAATGAGTATGACCCTCTTAATAATTGCGCATGAGTATAATTGTTAACATTACTTGTAGCCAAATTTTTTATTGAGCTATAGTTAATGTATTGTGATGTATTCAGGGTGTTATCTGACAATTCAAGTTCGTCATCATATAGCAAATAACCAAGCTCAACCCTTTGAATGGGATTTCCATGCCCGTGCAAATCCACGAAGAATGTTTTATCATTATACTGTTGATTTGCAGTATTCCTTGCGGTATCAATAAAATTATGAAACTCCTGCCATGCAGTCATTGCTTCTTGATTACCACATGCTCCATCCGCTAAATTTCGATTTGGGTCTAGTTTATTTCGTTTTAAATGAGAAATAATTATGTGAGGATAGCAGCCCGTTTTAGCAAAGAGTAGGTTCTTTATCTCTAATGCAGTTTCAATGGTGAATGCATCAACAGCATATACAGGATTATTGCATGTTCTGTCAGGTATAGAAGCAGGCTCTATATTACCGCCATGCGATACAGATATAACCAAAGGGAGGTTTCCAATTTGATATTCAATATAATTATTTGTCCCAAAATCTACACTTTGTGCAAATGTGTATGATGCTACCAACGATACCAGTAAAATCAGTATTATATTTTTTCTCAGTGATTTCATTTATTAAATAGTTGCTAACAGATATTATAATCGTAAATATATTCATAAACCACAAAATAAAGTAGATAACCCAAATAAAACTATAAATCAGTTATTAAATAACAACTCAAAGTCTTCTCCCAACTTATTCAACGGCAACAACCTCGACTTATTCACTAACAAATGTTTAGGTGATTTAGATTTAGATTACCAGACGAAAGGATTCGTGTGGTAACGGGGTGTATTAAGACCACAAACCCAAATTCACTGATTCTGGGTCTTTAGTAATTTGTACAATAAATTCAGCATCAGTATACTTGAATATAATTCCTTTCCTTTCGTTATTTGATAAATATGGTCTACCTATAAACCCCACTAACCTATCTCCTAGACCTTCAAGTATACGGTAATCAAGTGTTGGTTTTTCAGCATAATTTTCCTTTGTTGGAAATATTCCATGTTGAGTAATTAGCAATAATGGGATACGATCATCTTTTTGAATGAATTCACTATCATCTACAAAATCGATTGTCCCTTTTTCAAGATGTATTGGTTTGGGTAAATATTTTAAATACTTGAATTTTTTAGTGGTTATTATCATTTTTTGCTTAGTCAAAATGGAAGAATTACATCTTTCTAAAAAGATGCTTTTGTATTGAGTACCAATTATGAAATTGCTTTTATTATTGTAAGCAAGGTATTTAGAATCTAAATGACCATTTTCGTTATAGCAGTATACATTATAATCTTTTGCTTTTGAAAAATCTAAGAGTGTATTACCTGCATTGCTGGATACTTCAATTAAAATGTCTTTATCTTCATCTTCAAAATCGACTATACGTATTGTGTTGTAGACAACATTGACAGTAATCATATCAGAACTTAGTGTTGAGTCAGGTTTATTGAAAAAATTCATGTTATTTATTGTTTTAAAATTTGAAATGTAAATGTATTTAATTGTTTAAATCAGCTTTATACATCTGACTAGTTTGGCTTTAAGAATTCTATTTTAATACCGTACTAATAACAAGCATCACGAATTTTGTTAGTTAACTTTAAGCTTACATGATTTTTGGGGAAATAAAAATTCATTACAAATAGAGTTTAGATTAAACATTCTTTCTATTTGCATTAAAAAGCGAAATGGGATAGTTTTCAGTTTATTTTGACTTTGACTGTCCGCATTGTTTTACCACCGTGGTGCGAATCACTCGGTTGGCGCATATTGCTATGCTTCTTAATGCTGATGCAATGATATGAATTTCTTTAATGTTAAGCAACTACTTATGTATTACTTATACAATTTATTAGCTGTTTGTGTTGAATTTGGTTTTAGCTATTCTTTTGGCTAGTAGCTCTATTAGCTTTTAGATTCAGCCACACGAAAGTATTCGTGCGGTAGCGGGGGCTGTGGCAATAGTTTTGTCCGTCATTATTTTTTATTCATTTGTTCATTATTAAATTGTGATGAAAAATTTAAATAATTTATAACTATTATTAATGTATAAAAAATTTAAACTTTTAATATTTAGGTTTTATACTATCATCTTTTCTCAAATCAACTAGCATATAAAGCTTATGCCAATTATTACCTTTTCTTTCTTTAAAAATTAATAAAATATTTTTATTAAAATCCATTTTTTAGTATTACCAAAATTATCGAAAAATAGAGGCTTATTATCTTTGCTACTATTTGATTGTGACCATTCTCTCCAAACCCATTCTTTAATATCGCCACGACTTATCCCGTAATACTTATCGCCTAAAAACAGTTCTGATTTCTCATTTATAGTATTTGTTTTCTCAAATTTTTTACTTTTCACATTATATGTATACACAATAATCTTAGTTGAAGAATAACTACCAAAAAAAGACACATTTTCTGCTTCATTTTTGACATCTTTTTTTAATAATGTTGGTGTTGTAACAACACCATTAGGACTTGCATCTATAGTTATAAACTTCGTAGATTGAACAGGATTATTTAATGATTTACTATCATTATTTAACTAAAATGGTTGATTACAAGGATCACATTTATAATTTAAAATTTTTCCAACAGCTTTATAAAATCCGTTTTCCAAACTGTGTACGTAGGCTAAATCTAAATCTCTTGATACATATTCACCATTTTTATTTTCCCTCAACTACAACCTGATAGAAATCCTTATAATTAACTTTTTTATAATAAACATTATCTGTAGTTATCATCTCAGCGACATCATTTTCGCAACAGGCACACCAAATAATTATGTAATCTGTTGTTATTAAGTATGCTTGTGCCTCTTTTGCTTGCGATAATGTTATATATGCTAATTGGTCTGCAAAACAAATGTTTGCAAACAATAGAAAGAAAATTGAAAGTGAAAATTTTTTCATGTGTGATTTTTGTAATTGTGATTAGTTGTAAAAAAACAAACTTATAGTTTTATATCATTTACGGTTTACCATATTGGAGTTTTTATAAATTGTCCCCAATGGTTTGCGTATATGGCTTTTGGCGACCAACTTACGATTTATACTTTTAATTTTCTAAAAACACACAAAACTCTCGTTTCAGCTCCAAATCTAGCTATTATTGTTATGTTGTTGTGTGGACGTACTTCTTTTTCGTTCGTCTGACAGCGTTGGCAAAGACATACTCTTTTGCAATTTTGGGTTTGCGTGACGGCAGGAGCGTACTGCTATTGTGTATGGCTTTTAACGTTGGCTTTTCTTTCTATTAATAAACAAACTGCCAATTAATCCAATTCCGACAATTACGTCAACTATGTTCCACATTTCTCTTCCAAGTGCTATTTTAAAAAATGGTTGAAAGAGTAGGGCAAGCCCACCGTAAATAATCATTTCTGTTTTCTGATTCTGTTCATTTGCTTTGTATGCTAAAATTCCGAAACCAATTAGGGCAACAAATCGAACCAATTGGTAAAATCCATAAGCCATATCCAATAAGCACAGAAACATTAAAATAGCTAAAACAATCTTTATTATCGTTTCACTATTTTTCATTATCTTCTTTTAGATTGTCTAAAATGTCATTATCAATTTCACTTATCAACTCAAATTCATTTGAAATATGAGTGTCAAAAAAGTCGTTTTGTAACCTTGATAAATAGGAATCAGTTATAATATCTTGCTCCAAGTAGTCTTCAAAATCAGGATGTTTTTCAAGAATTGGCTCGTTGTTAATTTTCAGCTTTGAACGAATGACTTTAAAAAATTTGATTTCGCTGTATTCAACTTTATCGTCTGCTTTGATGGTGTCTATTGCCACTTCAATTAATTTCAATTCATTTGCTTCTGTTAGTTCAGTAGTTGTAAGTTCATTGAAATATCCTTTTAAAAATTCTTGTCCGTCTTTGTTGATAGCAAGTAACATCGTGTCCAATTCGGAATTAATGTCAATTTCTCCAAAGGTTTTATTTTCCTTTTGCAATTGCTTAATAAGTTTGACTTCACGTTTGTCAATATCGCCATCACAAGCCATACACGAAAAAGCAGTCTTTAGCAGTAGTTTATTGAAATGTATTGTTTCCATATCTATTTGTTTTTAAAACCGATTCTTGGACGGTCATAATTATTTTCTGATAAACCTTCCATTTTTGCTTTAATGCTTTGGTATTTACTTAATTCATCTTTCGGGAAAGGTTTATATGACTTTATAACTTTCTCCAATAAATTCATAGTTATTTTTGAATCGTCAGCCATTGCTATCGAAGTAGCTTCGTTAACTATTGATTCAATGTCGGAACTAACATAGTTTTCCGTTAGCGCAGAAAGCCTATCGTAATCAATTCCAAAATCTAAAACCAACTTTCTGACATTTAAACTCATTTCAAAAAGTGCTTTTCTCAATTTTAAATCTGGAGGTGGTAAATAGAATTTCTTTTCCAAACGACCTGACCTTAGCATTGCTGGATCTATCATGTCAGGATAATTTGTTGCACCAATTATAAAAATTCCCTTTTCACCTGTTCTGTCCATCTGAGCCAACATTTCATTTACTGCACTTTTTGCCATTTCGTGAGAATCACTATCCCGATTTGGAAGAAGTTCGTTTATTTCATCAATGAAAATGATTGTCGGAGCATTTTTTTCAGCATCATCAAACATTTGTGCAATGTTTTCCTGAGTAGCATTTACATACCTACTTTTTAGTTTCGAAGGAGTAGATAAAATAAAATTGAAGCCTACTTCTTCGGCAAAGTGTTTCGCAAAGAAAGTTTTACCACATCCTGGAGGACCATACAAAACCATCCCATTTGGTAATTTTGCTCCATATCTTTTCGCCTTTTCAGGATTTTGTAAAACATCAATTACTGACCTTCTCATTTCGTTTTTTAACTCATCCAATCCTGCTATTGCTGAAAACCCTTTTCCCTTTTTTATTTCCTTAAGTTTCGGTTTTGACACATCTTGCGGTGATGAAAGCTGTTGTACTTCCATTTCACCATTAATTGCTTTTATAAAGTCTTTGACACTCTTAAAGCGATTTTCAGCATTGGGTTGTAAAGCTTTGCTGATTATGTTTTGGGTTTGTTGGTCTGTAACTGACGAAAACTTTAAAGGTTTTTTTCGTTCTTCAATAACAGCATCTTCTAACTTTATGGAATCTGCTTTGTATTTTGAAATTTCAACAAACCAAGGTGGTAATCCTTCTAACAAGTGATAATATAATGCACCAACCGAAAACACATCACTTTGAAATGAAAATACTTTGTTGAACGCTTCATTGGCTTGGTAAAATGGATTTAGACCTTCCTTTAAAAAGTCCTTATTCGATTGACTTAAAAAACGAGCATATCCAAAGTCAATGATTCTAGGAATCGCAACTTTACCCGATAAATCCAACATTACATTCAGGTTTGTAATGTCGTTGTGGATAATTGGATTTTGAAGAGAATGCAAATAGTTCAATCCGTTCAAAACACCCGAAATAGTGTCTTTAGCTTCATACGGATTAATGGTTTGTTCTCTTTTTAATTTGTCCGCCAAGGTTTCACCACTGATGAAATCAAGAATTGCATAAGCATATTTTTGACCATCCAAAAGTAGTTCGCCACTATCACAGTATTTAACCAAATTTGGGTGCTTGATATTCTTTAAAACCTGAATCTCTAAAACGTCACCATTTTCATCAAATTGAGTTCTGTGCAATTTTGAGTAAGCAAATAGCTTCAATAATTTGGTTTTCCCTTCTTGGTCTTTTACACGATAAGTTTCGGCATAGCTTCCTTTTTTAAGGAAGAAAGCTACCTTGTATTTATCATCAATTGATTGACCTTTGGATAGTATGTGCTTGGTTTTATTCATACCCTTTTATTTCATTAAATAACTCTCTCAATTCGTTAGAATTATCTTTAGTGTTTGATAATCTCTCAAAATATTCTCCAAACTTTTCACCCGGTAATCTTTCATTTTCAGTAAGTGCGAAGAGTAAGTCTTCTACTTTTTTCTTAGTAAGTCTTTTTTCTTCTTTATTGATAAGGTTTAAAACCTCTTGGTAAACGACACCATCTTGTCTATTGGCTTCTTCAAGGCTATCTTTGACTTCTACTAAAGTCATCTCACCATTTTTATAAAGTTGAAGGTATTCTCTGTCATATTTTTCATTGACAGCTGCAATACGATTAATTTCAAGTAAGAAACCATTAATCTCTTCCAAAAGGATATTACCAAGCTTTACGTCTTTTGCCCGAATCACTTCATCCAACTGCGAACGAAATTGATTCACCACTTTGGTAGTTTTTTCATTTCCTAACTCGTTATTGGCCTTTTCAAGACGGTAAAACTCCTCTTTTAAAGTTTCCTCTAAATTTGGCCATTCTGCAGTCTGGATAAGTTCATCAATGATTTTGAGCGTTCTGCGAAGATTTGTTAATACTTCCTGTCTGCCGTCAATATCATTTTTATGATTCTGAAAAGAGTTCTCAATTTCATCTAATTCTATTTCAATCTTTTGTAATTGACCATTAATTGAATTACCATCTTGTTTTAATTCTACAATGCTTCCTTTTGCTTTTCTGATTTCATTTTCCAACCAAGATGTTTCAATTGATGTTTTAACACGATTGACTTCTATCACGGTAGTATAATCAATAGACGGAAAATAGGCCGTAACTGCGATTTTTTCTGACCTATCAACGTTTATCGTTAAGTCAACATCACTGTATTCAGGTAAAAGACAAGGCAAGTCAGCTCCACTGATGATAATGTCAGTAATGTGTTCATTGAAGATAGCTCTTGTTCCTTCTGCTCCGTGTCCACCTTCATAAATTGGAATTTTAATGAAATCAGACTCTACACCTGGACGAATAGGTTTTTCTGTTTTGAAACCATTTATGGTTCCCATTGCAGGAATAGTTTGGTTTTTTTCTAATCCTTTAATGGTTCTGAATATAATTTTACCTGTTTGTTTGTCTTTAACTTCAATCCCGATGTTATATGCAAGAGTGGCATTTCCAATTTTCTCACCTTGAATGACGCTAAAACTTGAAGGCTCACTTTCTAAAATATTTCCTTTGTCGTTAAACAGAACAACTTCAAAAATGTTGGTTTTTCCTTCGTTGAGTTGAATTTCTACAACTTCACCAATCGTATTAATTTCAACTTTTCCGCTTGACCAAGCTTTGTCGCCTCTGGTAACTTCTGCAAATACCTTTTTAGGTATCTCTCCTTCTGTTTTGTCAGCTAAAATCTTGATAGGAACAAATTCTTCGGTTTCAACTGTTGAAGATTCGTTAGCGATTTCCAATTGAATCTTTGTTTTGTCTCTGGTTTGCTCTCTTACTTCTTCTGAAACACCTATAGTAGAAGCATACAAGGCAGCACCTTTTACAATTACCGTCATTGGGTCGACACTTGTGTCGGGTTTACAAATTTGTTCTTCCAATAATTGCCTCAAAACGGGTGAAAACGTTGAACCACCAACAAGAATTAAAGAATCTAAATCAGCACCTTTAAGATTGTTTCTTTCCAATAGACTTAAACTAACATCAATTGCTTTTTTGAAAACAGGCGAAACCGCTCTGGCAATGTCATTTTGAGTTACGTTAATGTCTAATTCAAATTCTTCGCCTTCATCATCTACTCCGGGAATATCTCCCAAATCTGAAGCCAACCAATGAGTTTCTTCGAAATTCATTTTTTCTCTTGCACTTGCTGCATAATGCTTTATTGATTGTCTAAACGATTGTAGTTTTTCATCATTCCTTATGAAGCTGTCAATGCTGTAATTCTCTTGGATGTAGGGTAATATGATGTTATCGTCAATAGCAAAATCTAAATTAACAGTACCTAAATAATTGTCTCCTTCTGTATCGATAACTTTTATAATGCCATTTTCTACTTTTTGAAGCGAAGCACTAAAGGTTTTATGTTCAAAATCAAACACCAACCAAAAATCATCTTTCTTGATTGAATCTAAACCATAGGATAAGCTTGCAGCGATGGATTCTTGAATAAATTCAACTTGCTGCAAGTCTGCTAATTTTCCTGCATTTCGGACAGCCTCTTTTTGGATATGTTTATAATCATCTGGAATAGCAATAACCGCTGCATTAATATCTTGGTCTTTTTCAAAAGACAGCAAAGCTTTCAATACTTCTGCTAAAAGTTCTTCAGAAGTAAATGCTTTATTGGCATTAGAACTGTAATAGGTTTTGTCAGTGCCTAAGGTTCTTGTAAACTCAATAAAGGAATTAGATTGTTCTTGCCAACCCTTTGCACTTTTTAGATTATCTCTTTTGTGAGCATTAAGTGCCGAATCACCAACTTGAATTGTCCCTTTTTTGTTCACGTAAACACACATAGGAATCTCATCTCGCATAGTGTCAGACTTGATAATGCAAGGCTCTCCATCTTTCATTTTAGCAATGGAAGCGGAATCAATTCCTATATATATGGCGTGAGTTAGCTTCATTTACAACGCTTCATCTGGATTACTAGGTCGAGTACTGAAGTTTCCATTTTCTTGTAAAATCAGCTCATACTCTAAAATATTATTGCTCAAAGATTGAGGGTCATCCTTTCCAAAACTTTCGTTGGTAATAAAACCACCTTTCATTTCACCGCCTTTCATTTCTTTTTCAGGATTCCAACCTTTACCGTAGTAAAAAAATGTTTGGTAAGTACCATTTGGAAATGAGAACGTATAACTGCTTCCTGAATTAATGTAGCCGTGTCTAACAACTTTATCATTCTTTTTTATGGTAACAATCACATCAGAGTTACTCGTTCTTACTTTTAATTGTGAACAACCGTAATCATTACAAGTTGAATTGCCACCATAATAACGAGAATATGGCGTAGCCCCTGTACTCAAAGAATTGTTGATATACTTATCATAGATGGCTTTTTCTTTCCTTTCCTTTTCAAGACGTACTTCTCTTGCAATACGCTCTTCTTCCTCACGCTTTTCTTGCTCAATGCGTTCTTGCTCTAATTGAAATGCACGTTCAGCTTCTTCTGCTTTTCGCTTTTCTTCAAATTCAATTCTTTGCTGTTCTTCTTCAATTCTTTGCTGTTCTTCTTTTGCTAAACGCTGTTTTCTTTCTGCATCACTTTCACAGGAAGAAATAATTATAGCTAAAGAAAAGAGCGGTAAAAGTAATTTAGTTCTTAATCTCATATCATTATCTTTTATCCAACCAATACAGAATCATCACCACTTGGTCGTTCATCATTTGGCAATAAGTCAATTAGTGAAATGACAACTGGATGTAGTTCATCTACAGTTGGGTTCTCTCCAATAATTTGTAATCCTTTGTTTAAAAGTGTTCTTGCTCTACCGCTATCTTTCCAATGGAATGAGCCGAAATTCTCGTTATGGCTTCTTATAAATCCTATTAACTGATAAATGAATGTCAGTTTAATAAAGAATCCTTCGATTTCCTCTAATAGAACATTTCCAAGTTTAACATCTTTAGCACGAATAACTTCATCCAATTGGGAACGGAACTGATTGACAACTTGGGTGGTTTTTTCATTCCCTAAGTCGTTATTTACTTTTTCAAGGCGATAAAACTCTTCTTTTAATGTCTCTTCCAATTTTGGCCATTCTGTGGTGTCGTTGAGTTCATCAATTGTTTTTAGCGACTTTCTCAAATTGGTCAGAACCTCTTGTTTGCCGTCCACATCATTTTTGTTATTCTCAAACGATTTTTCAATTTGCTCTAATTCTGCTTCAACTTTGGCTAATTGACCATTATCAGAGTTACCATCTTCTTTCAATTCCGCAATACTTCCTTTTGCTTTTTTGATTTCATTTTCCAACCAAGATGTTTCGATTGATGTTTGAGTACTGTCAACTTCAATGTCGGTTGAATAATCCAAATAAGGGAAGTAGGCTGTAACCGTTATTTTTTCTGACCTGTCAATATTTATTGTCAAATCCACATCACTATTTTCGGGCAGAAGTGAAGGTAAATCGGCACCACTTATTTTAATATCAGTAACGTGTTCGTTGTAGATTGCTCTTGTTCCTTCGGATGCGTGTTCGCCTTCGTAAACAGGAATTTTGATGAAGTCGGAATCCATTCCTGGACGAATTTGTTTTTGGGTCTTCAATCCATTTCTAGTACCGATTGCTGGTATAGATTGGTTCTTTTCCAAACCTTTGATTGTTTTGAAACGAACTTTGCCTGTTGTTTTATCTTTTAGCTCAATACCAACATTGTAAGGCAAAGTTGCAGGTGGCACTTTTACTGGAATAATGGAAAAGCTGTCAGGTTCACACTCTAACAAATTTCCTTTGTCATCATACAAAGTGACACTAAACTGATTAGTAACCCCTTCATTCAAAGAAATTTCAAAGACTTCACCAATCGTATTAATTTCAACTTTTCCACTTGACCAAGCTTTGTCGCCTCTAGTCACTTCTGCAAATACCTTTTCAGGAATTTCTCCTTCTGTTTTGTCTGCTAAAATTTTAATCGGAACAAATTCTTCTGTTTCAACTGTTGATGATTCATTGGCTATTTCCAATTGAATCTTTGTTTTGTCTCTGGTTTGCTCTCTTACTTCTTCTGAAACATCTACCGTTGATGCATACAAGGCCGCACCTTTTGAAACTACCGTCATTGGGTCAGCACTTGTGTCTGGTTTACAAATTTGTTCTTCCAACATCTTTCTCAAAACTGGTGAAAACGTGGGCCCACCAACAAGAATTAAAGAGTCTAAAGAGGAACCTTTAAGATTGTTTCTTTCCAATAGACTTAAACTAACATCAATTGCTTTCTGGAAAACAGGTGAAACTGCTTTGGAAATGTCATTTTGAGTTACGGTAATGTCTAATTCAAACTCTTCGCCTTCATCATCTTCTCCGGGAATTTCACCTAATGGCGGTAGGATATTATGCTCATCTTTAAAAGATAATGCGATTTTGGTTTCTTCTGCATATTCTTTCATTGCATTGCGCAGAATTTGTTTTTTTGTATCATCCGCCAAAATAGAATCAATCACAAAGTTTTCTTGGATGTATGGCAAGATAATTTCATCTACAATTGCGTAGTCCAAGTTTTTACCACCAAGATAATTATCGCCTTCGGTGTCAATCACTTTCATTATCCCTTCTTCAACTTTTAAAAGTGCTGCATCAAAAGTTCCACCACCAAAGTCAAATACCAACCAAAAACCGTCTTTCTTATTGGAATCTAATCCGTAAGCCATTGATGCGGCAACAGGTTCTTGTAACAATTCAATATGGTTGAAGCCTGCTAATTTTGCAGCCTCTCTTGTCACTTCTTTTTGGTTGTTTTTAAAAGCGGCTGGAACTGTAATAACAATGGAATTGACATTCTCATCTTTTACAAAAGACTTCAATGTTTTCAGAACTTCTGCCGATAATTCTTCTGAAGTCAAGTCCTTTTCAAAATTAGAACTCGGGTACTTTTTATCCGTTCCCATAGTTCTTTTGAATTCAATAAATGCGTTTGATTGGAAATTACTCGAAGCTTTCATTGCTCTCAGCTTATCACTCTTTAAGGCATTATAAGCACTATCTCCAACTTGAATAGCTTTCTTTTTGTTGATATAAACACAAGAAGGCATTGTATCCTTTAGAGTGTCCGTCTTTTTAATGGTTGCTTCTCCATTTTCCATTCTTGAAATAGCGGAATTCGTTGTTCCTAAATCAATTCCGTAGTCAATTTTAGTTCTTGCCATTTGATAATGTTTTTAAGCTTCTGTTACTTCAATTTGTGCTGTTTGAATCATTGTTCCCTTGAAATTCACCTGTGGTTTAATGATTCTTGTTATAATTCTTTTTCCTGCTTCAAAATCTTCGTCTTGAACGAAGTTTACTGTTGCCTTCATTCCTTCGTTGTATTCTTTTCCTAGCATATCTACTAGTTCATAGCCATTAGATGCAAAATTGTCTTGAATCCGTTGTACAGAAGAATTTAACTGTTTAAGACCCTTGGTGCTTTCATCCATTCTGCCCAAATTCTTTTGAATTCGAATAATTTCGTCTGCCACTTTTAAAGCCAATGAGTGGTCGGCTTTTTCGTTGGAAGCAACTGGCTGTGATTTAGCCGTTTCTTGTTGAAGTTTTAGTTGTGTTTCCAAAACTTCTACCAATTTGTTGTCCAATTTCACGCTTTCTTCTTCAAGTGAAGCTTTGGTGTTTCTGATTTGGGTTTCGACATCTGTCTTGCTTGACTTAATGCGCTTGCCTAATAACCAATAAACCAAACCACCTAAAAGAAGTGTTACCAAAGTGGCAATAATCCAATACAGTCTGTTTTTCTCCACATCTCCGCCTAGTTCTGAAATCTTGCTTTCAGCTTGCTGTTCCGTTTCTTGGATTTTAGTACCAAGCTCTTGGGAATTGGTTACAATGTTTTGGCTGTTGGTTTGGGTTAGCTGTTTTAAACTATCAGTCGATGCATTGAGATCAGTATTTTGAACCTGTAAAGCTGAAATAGTCTGGCTTTGCGTACCAAGCTCTTTGGAATTGGTTACAATGTTTTGGCTGTTGGTTTGGATGAGTTGACTTAAACTATCAATGGATGCATTGAGATTGGTATTTTGTTCCTGTAAAGCTGAAATAGTCTGGCTTTGCTTTCCAATTACATAATTTTGGTTGTTCAACTTTTTAGTTAACGTATCAATCTCTTGACGTTGCTGAAATACATTGTTTTTTATGTTCGGTATCTCTTGAACTAAAGTTGAATCTTGCTGCTGTTGTGCAAAAAGATTACCAACTGTAAATATTGATATAATGAGTATAATTCTTTTCATATCTATAATTTTTAATCGAATATAAGTGATAGCAACCAAATGATAAACAATACTATAACAATCTTAAAAATTCTGCTAAAAATCCCACCTAATGCGTCATTTGCACTTGATGCTGTGTCAACAGCTGTCCTACCTATCTTCTTTGCTGTAGATTTTGCCTGAGCAGCTCTTACATCTCTCCAATAACATAAATACTTAATTTTATTAATTTGTATAGGGCCAAGTTTACTGAACAGAAAGTCGACAAGTCTTTTATATTCCGAGATTTTGCTTTGATTTGAGCAACGCTGAATGGCTTCAACGTCATTTACACTAATACCATCACTTATTACTTCTACAACTTTATCCCAATTTAGGCAGTTTGCCTTCATTTTATCTACTTTCGTATAATTGATAGTTTGATTATATGACATATTAAGTTGCATTTCTGCAACTTGAGCATTAATTTCTCTGATAGCCTTTCCATAAGCCAACTTAATAGAACTCAATAATGAAATAGCTTGATTTAACTCTCGGTCTTTCATTTCATCAAGCGTTTCAATGTGGTCACGAGCTCTGTCTTTTTTTAATTTACCTTCTGCAATAGACAGAGCATATTCAAAAAGTTTTAAAGCTGATTCACGAACGGTATTTTTGGAACTACCATTATAATTTTCTTTGAAATATACAACTGCACAGTCTATTATTTCATTCGCCAATTGGTCAGCAACTGCCTTGTATTTTAAGTTGCTTGTGCCAAGTAATGATTTTAGAAGTGATAAATCGTCCTTTGTGTTTGTGAATAATTTTAAACTAAATTCATAAGCATTCCCTTTGTCTGCTTTTCGTTTCTTTTTGCAGCTTTCAATTTGGCTTTCGATTTTGTGTAATGGTTCTTCTGTAAACTTTTTGGAAAGATACTTTTGAGTAGTTCCGTTGCATCCGCTAAACAATTGCAATGTTTCTAAACTTGAAAACTGATTTTTGAAATGCGTCAGCAATTCATCAATCAATTTTTCAGATTGTTTTTGATTGTCAATTTTATAAGTTTCATCTGCAACAGAATGTACGAAGCTTTCAAAATAGTCTGAGTCAATCAGTTTGATTTTAGCTTCAATGCCCGTCTTAATATCTGATTTACTCCTGCTCAGAAGTTTGTAGGTTCCCAAATTGTTGAATGCAGAGAAATTTTTGGATTTAACATCCTTGTCGTTTGTTACTTTCTCCCAAATTTCAAGTGCTTTTTCTTCATCACCATTTTTCAGATATTCAATTGCGGTGTTGTCAAATGGACTAGCATTTAAGAACCAAAACAGGGCATAATTTACTTTGTCTTGGTTTTGCTCAACATTTGAAAATGCTTTGTTTACAGAATCTTCCGTTCTGTCAATACTCCCGAGAATTTGAAAGTCAAAGTCTGATTTGATTTCTTTGCCAACCTTTGTGTATGCTTTGATTTTCCCTTTTTGCTTTTCAAGTTCCTTTGTCGTTGCGTTTGAGAGAATCCCTGCAATTCGATAAGGGTTATTTTGTATTAGTTCCATATTTCTTCGGTTGGCTTTGTGTTCCTAAAAATACTATTCATTCTATTTCTTTTTTTACGGTTTTCCGTATTCTGTTCATTATTCGGACGAGGGTTGGCAAAATACATCTCTTTTGATTTTACAGCGTTGGCATTGCGTGACGGTAAAATCCAAATGTGCTGTTTGTGAGTTAGCTTTTCTAGTATGCCTGACAACAACTATTTGAAACGTAAATATATTCATAAACCACAAAATAGAACAGGATAACTCAAATATAACTATAAATCAGTTATTTAACAACACCACAAATACTTCTCCAAACTTATACATCAGAACAAACCTGACACACTATCGATAGGCATTTAGGAAAAAAAATTAAAAACATTTATAGTCTTACAGATTGTAAATGTATAATTAATCTCCTTTTTTATGCTTATGTGGTTTGAGCGATGGTGTATTACCGGGAGTTTTCTTATTATCTCTTTGTCTTCTGTCTGGTTTACCTGTGGTTTTAGCTGTTCTTTTTGGTCCTGGTTTAATTCCCATAATTTAGTTGCTTTAGTTAGTCGTTATCGTTTAATTATAAATTTATGTACTACCGATTTAGAACCACCATGTAATTTCAAAATATACATTCCTTCTTCGTAGTTAGAAACATCAATAGTCTTGATATTAGAGCTGTTTTTAATAGTACTTATTTTTCTACCTTTTAAATCATAGATATCAAATCCATCTACAGTAGAATTAAGCGTATTTACTATATGGATTGTATTATTAGCTGGATTCGGATATATCGAAATATTTTGCTTATTGAAACTGTCTGTACTTATGTTTTGGCAGTGAGCATCTGGGTCACTTAAAATTACATCTACTGTAAATGCATCAATGGTTTCACCATTCAAAGAAAATGTTATAAGCACTTGATTGGTTTCAGTACTATTGAAATCTTCACAGTCAAAAATTTCATTATCATAGGTAAATGATAAATCACCACATGCAGCGTTAGTATTATAATCTAAGGTATGGTTTTGGATGTTTGCAAAACCATTTTCATCCATAACCAAAGTGATTTGATTATCGTTAAGTGTAACTGCTAATTGACTATTGTCTATTACAATGTTTTGAGATTGTGTAGCCATATTTCCAGAAGTATCTTCATATATCCAATCTATAGTCATTGATTCAGTGATTGGAAAGCTTACATCTGTGGTTCCTACAATCTCACCATCACAATTGTCTGTGGCAGTTGGGGCGGTTAAAGAAGCTACCTCACAAGCTGAAACAACATCGTCTAAATCTTGTACATCTGGAACAGGTGATGTTGTATCATTAATCGAAATTAGTTGATTTTGAGTGGTTGTATTGCCTGATTCATCTTGATACGTCCAAATTATTGTTTCGGTCTCTGTAATGGGTAAAACGGCATCTGTTGTTGCTGTAATTTCCCCATCACAATTGTCAGTAGCAGTTGGTGCAGTTAAGGAAGTTACTTCACATTCACCAGTCAGTTCTGATAAGTCTTCTATATTTGGAATTGGTGCTTCGTCATCACCAACTATAATAGCTATTGCAAGCGCATCACTTTCACATCCATCTATTGTTTGAGTAACATAAATTAGTTGATTATCATTTAAGATTGAACTTGATTGAATGGTATTTGATAAACTAGCATCTTCATAAAAAGCCAAATTTTGACCCGTAACTGATACATCATCTACAGTTGGTTCTTCACAAAAGCTTTGCTGAACGTCACCATTTGGTAATTCAGTAGTTTCACAAAGTGTTTGAAAACTAAGTGGACCAGCATACTCAGAAAAATCGGTTATACTGCAATTGAACCTGATGTATATATCGTAGGCAGTATTAGGTTCTAAGTTTAATTGAATAAATGAATTATTACCTACTTGAAAACCATTGATTTGGTAATCTTGGATAGGCGTGTCTATGCCTGGGACTTCTCCTAGGTTCATCACTAAAACATTAGCACTTCCATTTTGTGAAGAATCGAAGCTAATTTGAGCTGATGTTGTATTGATTTGTGATACACTTAGATTGAATGGAACTTCACAGGTTATACAATTATCTGATAAGGAATCACCATTGATTGTCCAGCCTTTATTGTTTATTAAATCGTTTCTTGAAGTTTCATCGCAATACTCTAAGCCTTCTGCACCGAGTGTTTTGTTTTGTAGGTTTTGTGTATTGAAACTTTCTAATAATAAATCGTAGTTATCTTTATCGAGACCAGAGTTTGATAACATATTAGTCAATAATATTTCGTTATTGAAATTCCAATTACTTAAATCTTGATTGAAGCTAGAAGCACCGCTAAACATTAAATTCATTCTAGTAACATTAGATGTGTCCCAGTTATTTAAGGGCTGGTTAAAAGCTGGGGCATCCCAAAACATACCGCCTGTGATTGTAACATTAGATGTGTCCCAATTATTTAAAGGTTGATTGAATGATGATGCATTTCTAAACATACTTGACATGTTTTTAACTTTAGAAACGTCCCAAATATTAATATTTTGGTTAAAAGAAGTTGCAGAATAAAATAACCATTGCATAATAGTAACTTTAGAAACATCCCAATTATCTAAGGGGTGATTGAAAGCTTGATTATTAAAAAACATAGATTGCATACTTACAACCCCTGAAACATCCCAATTATTTAAAGGTTGATTGAAGCTAGTGGGCCCAGCAAACATTGCTGTCATTGTCTTAGCATTTGAAACGTCCCAGTCTACAAGTGATTGATTAAAAGAATTCGCACTAGAAAATACACCTTGAAAATTATTAACATTAGACACATCCCAATTATTTAAAGGTTGATTAAAGTCATCTGTAAAGAAAAATAAAGCTCTCAAATTTTCAACATTTGATACATCCCAGTCTTCTATTGGTGAATTAAAGCCTTTTGCATCTTGAAACATAGATTCCATGGATGTAACTTGTGCTAGGATTGGTGTGCTAGTTGCATTAAAAACCAAGTCTTCTGTATGTCTAAATGTTGAGAACATTGACTTCCATAGTTGATTACCCCATGATTCAACTGACTTAATTTTTTTTGCATTATCACAATTAAAATTATTTGATGAGCTACACAACATAAAATGTGGAAATACACCTGTTATACTTACTGTATAAGTGCCACTAGTTTGATAAGTGTGTGAGCTGTTTCCTGTTAAACCAGATTCAATTGTTCCGTCACCCCAATCTATGGTGTAATTGTAATTATAAATATTTTCAGTAGTATAAATCGAAATTTCAAGGTCATCACTTGTAACTTCCCAAGTTGTAATAAAAGGTGAGTTAGCGAAAAAAGTTGGTCCACCACATTCTGCTTTTAAGTCTCCATCTATAATCCAGTCCTTATTTTGAATAAGCTGATTTCTAGTAATTTCGTCGCAGTAACCAATTAATTGAGCCCCAAGCCTTACGTTAGTTATATTTTGTGATAAAAATGATTGCAATAAAGCATCATAATTTAAAACGGACATATTTGAGTTTGACAAAAAGTCTGTAAGAAATTCTATTGAATTAAAATCCCAAATACTTAAGTCTTGATTAAATTCAGATACATTGTTAAACATGCCACTCATATCAGTTACGTTTAACATATTCCAATTATTTAAAGGCCGATTAAATAATATTGCATTATTAAACATCCTTGACATATTAGTAACATTCGAAACATTCCAACTGTTTAAATCTTGGTTAAAAGAAGATGCACTACTAAACATAAAACTCATATCTGTTACATTTGAAACACTCCAATCGTTTAAATTTTGATTAAAAGCTAATGCTCTATTAAACATGTTATTCATATTTGTTACACTAGAAACATCCCAGTCACTTAAGTCTTGGTTAAAAGATACTGAATTTCTAAACATTTCATTCATGTTAGTAACATTAGAAACATCCCAAGAATTAAGTGGCTGATTAAAAATCATTTGAGAGGAAGTTGCGTCACCTACAAAAGTCGATGAAAACATTCCTTGCATATTTGTGACATTACTTACATCCCAATTATTAAGGGGTTGATTAAAAGAATAACAATTTCTAAACATATTTATCATATTAACCACATTGCTTACATCCCAATTATTGAGAGATTGGTTAAAAGAACACTGATATATACTAAAAAACATTTCTGACATGTCCGTTACATTTGAAACATCCCAAGACTCTATATTTTGACTAAAACCACCAACCACATACTTAAATAGCTCAGACATATCAGTAATACCACTCGTACAAGTCAATGCAATTTCAGGGTCTGCTTGGTTAGCATTTATTAAAGCATCTAATTGTGTTCTTGTACGTTTTGTAAATGTTTTAGTTTCACCATTAATAACTAAAGTACCCGTATCACCAAAGTTGGCATCTGGACACATGCAGGTTATACCGTTTGATGCTAAGTAGAAGTCGGGGTTACTCTGGGCAATTAGATTATTAAAATTTAATATTGATAAAACTATTATTAAGAATGGAGTTTTATTTAAATATCTCATACAGAATTGGTTTTGGTTAATTAATTATTTAATATAAAGATATAAATTAATTTTTGACAACTATACTAATCAATGGAGATAGTTGATTTTAATTGTTAATTTAAAACGTTTATAAGCCTAATCTTCCAACAACAACTCAAAGACTTCACCTAGTTTGTATAACGGTAACAAACCCGACTTGTTTTCTGCAAGCCGTTTAGGCTAAGTATGAATATTGACTAAGTGTATTATTTGAAAGATTATCGTTTTAACAAAGTTATTTTAGAGACCAATTATTATTTTGAAAAATATTTTTTATTTTCTAAAACAATAACTAATGAAATTTAGGTCTTCCAAGATTTCTATTTTGAAACATCCGAATCAAATCTAAGCTTCCCCTAAAATAAAACTGAAAATCACTTTCATAATTAAACAGATAGCCATAAATTTCTTTAAACTGTTTTCTCAATTGGTAGGATTTTATCCTTGGTTCAGCTTCTATTTGCTTTGAAGTAGGACATGGTAATTCTTCATTGTTGTAGTAATCTATATCATTTAAAAAATCTACTAATCTCTTATATTTGATATTGTCTTTAAATTCATTAACAATTTGGGGCATAATTGAAATTAGATCTACCAGTACTTGCTTAAATGATATTTTACGTCTCATACCATTATGATTTTAGTTTAAATTGAATGCATAGTATAATGAAGCAACATTTAAAATCAAAGAATTTTTTTAGACTTCAATATTCTAAAAAACATTGGAGTCACTTATTTGAATACTATTTTAAGATGAAAATTCATTAGAAATCAATATTGCAGTCATTAAGTAATGTAAACTATAATGAGAAATTCCATTAAAGAGTAAGCATACCTATCTATTTTAAAGCGTATAAAAACTATTTCAAAACAAATTCAATTCATATTGATGCATATTATATACGTTTTAAAACGTGTTAATTCATATTAACATGCTTTAGCTGGGTAATTCTGTCAACAAATCTAATGGTATAAATCTTGATTTGGAAAGCTGAATTTGCTATCCAGCTCTTCATTTTCTTTAAGTAGAATAGCAAGAATTTCTCTAATTAAAAATTAATGCAGAAACATTTATATAGAATTTTTAAGAGCTGAAATTGAGTGATGGACTTCATGAATTAAACAGATATTTTTTACAAAATGGTAAATAAGTCTTATCTTTACATCAAAGAAGTAAAACATTTTGAGTTACCCTATGTGTTACCCTATTGAAGTATAGCAGAAAGGAAGCCTTGAAAACATTGACATAAACTGAAGGGTTACGGAGCCTCTTTCTCCGCAAACATAAAACTCGCAACTACTGTTGCGGGTTTTTTAGTTTTTAGCCATTCTAAAAGCTAGCTTCTGTAAAGTATATCAAATAATAACAAAAACAGATGCAATCGTGTAGGCATTTTATAATCGCATCAGAAACATAAACAATAAAGTTTAGCATTTCACTTTCTACAGCTTAAACGTTATTCCTATAAAGATTTAACATAATTCCAATAAAGCATAATTTTATTAAGGATTTTAACTTAAATTAAGCATCTTAATTACTATGCAAGTCGCGCTTTGCCTTATTTTTGATTTTTATTAGCAGTGTGGAAAATAAAAAAACAAAATCCAAAAGGAGCTTAACAAGACGTATTTTCCGTTTTGTATTGAAAAGTATATTGGTATTGCTGCTACTTTTCGTGCTTTTGGTTTTATTCATCAGGAGTCCGTGGGGTCAAAATCTTATTGTTAACAAAGTAACCAATTACGTAAGTGAAGAAATTGGCACACCGTTTCAAATTGATAAATTTTATTTAACTTTTCAAGGAAACCTTGCTATTGATGGCATTTATGTTGAAGATCAAGCGCAAGACACGCTTTTGTATTCTCAAGAATTAGAAATTGACATCCCTATTTTACCTATTCTAAAAAACAAAAAAATAAGCCTACAAAACTTAAAATGGTCTGGATTAGTAGCCAATGTAAACCGAAATTCTCCAAACAAAAACTTCAATTACCAGTACATTATAGATGCGTTTGCTAGTGAAGATGAAGCTAACAGCAAACAAAGTCAAGCCTACACTTTTGATGTGAAGAACATCGATTTAACTAATTTTAATTTATCTTATATAGATGATGTGGAAGGCTTAAATTCTTCATTAAAACTGGGTAATTTACAGCTTGCTTTTGAAAAATTTAATATAGAAAATTTAGATTTTCAGTTGAAGAATTTATACTTGAAAGAAACCAAACTTAGTTACTTTCAAGAGAAATCAGAAAACACTGAAGAAGCATCAGCTAAAGCATCAACATCTTCTGAAACGGAAAGCTTTCCTATATTTTTGTTGAACCATTTGGCATTTGAAAATGTAGAAATTGATTTTGAAGATGAAAATAATGGCTTAAAACTAGCTACTAAATTAACCGATTTTCAATTAAATGAAGCTTTTGCAAATTTGAATAAAGATGAATTTAAACTCGAAAAATTTTACTTAGCTGAATCTTATGTTGAAGTAAATATTCCTGAAAGCACTTCAGAAAAAAATGAAGATGTTCAAAACCAATCTAATTTTGTCTGGCCCGCTTATACTGTGGAATTGGATAATTTGGAAATGAATAACAATCGTTTTCAATTTACTGAAGGTGAGCAAAGAATTAAACAAAACACCTTTAACGAAAAAGCCATAGAAGTTACAGATGTTCAGTTGAGTTTGTCTGATTTTGTTTTAACCAAACAAGAACAGACGAATTTTAACTTGAACCAATTTAGCTTTAAAGAATCCAGTGGTTTTGAATTGAACAAATTGGCTTTCAATTTTAATTTGAATAACCAGCAATTGGATTTAAATGCTTTTGCCTTCCAGATGCCACAAAATACAATTAATGCAAATCTAAATTTAGAATTTGATGAAGTTGTACAGTGGATTGAAAATCCACAGGAGTTTAAAAACACCAACTTCAATCTTGATGCAAACTTGAATCTTGCTGAACTGATTTCTGTTTATCCAGATTTGAAACAGATAGATTACATGCAAGAAATTTCAAAAAACCCACTGAAAATACATATTAAATCCAATGGAAATTTAGAACGTTTATCCCTTTCTGAATTGAACCTAAAATGGGCTTCGACACAACTTAAAGCCAACGGAGATTTTACACAATTAAACAATTTAGACCAATTTACTTATCAACTTCAAAATTTCAATTTTACGTCAACCAAAACTGATATTTTAAAGTTTGTAGCGCTTGAACAAGCTAGTTTCAATTTACCCAAAACAATTTATTTCTCAGGTTATGCCAATGGCGATTTGAATAGCTTAAAATCAGAAAGCTTCCTTCGCATTCCTGAAGGAAAATTAAAGTTGTATGCTGATTTGCAACAAGAAGATGAAATTCGTTTAGACACTAAAATCGAGTTGATAAAAATGGATTTGGGTACATTATTGAAGCAACCTAAATTAAAACCTGTTTCGCTAGTGCTTTCAGCAGATGCAGCTGGGAAAAATTGGTATAGCTTAAAAGGACAATTAAACTCTAGCTTCAGCAAACTCAACTACTCAGATTTTGACCTGTCTGATTTGGAATTTTCTGGCAAAATAGACCACAAAAACGCTCATATTCATTTGGGCTTAAATCATGAATATTTAAAATTTACTACAGATGCAGGTGTGGTGTTAGACAGTATTCAACCAAAAGGAAATTTAAAATTGGATTTAGAAGGAGCCAATTTTCAAAAGTTAGGTCTTACTGCAAAAGACATCCGAGGAAAAACCTATTTGAAGGCAAATTTTTCAGGAAATTCAGACAAATTTAATTTCAATACTGAAATAGATAGCACGACTTTAGTTTACGATAATGAAAACTATAAAATCGATAAAATTGAATTAAATGCAGAAGTAAATCAGGACCAAACCAACCTAAGTATACAATCTGGAATTTTGTCTACCCAATTGCAAGCCAATGCACATCCTGATGAAATTCAACTTGCTTTACAAGAACATTTAGCCTTTTATACCAATAATAGCAAAGATTTCAGAGAAACAAATAGCCCGGTTGATATGAAATTAGACATGCGTTTTCATGCATCTCGGTTTATTTCTGAAGTAGCTTTAGAAGGCATAGAAGAATTAGATACCATTGCTTTAGATTTTGAATTTAATGAAGAAAAGCATCAACTAAACTCAAAATTATCCTTACCTAAAATGCTGTATAACGAAACTAGATTAGACAGTTTAGCATTTGCTGTGAATACTAACTTAGACCAAGCCAACTTCAGTTTTGGTTTCAAAAACTTACAGTCAGGTGTTTTAGAAATTGCCAAAACCAAGTTGTATGGAGAATTAAAAGATAGCCGCCTAAGTTTGAATTTTGAAGCATTTAAAGACGAAAAAGAATTTTTCAACATCAATTCTATGTTTACTTTTAAGGAAGATGAAGTTGAATTTTCAATTTTGCCAGAAAAATTCATTCTAAACGAAAATCCATGGCAAATTAGTCCTGATAATTACATTAGGTATTTGCACGGAAAACCTGAAAAAGAAGTTTTGCTAAATGAATTTGAAATAAGCAGAAACCAACAATACGTAGGTTTTAAAAATAATTTTGACGTAGATAAAACCCACGCTGGTATAGCTTTTAAAGATTTTAAACTTTCTACGCTTTTTAGCTATCTGAACAGTGAAGAAGATTTTGCTAAAGGCATTATTTCAGGCGATTTAATTGTGGTCAATCCGTTTGAGAAAATGGGTTTAATTTCAGATTTACAAATTGAAAACTTAGAAGTTTTAGAAAATGAAATTGGCAAATTCAGCTTAAATGCAACATCCGATTTTAATGAAGCCTACCAAATAAATATAGATTTAACAGGCAAGCAAATAGATTTTCATGCTAATGGAAATATTGATAATTCCAGCGGTACACCAAATTATCATTTATCAGCCAGTTTAGACAAATTGAAAATGGAATTTGTGGAAGGCTTTGCTAAAGATTATGTATCTGACACCAAAGGAAGTTTAGCGGGAAAATTCAACTTAAATGGAGCTTCTGAAGAGTTAGATTACAACGGGAATTTTTCATTTATGAATACCGAATTTAAAGTCAACACCTTAAATGCACTTTTTAAAATTGATGACAATAAAATTGAATTTGACAAAAAAGGACTCTATTTTAAAGATTTCATTATTAAGGATGTAAAGGATATCGCATTTACACTAAACGGCGATATTGGAATTGCAGATTTACTAAACCCAACATTTAATTTGAATGCAAAGAGTAAGAATTTTCAAGCCTTGAACTCTACCAAAGAAGATAATGATGTATACTACGGGAAAGTAAATTTTGATGCAGATATTTCTTTGTTAGGCGATTTAAATTTTCCAAAAGCAGAAGGCGAAATTGCAGTTCGAGAATCTACAGATTTTACCTACATCGTTCCGCAATCTCAAGTTGGAACTGTTGAGCGAGATGGCGTTGTTGTATTTGTAAACAAGAAAAATCCGAAGGATATTTTAACTCAACAAGATGAAGATCAATTTGATGCTGTTATTTCTGGAATTGAAATAAATACCTTGTTGAAAATAAACCCAAAAACCAAAGCTAAAGTTGTTATAAACCCAAAAACAGGAGACAATGTTAAATTGGTAGGTGGCGGAGATTTACGTTACAAAATGGCAAGAAACGGAACCATGTCTTTAGTAGGTAAATACGAAGTAAGCGAAGGACAATTTGAAATGAATTTGTATAATTTGGTGTCTAGAAAATTTCAAATTGCAGAAGGCTCCAGTATAAAATGGTCTGGAGATCCGTTAAACGCAGATTTAGATATTAGAGCCATTTACAACATCAAAACATCGGCATCTTCCTTGATGGCTTCTCAGACTTCATCGGCTTCATCTAATGTTCAAAATCAATACCGACAACAACTTCCTTTTAATGTTTATTTAGATGTGGGAGGAGAAATAAATGCACCTGAACTCAATTTCAAGTTAGATATGCCTGAAGGCGATAAATCTGCAATTAATGGAACAGTTTACAGTCGTATTAGGCAAATAAACCAACAACAAGATGAGTTAAATAAACAGGTTTTTTCTTTATTAGTTTTAAATCGGTTTTACCCAAATTCTGGAAGCGATGGTAGTCAAGGTGGAGCAGCCAATATTGCGCGAAGTAACATTAGTCAGGCGCTATCTGACCAATTGAATACCTATGCAAATAAACTCACAGGCAATACAGGAATACAATTAAATTTTGATGTAAACTCTTACACAGACTACCAATCTGGACAAGCAGACAATCGAACGGATGTTGACATTAGCGCTCAAAAGAAGTTAATGAACGATAGACTTATTGTTGAAGCAGGAAGTCAAGTAAACGTAGAAGGCGATTTGAGACCCGGAGAATCTAATGTAGCTTTAGGAAATGTAAGTGTACAATACCTAATTACAGAAGACGGAAGATGGAAAATTAAAGGCTTCCGCCGAAGTGAATACGAAAATGTAATTGATGGTCAGGTTTTTATAAGTGGAATAGCTTTGATTTTCACCCGCGAATTCAATCAATTTAAAGAACTTTGGCAAACAGAATTCATGAAAGATGAAACCAAAGAAGAGACTGAAAATGAAGCAGAAAATTCTGAAACTAATGAAGAAAACAAAACTAAAATAGAAGAAGAAAAATAAGTTCATGAATAAATATAAAATACTTTTTCTTTTCATCGGCTTGAGTTTGCTCAATTCCTGCGCTATTAAAAAATACATGCCAGAAGATGCCTTTCTCTATTCGGAAGGTAAGGTGGTTTTGGAAAGTAAAAATGATATTGAAGATAAAAAATACGTACAAGAAAGAGTAGACGAGGTGTTGTTTCCTGAGCCCAATTCTAAATCTCTAGGTTTACGTCCGGGATTACACTTTTATTACAAAGCACAACGAGAAAAACCAGGTTTTATAAATAAGTTTTTAAACAAAAGAATAGGAGAAGAGCCTGTATATTTTTCAGAAGTTAAGATAGATAATACAATTAAAGTACTGGAAAACCGCTTAGAAAATTTAGGACACTTTAATAGTAAAATTCGACATGAAATAGAAGTTGATAGTAGTAAAAGACAAAAATCAATTACTTACTTTATCAAGCTGAATGATGCGTATAAAATAAATTCTTTTCAATTAGATCCTGAACAAAAAGACAGTCTCCCAATATTTCAAGACATCAAAAAATCACTTTCAGCATCAGAAATCAATAAGCAAAAACGTTTCGACTTAAGTTTATTAAAAGCTGAACGAGAACGCATACATTCAGATTTAAAAGAGCGTGGTTATTATAATTTTAACACCAACTTTTTGCTGTTTGAAATTGATACCAATCAGTATGATAATAAAGGTTTCGACTTATACTTAAGGCTAAAAAATGAAGTTCCAGACGAAGCACTTTCCGTTTATAAGATAAAAGAAGTAAATGTAATTCCTAATGTAGGTTTGGAAATTTCAGACAAAAAAAAGGATACAGTTCGAGTAGGTAAGATTAATTTTTTACAAGATTCAGTTTACTTTAAACCCGAACGCTTGCGTCCATTTATTTTAATTGAAGAAGGAGCGAAATACCAATCTAGTGTTTCAAGAAGTACAAGTAGAAGGTTAAGCAATATAAATACTTACAAATTTGTAAATATAGAATATGAAGATGTAGATAGTACAGACCAAGATAATATACGTTGGTTAAATGCTAAAATAGCACTTTCGCCACTTAACAAACGTTCACTTCGTTTTGAAGTGCAGGGAGTAACTAAATCTAATAATTTTACAGGCCCAAACTTAGGAATTACTTACATTAATAGAAATTTATTTACTTCTGGAGAACAACTTAGGATTAATGCCACCGCTGGTTACGAACGCCAATTTTTAAGTGGAGATCAAAATGGGTTAAGCAGTTTGCAATTAGGCTTACGCAGTACCTTAAGCTTTCCAAGATTATTATTTCCAATAGATTTAAGTCCGAGTTTTAAGTATTCTATTCCGAAAACCAATATTGGAGTTGGTGTAGATTTATTAGACCGGACTGACTTGTATACGCTAAGTTCTTTTTCTACTTCATTTGGCTATAGTTGGGAAGGAAATAAATATGTTACACATAAAATTAATCTCATTAATATAGAATATTTGAGCTTACAAAACACCAGTTCCGATTTTGAAGAAATTTTAGAAAACAACCCATTTTTAAGAAGGAGTTTTGAACAACAATTTATAGCAGGACTCAATTACAGCTTTACCTATAATGCTATTTCAGATCAATTAACAAGTTCAGGAATGTATTTTAATTTCAATTTTGAATCTGCAGGAAATACCTTGGATTTGCTTTCAAGTAAAAATGAAACTCCCAATACATTTCTTGGTTTAGCCTATGCACAATATGTAAAAGCAGATTTTGACTTTAGATATCATTATACTCTTAACGATGAAGGACAGAAATTAGTTGGGCGTTTATTTGCTGGAGTAGGTCTGCCTTATGGCAATTCTACATCTCTACCTTTTGTAAAACAATATTTTGCGGGCGGACCTTATAGTGTTCGGGGTTTCAGAATTCGTTCCTTAGGTCCTGGTGTTTATGAACCAGAATCTGGCACAACTTCGTTTTTTGATCAAGCGGGAGACATTCGGCTTGAGGCCAATTTAGAATATCGTTTTCCAATTATCAGTTTTTTACATGGTGCTTTATTCACCGATGCTGGAAATGTTTGGCTTATGGACGAAAATCCTTCACTTCCAGGTGGGAAATTTAGCTCAAATTTTGTAGATGAATTTGGCGTATCTTCCGGACTGGGTTTACGCATAGACGTTTCGGGTTTTGTTATCAGATTTGACCTAGCTTCACCTTTAAAAAGACCTGCAAAATCATGGAATTTTGAATATGACCAACCGGTGTTTAATTTTGCAATTGGATACCCATTTTAATTTTAAATTATGGAAATTTCACTAACAACACCCGCATTACTTTTTCCAGCTATTTCGCTTTTGCTGTTGGCGTACACCAATAGATTTTTAACCTTGGCAGGTTTAATTCGGAATTTGTATAAGCTGTACAAAGAACAACCCGACCAAAGTATAAAAGATCAGATTTCTAATTTAAAAAAGCGCGTGAGTTTGATTAAAAACATGCAACTTTTTGGTATTGTTTCCTTGTTGCTTTGTGTGGTAAGTATGTTTGCACTTTACGAAGCTTGGTACAGTTTAGGAAGCATCATCTTTGGAATTTCACTGGTTTTGTTAATGATTTCTTTGGTGCTATCCATTATCGAAATTCAAATTAGTGTTAAAGCTTTAAACATTCAATTGGGCGATATGGAAAGTGGAAAGACTGATAACAATGAAAAGTAAAGACTCGAAGATACTAGTAAAAAACGAGCCTTTAACTTTAAGACATAAGAAAGGATTTGGAGCTTGGACGTATCATATTGTTATTCCAAATACTGCTGATATTCAGGGCAAATGGGGAGATTTAAAGGTTTCGGGTAAAATTGATAATTATATTTTGGAAACCATGAATCTAGCACCACGAAAAAACGAAGACAAAATTATTTCCATAAATAAGACCATTAGAAAAGCCATCAATAAATGTCCAGGAGATATTTTACTAGTTAGTTTATATTTACATGAACCACAAAAACCTATTCATCAAAACGAAATTTTATCTTGCTTTAAAGATGCAGCTGTTTTGGAAGAATTTAATCGGCTTGAAGAACTTAAGCAGGGAGAAATTATTGCAGAAATTCAAAATACAAGCGAATCCAATAAACAAGCTGAAAAAATAAATTATTTTATAGAATATTTATTTCAGTTGAAAGATAACACCAATTTAAACTTATTATAAACAGGCTTTAGCTAAATTATTTTTTAATCTAGCAAAAAACCACCCTTACTTAAGTAAAAGGTGGTTTTAAAAATAACTCCAAATAATATCTTTACATCCCTTGCTTCATCAACTCAAGCTCTTTTTTAAGCTTTATTTGTTCTTGAAGAACAAAGATGATGTTTACAAGAATTATAGCAATAGCTATGTATAAAATATAGGATGCCACATTTAGCTTATTGATTTTTTTTAATCGCTTCAGCATGCTTTTATGGCTTTATTTTTTTTATACCAAAATAGCTACCTAAAACTAATCCAGCATATATTAACATGTTAATCGGTGCTTCGGGCACATCGTTTACATTGTCGTTATCAAAATCGAA
>NZ_BMGM01000016.1:0-5258 GCF_014640195.1 Psychroflexus planctonicus
TTCGATTTTGATAACGACAATGTAAACGATGTGCCCGAAGCACCGATTAACATGTTAATATATGCTGGATTAGTTTTAGGTAGCTATTTTGGTATAAAAAAAATAAAGCCATAAAAGCATGCTGAAACGGTTAAAAAAAATCAACAAGCTCGATATTTTATTATATATTTTATATCTGGCAATTGCTATAATTCTTGTAAACATCATCTTGCTTCTTCGAGAACAAATACAACTTGAAAAAGAGCTTGAGTTAATGCTAAAGCAAGGAATGTAAAGATATTATTAGGAGTTATTTTTAAAACCACCTTTTACGCAAAGGAAGGGTGGTTTTTTTAATTATGCTAATTTGGATATCAATTATGTAGGTATAATGCCAATGTACCAGCCTGCTGTTGGCTGGTATTTTAAGAAGCATTTATGCTACATTTAAAATAGTAATGGGTATTAGTTCTCTAAAAATGGAGAGTTAAATCGCAAAGTAAATTTATTTATGATATTGGCTTCAATATTGCTAAAATTAAACATAGATTTGATATAGACAAAATTGTTTATTCATCAATAAACTGATATACAGCTATTTGCATAAGTTAAATTCTAGTCTTGTCTATATGATATCTATATGATTTTTATTTACAACTGCTAAATTCATTGTTTATTTGACTCATTAAATAAGTGAAAACTATAATTATGAAAACAAGTATTTTAAACGAATTTACAAAACCTACAATACTATTTTTGGTATTAAGTCTATTTGGCTTGTTAAATGCATTTGGGCAGAATGTAGATGCCCTTTGGACCGATTACAATGGTTACTGGAATTCAAGTGAAAATAATATTAATTCTATTGAGCCAGATAATTCTCATAACTTGTTAGCATTTCGCTATGATGGAACTGTATATTCTACTGGAGTAAATGATGATGCGCTAACAACAAATAATGTTAGCTTTACTTCGGGTAATTGGAGGGCTTTACCTATTAACTCAATAACAGTTGGAAGTTGTCCACCTTCTCCCTCTGTTGCTTACTTAATCATGCTTGCTCAACTTGTAGATGGCGTAGATAATGGAGGTAGTACAACTCCACCTTTTCCTGTTGAAAACAACGAATGTCCTACTGAAGAAGTCATGGCAAGTTTTTTAACTCAAGGGGAAAATGGATTGGATCTTGGTTCTGGCATTGCTAATATACCAAGTGGAACGGTACTTTCATTCCCATTTAGCAATAATGGAATAACCCAAAGTAATATAAATGATGGAGAACCAGATATTTTAATTACCCAACTATTAGCACCAGGTGCTTCTCAAGACATCTTAAGAATTGTAGATGCTAATGGCAACATTGTAGGGAACCCCATTGATGTTAATCAAAATAATACAACAATTGTAGGTAATTATAGAGCAGATCTTTACTTTAGGAATGGTAATATTCTTGATGGTGGTAGTAGTACTTTTGGTATTACAGCAAATCAGCAACGCCCCATACGTTTATTGGCTTTTGAATTAAGTGATTTTGGCATAAACAGCAGCAACTATACGCAAGCAACAAAATTAGAATGGCAAGCAAGTGGTCAATCTGACCCAGCTTTTTTTGCTTTTAATGAACCTTCTATTAGTATTCCTACTTCTCTTGCTGTCACCAATGAACCTAATATTTATACAGATGCTATAGCTTTAAACCCTAATTTTACGGTTGTTATTCAAGACGACCAAGCTTCAACAGTGATAGAGGCTGGTACCGAAATAACAGCTTCAATAGAATCGGGTAATGGTACATTAAGTGGAGATCTTACAGCTACAACAGATGCCAATGGCGTGGCCACCTTTTCCAATTTAGTTATTAATGGAAGTGGAGACCAACAGTTAAAATTCACCTCGTCTTCTCTAAACCCTGCTGTTTCAAATGTTTTAGTAGATTGTATTGCAGGTGATTTAACCATAGGTACTTCTGCTTCAGGTGACAGTTATAGTATTACAAATGGAAGACTGATTTCTGAAGGGACATCAACCATAGCAGTGAATGATATCATCAATCACTTAGAAAACACAGGAGATTTAATAATTGATGCCTGTGGAGGTGAATTAATCATTAGTGCTGACATTACTCCAAATCTATCTAGTTCTAGAGTGCTTTCGTTTAAAGCTGAAGGAGATATTGTAGTGGATGACGATATAGAAATTTCAGCTTCGGGGTCGGCAATGGATTTAGTCTTTTGGTCAGATACAGACGCTAATGAAGAAGGAGGAATTCTATTTAGAGATGGAAGCAACATTGAATCAAACAACGGCCATATTTGGATTGGTGGAGGAAATGGAAATACTACTTGGAATGGACTAACTGTAGGTGATAGCTATGCCGTTGGTCTTTCTAATACGGCAACAGGTATAATTGAAACTTATGCTGGTATTAATGCCGTTGGAAATGCTTTATTAGCAGGCTCTGGCGACCTATACCTTTCAGGAAAATCAACACAGACAACTTACAGGTTTGGCATTGGTGTTCGGTTCAACACATCAGGCACAAAATTAAACCTTACTGGAAACAACATTACAATTTCAGGAATTGGTTCTGAAAATAATGGCACGAGTGGAGATACAAACCGTGGTAATTGGGGAGTTGGGATAGAAAAAACAGATATACTTGCCAGTGGAAATATCCTTATAGAAGGAACTGGTGGAGGACAAAACCTAACTAGTTCAATAACTAACGGAGGAGGTAATCATGGTGTTAGAATGGATAATAATTCCAGTATCATCTCCACTGGGTCTGGTGATATTAGCATCATTGGTTCAGGCGGAACACCTTCTGGAACATCCAATCAAGATAATGATGGTTTGCGATTAGATGGTGGTACCATCCGTGTTAATACTGGTTCGCTTTCTCTACATGGAACAGCAGGAACAAATGGCTCTTCACAAGGAATTGACTATACAAATGGAGTTATGGAATCTAGGATGCCATCTTCTACTTTAAGTAATGGTGATTTAAAAATTACATCAAATACACTTAATATTTCTACTGGCGTAAGACTTAGATCGGAAGGCGAATTAGTTATAACACCAACTAGTGAAACTACAAACATTGGCATTGCAGGAGCCACAGGTGCTTTATCGCTTTCTTCAAGCTATTTTAGCACCAACTTTGAAGATGGTTTTTCAAATATCATCATCGGTGCAGATAACCAAACAGGAGATATTACTTGTAATACAATAACTTTTGAAGACAATACGACCTTACAAACGGATGGAAATTTAACTTTTGGAGGGAATGTCAGCACTAATGCGAATACTGATTTAACATTAATCAATAATAATCTCACTTTTAACACAGCACGTACATTTAATGTTCAGGGAAGCTTTGCTTATATTCCATTTGGAACGAGTTTCACTAGTCATGTTACTTTTCCTATGGCTAACTTAAGTTTAGGAACAAGTATTTCAGGTTTAACCATTGGTAATGCAACCAACGACAAAAACATCACGATTAATGCAGATGTCACTGGCGATGCAGGTATTGAGTTATTTGGAAATGATATAGACATCAATGCCAATTTAGAAACTACCAATTCAGCTAATATTGAGTTTAAAGGCAATACAACCATTACCGCAGGCAAACACATTGCTTCTAATGGTAACTTTACCCACGATGGCGATTTGCTCTTTAAATCTGATGCTACTAATGGTGATGCTTACTTGGGAAGTATTGAAGGAAACTATACCAAAACTTCAGGAACCGTTATTACTGAAAAATTCTACCCCGCAAAACGCGCCTTTAGGATGGTGGCAAGTCCCGTAGATGGTGTTAGCATCTTTGACAACTGGCAAAACGGCGGTGCTAATGAAACGGGGATTGGTACACATATTACGGGTTCAGAAACTGGAGACAACGGATTTGATGAAACAGAAACTGGTAATCCTTCTTTGTTCTATTTTAATAATGGCTGGCAAGCCATACCCAATACCAATGCTATTAATTTAACAGCAGGAGCTCCTTACCGCCTCATGGTACGTGGCGATCGAGACCCAAATTTACTCATAGATAATGATGCTGACCCTAATCCTACAACTTTAGTCGCTACAGGCGATTTAATAGTAGGTACAATAAATATCATGTTCCCAAGTGCAACGGCAGGCAGCAATACCTTTGCTTTTATTGCCAATCCCTATCAATCTAGAATTGATGTTAGTGAAGTCCTTACTGCCAATAACAGCAATGCTGACGACACTAAACTTTGGGTGTGGGACCCAATGATTAACACCCGTGGAGCTTTTGTAACGATTGATGAACTTTCTTCAGGAAATGGAGATACAACTCCTAGCTCGGATGCTACTAAATTTATTGAACCTGGGCAGGCGTTCTTTATTCAGTTAATAGGAACAGATTCAACTATTTCATTTACTGAAAGTGTGAAAGACATAACAACTTCGTTAAATAAACCAGCGCCATTAAGTAATAATCAAATGAGTTTATTATTCGAGTTGCAAAATGAAGAAAATAAAACCATTGATGCCATTCGTTTGCGTTTTGCCGCCGATGGAATTACTGAGGTAGATGCAGCAGACATTGCTAAAATGGGGAATATCGACGAAAACCTAGCATCTGTCAATCAAAACAGCTTGTTTAGCATTCAGCGTAGAAACTTTCCAGAAAATGATGAAGTGATTCCGTTATTTACCAACAACTGGCGTAATCAAAACTACAGCTTTGTAGCCAACTTGAGCAACTTAGGTGATGTGCAGGTGTATATGGTAGATGCGTATTTAGGTACGGAAACTTTGTTAGCAGATGGCGAAGCGTATCACTTTAGTGTAGATGCCAATGTGGCTGAATCGGTAGATAGTCAACGTTTTTCCTTAAAGTTTGATGCAGAAACCATGAGCATGGAAGATGTAGACAAAAAGTGGTTTAGCCTCTACCCTAACCCAGCGGTAGATGTAGTGCAACTACAAAGCAACTTAGCCTTAACAGGCAAAGCAAATGTAGCTGTTTACAATATGCTAGGACAACAAATGCAAGTTAAAGCAGAAGTAATAAGCCATAGCAACTTGCGCTTAAGCTTAGGCCATTTAGAGTCTGGTGTATACATTGTACAACTTACCGATCGGGAAGGCAATAGCTACACCCAAGAATTAATTAAAAAATAAAGAGATCATGCAGAAATTAAATATAAAATTAGGTATCGCAATTAGCTTACTTTTCATGTTTGTACTCATGCCGGAAGCACAAGCACAGAGTTTAGAAGAAGTATTCGATTTTGATA
>NZ_BMGM01000016.1:5268-26775 GCF_014640195.1 Psychroflexus planctonicus
GCCCGAAGCACCGATTAATATGTTAATATATGCTGGATTAGTTGTAGGTAGCTATTTTGGTATAAAAAAAATAAAAGCATAAAAGCATGTTGAAGCGATTAAAAAAAATCAACAAGCTCGATGTCATATCCTATATTTTATACCTAGCTATTGCTATAATTCTTGTAAACATCATCTTCGTTCTTCAAGAACAAATACAGCTTGAAAAAGAGCTTGAGTTGATGAAGCAAGGGATGTAAAGATAGTATTGTGAGTTATTTTTAAAACCACCTTTTACGTAAAGTAAGGGTGGTTTTTTTATTTAAGAAAAATATTTATTGTTGATTTGAAATTTAAAATATGACTTTAAACTGTTTGGGGCTAAATTAGATACTAGTTTATTAGGGTCTTTTTAAAGATGTTAAATATTCATTAGGAGTTTTATTGCAAAACTGCTTAAAAGAGCGATTAAAAGACTGTTGACTTCCAAAACCACACTCATTTACTAAAGCACTTACCGAAAATTTATCTAAAAAACCACTTTCAATTTGTGAGCAAGCATAATTAATTCTATGAGAATTTAAGTACTTCGGAACTGTCATGTTCCTATTAATTTTAACAGCCTGCCTTATTGAATGAGAACCTAGATTTAAATCAGCACTTAAATTGCTTAATGTGTAAGTTGGTTTTAAATAGGGTTTTTCATCAATTAAAAAACTATCAATTTGTTTGAATTCAGACATAAATTTTTTTGAAGAAAAAGGCTTTATTGAACTTATATTTTTTAAAAGGAAAGGTATAGCAATTAAAACTAATAGACTTGAAATAATTAGTAGTTTATTAAAAAGTAGGATGAATGATGATGGTATATTTAATAAATTCAAGATAATAAACAAGCTGCTAATAAAAGTACTTGACAAAAACAAAGTTATATATAGATAGCTGAATTTTAGGATGTTAATTTTAGTACTCTCTTCTATTTTTTCATTTTTATATAATTTATAAATATCGATTACAATTTTTGAACTGTAATAAATACTAATTAAAGTGAAAACAAATACAACGTCTTTATAATTGTAAAAATATGTTTTAATTAGAGACATAAAAGTATCAGAAGCAAAAACATTAAAATTAAAGTTAGTTATTTCAAGACCAGAAAAATTAATTAAATAAACACCAAAAAATAAAATAAATAAAATACCATCTATTAAATTTAGTTGAGCTCGTTTTTGTTTATTTATGGAAGCTATAAATTTAAAAATAGATAAGAGCGAGATAACTTTTATCGAACTGATTAATAATAATGGTAATGCCACATCAAGAGAAAGATACAAGCAAAAATTTAAAATTATTAACGTTTGCGAAGTAAAATGAGTGACTAAGTAAATTTGATGATAACTATTAGTCTTATTAATTCGTCTAAATAGAGTAAAGTTTATATAAAGAACTACAAAAAATATCAAAAAAACGGGGTATATCATTGGATCATCTTCTTATTTTAAAATAAAAAATGCAATCTATTTTAACAATTTTGAATTCTCTTAAAACACTGATAATTATTTTTTTTAAAATTAAATTTTTAGTCATTACAATTGTTTAAAAATATTTTCAAAATTAAAAAATAATCTCTTTTCTAAATTAGAATATCCAAAATAATTACAACAACAAAAGGTTGCTTAGGTTTCAAGAACTACTAAGAGAGAGAAAAATCTAAACGAAGTATAAGGTTTTGTTAATCAATATTCTTGATCTTATTTTTAAAAATTCATCATTCAACTTATTTTTTGAAATACCATAAAATAGTTTCACTCAATTGTTAATTTATGAGTGAACATACAAAGCTTTTTCAAAGCTTGGAGACATGCATTTAATAGTTTTGGATTTTCATTTAAAATAATTATGATGAAATTTACATTATACCTTTTACTCACACTTTTATCTACTTTAACTTTCCATGCCCAAGTTGGAATTGGCACTACAACCCCAGATGCTTCAGCACAACTTGAGCTACATAGTACCGAAAAAGGCTTTTTACCACCGCGGATGAGCCAAATTGAAAGAGATCAAATTGTTAATCCTGCAGAGGGTTTGATGATTTATAACCTAACTACTAATCAATTAAATTTATTTAATGCTACTGAATGGATGAATTTAGATGGTTCTTCAGCAGCTTCAACCGAGCCAAATCCGCCTATTATAGGAACAGCAGTTGCATCTAATGAAGAAGTTGTTGTAAGCTTTACCGCACCAGAATCCGATGGAGGATCTCCTATAATCTCTTATACTGCTACTTCATCTCCTGAGGGGATTACTGGGACAGTTTCTCAGGAAGGCAGTGGCAATATAACAGTAAACGGTCTTACCAATGGTACTTCATATACGTTTACTGTAACCGCCACTAACTCAATAGGAACTAGCTTACCAAGTAGTCCTTCTAATAGTAGTTCACCTTTTTTTACCCCATCTGTTGGTTCTAGTTACCAAGGTGGTACGGTTGCTTATATTTTAGCGCCTGGAGATCCTGGCTATGTAGAAGGTGAAGCACACGGAATTATAGCTTCTACAAATGACTTAGAACAAGCAAAGTGGGGCTGTCATGGAGATATTATTAGCGGTGCAGGTGGAACAGCAATTGGTACTGGTTATCAAAATTCAATCAATATTAATAGTGGATGTAGTCTTTCAGATTGTGCTGCAAAACTTGCCTTTAATTATACAGTAATAGATGATGGTGTTACTTATAACGATTGGTATCTCCCAAGTCAAGATGAACTTATAAAACTCTATTCAAATAAAAACACAATAGGTAATTTCGTAAATAGTGGTTCTTATTGGTCTTCAACTCAAAACAACAATTCTGATCCTGCTGCAAATGCAAGAGCTATTAATATGGGAAACGGTAGTATAGGTGTTGGTAAAAAATTTGATACAAGAAGGGTTCGTGCCATTCGTTCTTTTTAAAGAAATCTTAATTTATCCTAATACACTTCATAATAAGAAGCTAGATTTATGTTGAGAATTAATAAGTGAAAAATAGTTTAAGATTGAGATATAAAAAATCATTGTTGTCCGACAAAAATACAGAATTGATATTAAAGCTTCATAAATGCTCTTAAATCCGCTATAAATTTCATTTTACTCAATAGCATTGTTTGAATATTGTTAACAGATGGCGAAGTTTATTCCTTTAGCGTTGATGCCAATGTTGCGGAATCGCTAGATAGTCAGCGTTTTTCCTTAAAGTTTGATGCAGAAACCATGAGCATGGAAGATGTAGACAAAAAGTGGTTTAGCCTCTACCCTAACCCAGCGGTAGATGTAGTGCAACTACAAAGCAACTTAGCCTTAACAGGCAAAGCAAGTGTAGCTGTTTACAACATGCTAGGACAACAAATGCAAATTAAAGCAGAAGCAATAAGTAATACCAACTTGCGCTTAAGCTTAGGCCATTTAGAGTCTGGTGTATACATTGTACAACTTACCGACCAAGAAGGCAATAGCTACACCCAAGAATTAATTAAGAAGTAAATCATAAATCTAAAACATGCCCACTACGCATTTAAAACCAGTAGTGGGCATGTTATAAAAAATAAAGAGATCATGCAGAAATTAAATATAAAATTAGGTATCGCAATTAGCTTACTTTTCATATTAGTACTCATGCCGGAAGCGCAAGCACAGAGTGTAGAAGAAGTATTCGATTTTGATAACGATAATGTAAACGATGTGCCCGAAGCACCGATTAACATGTTAATATATGCCGGATTAGTTGTAGGTAGCTATTTTGGTATAAAAAAAATAAAGCCATAAAAGCATAAAAGCATGTTGAAGCGATTAAAAAAAATCAATAAGCTCGATGTGGTATCCTATATTTTATACATAGCTATTGCTATAATTCTTGTAAACATTATCTTCGTTCTTCAAGAACAAATTCAGCTTGAAAAAGAGCTTGAGTTGATGAAGCAAGGCCGGTAAAAATAGTATTGTGAATTATTTTTAAAACCACCTTTTACGCAAGTAAGGGTGGTTTTTTTAATTATGCTAATTTAAATATCTATTATGTAGGTATAATACCGATGTACCAGCCTGCTGCTGGCTGGTATTTTAAGAAGCATTTATGCAACATTTAAAAAAGTAATGGGTATTAATTCTCTAAAAATGGAGAGTTAAATCGCAAAGTAAATTTATTTATGATATTGGCTTCAATATTGCTAAAATTAAACATAAATTTGATATAGACAAAATTGTTTATTCATCAATAAACTGATATACAGCTATTTATATAAGTTAAATTCTAGGCTTGTCTATATGATATCTATATCTAATTTTTGAAACAAGTGAATTTTAGAAATAAGTTTGTTGATTAAATAATACTTTTTATCTATGAAAAAAATTACATTTAAAAATCTTCAAGAGCTAAGTCTTTTGTTGCTTATTTGCTTAAGCTATTTAAGTAGTTATGGGCAAATTGAAATCAATACATGGGAAGACTTAGATAACGTTCGTAATGATCTTTCAGCTAATTACATTCTTAATGTTGATTTAAATGAAAATTCTGTTGGATATCAAACCTACGCTTCACCTTCAGCTAATGCAAACGATGGCTGGGAACCCATTGGAAGTGCATCTAGTCCTTTCACAGGAACGTTTGATGGTAATAACAAAACAATAAACGGATTAGTAATCAATAGACCAACTCTTGCTGGAGTTGGTTTTTTTGGTAAAGCCAATGGAGCAAGCATATCTGATTTAACATTAACCAATGTCGATATTACAGGATCACACGAAGTTGGAAGTTTAATTGGAACAAATATACCAGGAACAGATACTGAAGTGAATAATGTTCATGTTACTGGAGCTGTTACTTCCGCAAGAACTGGAAGTAATGCTGCTGATTGCGGTGGTCTTTTAGGTTTTGTTTACAATATAAATGTCATCAATTCTTCTACATCAGTTTCGGTAACAGCAGAAGGGAGAAATGTTGGTGGTATAGTAGGTGATGGCACAACAGACTCATCGTTTTCAGGTTGTTTTGCCACAGGCTCAGTTACAAGTACTGGAAATCAAGGTCATGTTGGGGGTTTTGCAGGACTTTACAGAGGTAGTGGCATATCTAATTCTTTCTCTTTAGGCAATGTTACAAGAGGAGGAACAACAGGAAGTATTAGTGTTGGTGCTGGTGGTTTTATTGGAAGTTTTACTGGCACATCTACAATTAGCAATTGTTATTCCATTGGGAAAGTAACAAGTACCAGTGGGGGAACCACAAATATTGGAGGTTTTATAGGTACTGGAGCAAGTGTAGGAACTACATTATCAAATTGCTACTGGGATACTGATGTTTCTAATTTGACAAGTGCCTATGGTGATGGTACAAAAACTGGCGTTAATGGGCGAACAACAACTCAAATGAAAACCCAAACTAATTTCAGTAATTGGGATTTTTCTGGTGTTTGGTCAATGTCATCTCCATTAACCTACAATGAATATCCAGCTTTAAAATATACAAGCCCTGTAAGTATTGCACCAACAACAACTAACGAAATTGCAACCTTAGCTAATCTATTATGGATAGCGGAAGACGTTACTAGATGGAATGGTAACTACACGCAAACTGGAGATATAAATACAGTATTTACTTTTGGCTGGAATGGCAATGCATCAGCAAGTTCAAATTATACCGCAAGAGGCTGGACACCTATAGGAGAAAATATTAGTGAAGTTGATGGGGGTACTCAATTTACTGGGGACTATGATGGTCAAGGCTTTACTATTTCTAACTTATACATCGACAACACATCTGAAATAGGTATGGGACTTTTCGGTTGGATAAAAGATGCCAATATCCACAATTTAAAACTCAGTGACGGAAATGTTAGAGGGAGAGGTAGAACGGGAATTATTATCGGTCGTGCAGATGATTCTGTTCTCAGTCGCTTATCGGCAAGCGGTACTGCCTATGGTTCTGGTCCGGACAATGGCTATAGCCAAATAGGTGGAATTGTAGGCTACTTGGTAGATAGCAGTGTTAATGAATCCTTTAGTAGTGTTGTAATTGATTCAAATGGTGGAAGCTTAGGCTCGCTGGTTGGTTTTTGTACGAGTGCTGATGGCAGTGGTAGTTCTATTTCCAATAGTTACGCCACTGGTGCGGTAACTTCACAGAATAACTTTGATTACCTAGGTGGTCTCACTGGCGGTTTACAAAATACATCAGTGACCAATTCTTACGCTACTGGAGAAGTAACAAGCACTGCATCAAGTAATGTAGGCGGACTAGTTGGCGGAGAATTGGGAAGTAGCAGTGTCGTTACCAATAGTTTTTATGACACTGAAACAAGTGGTTTAAATGTTACCGCTGTTGGTGGCACAGGCAAAACCACTGAAGAAATGCAACAAGCAAGCACATTTCTTGAAGCAAATTGGGATTTTACATCATCAAATGAAATTTGGGGAATTAATCAAAATGATAACAATGGCTATCCTTTTTTAAGATATCAGGATAATGTTTCTGATTCTGATCACATCTATTTAGGAACATCTACTGGTCTTCTAACTAACCCATCAAGTTGGTCTGAAGCTTCAGTACCAACTTCCTTAACAACAGTTCGTATTCCTTCTAAAGTTGCTTCAAACAACATTAGCTTAGAGGTGGATGAAGACTTGGAAATTGCTACTCTATTTATTGAAAATGAAGATGGGAATTTGGTTGTCTTACCAACCAAAAGCATTAAAGTGAACGACAACATCACCAACAACGGTCAAATTACCTTTAAAAGTGATGCTTCAGGCGATAGTCACTTTGATGAATTTACAGGAAGTATTTCAGGTAGTGGTACTGCAGTAAGTGAAAAATACTACCCCGCCAAACGCGCCTTTAGAATGGTAGCTAGTCCCGTAGATGGCGGTAGCATCTTTGACAACTGGCAAAACGGCGGAGCTAATGAAGCGGGAATTGGTACCCATATTACGGGAGACAATACAGGAACAGAAGGAGAACCTAATTCAACTACAGGATTAGATTATACAGCTACAGGTAACCCGTCTTTATTTAGCTTTAGTAATGCCAATGGTTGGGAAGCCGTTATCAATACTAATGGTACAAATTTAAGCGTAGGTGCACCTTACCGTTTAATGGTGCGTGGCGATCGTGGAATTGACCTAGACTCCAATGAATCTTTTGGAGAAACGACTTTAATCTCAACAGGAACTTTACAAGTAGGAAACATAGCACCAACATTCCCAAGTGCAACGGCAGGCAGCAATACCTTTGCTTTTATTGCCAATCCCTATCAATCTAGAATTGATGTTAGTGAAGTCCTTACTGCCAATAGCAGCAATGCTGATGATACTAGACTTTGGGTGTGGGACCCAATGATTAATACGCGTGGAGCTTTTGTCACCATAGATCAATTATCAGGAAATGGCACCACAACTCCTAGCTCGGATGCTACTAAATTTATTGAACCTGGACAGGCGTTCTTTATTCAGTTAACAGGTGGAGATTCACAGATTTCTTTTACAGAGAGTGTGAAAGACATAACAACTTCGTTAAATAAACCTGCACCATTAAGTAATAATCAAATGAGTTTATTATTCGAGTTGCAAAATGAAGAAAGTCAGATTATCGATGCCATTCGTTTGCGTTTTGCCGCTGATGGAATTACTGAGGTAGATGCAGCAGATATTGCTAAAATGGGAAATATCGATGAAAACCTAGCTTCTGTCAATCAAAACAGCTTGTTTAGCATTCAGCGTAGAAACTTTCCAGAAAATGATGAGGTGATTCCCCTATTTACTAACAATTGGCGAAATCAAGACTACAGCTTTGTGGCCAACTTATCTAATTTTGAAACAACAGAAGTTTATTTAGTAGATGCGTATTTAGGAACAGAAACTTTGTTAGCAGATGGCGAAGGGTATCACTTTAGCGTTGATGCCAATGTAGCGGAATCGCTAGATAGCCAGCGTTTTTCCTTAAAGTTTGATGCAGAAACCATGAGCATGGAAGATGTAGACAAGAAGTGGTTTAGCCTCTACCCTAACCCAGCAGTAGATGTAGTGCAACTACAAAGCAACTTAGCCTTAACAGACAAAGCAAATGTAGCTGTTTACAACATGCTAGGACAACAAATGCAAATTAAAGCAGAAGCAATAAGTAATACCAACTTGCGCTTAAGCTTAGGCCATTTAGCCTCTGGTGTATACATTGTACAACTTACCGACCAAGAAGGCAATAGCAACACCCAAGAATTAATTAAAAAGTAAAGAGATCATGCAGAAATTAAATATAAAATTAGGTATCGCAATTAGCTTACTTTTCATATTAGTACTCATGCCTGAAACACAAGCACAGAGTTTAGAAGAAGTATTCGATTTTGATAACGATAATGTAAACGATGTACCCGAAGCACCGATTAACATGTTAATATATGCCGGATTAGTTGTAGGTAGCTATTTTGGTATAAAGAAAATAAAAGCATAAAAGCATGTTGAAGCGGTTAAAAAAAATCAATAAGCTCGATGTCATATCCTATATTTTATAACTAGCTTTTGCTATAATTCTTGTATACATCATCTTCGTTCTTCGAGAACAAATACAGCTTGAAAAAGAGCTTGAGTTGATGAAGCAAGGGAGGTAAAGATAGTATTGTGAGTTATTTTTAAAACCACCTTTTACGTAAAGTAAGGGTGGTTTTTTTAATTATGCTAATTTGGATATCAATTATGTAGGTATAATGCCGATGTACCAGCCTGCTGTTGGCTGGTATTTTAAGAAGCATTTATGCAACATTTAAAATAGTAATGGGTATTAATTCTCTAAAATGGAGAGTTAAATCGCAAAGTAAATTTATTTATGATATTGGCTTCAATATTGCTAAAATTAAACATAGATTTGATATAGACAAAATTGTTTATTCATCAATAAACTGATAGAAAGCTATTTATATAAGTTAAATTCTAGGCTTGTCTATATGATATCTATATCTAATTTTTGAAAGATGTGTATTTAAAAAATATGTTTGTAGATTAAATATTATATTTTAATCTATGAACAAAATTACAATTTCAAACTTTGGTTTTTTTTATGTTTTGCTTTTTTTTTGCTTTTCTCTAGGTAATGCGCAAAATATTGTGGTTAGTGGAGCAGGTACTTCCGCTGCAAATGGAACTTACATTCAAGATGGCACTTATAATAGCAAACCCAAATACGTAAAAGATGGAGATTCTTCATGGGAGCTAAAATATGATTGTTTTATGTTCGCCTGTGATGGATGGGGTATTATCCAATACGGAAACAGTGAATATTATTACTCAAATGAAGATGTGGCTACACCCGATTTGGTTTCTTCATGGAATGTGGGCTATGGGTCTTTTCCCGCGCCAAGTGTCGAAACTGTTACAATGTCAATTGAATATTCTACAAATGCTTTTATAGAGTCTGATGTTTTGAATAATGGATCTATCAGAAATTCAATTAGCATAACATACAATGCACCAAACGGCGATTCTTTTACAGGAGCAATTGGTGAGAACTTTGTGCTAACTGGAAAAGTTACAGTAAACAATGTGCCATTCGGATTAACGGCTAGTGTAATAAAACAATCTGATGAAGAAGTCTTGTTTTCATTAACTGGTGCTGCAAATGCACATACTAATTCTAATGATACTTCCAATTTATTCATAGATTTTGACAATAGTGCCTTTTCTTTTGGAAATTCATTTGAAATCACAGATTCTTATAAATATATAGATGTAAATTTTATTGAAAAAATTACGGTAGGTTCAAGTGGTGCAGATTATACTTCAATAAATGCCGCAATAGCTGCTGCAGATGAATACGATATTATAGATATAGCAGCAGAAACCTTTACCCTAACAAATACAATTGATGTAAATAAATCTTTATCAATAAGAGGACAGGGTGCTGACCAAACTATAATCCAAGGTAACACTGGGGTTACAACATCTGGTATAGGCATGAGGTTGTTAGAAGCTGATTTTATAGATGAAATAAAATTAGAGGATCTAAGCTTCAGATATGCTTTTATTACTACTGGAGATGCAGGTACTGTAAATTTTCAATATATTAAAAACGTTGAAATAAATCGTTGTGAGTTTAAAGGTAACAGAGCAATAAACACCGCTGCTAAAGGATGTGGAATTTATAATTTTGATGTGAAAAACTTTTTAGTTCAAAATTCTTTGTTTACCGATAATGTAGTTCCAAATGCAGAGAATGATGCTGGTGGCTCTGCAATATTTAATGAAAATACAAAAAAAGTTACTATTAAAAATTCTACATTTTACAATAATCAACTTTTACATAGTAATGGCACACCATCTGGAGGTACTGTATTATTTGGTTTTTATTCAAGTTCAGAGCTAAACGATAATCCTGAAGCCCATATAATCAATTGTACGTTTACCAATAATGAAGGTTATCGTGGAGGGGCAATTTCTATTAATTGGTTTGATTACAATATAATGATTACGAACTCAATTTTGTATGGTAATACAGCAAATGATGAGGGAAATAATTTATACAATGCATATAATTACAGTACAACAATAAGTGCAATAAACTCAATAGTAGACGATAGTGAAAGTGTTAATGGTACTTCTACCAACCTAAGTTCTTCAAATCCCTTATTAAATGCATTGGCGGATAATGGTGGTCCAACACACACTATTTCCTTACAAACAGGCAGTCCAGCTATCAATGCAGGTGTAGAAAATAGCGATGTTCCCGATACCGATCAAAGAGGATATAATAAAAATGGAATTAGAGATATCGGCGCATACGAATATAACGGCTCTCCCTATGCGGGTGGCGATGGTACATCAGGTAACCCTTACCAAATTGCAAATTTAGACCACCTTGAGAGATTGAGTAATTCTAATGAAGATTGGGACAAACACTTTATACAAACCGCAAATATTGATGCTTCAGCTACTTCAACATGGAATGCTGGTGAAGGTTTTAGTCCGATTGGAAACAATACCACTAAATTTTCGGGAACTTACAACGGACAAAATAATACCATCGACGGTTTGTTTATCGATCGTTCAGCAGAGATTTACCAAGGTTTATTTGGTTACAAAACAGATGGCGAGTTAAAAAACATTGTTTTAACGAACGTGGAAATTACTGGTAGTGCTTGGACTGGAGGACTAGTGGGAAGATATGGTGATGGGTCTACAACTGCGGGTTTAATAGAGAGTTGTTCGGTAACTGGAGGAACAGTAACAGCTACATTTAATGGACAAGTACGAACGGGTGGTTTGGCTGGTTTGGTAAATGGAGGTGTGAATGTGAGCAATTCTAATGCAAACGTAGTAGTTGCTGGTGAAGAGCGTTTAGGTGGTTTAATTGGAGAAATTACAGTGGAAAATACACTCATTGGTACTAAAGGAATTGTGGCAGATTGTTATGCCTTAGGAAATGTGGATGGAACAGCCCGACAAAGTGCTGGGTTAATTGGATACATGAATATTAATACCATTTTACGGGGCTCTTATGCTACAGGTGATGTAACGGGAACTGATGTTTCTACAGGTGGTTTAGTAGGGTATTCTAACACTGGAACGGAAATATATAATTGTTATGCCACAGGTAATGTAACTGGTGGTGCTCATGTAGGTGGTTTAATTGGTTATAACCGTGCAGATGTGACCAATTGTTATTCTACAGGTTCCGCTTCGGGAACTTCTTCGGTTGGGGCTTTTATGGGAACTTTAAATGCAGGCACGGTAACAGGTTGTTTTTGGGATACGGAAACTTCAGGACAAACATCTTCAGCAAGCGGCACAGGCAAAACCACTGCAGAAATGAAACAAGCTAGCACATTCCTTGGAGCAAGTTGGAGCTTAGCTCACACTGGCCACTGGAGCTCCGCCTTTTGGATAGTTTGGGGAATTAATCAAAATGATAACAATGGCTATCCTTTTTTAAGAAGTCAAGGCTTTACACCAGATTATATTTTTGTAGGTTCAAGCTCAAGCAGTCAAGGTGTTGGTTCAAATTGGTCTGAAGCTTTAGTTCCTAATCCAACTCAAACAATTCGTATTCCAAGTAAAACGGTTTCAAATAACCATAACTTAGAGCTAGATGAAGATTTCGAAATGGCTTCAATTGTTATTGAAAACAGCAATGCTAACCTAGTAGTTACACCTACACATAGCTTAAAAGTGAACAATTCAATTATGAATGATGGAAAAATCACTTTTAAAAGCGATGCCACTGGCGATAGTTATTTTGATGAATTTTCAGGAAGTATGAGCGGTTCAGGTGATATTGTGGTTGAAAAATATTATCCACAAAAACGCGCTTTTAGAATGGTAACCAGTACGGTAAATTCAACTGCATCAATTTATGATAACTGGCAAAATGCTGGACTTAATGAAGCTGGTATTGGAACACATATTACCGGTTCAACAACAGGAGCCAACGGATTTGACCAAACCTTAACAGGTGCAGCTTCTATGTTCGAATTTATTACAGGAACCGGTTGGCAAGCTGTTGCTAACACCAACAATACCAACTTGGTGGCTGGAAAACCCTATCGTTTATTGGTAAGAGGAGACAGAAGTATCGACTTAAACTCTAACGAATCGGCAAGCGCGACCACTTTAGTGACCACAGGAAGTTTACTAACTGGAAACCAGAATTTAAGCTTCCCAAGTGCAGTTGCAGGTAGTACTACCTTTGCATTTATCGCAAACCCTTACCAAAGTAGAATTGATATAAGCGAAGTACTAAGTGCAAATGCTAGTGCTTATAATAATCAACTTTGGGTGTGGGACCCAATGATTAACACCCGTGGAGCTTTTGTAACGATTGATGAACTTTCTTCAGGAAATGGAGATACAACTCCTAGCTCGGATGCTACTAAATTTATTGAACCTGGGCAAGCGTTCTTTATTCAGTTAATAGGAACAAATTCTAATATTTCATTTACTGAAAGTGTGAAAGACATAACAACTTCGTTAAATAAACCAGCGCCATTAAGTAATAATCAAATGAGTTTATTATTCGAGTTGCAAAATGAAGAAAGTCAGATTATCGATGCCATTCGTTTGCGTTTTGCCGCTGATGGAATTACTGAGGTAGATGCTTTAGACATTGCTAAAATGGGGAATATCGATGAAAACCTAGCTTCAGTCAATCAAAACAGCTTGTTTAGCATTCAGCGTAGAAACTTCCCAGAAAATGAAGAAGTGATTCCGTTATTTAATAACAACTGGCGTAATCAAGACTACAGCTTTGTTGCCAACTTATCTAATTTTGGAACAACAGAAGTTTATTTAGTAGATGCGTATTTAGGTACGGAGACTTTGTTAGCAGATGGAGAAACGTATCACTTTAGCGTTGATACCAATGTGACGGAATCGCTAGATAGTCAGCGTTTTTCCTTAAAGTTTGATGCAGAAACCATGAGCATGGAAGATGTAGACAAAAAGTTGTTTAGCCTCTACCCTAACCCAGCCGTAGATGTAGTGCAACTACAAAGCAACTTAGCCTTAACAGGCAAAGCAAGTGTAGCTGTTTACAATATGCTAGGACAACAAATGCAAGTTAAAGCAGAAGCAATGAGTAATACCAACTTGCGCTTAAGCTTAGGCCATTTAGAGTCTGGTGTATACATTGTACAACTTACCGACCAGGAAGGCAATAACTACACCCAAGAATTAATTAAAAAATAGAGAGTTCATGCAGAAATTAAATATAAAATTAGGTATCGCAATTAGCTTACTTTTCATGTTAGTACTCATGCCGGAAGCGCAAGCACAGAGTTTAGAAGATGTATTCGATTTTGATAACGATAATGTAAACGATGTGCCCGAAGCACCGATTAATATGTTAATATATGCCGGATTAGTTTTAGGAATCTATTTTGGTATTAAAAAAATAAAAGTATAAAAGCATGTTAAAGCGGTTAAAAAAAATCAACAAGCTCGATATTTTATTATATATTTTATATATGGTAATTGCTATAATTCTTGTAAACATTATCTTGCTTCTTCGAGAACAAATACAACTTGAAAAAGAAATTGAGTTATTAAGGCAAGGCTGGTAAAGATATTATTGTGAATTATTTTTAAAACCACCTTTTACGCAAGTAAGGGTGGTTTTTTTTATTGAATACAAAATTTGGCTAAAGTCTTTTGATGCTCATAATTGATAAGCGGGAACAATCCTATTTCTAATGATAAGAAAAAATGTTTGTTGTTGATTTGAGATTTAAAAATAGGATTTTAAATTAGTTGGAAGTTAAGCAATAGGTTCTAAAATTTAAGGTGTATTATAATCCAAAGAACTGCTGTCTAATTAAATAAAACCTAAACATTCAAAAAACAAAAGATTGGTTGCGTAACCAACTTAATCTAATACTTGATGACCTACCTTCTGAACATAAAAAGAAGTTTAGTTTGCTCAAACAAGAATTAAAATCAACTATTCTTCTAAAGATATTGCCTTGCTAACCAACCGTTCGCTGCGTACCATCGAAAATTCAAGAAGCCTCATGCGGAAAAAGCTTCAACTTAATCCAAATGAAAAATTTACAAAATTTCATAATATCTATTTAACTGTTTAATAGGTTTTTAAAATAGAAAAGGAAGTTTTTGTGAATTGCTTTTTCTTATTCAGTAGGTTTTCGTGAGTATAATTTTAATGTAGTTAATGTGCTACATTATATTTTCGCGAAAAAAATAAACGATGCAACGACTTGCTTATTCCATTTTTTCGATCCTATTATTCAGTTCGTTTTTTGGTTTTAGCCAAACCTTGACCATTAGTAATAGCGGTGAAACTGGAACTTCTGGTAACAACTGGTCAACCTCAGGCTCTAACCCGGTAACAATTACAGCAACAGGTACTGCCAATGTTAATACCAGTGTAATTGAAGGCTATTTAAATGCGGGTACAAGTGTAATGCTGGAGGGTTTGTTAATTATGGTATCCAACGCCATAGATAAAACAGCTGGTGGTGATGCGACATTAACGATTAGAGCAGGCGGCACCAATACCGTAGGATATGGTCGGGTAAGCATAGGTGCAGATATTCAATCCACCTTAGGAGCATTAAATATTGTGTTATGGTCGGATTATAACAATCACAACCGTGCGGGTGCTACCGCGGCTGCTTCGGCTACCATTACTACCAATGGCGGACATTTTTGGATGGGGGGTAGTGCAACTGCACAAGGAAGTACTACATGGAATGGCTTAACCGTTGGAGATGGACCATCAGTAAATGCAGCAGGTGCTACCAATCAAAATGCAATTGATTTTAATGGGGTTACTTTAAGCACAAGTGGTGGTGATGTATTTATGTGGGCTGCTCCTGGCGCTGGTGCAGGTACTCAAGGAATTAATTTTCATACTTCATCATCAGTCAATACAGGGACAGGGGATATTATTTTAGCTGCAGATGTGCTTGCTGGAGCACCTACTTTAACATCTACAGGACATTTATATTTAGTGCCAGATGGAGGTGCTTACGGAGGTGCCGTAACTTGGAGTCATAATAATGCTTCCCAAAATATTGACGTAAGTGGTACCTTTAATGCATTAAACATTAATGCTTTTAATAGTTTAGGCGGATTTACGATTGGGGAGTATACTGGAATGACTGGTGTTACCTTTTCCAATACTTCAAACATAACCGTTACAAATTCAATAGATGTTGCAGGACCTATTACATTAAAAGGAACAGCAATTACTGTAAATCATGATGTTATTTCTTCAACTGCTGACGATATTACATTATCTGCAACCAATGGTTTCGCATCTGGAACAACTACCAGAAGAAATATCACAAGTGCCAATGGCAATATTGTAATTGAAGCAGATGCAGATGCTAATGGCTCAGGTACTTTAGATATTGATTATTTAACTTTTGATGCAGGATCTGGTGATTTAACACTTAGATCTGAGGTTTTATCGTGGTTTACTGGTGCAGGAGCAAAACCTTGGTTGAATGGAACAGGCGCGATAACCTTAGAGTCGAATGATGCATCACTTGGACAAATACTAGAAACAGTGTATTATGAAATTGATCAAGATGGCGATGGTTACAGTGGTTTAACTATTGGTAAATCAACCAATGCGCAAAATGTAACTATTAATACAGCAGAGGAAGTTGCGGGTACAGTATCGGTGTATGGTAGCACCATTAGTGTCGATTCAAACCTGACTTCTACCGCCAGCGGCGCAGATATCTTGCTCAAGGCTTCGGCCGGCATCGTCAACGAAGGCTTTGCGATCACAAGCAACGCCGGTGACATCACCCTGTGGGCCAACAGCACCAGCACCACGGGCGCGCCGACCACAGGCGGGGTTTACCTGAAAGACAACAGCTCGCTCGACAGCCGCTCCAATACGGACCGTACGGCAGCTAACATCAGCACGGCCACGGGGGGCGGTACGATCACACTGGGTGGCGGCAGCGCCAGCACCACCTTGGCTTCGGGTACGGTAGTACCGACTGGCTACGCACAAAATATCAGCGGTACATCCAACGGTATTGGCTTGGGCACCGACAGTAGGACTGGTCACGACGCCAATATCAATGTCTACTCCGGGGGCGGCGATATCAGCTTGAGTGGTCAGAACACGGTAGCGGGTGGATCGAACTTTAAAATGGGGGTTCAAACCTATGGTGGTGTAACGATTGACGCTGGCACCGATGGCAATCTGACCATTGATGGTTTGTCAACTGGCGACGTCAACCCCAATGGTATTGAACTAGGTAGCTGGGCTGGAGGCTCCACGGCGGGTCTGTACAAAACCAGTGGCACGGGCTCAATCAGTATCACAGGAACGGCTTCAGGCGGCAGTAGCAGCATGATCGGGTTTTCGAGTGCGTCGCTCAATACTATTGAGGCCACGGGCACCGGTAGCATCACGCTCAATGGTAGCAGTAGCGTGGGCAACAGTACCAACCCAGACCTGCGTTTGGGCGGCGCCATTCTGGCGGCCAGCGGCGGTATTACGGTTAATGCCAACACGACGGGCGGCCATTTACTCAATGGCGCTACCTTTGGCCGCAAGGCGGAGAGCGACGTTCTCACCTCCAGCAGCAATGTGACGCTGAACGCGGACAGCTTTACTTTCTTTTCGGGAAGTAGCATTGCCACCACCGGCACAGTAACTATTCAACCCATCTCCACAAGTACGAGTTTCAGCAGTACATTGAATGTGACAAGCAACCTAGCCCTATCCAGTGATGTCAGTGGCTTGACCCTTGGTAAAGAAGGCAATACAGCCAATATCACCACCGCAACAGCCCAAACTATCGCCGGACCCATTTCGGTGTATGGGGGGGGTATCACTGTTAATCAAAATTTAAGCTCTACCGCCAGTGGTGCGGATGTTTTGCTTAAAGGCACCGGCCTTATAAGTGTCGCCGCAGACACAGACATACAAACCAACAACGGAGACATTGTTCTTTGGTCGAATTCGGCTGATGGAACAGCTGGTGGTATTGATATCAACAACAATGCCGGCTTTAACTCCGCAAATGGTTTAACTAATCAGAACACTGGCGGTGGCCGAATCTGGTTCGGTGGTGGCTCGGCCGTGAACGGTGAGGGTTTACCGACTGGGGCTGCTAACGGTGGTATTCATTTAGGAACGCCGAATGAGACAACGGACATCAAAATCTATTCCGGTGGCGGGGACGTATCATTTAACGGTTCCGCGAATACAGCCGTTGCTCTCATGGGTGTGCAGTGGGACGAAATTGGATTGATAGACGCGGGCGCAGGGTCTATTTCAATTACGGGTCATAGCACGGCTGGCCATGGTATTGAGCTTGGTGCTTATGGAGGCCAATTTACGCTGAAGGCTGCTGGCGGCATCACGATTGATGGAGAAACCACCTCCGCGGGCGGATACACAGGGCTTCAGGGTAATGGTGGCAACATCTTGGTCACGGGTGGCGCCGCGATTGATATAAACGGTGCAGCTGAAAATTCGACGTTCAAAGGAATTAACCTAGCCTCAACGAATATTTTGGCAGCGTCTGGTCAGATTTCGCTGGACGGTGGTAGCAAAGGCATTCGGTTGTCCACGTTCGCCATCGGTGAGAAAGACAGCACTGACGTCAGCACTAGCACAAGTAATATTGAGTTAATCGGCGACGAAATGTCGTTTTTTAATTCCTCTACGATTGCGAGCGACGGTACGTTGAATGTGCTGTCATCGGGTGCGAGTTTTTCAAGTACCTTGACTTGGCCTACGAATCTGACGACGGGTAGTAACTTAACAAGTTTGACCATTGGCAAAGTCAGCAACACGGCGGACGTTACCATCAGTGGTGCTGCGAGTATCGCTGGTCCGATCACCCTCTACGGCGGTGATATCACTATTAATGAGAGCATCGACACCACCGCCGGCGCAGCCAATGGTGATCTGTTATTAAAGGCTTCCGGGGGTATTTCGCTAGCGGCAGACAAATCGGTCACTACATCCGGTGGTGATGTCATCTTATGGGCCAATAGTAACAATGTAATCACTGGTACCGCGAGTAACGGCATCACTTTGGCCGGATCGAATACCGTATCTACTTCTGGCGGCAAAATTGTCTTAGCTGGTGGATTAGATGATGGCGGTAATGGCGGAACAGGCAGTGATGGAATTCCAGATGGATATTCATATAGCGGAAGCAGCTCAGATCAGGGCATAGAGTTAGCGAATGCCGCAAGCCTGCTATCAGGTGGTGGAGACATTCTCATACGAGGTGCAGGAGGAACTAAAGAAGGCATAATAGCTCTAAGTCAACTTTTAATCGATGCAGGTACAGGTGTTATTGTTATAGAAGGTAAGTCTTCTGGATTAAAAGGCATTAACCTTGGTGGCACCTCTCCTAATATTGCCATTACCTCTGCTAGTCCACAGATGGCGGCTATTGTTATCACGGGCACGTCTACAACCAATTTTTATGGGATTGACCTGGGCAATACATTTGGAAGCGGTAATATCTTGATTCAATCCACAGCTGCTATAGGGGGTGGAGTGACCATAACAGGCACTTCCAAAGGCAATATAGGACTGCATAACAGAATCAATAACGGACGAACACAAATTTTAAGTAATGCAGGTGATATCAATATTACGACTAACAATACTGAAAATAATAAATTCGATTTTTTTGTCGCCTCACAAGACGGCTTTAATGTTGGTGAGCGTTCTGATGGCCAATCGGTTAATGGCGTTACTCCAGTTACGGGATTTACCGGCAATGTAACGATCACTGCAAGGCATTCTATAAATTTAGAGGACGCTTTAAACATTGAAAGTGCAGGCCAAAACGCAAATATTACCTTAACGGCAGACAATATTGTTGGTTCTGGAACTGCTACGCTCACAGCAGGAGGGGGGTTGGTATACGAGCCGTATTCCGCCAGTTTCTCCGTAGCGCAATCTTGGCCTCCGAATAATTTAACGGTATCGAGTGGCTTTAGCCGCCTCCGTTTGGGCAAACAAGGCAACACCGCCAACATCACCATTGATAGCGCCCAAACTATCGCTGGCCCGATTTCGGTGTATGGCGGTAATATTGCCATCAATGAAAACCTGAATACGAGTGCAGGTAGCGCAGCAGGCGATGTATTGCTGAAGGCTTCCGGTAATGTCAACCTAGCCAACACCAAATCCATTACCACAGCAGGTGGCGATGTTACCTTTTGGGCGGACGCCGACAACAATCGAGTAGGTGGTATCCGCATAGGAAGCGACACTGCAGGTGTATTCACCACGGCGATTAGCACGAATGGTGGCGATATCGTTTTGAGTGGCGGTTCAGATCCCTTGACTGGCTATGCACATTATGACGGTTCTTTGGGTGCTGCCTTTTCCACATACCGTTACGCGATTGGCGTTTTTGGCGCTACGCTCAATGCAGGTGGTACCACTGAGGGTGGCAATATTGTGGTCCGCGGTAGCGGAGGTAACACATTCAATGGGCTCTTGTGGACGGTAAATATTGGTGGGCAATATGGTGCTAATACTAAGTTGGAGACCAATGGAACTGGAACGATTTCGATTGTGGGAGATGGTAGTGAGGCCCCTGCCAATGCAACGGCGAATAATAGCCGTAATTCCTGGGCTACTATCATTCCTGGTACAGTGGAAACAGAATCAGGAAATATCGCATTAATAGGACTTGCCAATGTAGCCCGGTTGAATGCTCGCGGCTTTTCAATCAGCGGTGCTATCCAATCAGTAAGTGGTGCGATTACCTTGGAAGACCGTACCCCAAATACAGCTAGTTCTAATTATAATGGTCCATTTATCAATGCCGCAAAATTTGGAAAAGGATCGCTTTCTGCTTCATCGAGTAATGTGAGTCTTGTGGCGGATAAATTTGCCTTTAATAATAATGTGGCAATTAACACAACTGGGACTGTTGCAATTTCCTCTTATGGCGATAGTTTCCTTGGTGCACTTAGCTTTCCGATCAGTAATTTGAATGTAAGTAGTACGGCAGGTGGGCTTACTATTGGTAAACCAACCAATACAGCCAACATCACTTTTGGTTCTGCAACAAGCATCGCCGGTCCAATCACCGCTTACGGTGGCACAATTACCTTAAACGCTAATTTGACTACTACCAACGGCGGCGATATTTCCCTTTATACCGATAATGCATTGGGGGGATTAACCACATCGAGAACCCTTACCGCAGCAGGTGCGTTTAAATACATTCCTAGAGGGACTACTTTTTCAGCGGATGTAACTTATCCGATAACCAACTTAACGGCTTCAAGTACAGGTTTAACCATTGGTAAAGCAACCAACGATAAAAACATTACGATTAATGAGGATGTCACCAGCGATGCGGGTATTGAGTTATTTGGAAATGATATAAATATCAATGCCAATTTAGAAACTACTAATTCTGCTAATTTAGCGTTTAAAGGAAATACAACCATTGCCGCAGGCCAACACATTGCTTCTAATGGTAACTTTACCCACGATGGCGATTTGCTCTTTAAATCTGATGCCACCAACGGCGATGCTTACTTAGGAAGTATTAACGGAACCTATACCAAAACATCAGGAACCGTTATCACTGAAAAATTCTACCCTGCTAAACGCGCCTTTAGAATGGTGGCTAGTCCGGTAAATTCTAGTACTTCAATTTACGACAACTGGCAAAACGGAGGGAACAATGTAACGGGTATTGGAACCCATATTACGGGTTCGGGTAGTGGAGCTAATGGATTTGATCAAACAGCAACTGGTAATCCTTCTATGTTTGAGTTTATTACAGGAACGGGGTGGCAAGCCATACCCAATACCAATGCTACTAATTTAACAGTAGGAACTCCCTACCGACTTATGGTACGTGGCGATCGAGATCCTGATTTACTAATCGATAATAATGCTACTCCCAATCCTACGACTTTAATTTCAACGGGTGATTTAAAAGTAGGAACAGAAACTTTTAATTTCCCCAATGCGTCCGCAGGTTCAACAACCTTTGCTTTTGTGGCTAACCCATATCAATCTAGAAT
>NZ_BMGM01000017.1:0-11233 GCF_014640195.1 Psychroflexus planctonicus
ATTCTAGATTGATATGGGTTAGCCACAAAAGCAAAGGTTGTTGAACCTGCGGACGCATTGGGGAAATTAAAAGTTTCTGTTCCTACTTTTAAATCACCCGTTGAAATTAAAGTCGTAGGATTGGGATTAGCATTATTATCGATTAGTAAATCAGGATCTCGATCGCCACGCACCATTAAACGGTAAGGCATGCCTACTGTTAAGTCTGCATTTTTAGTATTGGTAACGGCTTCCCAACCATTGGCATTACTAAAGCTAAATAAAGACGGATTACCCGTAAGGGTATAGTCTATACCTGTAGTGGTGTTATAATTGCCTACATCTTCTGGAGTTGGTGCAATTTCTCCGGTAATGTGTGTACCCATTCCCGTTTCATTAGCACCGCCGTTTTGCCAGTTGTCAAAGATGCTGCCACCACCTACGGGACTAGCTACCATTCTAAAGGCGCGTTTGGCGGGGTAGTATTTTTCAGTAATAACCGTACCTGAGGTTTTGGTATAGGTTCCGTCAATACTTCCTAAGTAAGCATCGCCGTTAGTAGCATCAGATTTAAAAACTAAGTTACCATCGTGGGTAAAGTTACCATTAGAAGCAATGTGATGGCCTGCGGCAATGGTGGCATTTCCTTTAAACGCTAAATTAGCAGAATTAGTAGTTTCTAAATTGGCATTGATATCTATATCATTTCCAAATAACTCAATACCTGCATCGCCAATGACATCGGCATTAATTGTAATGTCTTTATCATTGGTTGCATTACCAATGGTTAAACCAGTACTTGTCGCTGTAAGGTTAGCAATCGGATAGGTTACATCGGAAGTAAAACTACTTCCATTAGGAATGTATTTAAACGCACCTGCTGCGGTTAGTGTTCTAGGATTGCTCAAACCACCCAGGGTATTGTCGGTATAAAGTGAAATATCACCGCTGTTGGTGGTGGTTAAATTAGCATCTAAAGTAATCGTTGCTCCATAAGCCGTAATTGGGCCAGCGATGTTCTGAGCTGCACCGATGGTCATATTAGCTGTATTCCCAGCTTTACCCACGGTTAAGCCCGTTACCCCAGCATCCAATACCAAATTGCTTCCGATGGTTTGCGCCACACCAAAGCTGGTTGATGCGTCCAAAGGAACAATACTCACTGCTCCGCTGGTATTCACTGGTATAGCGGCGTTGAATTCCGTGTTGTCACTTTTCAGGATAATAGTACTACTTGAAGCGGTAACGTTTGTTGCTGCTTTGAATCCAAGGTTTGTTCCTGTGTCAAAATACAAACCTGTTTGCGTGTCAACATCATTTTCAGCTACTAATAAAATATCCCCTGCATTTGCCAAAATATCACCTCGTACATCGAATGCATGATCATAACCAGAAGCTGTACCAGCTTTACCTAGCATATATACACCTCCACCACCTGTGGACTCAATCGTTCCGTCAAAATTGATACCTAAAGAAGTAGCCGGATTAGTAGTCCCTGAAGCATCACCAATAATTTGAATCGCATCAGAATCTGGGTTTGATGATCGAATAATCCAACCATTACCAATAAAACTAATTCCCTGTGCATTAGCACTACCAGAACCAAGGGCAACACCTTCCATAGAAATTTTACCACTACCAGAATTTACATTAGTATTATGACCTAATATTCCAAACTCTAGGTTATTTGCACTGGAACCAAGATTTTTACCCCGTAGTGTTATGTTTCCACCATCCGAAGTTAATGTAGTACCATTTTTTAAATGAACCCCAGAAATAGTAAGATTAAAAACGGGCTCTGTCTCTGTATCTAGTGTAGCATTTCCTCGGGCATATCCAGTGTTAATATCCGAGCCACCACTAAGTGTAATATTTCCTCCAGAAGTTGATACGGAGCTAGAACTACCCAATTGCACATAACCATTATCATTACCATCGCTATCTGACCAGAAGGTAACATCACCACCATCCGTAGTAATAGACTTCGAATTGGCCAAATTGACATTACCGGAAGCTTTTAGCAATACCTCGCCTGCTGCGCTGCCTGCACTCGTATTCAGGTTTTCATTTATTGCAATATCACCTCCATACACCGAAATTGGCCCAGCGATAGTTGTTTCTCCTGCAATGGTGATAGCCGCTGTATTGCTAGCCTTACCTAGGGTTAAACCACTAACAGACGCATCTAAACTAAGATTACTTATCGGAAAGCTTAATGCGGAAGTAAATGAAGCACCAGACGGCTCTAAAGTTACTGTTCCAGAGGTATTAAAAGAGGTAGCGGTTCCTCCTCCCTCAACAGATATCGCATTGCCTCGGAAAATAATATCTGAACTACTGCTTGTAATAGCACTTCCTGCCTTAAAGCCATAGGTGTTAGCGGTGTTTTTATTAAAAATTCCGTTTGTTCCACCATCCAAGGTAATTGTTCCTGTGTTTGCTAACACATCAATCGTTTGCAGGAAGATGCCTTGACTGGCTCCTCCACCAACACCTTCTAACGTGATATCTCCACCAGCTGTAGCTTTAAGCTCCTTGTTTGAACTGAAATTAAACACCAACCCTAGTTGGCTAGACGATACACCTCGCATGTAAATAGCATCCCCTGAAGTAGCAGCAGAAGTAAGTGTGAGTTTAAGCTCTGCAGCCGCAGAACTCTGATTCAAATTAACACCATAAGAATTTACACTTTCACCAATAATTTTTATTTTACCTGTACCCGAATTAACAAAAAATCCCCCAAATTGATTAATACCATTTCTATCGTTTGCAGTACCTCCATTATTTGAGCTATAACCATTAAGGATTACATCTCCACCACCTGAATAAAAATTCACATTTCCAGTATTATCTGTGCAAAGTATAATTCCAGGATTAGAAGCCGAACGAGCAAAACCATCTGGCAAACCATCACTGGCCACGCCACCATTGGCGCCATCATCAGCGCCACCGGCCAGTACAATAGCTCCGACACCGCTCAAACCCGATGCAGTCGAACCATTAGCCGTATTAAAGCTTACATCATTGCCCACCGCAATGAAGCCTTCATTATTGGCATCGCTGTCCGACCATAAAATTAGATTACCGTTGTTGGTTTGAATACTGCGGTTTGCCTCAACACTAATCTCTCTTAGCACCTTAAAAACAATATTTTCACCTGAAGCCGCCGAAGAAATATCACCACCAGAAACAGACATATGACCTCCAATAAAGGAGATGGGGCCATTCACCGTCCAATCGGTGTAGGTCATAAAACCTGTAGTATTGCCTTCTTTCCCAAATACCAGACCTGTGAGCTGACTCACATTATTGATTTGAAGTCCGGTAGCATCTCCACTTCCTATAAAATTACCACCACTAAGCGTTCCAGAAAGATCAAACTGTTGCCCATACGACGAAAAGGCCGTGCCAAAAGGTTTTATGGTAAAGGTACCTGTACTTTCTATCACCACCTTTGGCGTTGAATTGGGAAGATTATTAGTAATTAATGTAATATTCCCTGAACCACTATTTAGGGTACGGTCTGAGCCTGTGGCTTGAATGGATGTTTCTCCTTGGAGTAAGATATTCCCATTACCAGCGGAAGTGTTGATGTTAGCCGACAAAGAGACATTACCCCCTGATACTGAAACAGCACCCGTGGCTGTAATTGGGGCACCTAATAAAACACTTATATCGTCTGAATCGCCTGTTATATTTACCGTTCCGGCATTTACCGTAAGACCCGTATTTAAGATTACCCCTAAGTTATTACTGCCGGCTGTTACCGTAGTTACGCCATTTAATGTGAGATTCCCTGTAGTTATGATCGAACTCGCATTCGTAGCGCCATAGGTCGTGAGATCAATACCAATAGTAGCTGCTCCGCCGCTATTGGCATACCCATTAAAGGTTATATCTCCAGCATTGGCATTAACCGTAAAGCCAGGGAAAAATCCAATACCATGGGCATTAGCTGCAGCAGTAAAATTCTCATCAACGCCACCAATAAGAGTAATATCACCCCCGCCTGAAAGCAGTTGTACGCCCGATCCAGCTGCGTTTCCGAATAAAATTCCGTAAGCTGCACCTCCTGTAAAATTACCGATACCAGCTGTTGCGTCATCAGGGAATCCGTCACTATTGGTGTCAGCACCACCACCAATATGAATGCGGCCACCTCCAGTGCTAGCGCCACCTTGTCGTGAATCTAAGGTTACATTCTGACCGGTTAAAACGTTTCCGCCATTAAGGTTGTCACTATTCGACCATATAATTAGATCTCCACCGTTGGTCTGAATGCTACGGTTATCGTGTATTTCAATTTTCCCTAATGCCTTTAAAGTAAATCTATTTGAAGCAGAACTGCTTATATCGGCCTGAACATCAATATTTCCCGCATCAATGGTTAAGTCCCCATTCGCTAAATAGCTTTCCACTACCGAAGCATTTATATTCACTGGGCTAGATATAGTTGTTAAGGTGTTATTACCACTATCGAAAGACCAGGTGCTACCTTCATCGTGGCCACCTGATGCGACAATGGTAAGGTCGCCTTCACCTGTGCCTACGCGGAATAGTGCATAGGCTCCAGAACTTCCTAATGCTGGGCTGATGGTGTTTAAATCGGTATTGGCATCGACTTGTGAACGGGTATTCGCTTCACCGCCTACTTCGCCCACTACACCTGTGCTACTAGCTACATTCCCTGAGTATAAAAGTGCTCTTGCACCTGACTCTGTGTTAACAGCACCATTATTAGCTATTTTAATGTTCCCATCTCCGGCTTGACCTGCCGTAGCATTACGATCAGCAAATAACTGAATCGCTGTGCCACTTGATAACGATGATGCCACTGGAGCATTGATTGACAGGTCTTCAGATTCTGTGTACACACGAGTAAACCCAGAAACAGAAACCCCATCAACACCAGCTATATTTTCTATGGCTAGTGCTTTGCTGTTATTGACGAATAGCCAATCGCCGCCATCACTGGCAAATTTATTAACTGCTACCGTACCAACAAAGTTTGGAGATTTATAACCAACATAGGCCCGATGGAAATTACGGACTACTAATTCATCAGCAATGATATTCGCACCAGATAAAGTTTCAAGCGTTCCCTGAAAATTATTTGCCCCCCCCGATATTAGTGATATTCGATCATTGACGGCTTCCAGCTTGGCATTAGAAGTAATGTCATAACTGTATATATTAATGGGGCCATTAATACTTATATCTCTGCTGTGCTCAATTTTTGAAGCATTATTGCCTGGCTTTCCAAAAGTTAAGCCTGTTGCAGAGCTGCTTACATTCATTCGGAAGTCATTCCAATTCGAAGCAAAACTGCTACTTACGGGAGCTATAGTAATGCTTCCGCTGGTATTAAAATCAGAAGATCGCGTAGTGAAAAATAACTTATCGGTTTCAATCAGAATATCAGCGCTACTGCTACTCACATTAGTTCCATCTGCTCCTAATATAAACCCGTTTTCTGAAGCTGGTAGTACATATAGACCATTCCAGGTACCAGTCAATCCGTTTGGCTTCAAGTCGCGTATGGTTATTGTTCCGCTTTCAGAAAGCAGTTGCATGTTTTGGTTGTCTAAGGCCATGCCACGTGAATTTCCAGAAGCAGCTCCACCCGTCATATCTAGCGTAATGGCTCCATTCTCGGTAATAATACGAGCATCGTTAGGCTGCATGCCCCAGGCTGATTGTGTGGTACTTGGAACATTGCTTGCATCGCCCGTCAGGCTAATGGCTCCTGTACCTGAAGTAATCAAATCAGCGATAGAAAATTCGATGGCACGAGTTGTTCGATCACCCGCACCGCCCGCAGCGTAGCTACCTGCAATCGTAATATTCCCGCCATTGGCGTTAACTATGGCACGATCGGTTCCATCGCCTTTAATAGCAATCACATTCCTTTGGTCACTATCTGGGATTACATAACCACTAATGGTATAGCTGATATCGGCTCCAGAGGTAGTCACATCAAAGCCATCGTCTTGCAGGATGCGCTGGGCTTCAATCAACACCCCTGTCCCACTACTTGCGGTGGTGGTGAGGTTGGCATCTAATAAGACTTGCTGCCCATAGAGTCTAATAGGCCCGGCTACGCTAAAAGACGAATTCATCTGAAGATTGTTAGTTGAACCCAATCGACCCAAGGTAAGTCCACCCAAGGAGGCCATATTGTTAATCTGCAACCACTGCGTCTCGGGTTGAGAGTTATTCCCTATAAAATTGCTTCCACTAAAGCTGCCATTAAACCCTAAGAAACTACCCCCCAAAAAGGCACTAGTCCAATTGGTGATTGGGGCAAATGTAAAGGAGCCCGTTGAGTTAATTACCAAATCCGTTCCACTATGTATAACCGCATCAGTAAGGATGGAAATATCTCCAGACCCACTGTTTAAGCTTCGATCACTGCCATTAGTCGTAACCGAGGTGGTTCCTTGCAATAAAATGTTGCCATTACCCGAGCTAGTGTTGATGCCTGCAGCTATCGATAGCTCATCGGCGTAAATGCTCACCGGCCCCGAAATGCTCACCGGCGTATTCAAGCTGATGTTGGTGCTGGTATTATTGGTTTTACCCAAGCGAAGCGAGGTGATACTAGAGGCAAAGTTGTACTCATCGCTGATGTTGATATCGGCGGCAAAATTAGCTCCTGTTGGGCCTTCAAACACCACCGCGCCGGCACTTTCAATGGTAATGGCGCGGGCTCCCAAATCTGGCGTTTGCAGCGAGCCAGTCATGAAGGTGATATCTCCGGTGTTGGCATCGCCAATCGTGACACTGCCATCGCCAGTTACAGCTTGTGCTCTCAATGCTAAGCCATCGTCACCACCAGAGTAGGCGCTCAGCCCACTCCACGTTACTGCACCACCATCGGTCGAGACATTAAACTGTGCAGAAGTGTAATTCCCATTATCTAATTGAACCACAATCCCTACGGCTTCGCCGGTCTGCAGCGCTGCGTTCGTAGCATCGCCAAGCAGTGAAATGTTCCCCGCCGTTGAGCTGATCGATAGATCATCTCCCCCAGATAGCACGAAAGCTAGACCATGCGCCCAGCTGAAGGCAGCATTGGCTTCGGTTACCCCTTCGAGCGTGATGTCACCCGTGGTTGAAGAAATCGAGACATTTCCGGTCGACGCACTCGCGGATATCTGCGTGCCGATCATCAAGCCTGCTGACCTATTTGGGTTACCGCTACGCTTACCTGAGATGCTTACATCACCGGCTGCGGTCTCGATTGAGGAGTTCATGACCATTACACCGGTATTGTTGCCATCAACTGCTGTGTTCTGCCCGCGAACCCGTAGGTTACCTCCGCCGGTATTGATGTTAGCCCCGTTTACCAGCACCCCATGCTGGGTGTTGTTAGTCGAAATAGCATTCCCTGCAGGCACACTCAGACCGCCCAAGCTTTCGCTGGAGCTACCGCCGCCCACATACAATGGCCCGCCGTTGGTGGTAATATTGCCACGTAGCTCTACGCGACCTTCATTATCTCCATTGGCATCGGCACGAATAACTAACGCACCGCCTTGGGCGGTGATATTGCCATTAGCCGTTTGCACAACATTGCTATTCGCTTCTAGGAACCAGCTATTAGCTGTAGCATGATTCACAGCTGCATCCACCGTAATATTGGCTGCTTCAATGATTAAATCACCGTTTGCTAGATAGCCTTCTATTACCGTGGTATTAATATTTGCAGTACCTGTTGCCGTAATCGTTATGGGGTTGGAACCTGAAACTGACCAATTGTTACCAGAAGTTCCAGTTTCACCACTATTACTAATGGTTAAGGTTTGGCTAAAACCAAAAAATGAACTGAATAATAAAATAGAAAAAATGAAATGAGTAAGTCGTTGCATCGTTTATTTTTCGCGAAAATATAATGTAGCACATTAACTACATTAAAATTCTACTCACGAAAACCTACTGAATAAGAAAAAGCAATTCACAAAAACTTCCTTTTCTATTTTAAAAACCTATTAAACAGTTAAATAGACATTATGAAATTTTGTAAATTTTCATTTGGACTAAGTTGAAGCTTTTTTCGTATGAGGCTTCTAGAGTTTTCGATGGTGCGCAGCGAACGGTTGGTGAGCAAGGCAATATCTTTAGAAGAATAGTTGATTTTAATCAAGGCACATAAAATTAATTCATTAGGACTTAGGTCAGGCCCCATTGATTTTAGTCGCTTGTAAAAATCATAGTAGCTAGTTTGAAATTTAGTTTCAAAATCAGCTAGCAGTTCTTGGGTTGTGGTTGATTTTAATTCTTGTTTGAGCAAACTAAACTTCTTTTTATGTACAGAAGGTAGGTCATCAAGTATTAGATTAAGTTGGTCACGCAACCAATCTTTTGTTTGTTGTATGCCTAGGTCTTTGATTGAATTAGACAGCAGTTCTTTGGATTTAATTTGCAACTGGTATTCCAAATCCTTTTTTTCTTGTTGATACAATTGTTGTTTTTTAGCAATGATAAAATAAGTGATTACGGAAACTAGTATCAATAGGAATAAGCCAATAGAGAGCCCATATTTTTTTGCGATTTGTTTTTGTAATTCATTTTCGTAAGCCAAACGAAGCTGAAGTTTTTGCTCTCGTTCTCTAGCTAATTCCCATTCACTAATTACACTTTTGGGTAAATCTCCTATATACTTGTTTTTATTTTCTATGTAATTTCTAAAATAAGTATTCGCTAAGTCGGTGTGAGATAAGACATCATAAATTCTGTAGAGTGTTTCATAGACCGCCATTTTCAGTTTAGGATTATCAGTTTCAACTACAACGTCTTTTAGGGGGGTAATTTCTAGTAGTGCTTTATCATACTTTTTGCTGTCATAATATAGTTCTGCCCGATTTAATTTATTGTATAAGATACCAATTTCTACGTTTAATTTTTTACATATACTGTCTGATAAACTTAGGTATTTTAAACCCGCTTCAAATTCTTTCTTTTTGCGTTTTAAATTGCCGTAGTTTGAATAGCTTTGTGCTAACAACATCTGATGACTCCCTTGTTTTGATTTTTCAATTATGGTTTGAAATGTTTCTTCGGCCTCTTTAAAATTTTTAGCCTTCCCCTGTATAATGCCTTGTGTATTATAATAGTATAAGGGAATGTTCTCAGGGTTTATAAACTCTAAAGTTAAATCTGTATAGTAGTTTGCCTTATCTATGTAGTCTAAATTTAGATACATGCTAGCAAGGTTATGATACAGAACACTTAAGTTTTTAGTATCGGACGGCTTGGCATAATCGATGGCTTTTTGATAATTGACGGCTGCATTAAAGAACTTACCTTTTAAATTAGCCAAATTTCCTTTATTTGAATACAAGGACATGTATTGCCAAAGGTCATCATCTTTTTCTTGTATATTACTCTCGAGTATATCTACATACTTGCCTAAACTATCTGCCTGTTTAGTTGAGTTGTAGTAAGCTGATAAAATGGATGCTGCTGAACTTTTCGTTGCTTTCGAAACTCTTGTGTTTTTAGCTAAAAGTTTTGTGGCATAAGGAACGGCTTCATTTACACAATCTTTTTTTAATAATAAATGGTTAAGTTCTGTTAAGTTAGATGAATTTAGTTTTGTGTTATCTTGTAAAATTGTATGAAGATTTTTAGCTAACCATTCTTTTTCATCTTTAGGATTGCTATAAGTAGTCTGTATAAGGTGTATTAAAAAAGTTAACTGCTCATCTTTCTTAATTTGTTCAAAAGATTTAGATATCTTGGATTGATTAAAAGCTTGCGAAGACTGAAAATTGGTTTGTAATTCTTTATTTTTATCCGAACAGGATACTAAGAATATGCATGCAGTACCACATAATATTCCCTTATAGATATTAACCATAAATAATGACATTAGATATATGTAGTAAAAGTTTTACACTACGAATTTAACAAAATATTTAATTTAAAGCAGTAATGTTAAATTTTAACTTTAATTAAAGTTAGACCTAACACAAAGCTTTATACCTACAAATAGGTTAAAGGCGTTAATAAATGTCTTAACTATATTGCTTAAACATTAAAAGACTTTATATCATTTACTTTTTTTTAGTGAGCATGCTTTATTAAGTCAAAATGTTTTATAATTTTCATAGACTATGAGCAGAACCCTTATGCATTAAATTTTAAAAAATTAGAATAAAAAAAACCACCCTTACTTGCGTAAAAGGTGGTTTTAAAAATAACTCACAATACTATCTTTACATCCCTTGCCTTAATAACTCAAGTTCTTTTTCAAGCTGAATTTGTTCTTGAAGAACGAAGATGATGTTTACAAGAATTATAGCAATAGCTAGGTATAAAATATAGGATACCACATCGAGCTTATTGATTTTTTTTAATCGCTTCAACATGCTTTTATGCCTTTATTTTTTTAATACCAAAATAGCTACCTACAACTAATCCGGCATATATTAACATATTAATCGGTGCTTCGGGCACATCGTTTACATTGTCGTTATCAAAATCGAATACATCTTCTAAACTCTGTGCTTGTGCTTCCGGCATGAGTACTAACATGAAAAGTAAGCTAATTGCGATACCTAATTTTATATTTAATTTCTGCATGATCTCTTTACTTTACTTTTTAATTAATTCTTGGGTGTAGCTATTGCCTTCTTGGTCGGTAAGTTGTACAATGTAAACACCAGACTCTAAATGGCCTAAGCTTAAGCGCAAGTTGGTATTACTTATTGCTTCTGCTTTAACTTGCATTTGTTGTCCTAGCATGTTGTAAACAGATACATTTACTTTGTCTGTTAAGGCTAAGTTGCTTTGTAGTTGCACTACATCTACCGCTGGGTTAGGGTAGAGGCTAAACAACTTCTTGTCCACATCTTCCATGCTCATGGTTTCTGCATCAAACTTTAAGGAAAAACGTAAAGCATCTAAGGATTCGCTGATACTTTCATCAACACTAAAGTGATACGTCTCGCCGTCTTCTAACAAAGTTTCTGTTCCTAAATACGCATCTACTATATATACCTGCACATCACCTAAGTTACTCAAGTTAGCCACAAAGCTGTAGTCTTGATTACGCCAGTTGTTGGTAAATAACGGAATTACTTCATCTGTTGTAGGTAGCATTCTGCGTTCTATACTAAACAAACTGTTTGCATTAATAGATGCTAAGTTCTCATCTAAATTACCAATTTTACCGGCATCAAACCCATCTATGCCGTTATTGGCACTAGCTTCAAAACGCAAACGTATTCCATCGATTACGGCTTGGTTA
>NZ_BMGM01000017.1:11420-22441 GCF_014640195.1 Psychroflexus planctonicus
GGTAAATTGCAAATTAGGGTTATTGGTATTGGCTCTTATAAAAAACGACTCGCCTGGTCCTACAAACTTATCAGCTGAAGAAGCAATTATGCTAGGTACACCACCATTACCTAAATCATCTACGGTTACAAAACCACCGCGGGTGTTAATCATCGGATCCCATACATAGAAAAAGACGGTATTTACATTCCCCGAATTTCCATTTAAGAGATCGCTCACATCTATTCTAGATTGATAGGGGTTAGCTAGAATACTGTAAAAGGTAGAGCTTCCCGCCGTAACTGGGTTTAAGTTTTGGTTACCAGTTACTAAAGTGCCTTGAGATACGAGTGTAGTTTCTCCAAAAGATTCATTGGAGTCTAGGTCAATTCCACGATCGCCACGCACCATTAAACGGTAAGGTACACCTACGCTTAAATCTGTATTCTTAGTATTGTTAACGGCTTCCCAACCATTGGCATTACTAAAGCTAAATAAAGACGGATTACCTGACTGAGTGTAGTCTATACCTGTAGTGGCGTTAAACTCACCTACCGTACCTATTTCTCCGGTAATGTGTGTACCTATTCCAGCATCATTAGCACCACTGTTTTGCCAGTTGTCAAAGATGCTACCACCATCTACGGGACTAGCTACCATTCTAAAAGCGCGTTTAGCAGGGTAGAACTTCTCTACACTAAGGTTGGCTGTTCCTCCGGTTGATTCTACTACATATGCTTCTTGGCCCACACTAGGATTAAGTAATGTGATTTTGTCTCCAGCAGTTAGCGTACCGCTGGTTAGTTGTAAGGTTTCACTTATTCCTAAATGACCGCCAATAACGTTTGTGGTTCCTGTGTTTTTGTCTAGCACTACGTGTTTTACTTGATCGTTAGTCCCAAATGTAAAATCATCTGTGCTATTGGCATTGCTTGTACCGCTTCCAATGACTAAAGTAGCATCATTAAAAGCAATGCTGCCAGCGCTATTGTCTAATCCGGCATCAAGGGTAAAATTAATTGCTGTAGCTGGCTTAAAGGTCAGTGTTCCTTGGTTATTTACATCTTCGTTGGTGTAAAAGGCAGCATCGCCTGCTACGTAAAGTTCTGTACCACTGTTAATTTTTAGCTGGGCGTAACTCGCTGAAACCGCAAGTAAGAGTAGTAAGTTGAGTAAATGTTTCATATTCATTGTATTTAAATTAATTTTTGAGTTGTTGTATATAAGCGTTTAAGTGTGCTAAGTTTTTAGGTTTTAATATTATTTTTAAATCTTCATTAAGCAAGAAATAAGTGGGCGTTGCATAGATGTGATAATCTTGTGCCGCTTTGGTATCCCATTTCTTTAAAGTGGTAGTCGATAAAAAGGGTAAAGCGCCTGTAAAATTTGCAAAATCAGCGGTATTTTCGTCTAGCGATACCAAAACCACTTCAATTGTTTTGTCTTTCCAAGCGGGGTAATATTCTGCTAATTCTGGAATTTGTTCTCTGCAGTGCCCGCACCAACCGGCAGCAAACACCACTACTTTGTAGGTAGCGTTAATTTCTTTTAAGGAAGCAGCCTTCATCCCTTCCGGGAAGTAGGTGTATTCTCCAAAACGAATATCAGGAGCTGTATTGCCTTTTTTCATTTGGCGGTAGCTTTCCAACTGTTTGGCTACATCGTCATTTAAGCTACAGCTTTGCTCGTTTAGAACCTTTAATGCCAGATATTCAGCTGAAGTAAATAGGCTTCTTTTTTCGAGCAGGTTAAAGAGGTATTCGGTTAGCGTATTGTACTTGGCTTCATCAATTATTAACTGTTCAAGCATAAGGTCAATCGATTCGTTTAAATCGGCAAAAACCTGATCCAATGCACCACTGCTGTTTTCGATGAACCACACGTGGTTTTCTAGCGCATCTTTCAATAAACCACTTGTATACAAACGTTCCCCTGCATAATCTAATTTTCGGAGCGCTTGGCGTGTGGCAGGAATTTCTTCTGGCTTATATTGTGCTACCAGAGAAACACTGCTAAGCAGTTTACGTACCGGGATGTACCAACTTAGGTAACTATCTGAAGGTAATTTATCCAGGAATTCTTGCTCACTGGTGTAAATGCGTTGTATCTCTTTTTCTATAGCGCTTAGGGCTGCTGTTTCTTTATTGAAAATAGCTTCGTCTGCATAGAATTTTTGCAAATACTCCCAAGCGCTTAAGGCTTGCTCACGTTTGGGCTGTTGCCTAGCATATTGCATAAACGCTTTGTTTTGAGCACCTTTACTGATTTGGATGCTTTCAGGTAAGCTTGTATTTTCTCCGTTTAGTTTAACCGTTTCTTTTTCTAAAACAGCTAGAAACGACTTGTTATTTTCGGGAACTAACAAGGCCATGCCGTAATCTTTGGGAGCAAACTCAAGCACAAAATGCCCTTCTTCATCGGTTTGTGTGCTGTCTATAACATGGGTGTCCAAACCATTAAAACCCTTAAGTAGAATGCTTTGATTTGGTAATGCCGATAACTGACCACTAATTTCTTGTGCAAAACTTTTTGAGAAAACAAGTAGCAGTGTAAGAGTAAATAATGGTTTAAGGTTGAGTAATCCTATTATATTCATTTTATTTATTGTATTCTATTTTTCAGTCAAAGTTAATTCGGGTATATGGGCAGCTTAAAACTATATTCTTATAGCTCATCTTTTATGCAACGAACAGATTTTCCTCCAGCACGATTCTCAAAGGTTGAAACAAGGGAGAAGTTACCATCAAAACTAAGGCTAGTGGCATTGTTGCCTGAAACAGTACTAGACCAATAGCTACCGTTGTTGCCATCATTTTCAACCAAACCATTACCTTGAATCCGGTAGCCTGCTACTGGTAATTTAAGTGGAGAATTAATTGCATCTTCGCTATTCTCTTCTGATAATGCAGGTTCAGATTGATCTAAAACGCCATCCCAAGAATCCCATTCGGCTAACAATTCAGCTTGTGTAGGTACACGGTAGCTATCAGGACAAGGGTCGTGCACGCCTTTATCTGCATCGATTGGGTCACCCCAACGTGCATCATTTTTATTAGATAACCAGTCACCATTTGATCTTATAAAATTACTACCTTCGCTTCCAGCAGTAACAGGACCAAGAGTGTTTGAAGAAGTACGGTCTTCATGGCCATCAGAATTTCTACCCCATTGGTATAGGTTACCGTATGCCCAACAATCGGTTCCGCCATTGCTATAAGAAGCTGGTGGTGTTCGATCGGCAGTATGAGCTCCAAGGTTTCTGTCCATCCAGGTGTCTCCTGTAATTGGGTTGAGAACGTCTACAATCTCTGTTTCATTGGCAGATAGAAAGGGTGGAATAAAACCAGATACGCAGTCAGTAGTTGGTCCAGCGGGCACAAAAAGCGAACCATCACAAGTATTAAACCATCCTGTGCTGTTATACCACTGTAAGCATTTTTCATCCGTGTTATAAATTGTTAATCCTTCAGCTGGGCTATTTATATCATTTCTAGCATCGGTGTCCATCCGCGGAGGTAAAAAGCCCTTCTCGGTACTTTCTACTTCTAACATAGCAGAATCATGTGGTGTTTCAGTACCTATGCCTACTTGAGCTTGTGTGGTGGTTAAACCAAGCAGTAGTAAGCTTATGCTCAAAAATTTTGTTATTGTTTTCATTTTATTTCTGTTTTAGTTTTTTTAATTCTCAATTCTACTTCTTCTATGGTTAGTATTGACTTCTGTCTTTTGTTAACTGTTAACTGTTAACGGTTGTCGGTTGTCCGTTGTCGATTGTGAACCGTGAAACGTGAACTGTTATCGGTTGTCAGTTATCAGTTTTTTGTTCCATTTCATTTAGTATTTCAATTTTTTTCAGTTTTGTAATCCAGCATCTAACATCCAACTTCCAAGCCTTTCATTTTAAATTTTTGATTTTTCAATTCTCACATCCCACATCTAACTTCTTATTTCTAACTTTTTTATTTGATATTTTTTATTCGACATGTTTGTTTCATCAATCTATAATTTTTAAAGTCCTAAGTAAATAAACATGTTCACACTTAAGCTTCTAGGTTTAATAGCAATAGGTTCACTTGTTCCTCCCGAGTTCACCGTTACGGTGTGGGTATGATTTCCGTTTGAATTGATGGATAAGCTATGGGAATGGTTACCATTGAATGCTATTGAAGGATTGTCCCTAGTTGTAGTACTCCAACTACCAGTAGACATTGCAGGATATGAAGCAGTTGAACTTGTACTTGTGCTATAATAGAGTGTTCCTACAGCGGTTTGATTGCTGCCACTACCATATAAATAATCACTATAACCTGAAGCTTGCATAGTAAGATACCTTCTTTGCGATTGATTTCCAATTGCAAAATCATGTCTATGATTACCTGCAGTACTTGTGCTCCCTGAGTGATTATGGCTCCCTGTATTGTTTGTGCTTCCCGTAAATGTTGTGTTCGGTAAATTGGCTTGTGTCAAGGTAGTTGTGTTTGTTCCCGTAACACTTGCCATTGCAGTATTATTTTGCACCAAATAAGCATCGGTTGCATCGGGAAGGTTTCCTGATAAGCCTAAGGAAGTGGCTACGTTTTGTTGAGCTGTACTAAGACTGCTCAATGCCCGACCGTCTAGTAAAACCCAACCATCATGGTCTGCAGATTGAATGCCTGATTTTACATCGCCATACTTCGATTGTGTTGCATAATTAACCCAATTGCTTCCATCAAAAAACCAAGCCGAATTGGTATCGGTATCAAAAACATGAAGTCCAGTAGCAGGTGTTGTAATGTTTATTCTGTTGTTACTAGACATTCTTGGGAATAACAAACCGCGCTCAGTTGATTTAAGTTCCAAGATTGCAGTTTCATCTGGAGTGGTTGTTCCTATACCTACTTGAGCATAATTTTTGTTTATTCCCAATAAAACAATAATTAAAAAAACGAAAATACTTTTAGCACTAGTGAAATAAACAGTTAGGGTTTTTTTGTGATATGATTTTTCCATTTTAAAAAAAAATTAAATGTTAGACAACAATAATATATCATCTTATGGGTCAATTAAGAATTTGCTATATAGATATCGTATAGACCATTTTAAAATTTAACTTATGTAAATAATTGAATATTAAGTATTTAATATAATATATGTTTCTGTTTATTATAATTTAAGCAAAAATTCTTCTAATTATTAGGAAAAGGTTGTTTCTATGGTTAGTATTGACTTCTGTCTTTTGTTAACTGTTAACTGTTAACGGTTATCGGTTGTCTGTTGGTTGTCTGTTGTCGGTTGTGAACTGTGCACTGTTATCGGTTGTCGGTTATCGGTTTTCTGATCCATTTCATTTAGGATTTCAATTTTTTTTTTCAATTTTCTCATCCAACACCTAACATCCAACTTCCAAGCCTTTCATTTCAAATTTCTCATTTCTTAATACTTTGTATTTACTACTTAATTTATTGTTGCTATTGTATTTTGTTAAAGACATATTCTTTGGATTGTTACATATCCATGGCCAGTATTTGCTCCTGCTGTATTGTTTTGGTTGGTACCATTGTTATAAGAACCACCACCACCACCTGCTCTTCTGGCTGCAGTACCTCCTGATGCTGATCCACCAGAATAACCGCCGCCACCGCCAGCTCCATAAGATCCATTTCTTGCACCACCACCACCAAAACCAGCAAGATATAATCCTGATTGACCTGAAGCACCAATGCCACCGTTGAAAAAAGAAAGCCCAGCTCCCGTAGTATTAGTGCCACTTCCATTAGTTAAAAGGCCACCTCCAGCGCCTCCACTGGTTGTGTCTCTATTCCCGCCATTACCGTTATCCGCTCTAGTGATACCAGGTAATGTACCTCCTGATGTTTCTATTCTACCATTTCTTTCTGCATTAACAATATTATTAGCACCATCTGAACCACCACCTCCAGCAATTATTAAAGGTGTAGATCCATCAACCACAAAAGATCCACCACCTCCAGCCAATGCTGTTTCAGGCTTATGTCCTACCAATATCGAAAGCGTAGTTCCTGCTGTTAAATTAAAGTCACCTTCTACTACCGATCCTTCTGTACCAGAGCCAGATGTTGAAGAAGCAGCATTTTCGCCCCCACCTTGTGCTCCAGCAACCTCAATTTTATATGTACCTGTAATGGGTACCGTCCACTCTTGAATTCCTTGTGTAGAAATAGTGACGTTCCCTTCTAAATTTGTATTGCTGTAGGATGAATTACATTGAGCTTGCGATGGACCAAACCTGCCCGTCTTTCCGCAGTTAGTGAAATTCCATATGGCTTGCACACAATCTCCGCATCCAATAGATCTCCAACCGCCATTTGCAAAATATACTTCAATGCAATCGGTATCTAAATTAAATATTTGTAAGCCTATGGCTGGACTGTTTATATCATTTCTTTGATTAGTTGTCATCCGTGGTGGCAAAAAACCTTTTTCGGTACTTTCTACTTCTAAAATCGCAGAATCATCAGGTTGTGTGGTGCCAATTCCTACTTGAGCAAGGACAGGGCTACAAACTAATATTAGTAGTAGTGTTGTTTTAATAAAGGAATTTCTCATCATTATTAGTTTAAATATTTTTATTTAATTGGGCAATACTAATTTTTTTTGTGCCTTTTTTGCTAAAAAAATGCTTTGTTTATGTGTCAAAAGGCTATTTTGAAACAAATTCTTAGTGTTTTTTCTTTAATTTATATTGATGAAATGGTTGATCGCTTTTTTTTATGCACCAAAGTTTTGAAATAGGATAGTTAATCAATCCTTTTTAGTTAAAACAATTAGATTTTCCCTGATTAGTGAAAGACATAGCTTTTTATCTAATTGTTTCTAAGATTTATCACCGTTTATTACTTTTTTTTAAATTCCTAACTTTCCAACTTCAAACTAGATTATTCCTGCTTTTTTCATGCAAAGTTCATTAAGATTACTCGTAGCGTACACAGAGACTTATCACATTTAAAACGTTCTGATTTCTAACCTCTCATATCTAATTTCTTGTTTCTCATTAAAAATTTAGAGTTTATAATTTTTCAATTTCTCACATAGCTATTTATTGTTTAATATTTGTAAGTTTATAACTTTGATTAACCACAAAGACACTAAGAGCACAAAGATTTTATTTCAGATTTTCAATTTTCAACTTTGTCATCTCACATCTTCAATGAGTTAGCAATTTACAATTGCGTAAACGCCTGTCCACTCTATCTATTTAGATAGCTTAGGGAATTAATCCCGTGAAACAAAGTGATACGGGACCACATCTAACTTCTAATTCCCTATCTTGTGCTGAGTTCAGTCGAAGTATTGGCGTCTAGGGGGTTTTAATCCTTAATGCAACGCACCGAGCTACCCCAAATACGCCACCAATTAGAATTCACTTCTGAAAAGCTATTATTGAATACAACATAACCGGAATGTATATCATTATGTTCTTCTACAGTACTAGACCAATAAACGCCTGCGGAGCCTTCATCAGTAGTATCCTGACCAGTTCGATATCCAGCTAAGGGTAATTTAAGAGTTGAGCCAAAAGCTCCATTAGCTTCCATATCCCAACTTAATCTTTCTGTTTCCCATTCTGGGTTTGTTGGTAATCTAAAACCAGTTGGACAAGGGTTGTTAATCCCATTTACACCTTGCCAAAGATTGTCATCCTTAGGGGAAAGCCAATCTATTTCCACATTTTCATGATCTATAAATTTCCCATCCCAAGCATTACCTGCATTTGGTACAGGTGTATTAGCAAGAGGAACGCCAGTTTCGTCAAGAATGTTGTTAGCAAGGTAAGTATCTGATTCTCTGCATTGATGCCCATCGGCAAACCTTCCCCATTGGAATAAATCACCATAAGCATTAGTGTCATTAAATGCAGATGCCACTTGAGTAGCTCCTAAATTTCTATCCATCCATATTTTTCCATCAGTAGATATAACTTCTATAACTTCTGTTGATGAGTTACAATGCACATAATTACTACTGTATGGAGTTGTAGTCACTACACTTCCATCACAAATACTAATCCAATCGGCATTATCAAATACTTCTAGGCATTTACTATCCGTGTTATAAATTACCAAAGCCTCTGCAGGATTACTTATATCATCTCTAGCATCAGTGTCCATACGTGGTGGCAAAAAACCTTTTGTAGTACTTTGTACTTCTAATACAGCTGTTTCATCGGGTGATGTTGTACCTATGCCTACTTGAGCGTTGGCAGTTGCCTGTGCTAAAAAGGCTAAGGTTATAATTAAAATTATTTTTGGGTTCATTATATTTTTATTAATATATTTTAACTTTTCTATTGTGTTTGAAATACTTTTGGTTATTATTAATTTCTGGAAAAAGTTCAAAGGCCATAACATCTGCCCCTTTATTTTACTAATTTTTAATGCAACGTATTGCTGCACCTTCGGCACGATTGGTTCCTGTCATTACCGCACTTGATGCTGTATCCATAAAGTAAAGTGCGTCAATTTGAACACCACTACCCACTGTACTTACCCAGTAACGTCCAACTGTGGTTACTACGTAACCGTTATTAAGTCTACGGTATCCAGAAATTGGCAATTTCAGGGGAGATTGAAATGCACCTGTTGCATCAGCAGAAAAATCTGCTGAAAATTCATTAAGCTCATCTTCTAGTTCTAATTTTGTAGGAATACGATAACCAGAAGGACAAGGATTGTTTTCGCCATTGACACCTTGCCATAAGGCATTATCTTGAGGGTCCAACCAATCTCTCGGAAATTCATTAGCACTGTTTAAAACAAACTTTCCGTCCCATGTGTTTCCTGCATCTGGTACTGCTGTATCAGCAAGATCAGTATTGTAGGTAGCTGAACCACTGCATTGATGTCCATCGGCAAATCTTCCCCACTGAAATAAATCACCTAAGGATTGTGAATCAGTAGTGCTTGTTGCTACTTGAGCTGCTCCCAAATTTCTGTCCATCCAAATTTTTCCAGTTGTAGATACAACATCTACAATTTCTGTTGGCGTGCTGCAATGTACATAACTGCTGCTGTAAGGCGGTGTAGTCACCACACTTCCATCACAAATACTAATCCAGTCTGCATTGTTAAATAATTCAAGGCATTTATTATCCGTATTATAAATGGTTAATCCATTAGCTGGACTAACAATACCATCTCGTTCAGCAATAGTTAACCGTGGTGGCAAAAAGCCTTTTTGGGTACTTTGCACTTCCAAAATGGCAGAATCATGAGGTGTTTCAGTACCTATGCCTACTTGAGCATAGATGTTATTTATGCTAAATAAGGCCATAACTGATAAAACCATTAGACTTCTGCTAATAGTTTTTGTAAAAATCATTTTTTTTGATTGTTTCATATTAATCTATTATTAATTTAATAGACAATTTTACTTAATTTAATAGGTTAATAAAGAATAATCAACATAGATGGCGTATAGACCAATTTAAAATTCAATTTCTTTAAATAGCTAATAACAAGCATTTTAAAAATAGATGTGTTTCTGTCTATATCAAATCTATGGGCAAATCATTCTAATCAGTAGTAGTTTTTGTTTTTTAATTCTATACGATTGGTAGGTATGTTTTTATCTAACAGTTATCTTTTTTTGTTCTTTACTACTATTTCTGCAGTGGTTTGTCAACTGTTATCGGTTGTCAGTTATCGGTTGTCAATTTTCTGTTTGGGCATTTCACTTCTAATTTCTAATTTTCACTTTTAATATAGCTATTCATTGTTCGATATTTGTCAAGCTGTAATTTTGTTTAACCACAAAGACACAAAGACACAAAGACACAAAGACACAAAGACACAAAGACACAAAGAGCACAAAGATTTTATTTCAGATTTTAAATTTTCACCTTCTTACTACTTTGTACTCAATTCCACGGTTTATATGGTTGTTATTGTTTCTGATTAAAAATGGGCAATTAATCACAAAACCTCCCAATAATCAACTTGAAATATTCACGTAGACACCATGCTAGTGAGTAAAATTAAATTTATAGCGAATTTAAAAGCATTAATGAAGCTTAAATATCAATTCTGTATTTTTGTTGGACAACAATGATTAATAATTTAGATTTTTATGATTCTCAAATCTTTGTACTTTATACTCACTACTCGTCTTAATCCTTCAAGCATCGCACAGAGTAACCACGGTCTTTAACAAGTGTAACTCGGTTTACCCACGGATCACTAACTTCTAGCCAACGTCTATGCGCTTTTGATGATTCTGTTGCTGTGGAGGTCCAAAATATAGCCCCTGCTGCAGAACTTGGTGGTCGCCAACCCCAAGTACCAGGAGACCATCGCCAACCTGCCAATAAAGCTTCAAAGCCGGAGCTTCCACCTTCTAGTAATTTAGTACCTACACTTGCTGAACTTCGAAATCCTGTATCTTCTTGATCGACAAGGCTCATTCCTAAAGAACCTTCTAAATACATCCATTCGCAATCACTTGGAACATGCCATCCTGTAGGGCATATTCCCCGCCCGCGTTCGTCGGTAGTGCCATTCATAGCGGCACTCCATTGGTAAAGTTTGCCTTCATCATCATAAGGTCCGCCTGTGTAGTCGCCGCTCCAACCTACATCAGTATCAGCTACATGATTAGGTACTGGATCAAAAGCTGTTGGGGTGTTAACAGCATTACGTCTATACCAGCATTGACCATTAATTTCAACTAAAGCTCTTGTGTTACCACCATCGATAAAACCAGTAGCTCCCGACCAGTCATATTCAATTCCTTCAGTTGAAGCTGGATCGTCATTAAGCGTTGCGCCATCTACTTCGGAACAAGGAGTAACAGAAATCAAATCGTTTGCACAGGTAGTATTATCAGTAATTCCAATTTCAGGAGGAATTTCTGTGGCTCCATCGCATGAATTATACCACGCCGAGCCATTATACCATTGCAAGCAATTGATATCGGTATTGTAAATTGTGAGCCCTTCAGCTGGTGCACTAATATAATTTCTTTGGTTGGTAGTCATGCGCGGTGGTAAAAAGCCTTTTTCGGTTGTTTCTACTTCTAAAATCGCA
>NZ_BMGM01000018.1 GCF_014640195.1 Psychroflexus planctonicus
AAAGTAAGCTAATTGCGATACCTAATTTTATATTTAATTTCTGCATGATCTCTTTATTTTTTAATTAATTCTTGGGTGTAGCTATTGCCTTCCTGGTCGGTAAGTTGTACAATGTATACACCAGAGGCTAAATGGCCTAAGCTTAAGCGCAAGTTGGTATTACTCATTGCTTCTGCTTTAATTTGCATTTGTTGTCCTAGCATATTGTAAACAGATAAATTTACTTTGTCTGTTAAGGCTAAGTTGCTTTGTAGTTGCACTACATCTACGGCTGGGTTAGGGTAGAGGCTAAACAACTTCTTGTCCACATCTTCCATGCTCATGGTTTCTGTATCAAACTTTAAGGAAAAACGTTGACTATCTAGCGATTCCGCTACATTGGTATCAACGCTAAAGTGATACGCTTCGCCGTCTTCTAACAAAGTTTCTGTTCCTAAATACGCATCTACTAAATAAACTTCTGTTGTTCCAAAATTAGATAAGTTGGCAACAAAGCTGTAGTCTTGATTTCGCCAATTGTTGGTAAATAGGGGAATCACCTCATCATTTTCTGGAAAGTTTCTACGCTGAATGCTAAACAAGCTGTTTGCATTAATAGATGCTAAGTTCTCATCTAAATTACCAATTTTACCGGCATCAAACCCATCTATGCCGTTATTGGCACTAGCTTCAAAACGCAAACGTATTCCATCGATTACGGCTTGGTTAGCATCTTGCAGGCTCAGCTGCAATTGGGCTTGCTCATTTACACTTTCTGATGATGGATTAAGATTGCTAACATCCTTCATGCTTTCTGTAAATTGCAAATTAGGGTTATTGGTATTGGCTCTTATAAAAAACGACTCGCCTGGTCCAACAAACTTATCAGCTGAAGAAGCAATTATGCTAGGTACACCACCATTACCTAAATCATCTACGGTTACAAAACCACCGCGGGTGTTAATCATCGGATCCCATACATAGAAAAAGACGGTATTTACATTCCCTGAATTTCCATTTAAGAGATCGCTTACATCTATTCTAGATTGATAGGGGTTAGCTAGAATACTGTAAAAGGTAGAGCTTCCCACCGTAACTGGGTTTAAGTTTTGGTTACCAGTTACTAAAGTGCCTTGAGATACGAGTGTAGTTTCTCCAAAAGATTCATTGGAGTTTAGGTCAATTCCACGATCGCCACGCACCATTAAACGGTAAGGTACACCTACGCTTAAATCTGTATTCTTAGTATTGTTAACGGCTTCCCAACCATTGGCATTACTAAAGCTAAATAAAGAGGGATTACCTGTAGCTGTATAATCTAATCCTGTAGTTGAATTAGGTTCTCCTTCTGTTCCTGTATTGTCTCCCGTAATATGGGTACCAATTCCAGCTTCATTAGCTCCGCTGTTTTGCCAGTTGTCAAAGATGCTACCACCATCTACGGGACTTGCCACCATCCTAAAGGCGCGTTTAGCAGGGTAGAACTTCTCTACACTAAGGTTGGCTGTTCCTCCGGTTGATTCTACTACATAAGCTTCTTGGCCCACACTAGGATTAAGTAATGTGATTTTGTCTCCAGCAGTAAGCGTACCGCTGGTTAGTTGTAAGGTTTCAATAATGCCTAAATGACCACCAATAACGTTGGTGGTTCCTGTGTTTTTGTCTAGCACTACGTGTTTTACTTCATCGTTAGTCCCAAATGTAAAATCATCTGTGCTATTGGCATTGGTTGTACCGCTTCCAACGACTAAAGTAGCATCATTAAAAGCAATGCTGCCAGCGCTATTGTCTAATCCGGCATCAACGGTAAAATTAATTGCTGTAGCTGGCTTAAAGGTCAGTGTTCCTTGGTTATTTACATCTTCGTTGGTGTAAAAGGCAGCATCGCCTGCTACGTAAAGTTCTGTACCACTGTTTATATGCAACTGGGCGTAACTCGCTGAAACCGCAAGTAAGAGTATTAAGTTGAGTAAATGTTTCATATTTATTGTATTTAAATTAATTTTTGAGTTGTTGTATATAAGCGTTTAAGTGTGCTAAGTTTTTAGGTTTTAATATAATCTCAACTATTAAGTAATGGATACAGACTATAAATTATAAGACAAATTGAAAAAAAAATCTATTATTTTACCTGCATGTTGGAACCAAAATTTTGAACTGCAAAACCTTCACTTGTAACAAGAGACACTTTATTATTTCCATCCAGATCTGTTCGAACAATGAATTCAATATTGGTACCATCATTAGCTTTCTCAACCCAGTAAATGTTAGTATCAGTTAATTGCATATTAGATCCAAAATTTTGAACTGCGTAACTTCCACTTGTAACTAGAGTCACTTTATTATTTCCATCTAGGTCTGTTCGAACAATGAATTCAATATTGGTTCCATCATTAGCTTTCTCAACCCAGTAAATGTTAGTATCAGTTAATTGCATATTAGATCCAAAATTTTGAACTGCAAAACCTTCACTTGTAACTAGAGTCACTTTATTATTTCCGTCTAGATCTGTTCGAACAATGAATTCATCATTGGTTCCATCATTAGCTTTCTCAACCCAGTAAATGTTAGTATCAGTTAATTGCATATTAGATCCAAAATTTTGAACTGCAAAACCTTCACTTGTAACTAGAGTCACTTTATTATTTCCATCTAGGTCTGTTCTAACGATGAATTCATCATTGGTTCCATCATTAGCTTTCTCAACCCAGTAAATGTTAGTATCAGTTAATTGCATATTAGATCCAAAATTTTGAACTGCGTAACTTCCGCTTGTAACTAGAGTCACTTTATTATTTCCGTCCAGATCTGTTCGAACAATGAATTCAATATTGGTACCATCATTAGCTTTCTCAACCCAGTAAATGTTAGTATCAGTTAATTGCATATTAGATCCAAAATTTTGAACTGCGTTACTTCCGCTTGTAACTAGAGTCACTTTATTATTTCCGTCCAGATCTGTTCGAACAATAAATTCAATATTGGTACCATCATTAGCTTTCTCAACCCAGTAAATATTTGATGGGGCATCGGTTGCAGCATCGCCCGTCATATTAGTCCAGTCCGTACCGTTATACAACTGTGCTTCGCCATTTGAGCCACAATTGGTACAATAAATCATTAATCCTTGGGCTGGGTTGCTGATAGTATTCCGCTCTGCTGCGGTCATCCGTGGTGGCAGGAAACCTTTGGTCGTGCTTTGTACTTCAAGTTGTGCTGAAGCATCTGGGGTCGTAGTGCCTATACCCACTTGGGCGTTGGTGGTGCTCAAGCCGATGAGGGCAAGCGTTACTAAAGTTAAAATAGTTTTTTTCATTTTTTCTTATTCGATATTTTTAATCAGTGACCGCTTCGCGGACAAATTGTTAAATAGATTCACCCTGTTAAATCCACTCTGTGGAAGGCTTTGCCTTATTTAACAGGGTTCATCCCTTGAGATAATTCGTTAATCTGCTTTTTAAATACCTTTTACCCCATGATGTTTTAAGGTATTTCTCTCTTTTGGTTGCATCTTGTTGATTTAAGCATCCTTCAAAGTATATTAATTTTATGGGTAAACGATTTTTAGTTGAAGAAACTTTCCCTGCATTATGCAAAGCTAACCTGTCTCTTAAATTATTGGTATAGCCCACATAATTATTGCCATCTTTTTCGTTTTTTAAAACATATACGTAGAAATAACTCATATCTAACGGGGTAAATGGTTTAACCCGTGAAACCTTTAAGTTTCACTGGGTTTAAAAAGCTCGAATAGCACGAACTCTACCAAGAACACCTTTATTAGCACCTCCGTTCTGGTTATCAAGGTTAAAGTTTTGCCCCCAAGCTGTATGATTTGGTGTGTTTTCGCTTGAACTCCAATGAAATTCACTAGCAAAACTATTCCCACCATTTTCAACTGAAGTATTATTTATAGTTATTTTATTTTGATTCATTAAATCTAGTTCGTCTTTTGATGGTAAAAACCAGTCACTATAGGTTGTTCCATCTATGCTAACAGCGTAGTCATTACAAATAGATGCAGCATAAGTTCCAGTACCTTGGTTAGAAATGATAGCAGTTGTGTTGGTCTTTCCTACACCTATATCTGTTGCAGTAGCCCCTGTTGTTGTGTGAACTCCATTAAACCATTGTACTGCTGCACTTTGGTCTACTATAGCGCATATCAAACCAACATCAAGGATTCCATCTCCATTTAAATCGGTGGGTGTTGTTGCAACATAAAACACAACTCCGCCATCACGAAAATCTCCTACTTGTGGAGGTTGTACCGCAGCGGCAGTTCCACCCGTCATATTCACCCAAGCAGCTCCGTTATATAATTGTGCTTCGCCATTCGAGCCACAATTTGTACAATATATCATTAATCCTTGAGCTGGACTGCTAATGTTGTCGCGGTCATCTTCAGTCATCCGTGGTGGCAGGAAACCTTTGGTCGTGCTTTGTACTTCAAGTTGTGCTGAAGCATCAGGTGATGTTGTCCCTATGCCTACTTGAGCGTTGGTGGTGTGTATAGCCATTAGCGATATTACCATTGTAAATAGTGTTTTTTTCATCTTGTTTTTTATTTACTGCAATAATAGATCTATTTCTCTTGTTATCTTTATATATTTTCTTTACATATTAATATATTCTCAGCGCAGTAGGTAATTGCTTAAAAAGCCCGAACAGCACGCACCCTGCCTGTGAGGTACTTAGTGCTGCTGGACTGGAAGCCATCGTAGAAGTACTGCCTCCAAGCGTAGTTGCTACTTTTCTCGGTAGGTACCAATCGTTGTAACCGTTTAAATTTAAATCGGCACACAGCCTTGCAGCTATTCCCACAGAATTACAACTTGGTATAATATTCATTGTGTTGGGTTTAGCGTTTGAAAATTTTAAAGTTTCAAGCTTTTTCTGCACCTGATTTCGAATTACTAATACATAAGTGGCTGGTAATAGCTCACTCATATTAATGTAGCTTTGGTGGATGTTGATCGAACCGGTTTGTAAATTTATTATTAATAACCATAAGCTGGAATAAGCCATACTTGTCCACTACTATCTTTTATAGTTAAAAATTTAAATTTACTTATAGGATATGGGAGACCCATATCTCCAGGGTCTGGAGCAGGTAAGAAAAAATCCCCAGTAAATACAATAGGGCTAAAGTTGCTATCATATAATGTTGGTGCTCCTGCTTGGTATCCTGAAAATCCTATTGAAAAAGCTGACTCGTGTATTCCTAATTTAAATTGTCCTGTTGTGTCTAGATTAGCAGAAAACAACGTATTTATAGGACCACCTTGATTATTATAATAAGGCATAATAGAATTTGATTGAGCATCAAACATTTGAACTGGATTTGTACCAGGGTTACCTGGACCAGTAAACCCGGGATTACCAAATAAATCAAGCCCTTCAAGAGTTGTTATTCCTTCTCCGTCACTACCTTGTGGTCCTGTCAGGTCTGGGGTGGTAAAACTACTACCATTGCTAAAGTTAAGGGTAAAGGTGCCATTGCCATTATCAATCGTAGAGGTAATCCCTACGCCATCTTGTCCGTCTTCACCATCGTTACCAGGAGTACCCATTGCACCTTGTGGTCCTGTTGCTCCCATGGCTTTCCAAACATCATTTGATGCATTGTAGTGGTAGTAACCCGTTTCGGTGATATTGGCTGTCTCTGTTTCAGTAGAACCAGCAGATACATCATTTATATATATAATGACTCCATCTTGGTCAGTACCATAAGCTGCTATTTTAGCGTCTAACTGACCAAGGCTAAGCACAGGAGCACGAACACCATCTGCAGTTGTTGTATTTGTGGGGTTTCCTTCTACATGAAGAGTTGTCTTTGGGTTTGTTGTGCCTATACCCACTTGGGCATTAACTACACCAAAACTTAATAGAGAAAGTATAAGAAGTATGTAAAGTGGTTTCATGTTTTTTTTATTATTATGCCAAATTAAGTTCAGCATCTTATGTTTTCAGCAATATTATTTTTTGATCCGACACGTATAATTATTTTCTTGTCTGTAGATTTTTTGCACATACGCATATCATTTATTTATTTGATTTTTAAACAGTTATCATAAAAACATTTTTATTTTCTTCAATTAAAATTCTCTAACGGGTCTTATTTTATATGAAGTTGACTTGGAAGCTTGAATATTACTTCCACTTAATATGTCTGTTGCCCATGCAGATGTTGATGGGTTGTTGGAATGTGGCGTACAAGACCAGTAGTATCCACTAGTGATACCCGTAAGGTTATTTAAAACATCACCCTGTCTAATACCACCATTTATTAAGTCTTTTGAAGGTAATAACCAATCACTATAGCCGTTTAATGTTAAATTGTTACATAATTTTGCAGCGGTATTGGCATCACTACAGTTGTTGATTATGGCTTGGTTTTGAGAAGAAGTAGAAGCAGCAGAACCTCCCGTAATCATCCCTGCTAAATGTGTACCTTCACATCCCCATGCAGCTGTTACAGATAAGTCACTTTCTGCAACCACAAACCCATGCATTTGTCCATTTACAAATCCATCTTCCCAAGGTTTATATAAATAAGCAAGTATTCCGCCTTGATAGCTGTCACCTAGCTCATGACTGTAAGTCTTAAAAAAACTAATATCTTCAGAAACAAACTCACCATTAATCAAGACGCGGTAATAATAGGTAGTGTTAGCTTCAAGGCTTGTAATATTCACATCACTTTGATTTAAATATTCTTGATTTAAATCAGACAAACTAATTGTTAGTTCAGTTGAGTTGATAGGTACTGGATTAGGGTTAGTAGAAACTAATAAACTCATTTCAGTTACATTTGGGTCAAGACTAGTTCCAAAACTTATCTTAACTCTTACCTTTGCAAAATCAGTTTTTAAATCTTGGAGTTCCGTAGTTAAGTCATTAAATTGATCTTCAAATCCATAGGATACTTGCGATGATGCAGCGGTTACCCAACTTAATGCACCATTAACTACCTTAAGTATACTTCCTTCTTCTCCAATGGCAAGGTTGACCCATTCTGAACCATCCCAATACAATATGTCGTTTGCATTGCTTGATTCTGGAAGCTTAGAACTAGTAAGACTTTCCCAAGTTGTACCATTATAAACTTCTATACAAGCCTTATCTACATTATAGATAGTTAAACCGGGTGTAAGGTTTAGTATACCGTTTCGTTGTATTGTAGTTAATCTAGGGGGAAGAAAACCTTTATTGGAGCTAGTAACATCTAAAGCAGCACTTGGTTCTGGGTTTATCGTACCAATACCCACTTGTGCCGATATGGAATTACAAAACATCAAAATAGCTATTAAACTTAATAATCTTCTTTTCATACTTATTGCTTTAAATTTGGAATTTTATTAAGCAATATTATATAAGCATGCCGACTCGAACAAAAAATGCTGTTATCAAGTTGTTAGCAAGATTGTAAAATGCTTGTTATCTGACTAATAATTCTTTAATTGAGCTATTATTTTGTGTAGTTAGTGTATGCGTCTATACTAAACCTAAGCTTATTAAAAATAGTAAAAAAGAAAAAGCTAAGGATTATCTTATTTTTTTGAACCAGAGCCAGACGTAGGCTTAATTTTAGGTTTTCTTTTATTGTCCTTTATATTTTTAGCATTATTTTTGATGCTTTCAGGGATATTTATTTTGGTGTTCACTTTCTTATTTGTCTTTTTTTCGTTGTAAAACATACCTGCAGATTCTGGTTGTCCGTATAACTCTGGTGAAAGGTATTTGCCTTTTCGATGTCCTTCTTTTTCAACTACATCTTTCCCTTTTTCAGGATTTTGCTGCATGTAAGCATCATTCCGGTTAGCATAAATAGTCCAAGACACTTTAGTGTCAGGAGCGCCTCCAACTTTAAACTGATTAGCTTCAATTTCTTGTAATACATAAGGATTTTGACTGGTGCCAATAGCCGTTAACTGATAACTGAAATTTATATTAATAAGATCAAAATACTCCGGTAATTCTAAAGTGGCTTCACCGTTACTATCAAGTTTTACAACACCTCTATACATATTAAGCACTTCGTTTGATTCTATAGAAAAGTGCTTTAGCATTTTGTTGGCAGGATCTTCAGGATGATCAATTACAAAGGTCTTAGTACCAGTAGAACCAAAATCACCAGATGAAAAAACACCATAAAAACCTCCAGTGCCCAACATGCCTATACCCCAACCAGTTGAAGGTGCAGATTCTCCTTTAACAGCTATATGGTCTTTTATATTTGTCCCCGTGTATGAAAAATCTGCAACTGATATTTGGCTAGGCAAAGTATTACTATTGTTTATACCTAAAATTGCTGAGCCTTGCCCTTCACTATATGAAAATAATGTAGCATAAGCATTATTAGGATTAATGGTGTTAAATTGTGCTCCATTACCAGCTGAACCTTCGTGTCTAATCCACATACCAAGGCCTCCTCCGTATTGAGTACCAGCATAAACAGCTCCCCAAACTGTGTTTGAAGTAGATATGGATGTAGCTGTTTTTACCTCTCCAAAATAGGCAAAAACATCTCCACCACTTCCTGCTGAAGGTGTTGTAGGGTTATCAGTTGCAAGCACATAAGAACCGGTACCTTCTTCAGCTCCTAGATAAGTATAATTACCTGTTCCACCTGAAGAACTTAAATCATTTATGATACTTGTATTATTACTGCCTAAAGTATTAACAATTCCATTACCAGAAGCTACTATATTATCCAAGCCTGTTCCAGATCCTTCATGATTTAAAGCCAATGCAGGATTAGCATTGCTACTTTGCATATTTATATATTCACCATAGCCTGCACCATCTTGCCATACTGTTATTCCAGCAGTATTAGCACCTGTTGTGTCATCCATTTCAACATTAATCCCGTGACCAGTTCCTTTTTGGTTAAAACGAGCAACTGGTGCATCTGTAGTGGTTTCGTTTTTAAATACTTCCAATTTAGCTCCTGGATTTACTGTAGATACACCTATATTACCAGTAGCAGTAATATGAACTCTCTCTGTATTATTTGTTTTAAAAGACAAACCGGTAGCATCTGTAGTTCCAATAAAATTTGTTGAAGGATTAGTATCAGAATTACCGTTTAGATTCCATACACTTGTTGACGACAGACTAGACGTATTCAATCGAATCCATAAAGAACCGTCCCAATAATAAAAACCAGGTGTAACCTGATTTGGTCCGGCTGAGGAAATATTGGTATTATACACCAACTCAGAAACTGTTGGCGTAATAAGCGTTTCTACGTTGGTTGCTGATAAAGCAATTCTTGGAATAAGTAAACCTTCATTAGAAGACACAACGTCTAAAGCTGCATTTGGATTTGTAGTACCAATACCTACTTGTGCCCAAATGGAATTACAAAACAGTAAAATTACCACTAAACTCAATAATCTTCTTTTCATATTTTTTTATTTTAAGTTATAAATTTTTTTTGCCAATAATATATGAGTATGCCAACAAAACCAAAAAAAGCTGTTATCAAGTTGTTAGCAAGGTTGTATAATTCTTGTTTTTAGGTTAATAGTTCTTTAATTAAGTGTTCGAAATGAAGTTTATCTTTGCAATTCATCTTTTTGAGTAGACGGTTTTTGGCAACGCGGTAAGAACCATATGTTAAGGAAAGTAGGCTAGCACTTTCCTTATTAGAAATACCTAATAGAGATAGGTAAATAATTTCAATTTCCTTTTTTGTTAAGTTTGGATAATTATTATTAATATTGAAGTTGAGTTGTGGAAAGTCTTTGATTAAGGATTCGTATAAATCGTAAAAACTTTTACTTGTGTCCTTTTTCCTTTTCAAAGTAACTGCGTAATTCTGCTTAACAAAATTATTTTTCAATTGGGTCAACTTTTCTTTTTGTAACTTAAGTTGTTTCTCAGTGCTATATAGCTTTTTGTAAATATTTTTCTTCTCTTTATTTCGTTTATTAGTAATAAACAAAAGACTAATGATGATTAATAAGGCCATTATTGCTAGGATAAAACTATAGTTTTTAAGTTGTTGATTTTCTTCTTTAATAGCAGATCGTTCAAGCATTAAAAACCCAAATTGTTTCATCATTTTATTATATTGTTCAGAATGATAGTAAGGTGCATTTTTTTTAGCAACTTTACTTTTCTCTACAATGGTAATTAACTCTTTACTGCTCAAGCTAGCCCCATAGTCTTTAAGTAAAGTTTCATAAATATTAAGCTCATACCTATATTTTTTTGAACGTTTATAGCCGTTTGCAGCATTTTTATAATGATTAATTATTTCATCGGTAGAAGAATTTGTTTCTGATTTAACATTTGCTAATACTTTCTCGTAATCAGCCTTAGTCCAATTTGGAAGACTATCTACATAGTAGCTCAATAATGGCAATAATTCAACAGCTTTTTTAGTGTTTTTTTGGTTGGCATAAGCTAAAGCTGCATTCGCGCTTGACTGCACTTTATTAACATCTCTAAAATCAGTACAAGTTTCAATATAATTTATAAACTCTTGATATGCCTTAATTGCTTCATCAGTATAATTATTATGATAAGCTACAGCGATGTAATTATTGATGATTCCAATTTTTACTGCCTTATGTTTTGAACTACATAAGTTTTGAAAAATAAACGATTTATGATTTTTAAAAACTACTACTGTAAGGTCCATTGCTGAACCCATGCCAGAAACTGTAATTAAGCCCTTTAAAGACTTTAGTTTAAGTAGTTTTCGATCTTGGTGATTTGGACTTAAATTTTTCACAAAACCTAATGCTTTTTCATAATCAAGTGTGCTAGCCGCATAATCACCTAATTTATAGGCTTGTTTTGCTGAGTTTAAATAGGTGTTTACAGAATCTAATTGAGCATATATTTTTTGTTGTGAAACCATTAATATAAAGCATGAAACAAAAAATAATTTAATTTTAATTTTTTTATCCACTTGTTTTAAATTTAGTGTAGTATAGAATTTAATTTTTTTTAGCAAGCTTTTAATAAATGAAATATCTTTAAGCTATATTCTCAATTATGCTGTATGAAATTATCCTACAAACAAAAATAAATTGATATATTCTGTTCATATCTACTGAATGTATGTTCCATCCTAAAGCTAATAATGTTCACTACAAAATTATCATTATCTGTCGCTTATATTCTACAAAGATATTCAAAGTAATTAATTTACAAATCACAAAAAACCACCTTACTTGCGTAAAAGGTGGTTTTTAAAAATAACTCACAATGATATATTTACATCCCTTGCTTCATCAACTCAAGCTCTTTTTCAAGCTGAATTTGTTCTTAAAGAACGAAGATGATGTATATAAGAATTATAGCAACTGCTATGTATAAAATATAGGATACCACATCGAGCTTATTGATTTTTTTTAACCGCTTCAACATGCTTTTATGCTTTTATTTTTTTAATACCAAAATAGCTACCTAAAATTAATCCGGCATATATTAACATGTTAATCGTTGCTTCGGGTACATCGTTTACATTATCGTTATCAAAATCGAATACTTCTTCTAAACTCTGTGCTTGTGCTTCCGGCATGAGTACAAACATGAAAAGTAAGCTAATTGCGATACCTAATTTTATATTTAATTTCTGCATGATCTCTTTATTTTTTATAACATGCCCACTACTAGTTTTAAATGAGTAGTGGACATGTTTAAGGTGTTTAGTTTACTTTTTAATTAATTCTTGGGTGTAGTTATTGCCTTCCTGATCGGTAAGTTGTACAATGTATACACCAGAGGCTAAATGGCCTAAGCTTAAGCGCAAGTTGGTATGGCTTATTACTTCTGCTTTAATTTGCATTTGTTGTCCTAGCATATTGTAAACAGCTACATTTGCTTTGTTTGTTAAGGTCAAGTTACTTTGTAGTTGCACTACATCTTCGGCTGGGTTAGGGTAGAGGCTAAACCACTTTTTGTCTACATCTTCCATGCTCATGGTTTCTGCATCAAACTTTAAGGAAAAACGCTGACTATCTAGCGATTCCGCAACATTGGCATCAACGCTAAAGGAATAAACTTCGCCATCTGTTAACAAAGTCTCCGTACCTAAATACGCATCTACTAAATAAACTTCTGTTGTTCCAAAATTAGATAAGTTGGCAACAAAGCTGTAGTCTTGATTACGCCAGTTGTTGGTAAATAACGGAATTACTTCATCATTTTCAGGGAAGTTTCTACGCTGAATGCTAAACAAGCTGTTTTGATTGACAGAAGCTAGGTTTTCATCGATATTTCCCATTTTAGCAATATCTGCTGCATCTACTTCAGTAATTCCATCAGCGGCAAAACGCAAACGAATGGCATCGATAATCTGACTTTCTTCATTTTG
>NZ_BMGM01000019.1 GCF_014640195.1 Psychroflexus planctonicus
AACACAGGTTTCTTTGATATCCTGGCAGGTGAAGTAAATAACTTAAAATTTGATAATTCAGATTTTGATGGACAAATGACAAATGCTGGGGTACTAGCAGGTCAAACTACCACAGGAGCTAATGTGCTTAAAGTCTATGTTTTAGCAGGGAATTCACTCTCTTCAACCGCTAACCCTGCTAATGTAGGTGGACTTGTAGGTTTAATGAATGGTGGAACGCTTAGCCAATCTTATGCTAATGCAAGCTTGACAAATACCCAAGGTCTAACTGGTGGCTTTATTGGCGAAATGACAGCTGGTAACGTAAACAACTCTTATTCTAGAGCAACCTTAAACGTAGAAAATGCAAATGCAGGTGGCTTTGTGGGAGAAATATCCGCAGGATCTATTGATAAAACCTATGCAATAAGTAATCTAAATCTAGTGAATGCTGGTACAGGAACACTTAACGCTTTCGGAAACCAAACAGGAGCTAATTTAATCACCAATTCTTTTTACGATAGTGACGTAACATCTACAGATAATAGTGATGCTACAGGCGAGACTACAGCTAATATGACACAAGAGAGCATCTTTATTACTGCTAGCTGGGATTTTGTGTGTGAAAATACAAACGGAACAGAAGATATATGGCGCATAGCTGCTTCAACTAACAATAATTATCCTTTCTTTAATGATGAAATTAATGAGCCTGTATTTCAACCGGATGGAAGTGGAACAGAAACAGATCCTTACCAAATTACCAGTTTAGCTAACCTAATTTGGATAGCACAAAACCCGACAGAATGGAGTGCTTTTTACATCCAATTAAATAATATAGACGTAAGTGAAACTCTTGACTTTTCCTGTCCTAATGAAGAAGAATTTCAAATTATAGCACAAGGGGAACTAGAGTCCTTTTCAGGAAATTACGACGGACAAAACTTTAGTATTGAAAATTTAACTTTAAATAATACAGATGATAGAATTGCCTTCTTCGGGACTTTAGACAATGCTAATATTAGTAATCTTAATTTTGCCAATGCAACTGTTACGGGAAATTCGAATGTTGGAGTTTTAGCGGGGATTATTACTAATAATTCCAATATAGAAAATATTTCAATTCAAGGAAGTGTTACTCAAAATGAAGAACTAAACTTAGAAAATATTGGTGGTTTAGCAGGAGCTATTGGAGATTCGAATTTATCTGATATTACAATTGATATCAACATCACAAGCGAAGGTATACAAACAGGTGGTGTTGCAGGTTCAGTAAATAATTCTACTTTAATCAACTTAAATATTGCTGGAAGTATTGCAGGAAATAATCTAACTGGCGGGATTGTTGGGATTGGAGAAAATAATACTTCAATTGAAAATGCTAGTGTTACTGGTACTATTTCAGGCGCAGATTTTGTTGGTGGAATAGTAGGTTCAGCTGACTCAACAAATCTAAGTGAAAACGCTAATGAAGCTTCCGTAACAGGAACAGACCAAGTTGGCGGAATTGCCGGTAATCTTTCTGGAAGCAATCAAAACATTGTAAGCCAAACCAGCACAGCAAACATAATTGGAAACACCAATGTTGGTGGGCTTTATGGCGAAATAACTGCAAGTGTTGTATTAGAAGAATTAGCTATTGAAAATATTAATATAACGGGAGAAAACAACGTAGGAGGCTTAATTGGGTCTTCAGGTGCAAATGTAACTATTAATCAATCTTTTGTTGCTAACATAACTTTTGATGGTAATTCTGGTAATAATGTAGGTGGTTTTATAGGAGTTAACAATGGAAGTATTTCAGTGTCTTTTGTAAAAAACTTTTCTATGGTCTATTCTACTTCATTAGCTAATGCAGGTGGGTTTACAGGAGAAATGACATCTGGTACTTTAACCGATAGTTATGTATTATCAACTAGTACAACAACTAATTCTTTTTCAAATATTGGAGTTAGTAATACAGCAGGATTTGTAGGAAATGCAGTTGGTGGAAGTATTTCGAGAGCTTATGCAGCGGTAAATTCAGATGTAAACGGTTTTTCAGGTACAGGAACAGGAACTACAATTAGTAATAGTTTTTATGATCAAGATTTAGCTGAAGGAAATACAGATACTTCAGCAACAGCAACCACAACAGCTAATATGAACTTAGAAGCAACTTTTACCGCTGCTGGTTGGGATTTTGAATGTGAAACTACAAATGGAACCGACTTTATTTGGGGTATAAATACAACCGATAACCAATCTTATGCATTTTTGCGTTGGGAAGGCTTTGAAAGTGAATGTATTTTTGATGCAAATTGGATAGGCGTTACCAGTTCAGATTGGGCTGATGCATCAAATTGGGCAGATAACGTAGTTCCAGGAGTAGATGAAGACATTAGTATTCCTGCTACTGTACCGAATTTTCCTCTATTAGACCAAGACAGATCCATACAAAGTTTATTCGTTGAAGATGGAGCAAGCTTAAGTATTGGAGAAAATAATACACTTACTTTAAAGGGTAATATTATTGGCCAAGGAACTATTATTGGTGGTATGAATTCTTCTCTTTTAGTTGATGGAGATGGAGAAGTAACTCTACAGATGAATCAAGATACACCAGAAGTTTCAAATATGCTTTTTAATTTAACACTACAAGGTGGAGTAAATAATGAACGTGCGTTAATTTTAAACAACCCTGTATTTGTAAACAATGTGTTAAACATAACCACACCAACAACCAGGTTACAAAGTGATTTAAATTTAACTTTGTATTGCGATTTTAATTCAAGTAACTTAAAGGTTGCACAAGTAGACCAACAATTGGGTACCATAAGCGGTGGCTTAGTTGCAGAACAGTGTTTCCCAGCAAGACGTGCCTATCGTTTTGTGGCACCTTCATTAGACATGTTAGGCAGTATACAAGATAATTGGCAAGAAGGTGCATCTTCACATAATGATAATTCAGTACCTGCTGGATATGGAACACACATTACAGGAAATGGATATGAAAGTGGAACACCAACGCTAAATCAAGAAAATAACGGTTTTGATTGGAATCCTACAGGTAATCCTTCCATGTTTACATTTTTTAGTACTACTCAGAATTGGGCTCCAGCTAATCAAACTACAAATAGCCTAGGAGCAAGAGATGCTAGACGTTTAATGGTTAGAGGAGACAGAACAATTAATATTACTCAAAATGAAGCCGTACCAACTAATACTAAATTGAGAACGCGTGGGACACCTGATAAAAATAATATTTCAATTGCTTTTGATAATAATTATGCAGAAGGAGACTTAATCTTAACGGGTAATCCATTTTGGGCACAAGTTGATATAGAATCTATTATAAATAATGAAGCATCCCTGCTTAATTATTTTTATTATTGGGATCCAAGTTTAGGAGGCACCCCAACACCTGGAGAGCCCGGAGGAAGAGGCGCTTGGGTAGCATATCTTACTGGGAATTTTGGTGAAGAAACTGCCGGAACTGTTTTTGAGTACAATTTGAATGGAGAAGCAAGTTCTTCTACATCTTCACAAGTTTCAAATATCATACAACCCATGCAAGCCATCATGCTTGTTGCTTCAGGAGGAAGTGTTAATATAAATTACAATCAAAGCGACAAAGCTATTGAAAGCACACAAGTGCAAATTTTTTCTGAAGAAAATGAAAGTAAAAAAAGAATGGATGTTAATCTTTTTAAGCAGAACGATGCATCTTCTCCTTTAGATGCCTATCGTGTTGTTTTTATAGAAGGAGCTAATAACAGCATAGGTGCTGGAGATATTCCAAAATTAGATAATATTGATGAAAACTTAAGCAGTATGCAAAATGGACAGCTACTTACCATACAGCTTAGAGATTTACCTTTGCCTAATGAAGATGTGAATATGTTTATAAATAATTACAAGCATACCGCATACCGATTGCAAATAGACATCGATTCTTTTGATGATGTAGATGCTTATTTATTAGATTTATATACCAATGAAGAAATAATTCTTAACGAAGGAGAAAATAATTATACTTTTAATGTAGACCCAAATATTAATCCTTCAACTGCATTTAATCGTTTTAAAATAGAATTTAGAGAAACCAATCTGTCTATTATAGATAATGAAATCACTGAAGTAAACATATACCCTAACCCTGTAGATCATCAATTTAATTTAGTATTGCCACATAAGGCTTCAAATTATACTTTTACTATTTATGACCTATTAGGCAACCCAATTTCTAATACAGAATTTAATGCTGTTGAAGATAATAACACAATAAGTGTAACAAATTTCAATGAACCAGCAGGAGTCTATTTTATTAAAATAGATGATGGTAAACAAACAATTACTACCTTAAAATTTATTAAAAAGTAGTAGAAATAAGAGTAGCAACAATATTGGGAAGATTCGTTAGTTATAAAAATTAAAACTTGTAGAAAAATTTTTTGGATTGTAAGATTACTTATTGGTTGAATTCAGGTTGTAAATGAATAGAAAATTGAATTTATATACTGTTTGAATTGAGAATATATCTTACTAACCTGAGTTCGATTCTTATTCATCAAAAGACCTAAAACTGATACAAAAGCAAGAAGTTTTAAATACAGATGAATAAATTAATGTATCGAATAGTGGTATATTAGATATAAAAACAAAGTCCTTTTCGTTCTCAAGATCATAAAATTTAATTCTTCTTATTTTGTCAGCTTAAAGATTTTATATAAAGTGCCAAATAATTTTACGATTTGATTATGCTTTTTACCATTTGTTTTATAGGTATTTCTTAACAAACCCCATCAAACCTTCAACATAAAGAAATTAATTGAGTGAAAACATTATTTCATTGATTAGTATGCTTTAAAAAATGCTATTTTATCTAATTTAAAATAATCACGCTTCAAAAACTTTCTTTTATTGCATTATTTCTTTCCATGAGCAATCCAAACTTACTGCAGGTTTATTTCATGAAAAAAAGAGTATACCTATAAAGCATCTTACATTTTGTTTGAGATAATTCATTAAAAGTTAGTTAATTGGTAAATCGTTATTTGTAGTAATATTACTTAAGTATAAAGCAATTTAAATACCAAAGTAAATCTAATTAAATACATAGAGAGATTTAACAATCATTTTCTAAATATTAGAAATAACTCTAATATTTGTAATTCATCAGATGACTAAAGTTTCATAAATAGTTCATTGTGAGCAAGCTAAAATATGGCATGCACTTAGCAGATGAGCTCAAAAATAATAGAAATGATTTTAGCCATAATTGACGATTGTGATATAACAAGATTTGTACATGCAAAACTAGTAAAGCATCTTGAATTGGATATTGATGTAATCAAATATAATTGTGGACGTAAATTTTTAGACGATTTAAAAGATCAAAAAATTGATTTACCTGACATTGTATTAACTGATTACAATATGAAAGTTATGAATGGAGTAGGGTTAATTAACGAATTAGATAGTTATCGTTCTAAAAACAGAATAGAAAACAAATTGTTTTCTTACATAATTACTGCAAATAAGGACATCAGTACTATTACAAATGATTGTAAAAACGAAACTTTTCAAGGATTCATTATGAAACCACTAAGAACAGATCATCTATCTGATATTTTTGAAAAGTCTGGGTTTAATGTTTTGCAAAAAGCCATTTAGTAATTTGTTTTAGACATGTTTTATTCTTTAATACTCTTTTTTATAATTGCATTGGTAAGGTTACTATACCTAGATTATCGTGACGTTAAACGAGTTAAATTTAATAATGAAAAAGAAAAAGAAGAGACACATGAGCTTATATCTATCTTTAAATCTGCTAAATAATGTTTAAGGTTATTATCTACTTATTTAACCTAAATTTATTTTTCAAGTAAAAAAATATTCTTGTAACGCATACCAACGATTTCTTTTAACTTCGAAAAGCTTGATTAGTATCTTTTTGATCCAATTAGATGCTTGACAGTAAGTGTTTTATTGTATTATGCTATGGTTAGAAATGGCTAGTTGGGTATTGGTATTGGAACGGATTGCAAACTTGTGGTGTAAGGTTAGGTTAAGGCTCACGCGATGCATTCGCGCGGCAACATGAGAAGGAACTATTAATAGTGCGTAGCACACACGATGCAATCGTTTGGCAGCGTGGGAATTACATCCCTTTGTATCCTGCACTTCTTAAGAAGTTCGAATCATCATAGTTTCTAACTTTAGTTTAAGCTAATTTAAGTCTAAAAATAAACTTTATTAGTAGTGCTTTAGACTGCATCTTCGGAAAAATACTGCTTTTTTTAGTAACCTTTTTGGTAACCTAAGTAGGGTAAAATGTGGTTTTTTATGGTATTTTCTGGAAAATAAAAAACCTTTAAATCGTTGTTTTACAGGTTTTTGTATAGATTTAGCTAAATTTGGTTTTAGCAAAGTCGGGATGAGAACCCCGAGGTTTCGGGGGAAACTCCGATCTCAATATTGAAAAAAAATTGTCGGGATGAGAGGATTCGAACCTCCGATCTCGCGCCCCCCAGACGCGCACTTTAACCGGACTAAGCTACATCCCGAAATTCATTTGCAAAGCTAATTTTTTTAATTCAAATTTATTTTGATTTTTTGCAAAAGTTCCATCGGAGATATTGAAGTGAATTATGGAATAAAAAAATATCTAAACCGAGAAACGATTCCGTTTTGAATATTTAGGATGAGAGCCCCAATACTTCGGGGGAGCCTTTCTCGAAACTTCGGGAAGCCCCCAGACGCGCACTTTAACGTCCCGATAGCTATCGGGATAAGCTACATACCTAATCTGTTAAACATGTTTAATATAGCGAATGCAAAAACTAATCCTTCCGTTCAATAATAAATAAGCTAGCAATTTTCATTTTCTCCAAAAATAAGAAGCCCGCAAACTCATCCATCAAATTAGAACTTCTTACTTTTGCAGCTTGTAAAAAAGCAAAATCATGTACAGAAGTCATACCAACGGAGAGTTACGCCAATCCCACCTTAACCAAGAAGTTACCTTAGCAGGTTGGGTTCAAAAATCAAGAGATAAAGGATTTATTATTTGGGTAGATTTACGCGATCGCTACGGAATTACTCAATTGGTGTTTGATGCTGAGCGTACACCAGCTGTAATGATGGAAGAAGCTAGAAAATTACATCGTGAATTTGTCATTCAAGTAAAAGGAAAAGTAATTGAACGCGAATCGAAAAATCAAAATATCCCTACGGGTGAAATTGAAGTTTTGGTGGAAGAATTAGTGGTACTCAATCAATCTAAAACACCTCCTTTTACTATTGAAAATGATACCGATGGCGGTGAAGATTTGCGTATGAAATACCGCTATTTAGACATTAGAAGAAATCCGGTGAAGGACAAATTGGTATTTAGAAGTAAAGTAAGCATGGAAGTGCGGAAATACTTAAGCAACCAAGATTTTGTGGAGGTAGAAACACCCTATTTAATAAAATCTACTCCAGAAGGGGCACGCGATTTTGTGGTGCCTAGCAGAATGAATGCTGGACAGTTTTATGCACTTCCACAATCGCCACAGACCTTTAAACAATTATTGATGGTCGGCGGAATGGATAAGTATTTTCAAATTGTGAAATGCTTCCGCGATGAAGATTTACGGGCAGACAGACAACCCGAATTTACGCAAATCGATTGCGAAATGGCTTTTGTTGAACAAGAAGACATATTGCAAACTTTTGAAGGTTTAACCAAACATTTATTGAAAGAAATCAATGGCGTTGAAGTAGCCAATTTCCCAAGAATGACCTACGATGAAGCCATGATTACTTACGGAAACGATAAACCCGACATTCGCTTTGGGATGAAATTTGCCGAGTTGAATGATGTAGCTCAACATAAAGATTTTAAAGTATTTAACGAAGCAGAATTGGTAGTAGGAATCGCTATCCCTGGTTGTGCATCCTATTCCCGAAAAGAAATCGATGCCTTGATCAAATGGGTTCAAAGGCCACAAGTTGGTGCCAAAGGTATGGTTTATGTAAAATACAATGAAGATGGAAGTTTTAAATCTTCGGTAGATAAATTTTACAACCAAGATGATTTAGCCAAATGGGCAGAAAAAACCGGAGCAAAGCCAGGTGATTTAATTGCTATACTTTCTGGTGAAGCACAAACTACTAGAGCTCAATTAAGCGCGTTGCGAATGGAAATGGGAAATCGTTTAGGCTTGCGAAAACCTGACGAATTTGCTCCTCTTTGGGTTGTTGATTTCCCGCTTTTAGAATGGGATGAAGAAACCCAACGCTACCATGCGATGCACCACCCATTTACGTCTCCTAAAGCAGAACAAATTCCGTTATTAGCAACCAATCCAGCAGCGGTAAAAGCCAATGCTTACGATTTGGTTTTAAACGGAAATGAAATTGGAGGCGGTTCCATCCGTATTCATGATAAGGAAACGCAAGCCCAAATGTTCGATTATTTAGGTTTTACCGAAGAAGAAGCTAAAGCCCAATTTGGATTTTTAATGGATGCTTTTCAATATGGCGCGCCACCACACGGCGGAATTGCTTATGGCTTAGACCGATTAGTTGCCATTTTAGGCGGACAAGAAAGCATTCGCGATTTTATTGCATTCCCCAAAAACAATGCAGGAAGAGATATTATGATTGATGCTCCAGCGGCAATTGATGATAAGCAGTTGGCAGAATTGCATTTGGCTAAAGTAGAGAAGAAATAGGTTTAGGCTTTCAAGTGCGAGCGTGACGCTCGCAATAGCTTGAGAAAGTTTATTTGATTCGATTAAAACAAATTTTCAAAGCTATTCGAAGATTCTGTGTTAAAAGCAAAGGAATATTTAGACTTTTTTATATTTGTATAAAATCAGCATAAGCTAGATTCTAAAGGTTTTGCATTTTCAAGCAAAGCCTTTTTCTTTTCTTCATATTTAGA
>NZ_BMGM01000020.1 GCF_014640195.1 Psychroflexus planctonicus
AAAAGTTCTATGACATATTGATTAAGAGAAGAGCAAAAATATGGAATACTTGATTTATTGAGTATTTTAAATAATAAGTATCAAACAAAACTAATAGAGTTAAAGTTAGTTATGCGAATATAAAAGGTATAGATAAGTTTGTTAAGGGCGTATGGTGGATGCCTAGGCTCTCAGAGGCGATGAAGGACGTGATAAGCTGCGAAAAGCTGTGGGGATTGGCACATACAATATGATCCGCAGATATCCGAATGGGGCAACCCGTCATGTTGAAGGCATGACACCCGCCGTAAGGCGTGGGGCAAACCTGCTGAACTGAAACATCTAAGTAGGCAGAGGAGAAGAAAACAACAGTGATTCTGTAAGTAGCGGCGAGCGAACGCAGAATAGCCCAAACCAGTGATGTTACGGCATTACTGGGGTAGTAGGACCATGATATTTGGTTATATATTGAACTAGAATAAGTTGGAAAGCTTAACCGTAGATAGTGATAGTCTAGTATAGGAAAGGTATATAATTGATAATGGTATCCTGAGTAGCGCGGGGCACGAGAAACCTTGTGTGAATCAGCCGGGACCATCCGGCAAGGCTAAATACTACTGAGAGACCGATAGTGAACTAGTACCGTGAGGGAAAGGTGAAAAGGACCTTGAATAAAGGAGTGAAATAGACCCTGAAACCATACGCTTACAAGCGGTCGGAGTTCGTCTAGGCGAATGACGGCGTGCCTTTTGCATAATGAGCCTACGAGTTATTTTACTTAGCGAGGTTAAGTGATTCAGTCACGGATCCGTAGCGAAAGCGAGTCTGAATAGGGCGTATTAGTTAGGTATAATAGACGCGAAACCGTGTGATCTACCCTTGGGCAGGTTGAAGCTGTGGTAAAGCATAGTGGAGGACCGCACCCGTTGACGTTGAAAAGTCTTGGGATGACCTGAGGGTAGGGGTGAAAGGCCAATCAAACTCGGAAATAGCTCGTACTCCCCGAAATGCATTTAGGTGCAGCATTGTAATAGTTTTATAGAGGTAGAGCTACTGATTGGATGCGGGGGCTTCACCGCCTACCAATTCCTGACAAACTCCGAATGCTATAAAATGATTTACAGTAGTGAGGGCATGGGTGCTAAGGTCCATGTCCGAGAGGGAAAGAACCCAGACCATCAGCTAAGGTCCCCAAATATATACTAAGTTGACCAAACGCGGTTCGACTGCTTAGACAGCTAGGATGTTGGCTTGGAAGCAGCCATTCATTTAAAGAGTGCGTAACAGCTCACTAGTCGAGCGGTTGAGCATGGATAATAATCGGGCATAAGTATATTACCGAAGCTATGGATTCTATACAGATGTATAGAGTGGTAGGGGAGCATTGTAATTTGGGTAGAAGGTTATCTGTGAGGGTAGCTGGACTAATTACAAAAGAAAATGTAGGCATAAGTAACGATAATGCGGGCGAGAAACCCGCACACCGAAAGACTAAGGATTCCTCAGCTATGCTAATCAGCTGAGGGTTAGTCGGGGCCTAAGGCGTACCCGAAGGGGGAAGTCGATGGACAAGCAGTTAATATTCTGCTACTTGCTTTAAGTTAAAAGAGACGGAGATGGGAATTTAGTGCGTACAGACGGAATTGTACGTTGAATCCCGAGTAATCGGGAGATAGTATACCAAAGCTACGGTGGCGGTAATAATCTAGAGGACGATCTTCCAAGAAAATCGATTAAAGCAACCCGTACCGTAAACCGACACAGGTAGTTGGGAAGAGAATTCTAAGGTGCTCGAGAGATTCATGGCTAAGGAACTAGGCAAAATGGGCCCGTAACTTCGGGAGAAGGGTCGCCCCGAGCAATCGGGGCCGCAGTGAATAGGTCCAGGCGACTGTTTATCAAAAACACAGGACTCTGCAAAATTGAAAGATGATGTATAGGGTCTGACACCTGCCCGGTGCCGGAAGGTTAAGAGGAGATGTTATCCGCCTTAGGCGGAGAAGCATTGAATTGAAGCCCCGGTAAACGGCGGCCGTAACTATAACGGTCCTAAGGTAGCGAAATTCCTTGTCGGGTAAGTTCCGACCTGCACGAATGGTGTAACGATCTGGACACTGTCTCAGCCATGAGCTCGGTGAAATTGTAGTATCGGTGAAGATGCCGATTACCCGCTGTGGGACGAAAAGACCCCGTGAACCTTTACTATACTTTAGTATTGACTTTGGATAAGTGATGTGTAGGATAGGTGGGAGACATCGAAGCTGCATCGCCAGGTGTGGTGGAGTCGTTGTTGAAATACCACCCTTTACTTGTTTGAAGCCTAACCCCGGTAACGGGGGACATTACTAGACGGGTAGTTTGACTGGGGTGGTCGCCTCCAAAAGAGTAACGGAGGCTTCTAAAGGTTCCCTCAGCACGCTTGGTAACCGTGCGTAGAGTGCAATGGCAAAAGGGAGCTTGACTGAGAGACATACAGGTCGATCAGGTACGAAAGTAGAGCATAGTGATCCGGTGGTTCCGCATGGAAGGGCCATCGCTCAAAGGATAAAAGGTACTCCGGGGATAACAGGCTGATCTCCCCCAAGAGCTCACATCGACGGGGGGGTTTGGCACCTCGATGTCGGCTCGTCACATCCTGGGGCTGGAGAAGGTCCCAAGGGTTGGGCTGTTCGCCCATTAAAGTGGCACGCGAGCTGGGTTCAGAACGTCGTGAGACAGTTCGGTCTCTATCTACAGTGGGCGTTAGAAATTTGCGTGGATCTGACTCTAGTACGAGAGGACCGAGTTGGACAAACCTCTGGTGTATCTGTTGTTCCGCCAGGAGCATTGCAGAGTAGCTACGTTTGGAATGGATAAGCGCTGAAAGCATATAAGCGCGAAACCAACCACAAGATGAGATTTCTTTAAAGGGTCCCCAAAGACGATGGGGTTGATAGGCTATAGGTGTACAGGCAGTAATGTCACAGCCAAGTAGTACTAATTACCCGAAAAACTTATCGCACAAGATAACCAGTATATAGTATAGCGATGCTATAACTCTATTAGCGAAGTTTGTTACTAAATTAAAGTCCATATCAAAGCCCAAATCTCTTAATCTATATGTTATGATATTATCCCAAAATCCTATCCTAACCTCCCCCAAAGGGAAGGAACAAAATAATTGGATAGTCTTCAAGTAAAGACATAGATTTAGGGAAACAATTTAAGGTGGTTATAGCAATGAGGCTCACCTCTTCCCATTCCGAACAGAGAAGTTAAGCTCATTTGCGCCGATGGTACTGCATTCCGTGGGAGAGTAGGTCGCCGCCTTCCTTATACTAAAAGTCCTTTTAGCAATCACGCTGAAAGGACTTTTTTT
>NZ_BMGM01000021.1 GCF_014640195.1 Psychroflexus planctonicus
AACACAGGTTTCTTTGATATCCTGGCAGGTGAAGTAAATAACTTAAAATTTGATAATTCAGATTTTGATGGACAAATGACAAATGCTGGGGTACTAGCAGGTCAAACTACCACAGGAGCTAATGTGTTTAAAGTCTATGTTTTAGCAGGGAATTCACTCTCTTCAACCGCTAACCCTGCTAATGTAGGTGGACTTGTAGGTTTAATGAATGGTGGAACGCTTAGCCAATCTTATGCTAATGCAAGCTTGACAAATACCCAAGGTCTAACTGGTGGCTTTATTGGCGAAATGACAGCTGGTAACATAAACAACTCTTATTCTAGAGCAACCTTAAACGTAGAAAATGCAAATGCAGGTGGCTTTGTGGGAGAAATATCCGCAGGATCTATTGATAAAACCTATGCAGTAAGTAATCTAAATCTAGTGAATGCTGGCACAGGAACACTTAACGCTTTCGGAAACCAAACAGGAGCTAATTTAATCACCAATTCTTTTTACGATAGTGACGTAACATCTACAGATAATAGTGATGCTACAGGCGAGACTACAGCTAATATGACACAAGAGAGCATCTTTATTACTGCTAGCTGGGATTTTGTGTGTGAAAATACAAACGGAACAGAAGATATATGGTCTATTAGCACAGGAGTTAATAATAGTTACCCTAACTTAAATGGTGAAGATGATTTATTTATTGATGCTGTAGAGCCAAATGGAACAGGTCTATCGGGAGACCCATATCTAATAACTAGTTTAGAAAACCTGTTATGGATTGCTGAAAACCCAAGCAGTTGGTCTGCTTTTTTTGAACAAACAGCAAATATAGACGCAGCTTCAACTGAGTTTTGGGGTTGTGAAGGAACTAACGGGGGTTGGGTTGTAATCGCTAATGCTACGAGTGATACTTTTTCAGGTATCTATAATGGTGGCGGTTTTACTATCGAAAATTTATTTATCAATTCTAATCAATCAAATGTAGGTTTGTTTGGTAATTTAAGTGGTGAGGTTTTCGATTTGAACTTGACCAATTTTTCAATTTCAGCAGACTCAACTATTGGAGTACTTGCGGGAACTTTACAAACTAATGCTGTTGTTAATACAATTTATGTAAATCAAGGAACAATTACATCTACAGCAACAGGTATTTCTAATCTTGGTGGTGTTATAGGTGAAGTTGAAGGGGGATTAATTCGCACTTGTTTTTCTACTGCAACTCTAAGTGGAAACCAAAATGTGGGTGGATTTGTTGGACTTGTTTCTGGTGGTGAAATTAATAATAGTTATGCTCGTGGCAATGTGAGTGGAGTTACCAACACAGGTGGTTTTGCTGGTAGTATTACAGGAAGTTTAATTGATAAATCTTATGCTGCAAACACAGTCACAGCTTCCGATACTAATGAAAACCCCGCGGGATTTGCCAACCAAACAGGAACTAATTTAATCACTAATTCTTTTTACGATAGTGACGTAACATCTATAGATAATAGTGATGCTACAGGCGAGACTACAGCTAACATGACACAAGAGAGCATCTTTATTACTGCTGGTTGGGATTTTGTGTGTGAAACGGATAATGGTACAGAAGATATTTGGAACATAGATGCTACGAAAAACAATGGATATCCAAATTTTGATGGTATCGAAAATTTATTTATTGAAGCTATAGAACCTGAAGGAGATGGCTCTACACTAAATCCATATTTAATTACTTCATTAGCTAATTTGTATTGGATTACCATTACCCCTAGCTCATGGGATGCTAATTTTGAACAAATTAATGATATTGATGCTTTACCAACTGCAGAATGGGGTTGTAACAACGAAGGTTGGATTCCTATTGGTGTAAATGATGCAGCCAATTTCACTGGAGTCTATGAAGGTGGTGGATTTGAAATAAACGGTCTTACTATTAATGCTAATATTCCGAACGCTGGTTTTTTTGATACTCTAGCTGGTGAAGTAAACAACCTTAGATTTGTAAATGCTAGTTTTGTTGGGGAGTTTACCAATGCAGGTGTACTAGCTGCACAAATAATTGGAGGAGCTAATATTTTTGGGGTTTATGTATTTGAAAGTAATCAATTAGAAGTCCCTTTTGAAATTTTTGAACCTTCTCCACCAGTCTGTAATATGGGAGGGCTTGTAGGATTGATGAATGATGGAACGGTTAGCCAATCTTATGCTAATGCTAATTTAAGAAACTCAATAGGTTTTACAGGTGGTTTGCTTGGTAAAATGGATGGCGGATTTATTAATAATTCTTATTCTAGAGCCGCCATTACTGTGGCTTCAGAATCCGTTGGTGGGTTTGTTGGGCAAATTTCTGCGGGTACTATTGATAAAGCGTATACCACAAGCGATATTAATTTATTTGATAACAATGGAAATGCGGCTGGGTTTGCTAACCAAACGGGAGGAACTATAACCAATTCTTTTTACGATAGTGACGTAACATCTACAGATAATAGTGATGCTACAGGCGAGACTACAGCTAACATGACACAAGAGAGCATATTTATTACTGCTGGTTGGGATTTTGTGTGTGAAACTACAAACGGAACAGAAGATATTTGGTCTATTAGCACAGGAGTTAACAATACTTATCCCAACTTAAATGGTGAAGAAGATCTATTCATTGAAGCCGTACAACCACAAGGAGATGGTTCTACACTAAATCCATATTTAATAACTTCATTAGCTAATTTATATTGGATTACCATTACCCCTAGCTCATGGGACGCTAATTTTGAACAAATCAATGATA
>NZ_BMGM01000022.1:0-1951 GCF_014640195.1 Psychroflexus planctonicus
TATCATTGATTTGTTCAAAATTAGCGTCCCATGAGCTAGGGGTAATGGTAATCCAATATAAATTAGCTAATGAAGTTATTAAATATGGATTTAGTGTAGAACCATCTCCTTGTGGTTGTACGGCTTTAATGAATAGATCTTCTTCACCATTTAAGTTGGGATAAGTATTGTTAACTCCTGTGCTAATAGACCAAATATCTTCTGTTCCGTTTGTAGTTTCACACACAAAATCCCAACCAGCAGTAATAAATATGCTCTCTTGTGTCATGTTAGCTGTAGTCTCGCCTGTAGCATCACTATTATCTGTAGATGTTACGTCACTATCGTAAAAAGAATTGGTGACTAAATTAGTTCCTGTTTGGTTGGCAAATCCCGCGGGGTCTTCATTAGTATCGGAAGCTGTTACTGTATTTGCAGCATAAGATTTATCAATTAAACCTCCTGTAATACTTCCAGCAAAACCACCTGTGTTGGTAACTCCATTTACATTACCACGAGCATAACTATTATTAATTTCACCACCAGAAACAAGTCCAACAAATCCACCAACATCGCTGTTACCAGTAATATCAGTGTTTACAACATAACTCGTGGTTATGCTTGCATTGTTAATCATCCTACCGACTAAACCACCTACTCGATTAGCACCTGTAGCAGTTACTGTAGTTCCTTCTACGTAGGAGTCGCTTATAGTAGCATTATCAATTGTGCCCACAAGAGCAGCAATATTGCCAATACTTGTACCTGTAACCGTAATAGTTGATGAGCTAACCGAAGAACTAATAATGCTACCAGAGTTAGTCAAACTTGCTGCTAAAACGGCTATATTGTTACTATTACTTTCAACTACAGCATTAGTAAAATTTAAGTTTTCAACACTACCACTGTCAATAAGACCAATGAAAGCTGTGTTATTAGCATCTCTATCTATACTAAGTGAGTCTATAGCAAAGCCTTGACCATTATAGCTTCCAGAAAAACCACCATCAGAAAATTTACCAATGGGGTTAAATCCGTTAGCAATAGTCTGGCTTTCACTTGCATCAATATCATTTAATTGAATGTAATGCGCAGCATTTCTATCTTGTATATCTGATGCTGAAGCTGCTAAATCAGAAATCCAAAATAAATTTTCAAAGCTAGTAATTTGATATGGGTCTATTTCTGTACCTGATCCGAAAGGTTGTACAGCTGTTACTTGAGCAGTCAGGTTAACAACACTAAATAATGTGATTAACAAAAATAATTTTAATTTCATAACAAATAAAAATTTAATTTACACTTAGAACAATCTGTGTACCAAAAATGTAATAGATTGTAAGCTAGTAATTTTGATTAATTTACATATCAAATTATTTCTAAAAATTAGAAATAATTCCAATTTTAGTATCAAACTTACAAAACCATAAGCTATTCTATATTACAATATTAGATTAAATTCTACAAAAATTTAATATATTACTCTAAAAAATTAATTTATATGATTCATGACTATACTTAAACTTTATCTATTGTCTTTACATCGTAAAACTTATAATATTAAAAAAACCACCCTTACTTGCGTAAAAGGTGGTTTTTAAAAATAACTCCTAATAATATCTTTACATTCCTTGCTTTAGCATTAACTCAAGCTCTTTTTCAAGCTGAATTTGTTCTTAAAGAACGAAGATGATGTATATAAGAATTATAGCAACTGCTATGTATAAAATATAGGATACCACATCGAGCTTATTGATTTTTTTTAACCGCTTCAACATGCTTTTATTTTTTTAATACCAAAATAGCTTCCTACAACTAATCCGGCATATATTAACATGTTAATCGTTGCTTCGGGCACATCGTTTACATTGTCGTTATCAAAATCGAATACATCTTCTAAACTCTGTGCTTGTGCTTCCGGCATGAGTACTAACATGAAAAGTAAGCTAATTGCGATACCTAATTTTATATT
>NZ_BMGM01000022.1:1961-2629 GCF_014640195.1 Psychroflexus planctonicus
ACTCTCTACTTTTTAATTAATTCTTGGGTGTAGCTATTGCCTTCTTGGTCGGTAAGTTGTACAATGTATACACCAGAGGCTAAATGGCCTAAGCTTAAGCGCAAGTTGGTATGGCTTATTACTTCTGCTTTAATTTGCATTTGTTGTCCTAGCATATTGTAAACAGCTACATTTGCTTTGTTTGTTAAGGTCAAGTTACTTTGTAGTTGCACTATATCTTCGGCTGGGTTAGGGTAGAGGCTAAACAACTTTTCGTCTACATCTTCCATGCTCATGGTTTCTATATCAAATTTTAAGGAAAATCGCAACGTGTCAACCGATTCCGTCACATTGGCATCAACGCTAAAGGAATAAACTTCGCCATCTGTTAACAAAGTTTCTGTTCCTAAATACGCATCTACTAAATAAACTTCTGTTGTTCCAAAATTAGATAAGTTGGCTACAAAGCTGTAGTCTTGATTACGCCAGTTGTTGGTAAATAACGGAATTACTTCATCATTTTCTGGGAAGTTTCTACGCTGAATAGTAAACAAGCTGTTTTCATTGACAGAAGCTAGGTTTTCATCGATATTTCCCATTTTAGCAATATCTGCTGCATCTACTTCAGTAATTCCATCAGCGGCAAAACGCAAACGAATGGCATCGATAATCTGACTTTCTTCATTTTG
>NZ_BMGM01000023.1 GCF_014640195.1 Psychroflexus planctonicus
CTTGTGTATGTCAATTCCAATAAATAACTTCGGTGTGGCAGTTTGTTCAGTGTTCATATCTTATAATTTTTAGTGAAATTTAAAGATACTAGACTTTCTGCTTTTTCATGGATGCTAACAAAAATGGCGAATTTATTGCTGAAACGAGAGATTTGTTTATTTTTAGAAAAGTAAAAGTTTAACCGAAAAACTTGCGCATTTTAAGCTCGCCACTTTCGTTATGCGCGAGACGTTATGCATCATTCAAATTGAAACTACAAACAAATTAGAACTGATAAAATATCCTTATATTTGTAAGATTTCAAAAAGCAAAAAATATGTATAACTCAATAGAAATTGACCGAAAAAAACTTACGATAATGGGCGTCAAGTTTTCAGATTTAAAGACATTGGAAAACACTGCAAGTGCTATTGGAAGCAATATGTTTGAAGGATTTAGACCAACGCAAAGAAGTATTGAAATCATAAGAGATTATATAATAGGTAAAATATCTATAGACGATTTAATAATTTATACGAAGAAAAAGACCTATGTCTAATTCTTACAGATATGTTGATCCTGATTATACTTATATCGACCCAAAATCAGGAGTGCTAAAAAACTTAGCTGATATTACTAACTCAGAAGATTTACTTTTTTTTGAGAGTGTTACAGTAACAAAACGAATTAATGAATTACATAACAATCCAATCAAAATAAATGGAATTGAAAGCTTATTTTCGATTCATCAACATTTATTTCAAGATATTTACGATTGGGCAGGTAAGAAAAGACTTGTTGAAATAAGTAAAGATGGAAAACAATTTTTCCCAACATCTCATTTCGAAAATGCTTGTAATTTTATTGATACTTTGATAGAAAGTTTCAAGAAAACTAAAAGAGATGATAGAAATGAAATTGCCGAAAAACTAGCTGAAATATTAGACAACGTTAATTATTTACATCCATTCATAGATGGTAATGGAAGAGCTCAAAGAGAATTCTTAAGAATGTTGGCTCTTGAGAAAGGAATATCTTTAAACTTAAACCCACCTGACGATGAAAATGTTTATGAAAGATATATGCAAGGAACGGTAAATAGTGATGTCAAAATATTGAAAGAATTGATTTTTGAATTAATCAGTTGAATTAAGAACGATGCATAACAGCGTATATAGTTTATGGCGGAATTAGATCAAAACTCAAAGTTTTTGTATTTTTAGAAACGTAAAACCTTAACCGAAAAACTTGCGCATTTTAAGTCGCCACTTATGTTATGCGCGGACCGTTGCCAGTAATGCGAAAAAATCGTTTTACAATTAAACATTAAGATAAAAATTGTATTTTTGGATAAAATATTTTAAAGATGGATTTACAAACTAGAAAACTCAATTTAATAACCTATTTGGCTCAAATTAAGGACGAAATATTTTTTGATAATTTAGAAAATTATATTTTAAAAAGAGAAGTTAAGCGTAACCCTGACTTAAATCCGTTTACTGTTGATGAGTTAATTGATAGAATTGAGAAGTCTGAATTGGATTTTGAAAATGGAAATTTTAAAAGTCAAGAAGATTTAGAGAAAATATCCGCAAATTGGTAGGGATGAAAATAGTTTGGACTGATTTTGCAATCAGAAATTTGAAAGATATTTTTGATTTTTATTGTGCTCAAGCTAATAAAAAAGTTGCCCATAAAATTAGAAGACAAATTCTTAGTTCTTCTAAACAATTAATAAACAATCCATATACTGGTCCAGTTGAACCAAACCTAACTAGATTAAAGAAAAATCATAGATATTTAGTAAGTGGAAATTATAAATTAATTTACAGAATAATAGATAATCAAGTCATAATTAATGATGTTTTTGACACAAGACAAAACCCATCTAAAATGAATGACGAAAAATGAATATCTGAATAAAGCACTACTGGCAACAGCGCATCCTATGAAAAGCAATCAACCTGATCTTCCTTCAAATTTATGATATTTTCTTATTAGTTATCTCATTATTTTTTAATTTTCTATCACGTTTTATATAATTTGAAGCTTGCTTCACA
>NZ_BMGM01000024.1 GCF_014640195.1 Psychroflexus planctonicus
TTGGGATTTAAGTTTCACCTGCATCAAAATTGGGATAATTTGCTTTAATAGTTAAATTATTTTATTTGAAAGAAGTTCTATGATATTTTGAATTGACAGCACAACTTGGTAAAACAAGATGTAAATTAAATTAGGCGTTAAGATTGATTAGCGCATGTTCCCTGAGAAGATTTCTTAATTTATGGTTAGAATTATAAAGATTATAACGATGAAGAGTTTGATCCTGGCTCAGGATGAACGCTAGCGGCAGGCCTAACACATGCAAGTCGAGGGGTAACGGGGTAGCTTGCTACTGCCGACGACCGGCGCACGGGTGCGTAACGCGTATACAATTTACCTTATACAGGGGAATAGCCCAGAGAAATTTGGATTAATGCCCCATGGTATTATAGATAGGCATCTATTTATGATTAAAGATTTATCGGTATAAGATGAGTATGCGTCCTATTAGTTAGATGGTAAGGTAACGGCTTACCATGGCGATGATAGGTAGGGGTCCTGAGAGGGAGGTCCCCCACACTGGTACTGAGACACGGACCAGACTCCTACGGGAGGCAGCAGTGAGGAATATTGGACAATGGGAGAGATCCTGATCCAGCCATGCCGCGTGCAGGAAGACTGCCCTATGGGTTGTAAACTGCTTTTATATAGGAAGAAAAAGGTATACGTGTATACTGTTGACGGTACTGTATGAATAAGGATCGGCTAACTCCGTGCCAGCAGCCGCGGTAATACGGAGGATCCGAGCGTTATCCGGAATCATTGGGTTTAAAGGGTCCGTAGGCGGGATAATCAGTCAGTGGTGAAAGTTTGTGGCTCAACCATAAAATTGCCATTGATACTGTTATTCTTGAGTTATTGTGAAGTGGTTAGAATGAGTAGTGTAGCGGTGAAATGCATAGATATTACTCAGAATACCGATTGCGAAGGCAGATCACTAATGATATACTGACGCTGATGGACGAAAGCGTAGGTAGCGAACAGGATTAGATACCCTGGTAGTCTACGCCGTAAACGATGGTTACTAGCTGTTCGTCTCAATTGCGAGATGAGTGGCTAAGCGAAAGTGATAAGTAACCCACCTGGGGAGTACGTTCGCAAGAATGAAACTCAAAGGAATTGACGGGGGCCCGCACAAGCGGTGGAGCATGTGGTTTAATTCGATGATACGCGAGGAACCTTACCAGGGCTTAAATGCATTTTGACAGGTCTAGAAATAGATTTTTCTTCGGACAATTTGCAAGGTGCTGCATGGTTGTCGTCAGCTCGTGCCGTGAGGTGTCAGGTTAAGTCCTATAACGAGCGCAACCCCTGTGGTTAGTTGCCAGCGAGTAATGTCGGGAACTCTAGCCAGACTGCCGGTGCAAACCGTGAGGAAGGTGGGGATGACGTCAAATCATCACGGCCCTTACGTCCTGGGCTACACACGTGCTACAATGGTGCATACAGAGAGCAGCCACTTCGCGAGGAGGCGCTAATCTACAAAGTGCATCACAGTTCGGATTGGAGTCTGCAACTCGACTCTATGAAGCTGGAATCGCTAGTAATCGCATATCAGCCATGATGCGGTGAATACGTTCCCGGGCCTTGTACACACCGCCCGTCAAGCCATGGAAGCTGGGGGTACCTGAAGTTCGTAGCCGCGAGGAGCGACCTAGGGTAAAACTAGTAACTGGGGCTAAGTCGTAACAAGGTAGCCGTACCGGAAGGTGCGGCTGGAATACCTCCTTTTTTAGAGCAGCATGTTAGTTATCGATAACTAATGTAAAGCGGCTATAGATTAGGGAAATTTAACAGGTGAATAGCTATGTTAATCTTAACCCGCTGTCAATTTAAAAATAAAGCTAAGCAAAGTCAGTGATGGCTTGCTTAGC
>NZ_BMGM01000025.1 GCF_014640195.1 Psychroflexus planctonicus
TGAAGCAAGCTTCAAATTATATAAAACGTGATAGAAAATTAAAAAATAATGAGATAACTAATAAGAAAATATCATAAATTTGAAGGAAGATCAGGTTGATTGCTTTTCATAGGATGCGCTGTTGGCAACTGGCTTTATTTCGTTCGCTTTATCTTTTCAGTTTGCTGATGGGTTTCAAAAACATCCATTATTTCAACTCTATTTTGTTTAGAATTTATCCAATAAATGATTTTATAAGTTTGATGAAGTAAATATCTTAACTCAATTTCTCTTTCAACCAACATTGGTTCTATTTGACCAATTTGGGGTTGATTTTTTAATCTTAAAGTTGATTTAACTATTTTTTCGTTTTCATTTTTCGCTACTGTCAAACTTGCATTTTCTTTTAAATGCTTAAAAATCTTTTTTAATTCAGTCTTAGCGAAATCTGTCCAATAAATTTTTAATTCCATTTTTCAATTTCAGCAAGTAAGTCATTTACTTCCGTCAACTTCCCGTTTTTCGAATCTTTAAGCGATTTATCAATTCGAGCATTCAATTCAACAGATGTCATTGGTTCAACTTTGTCAGGCGATGAATGTTCTTTTTCTTTTTTCAATAACCTTTCAAGTTTTGAAATTGTTTTTTCACTTTGAAGTTTAAAGAACTCCTGAACGAATTCTATTTTACGAGCTTCTATGTTCATCATCAATTATTTTTTCAAATATACAAATTATAACATTCAAATTTGTATTGTTTTCGTTTTCTTAGCTTGTTGCCAACGGTCCGCGCATAACATAAGTGGCGACTTAAAATGCGCTTTCCATTCGGTTAAACTTTTAATTTTCTAAAAAAACCAAAATTTTCGTTTCAATCACAAATCTCGCCATTTTTGTTATGCGCTGTTGTGGTGTCGTATTTTTTAATTCATAAATTTTGTCATTATTCCTAATTGCAATAACATAAACCCACTTATTATCATCGCAAGAATTGCAAATTTCTTTATATCGCTCAATTCTCTCCCTTCCTTTAAAATCAGTCGCCTAAAATCTGCTGATATTAGGCTCAATAGAGCAGTCAGAAATAAAAGTCCGATTGCAGCCAAAACTCCGTTACCAATTGGAAATCCTTCTTTGTCGCCAAGTAAAAACGGAATTATGTCTGTTAGAAAAAGTAAGTTCCACACTACGATAGCTCCAATTGCAAATTCTTTTTTGATAGGGAAACCACCTTTCGCTTGTTTTTCAATTATAGTTCTATCAATTTTTTGCTCAGAGTTATTTTGATTATTTAAAAATCCCGTTTCATCAATTTGTCGTACGATAGAGTTTGGGTCTTTAAAAGTCCAAAAAATCACACGTTCTTTATAGTTAGCAACTTTGTGATTTATTTTTATTCCTTGTCCAATTATTGTAATCATTATATAAGGTTCGATTGAAATAATGTCAGCTGGTTGAAAGGTCAGGTTACCGATAATAGAGGCATTCAATTCCAATCTGTCCTTATTCACTTTTAGAGTCGCAAAAGGAATTGACGCATTAGCCATTCCAATTCTTGCTCCACCTGTTAATTGTAATTCGTTCATTTTGTTTTCTGTCGGTTTTTAATATGCACCACAACGTCTCGCGCATAACGAAAGTGGCGAGCTAAAATGCGCAAGTTTTTCGGTTAAACTTTAAGTTTCTAAAAATACATAAAACTCTCGTTTCAGCACAAATCTCGTCATTTTTGTTAGCATCCATGAAAAAGCAGAAAGTCTAGTATCTTTAAATTTCACTAAAAATTATAAGATATGAACACTGAACAAACTGCCACACCGAAGTTATTTATTGGAATTGACATACACAAG
>NZ_BMGM01000026.1 GCF_014640195.1 Psychroflexus planctonicus
TTTGATATTATCTGCATCTAAATACCCTAAAAAGCGTTCATAAACAACTAGAGCGCTAGGTTCTTTCCAAAGTTTCTTCTTAATTATAGCTTCAAAAAAGTTATCAGTACTCAAATTAAGCTTATCTATATCCTGTAAAATGCTAGTTAAAGAAAACGACTTAGCTTTTTCAGCTTCAAGTATAGTTAAAAGCTCATTTTTTTTAGTTAATTCAGCCTTGATGAATTGATCTAATAGTTTATTTTTTATATGGTTATTCTCAAAGATTGTTCTAATGAATTTATAGTCCTTTAATGCAATTTTCGAATCTATAAAATCAAAGGCATCTTCAGCATCTGTTGATTTGGACTTTGACCAGACAGCTAAGGTTTCGTTATGTAGCTGATAAGATTCTTCATCTTCAGAAATACGATCTTCCTTCTTATGGTAAAAATCTAAAGCCTGAGCTACAACACTCCTCATAGATATTTTACCATCATCTAATAAACGAGTCCCATTTTCAAAAATTACAGCGCTTAGTTCTTTGCTATATTGTTTTATTTCTTTAAAGAAATTGATGCTAGTTGTAAGATTAAGGGTATTAGGACCATTTATCAAACGTTTTAAAATTAGATCTAAAACATAAAAATCATCACTATATGCAACGTCTTTGAATTTCTCCAAGGGTGGTTTTAATAGAACATGCATATCAGTGTTCTTATCTTTTAAAAGGCTTAAAACTGATTTAAACAATACAGACTTTGAAGATAGCTTAACAACCGCCTTACTTATATTCTCTGTTTGATTAAATTCTGGGATTAGATATCTTAAAATGCTCTGGTCTGATTTAATGAAAGACTTTAAAACCTGAAGTTGATTTGATAAATTGGACTGGTAGGATTTTGGCAATTCACCAGTTCTCAAAAAGTACTTTATTAGCTCTAATTTATCAGTTTTATCAAGCGTTCTTTTTTTATTATCTAATAATGAGATAGGATTAAGTCTTAGCTTATGCTTAAATTCTAAGTCAAGTAATTCTTTGATATTATCTGCATCTAAATACCCTAAAAAGCGTTCATAAACAACTAGAGCGCTAGGTTCTTTCCAAAGTTTCTTCTTAATTATAGCTTCAAAAAAGTTATCAGTACTCAAATTAAGCTTATC
>NZ_BMGM01000027.1 GCF_014640195.1 Psychroflexus planctonicus
TATTCAAATTCCTGAAGAGCACGACAATGATCACTGGAGCCACAACTTTCGAGATTGGATAGATAGTCTAGAATTTAACTACTCAACAGGTAAAGAAAGTATGACTAGTAAAATGAGAAGCTTTAGATTTATCGATAAAGAACTTAGAGAAGTTTCCAACCGACTCAGAGCTTATTGTCGTAAGCACTATAAAAAAGATTATTATCTGCTTAGAAGTATTCCAGGAATTGGTGGTATTGTTGCTTGTGGCATATTAGCAGAATTAGGTGATTTGAGAAAATTTAATAATTTAAAGCATTTGGCAGGTTATGTTGGTATTGCCCCTGGAGTACATCAGAGCGGTTCCAACTACAAGACTATAGGAATGAATCCAAGAGCACATCGCTTAATACGTTCCTATTTTGTAGAAGCATCTTGGCAAGCTATAAGAAGAGACCCTGTAATGCAAAATTATTACAGAAAGCATTTAGGAAAGGATACAAAGAAAATAGTAATCAAAGTCGCAAGAAAACTTTTAAGAATAACCTTGGCGGTCATTAAAACTGAAATACCTTACCAAATTGGAGTAATTAAATAACAGAAATAAATTAAGAAATATAAACCAATAACAAAGCTCAAAAATGAACCTAAAGTCTATATCACAAAACAGCGCAGGTGGCTAGTATTAATCTTTGAAACTAGACCACATCTTGTTAGCAAGTGAATAGACTTTTTAACTTATACTCATAGAGATGCTGGTGGCGAGAGAGTTCTTTTGACCACACATAGGATGCCGAGCAAGTTATTATTTTTACATTTTATATAATGTGAAGCAAGCTTCAAATTATATAAAACGTGATAGAAAATTAAAAAATAATGAGATAACTAATAAGAAAATATCATAAATTTGAAGGAAGATCAGGTTGATTGCTTTTCATAGGATGCGCTGTTG
>NZ_BMGM01000028.1 GCF_014640195.1 Psychroflexus planctonicus
TTGCTTCCAACAACAGCCAATTCAACTGATTTTACCATTGCTTACTTCGATGAAAATGATGTAGAAATCAGTAATCCTGAAAATTACCAAGCTACAAGTAATGAAATTATAACCATTGAAGTAGCCAATGTAAACAACCCAACTTGTGTTGAAACAACAAATTTTAGTCTATTAATTGAAGTTACTCCCGAAATCCAAAATCTAAACGACTTGGAAGCTTGTAGCGATTTCGATTTGAATGCTACTTTCAATTTAACCGAAAACACCTCAGTAGCTTTAGGTACGCAAGATTCTAACGAAGTTGAAGTAGCTTATTTTACATCTTTACAAGATGCAGAAGACAATGTAAATTCATTGGAAAGTCAAGGTACTGATTTGCTTAATTACACGGCTTCATCTTTAAACGAAACTATTTTTATTCGTTTGCAAAATACAAATTCAGCAAATTGTTTTGTCGTAGATTCATTTGAATTGCAAAGTTTTCCTGTGGAAATTAATCAAGTAGATGATTTAGTAAATTGTACAGAATCAGGAGAAACTTCGGCATTTTTCGATTTATCGCAAGTTGAAGCTGAATTGCTTCCAACAACAGCCAATTCAACTGATTTTACCATTGCTTACTTCGATGAAAATGATGTAGAAATCAGTAATCCTGAAAATTACCAAGCTACAAGTAATGAAATTATAACCATTGAAGTAGCC
>NZ_BMGM01000029.1 GCF_014640195.1 Psychroflexus planctonicus
GCTTCTACGTAAATCAGCATCGGTGGATTGCTCGTGTTGATGTAATCCGTGGGATCTGCTATTTGATTTTCCTGATTGTTTAAGTCTGTTTCGCTTTCGTAATACGTAAAGCTGATGCTTCCAGGTACAGGCGATAAACCGGTTAACTCTTCTTGTTTTTGGGTCAGATCAAAGTTTCCGGTCGGGAAGTTCGCTTCTGGGTTGGCTTGGGTGTTACAAACTTCTAGCGGTGTTGGAGTGCTTAAGTCTGGGTATGCTTCTACGCTAATCGTAAAGCTATTGTCGTCTGTAAAGCCAAATTGATCGATGCAACCGGTTTCGGTGTCGGTTAGACGAACGTAAATGCTTTGTGGGTTGGTGTTGTTGGTATAATTGCTCGGTACAGCGATGGCGTTGGTGCCTGCTTCTGCATCGGCTTGGGTTTCATGGTAGGTTACGGTAAGATTTTCTGCATCTTGTGTTCCGATGGCATTGGCGGTGTTTTGTGCCAAGTTGAATGCTGCAAATCCGTTGAGTGTATCATCATCACAAATCACCAAGTCTTCTAGTGTTTGGATGCGTGGGCTTTCTTCTACTTGCAGCTCCAAGGCTTGGATGGTAAA
>NZ_BMGM01000030.1 GCF_014640195.1 Psychroflexus planctonicus
CGCCTATGTCAACGATCCGAGTTTAAATGAAGTAGACGAAGACTTCTTCCCAACCAACACCCAAGTGGTTTGGTTAAGACTAGACAGTAACGCCCAAGGCAACTTCTGTTCAACCATCACCCCAATTGAAATCATCGTCGAACCCAATCCAGAGCTCAATCCCGCCGGAGAACCTTTTGGTTATACTCTATGCGAAGGCGAGCCTACGCAATTGCCTAGTGCAGAAGAAATCGCTTTTAGTTTGTACGATGCAACCAATGGCAGTCCATCGGAAATTATTCCTGTACTCGACCCAGCCAATGAAAACCAAGACCAAGCCAATTACGAATACAGCTTCCACTTAAGTGAAGACAATGCCGAAGCAAACACAAACGCTTTAGGCGAAGGATACCAAGCTACCAACGGACAAATCCTGTACTTAAGAGTAACGCATATCGTAACCGGATGCTACAACATTGATAACATCGCTGAAGTAGAAATTACCATTGAGCCTAGACCCGAGATCACGGATGAAGAACTCACCCCAATAGTAGTATGTGCCGATGAGCAACAAAATAATGCAGACCAAGCCGACAACCAAGAAGTAGCTACG
>NZ_BMGM01000031.1 GCF_014640195.1 Psychroflexus planctonicus
CGTAGCTACTTCTTGGTTGTCGGCTTGGTCTGCATTATTTTGTTGCTCATCGGCACATACTACTATTGGGGTGAGTTCTTCATCCGTGATCTCGGGTCTAGGCTCAATGGTAATTTCTACTTCAGCAATATTATCAATGTTGTAGCATCCGGTTACGATATGGGTTACTCTCAAGTACAGGATTTGTCCATTGCTGGCTTCGTATCCTGCGCCTAAGGCATTGGTTCCTGCTTCAGCATTGGCTTCGCTTAAGTGGAAGCTGTATTCGTAATTGGCTTGGTCTTGGTTTTCATTGGCTGGGTCGAGTACAGGAATGATTTCTGATGGACTGCCATTGGTTGCATCGTACAGACTAAAAGCGATTTCTTCTGCACTGGGTAATTGCGTAGGCTCGCCTTCGCATAAAGTATAACCAAAGGGTTGTCCTATTGGGTTGAGCTCTGGATTGGGTTCGACGATGATTTCTATTGGGGTGATGGTTGAACAGAAGTTGCCTTGGGCGTTACTGTCTAGTCTTAACCAAACCACTTGGGTGTTGGTTGGGAAGAAGTCTTCGTCTACTTCATTTAAACTCGGATCGTTGACATAGGCG
>NZ_BMGM01000032.1 GCF_014640195.1 Psychroflexus planctonicus
CGAAGATTCTGTGTTAAAAGCAAAGGAATATTTAGACTTTTTTATATTTGTATAAAATCAGCATAAGCTAGATTCTAAAGGTTTTGCATTTTCAAGCAAAGCCTTTTTCTTTTCTTCATATTTAGAGTCATAAACCGTATTATTTTTGTACAAAATATAAACTAACTCCAGTAATTTTCTTTGAATAGCCACCAATGCTTTCATTTTAATACCATGCCTACCTACTAATCTTACAAATGTTTCACTATGAAATTGGTTATGTCTAATAGCAGTTAATGCTGGAAAGTAAACTGCTTTTCTTAAATATCTATTACCTCTCTTTGATATTTTAGGTTTACCTTTTACAGATGTCCCTGATAGTTTTTCTTTCACATCTAAACCTGCATAAGAAGTAAGTTGTCTTTTATTTCTTATCAACTCAAAGCCGTTAGTTTCTGCTAGTATAATGGTAGCTGTTAATTCACCAATTCCTGGAATAGTAGATATTTTGTGAATTTGTTCTTTTAATTCATCATCACTTTTAACGTATTCTACAATATCAAGTTTAATTTCTTTTTCTT
>NZ_BMGM01000033.1 GCF_014640195.1 Psychroflexus planctonicus
TCCCAATCCTACGACTTTAATTTCAACGGGTGATTTAAAAGTAGGAACAGAAACTTTTAATTTCCCCAATGCGTCCGCAGGTTCAACAACCTTTGCTTTTGTGGCTAACCCATATCAATCTAGAATTGATGTTAGTGAAGTCCTTACTGCCAATAACAGCAATGCTGACGACACTAAACTTTGGGTGTGGGACCCAATGATTAATACGCGTGGAGCTTTTGTAACCATAGATCAATTATCAGGAAATGGCACCACAACTCCTAGCTCGGATGCTACTAAATTTATTGAACCTGGGCAGGCGTTCTTTATTCAGTTAATAGGAACAAATTCTAATATTTCATTCACTGAAAGTGTGAAAGACATAACAACTTCGTTAAATAAACCAGCGCCATTAAGTAATAATCAAATGAGTTTATTATTCGAGTTGCAAAATGAAGAAAGTCAGATTATCGATGCCATTCGTTTGCGTTTTGCCGCTGATGGAATTACTGAAGTAGATGCAGCAGATATTGCTAAAATGGGAAATATCGATGAAAACCTAGCTTCTGTCAAT
>NZ_BMGM01000034.1 GCF_014640195.1 Psychroflexus planctonicus
AACAACCCAATCACCGATATAAGCAACTACCAAAACATAGACAACCCACAAACCATCGAAATAAGTGTGTTTAGTGATGATACGGATTGTGTAGCGACGACAACTTTAACTTTAGTGGTAGATCCATTACCCACGATTCCAGCACCCGAACCTTTAGTAGTTTGTGATGCCGATAACGAAGGTACCAGCGAGTTTGATTTGCAAGCCGCTATCGAAGACATCTTGGATGGCGAAGTGAATACCCAAATCACTTACCACTTAACCGAAGTAGATGCCAACAATGGAGACAATGCCATTGCCATAGCAGATGAAGATAACGAGCCTATTTTATTTCAAAACACCAATCCGTTTAGCCAAACCCTATATATCAGAGCCGAAAACATCGGTGATGCAGATATCAACGGAACCGGCTGTTTTACCATCCAAGCCTTGGAGCTGCAAGTAGAAGAAAGCCCACGCATCCAAACACTAGAAGACTTGGTGATTTGTGATGATGATACACTCAACGGATTTGCAGCATTCAACTTGGCACAAAACACC